>JAGFZX010000001.1 GCA_017889585.1 Bacillota bacterium
GTGTAATACTTTTGAAGAGTTGCAATCTATGATTGATGAATATATGGACTATTATAACAATTACAGATATCAGTGGGGATTAAAAAAGCTGACTCCTGTGCAATACAAAAATCAGCTTTTAGTAGCCTAGCTTTTTTAAGATGTCCTTGACATAGGGTCCAGTTTAATAGCTGATACGGTCTTTTATTTTAGTCTTTTATTTTAGTTTTTTATATCAATTTAAAAAACTAGCAGGATTAACAGCAGTACCATTCACCCTAACTTCATAATGAACATGAGGGCCAGTACTATATCCAGTATTGCCAACATAAGCAATAACTTGTCCTTTTTTAACGTTTTCCCCATTATGTACAACAATTTGAGAAGTGTGACCATAGAGTGTAACTATACCATTATTATGATCAATCTTCACTAGCTTGCCATAACCACCGCTATCCCAGTCACTATATACAACCTGACCATCACCAGTAGCAACAATAGGGGTTCCAATATTATTAGCAATATCAATTCCTGGATGATACTCACCACCGCCCAAACTGCGCCAGCCAAAGCGTGAAGTAACTTCCCCTCTCGCGGGCCAGATAGAAGGCTTAGCCGCTATTTTTCTTTGTTTATCTAATAATTGTTGCTTAAGTTCCTCTAAACTTTGTTCACGCACTTTAACTGCTACCTGTAAATCATCGACTACATGATTAAGCTCATCCAGATTAAGCTGTTCTTGTGGCTTGTATTGACTAGTGCCAGTAACTGAAGGGCGAATCAAGCCCGCTCGTGATGTATTTTTCAAATCCTCATTATTAAGAATATGCCGTATTTCGGCATCAAGAGAGTTCAATCTCTCCATATCAGCCTGCAAACCGATAGTAACTCTAGATAATTGTGCAATTTCATTAACTTGAACATCATTACTCTTCCGCAAAGTTTCTAACTCCGCTTGGTCCGCAATAGCCATATGTGAGGCCTGTCGATAGTAACAAAAAACTCCCATCAGCAAGACCGTTAGTAAACACAATGTGCCTGCTATGTATTTTGCTGCAATCATAGGTATTCGAATACTACGTGTCTCCTGATTCTCTGTTTGCATACTTATCTTTCTTTGCCGCGTATCCGTTTTTTTCTTTCTTCTTGCCAAAGCATGTCCTCCTTACAAGCAAACTAAGCTTTCTTTCTTTTCAGTAATAAAGTTTTGTTATTATCCCGCTTAACTCTACGATCCTCCTTCAAATATTCCCCCACTATATTAATTGTCCAACAATACTTCTGACAAGATTTGCAAAGATAAACAGACTTGAAAATTAATGTTCCTGCCTTCCTGAGATAAACTTCGCCTGCTGCAGTTTTTCCACATTTCTCACAACAATGAAATATCCGGCTTAAAAGTCGGCGTAAAACTCCCCTGATGACAGTAATCACAAAATTTACCAGCCTTTCCTATTTAATTTTTCCTCTTACCATGCTTAAAAACCAACATCTAATAACTTTTATATACAGATTCAATTTCCAGCAACTCGTTGTACCCTATATGATAACAAAACTGCTGTGACAAAAACTGATAACACAACAGTCCTATAGTCCTAGCACTATAGGACTATTATACCATTTTTCTCCTTTTTGTGCTATTATCCATATGTCTAAATATTTGCATTCCACATTATCCAATTGGATAATGTGGATATAAAATTCCATTAAAAGGGTTGCCACTACTTTTCATAGTTGGTATAGTATTGAAACAGTATGTAAATCTGCATTTATGCTTATAATTGTTATCGAAGATTATCTACCATAGAAATGAGGATGCTATTCATGAAATTGTCTTTACATAAAAAATATATTCTAATTGTCGTCCTTCTTTTCGGCCTAGTATCTCTAATAACATTTACTACATCGGCACCTACCATGCCGCATAAAAAAGAACCCCAAGTAAAAGATGGGGTTTTAGATCTTACGGAATGGGATCTAAAAAAAGATGGTGCGATAAATCTTGATGGTGAGTGGGAATTTTATTGGAATCAGTTGCTAACCTATGATGATTTTCATGGAAAAAATCATACTCTCAGCGGATATTTTCCCGTCCCAAATATATGGAATAATTATATCGTCGAAGACAAAAGTCTGCCAGGCTATGGGTATGGTACATACCGGGTAAAAATAAAAGTAAATGACAAGGTTTCCTTAAAGGGATTAAAAATTTCGACTATGTCTACTGCCTATAAACTAATGATCAATGATGTAATTCTTGCTGAAAATGGTATAGTCGGCAGTAGCGAAGCAACCTCCTCACCAGAATACAAGCCCATGATTCGTTTTTTTCAAAATGCTTCCGAAGAATTTGAGATCATTGTACAAGTATCCAACTTCACTTATGCTCGAGGCGGTATATGGTATTCGATAATTCTTGGAACCGACCAGCAAATAGTGACCATAAAAGAAAGTGCCTCCAGACGAGAAGTGTTTATATTAGGGGCTGTATTAATGATGGCATTATATCACATCCCCTTTTTTTCCTTTCAGAGAAAGTATAAATTAGCCCTGTACTTTACTTTAATGCTTGTTGCTGGAATGATTCGTACTGCGTTCCACGGTGAATATGTGATTCTCAGTATAACTCCCTCTCTTGACATTCATAAATTAGTCTTTTTCGAATATATGACAATACATTGGGGCTGCACCGCCCTACTAGCATTTCTTCACGAACTATATCCTGAAGAATCCTCCTTGCGAATTAGGAACTTCTCAATTGGCATTGTTGTATTATTGACTATAATGGCTATCGTATACCCCATCAATGTTTATACACGATTCATATTGTATTATGAAATATTTTGGGGACTCATCGTATTATATTGTATATCGGTTACTTTGACTGCTGCCATAAGAAAAAAACCAGGTGCTACTTTGTTAGCCATTGGCACTACATTTTTTTTAGTAATAGTTATCTATGATTCTTTGTATAATTGGAACATCGTCAAAAACAGTTACGGTGGAATGTTCCCATTGTCGATCTTCTTTCTTATATTTGTCCAAGCATTCGCTGTAGCCCAGCGCTTTTCTACAGCATTTTCTGAAGTCGAAAAATTATCCAATCAGCTTATCTCCTTAAATGAACGCAAAGATGAATTTATGGCCAATACCTCTCACGAATTGCGAACTCCTTTACATGGAATGATCAATATCACAGAATCGGTTTTGCAAAGTGCATCTGGAACACTTACTCACGAGCAACAAGAAAATCTATCCATTGTTGTAGCAAGTGGTAAAAGGCTTGCTACTCTTGTTAATGACATATTGGACTATTCCAAATTAAGAAATGGTGATATAAAGCTTAACAAAAAAACGATTGCTATACACCCAGTGATTATGGTTGTATTTGATATAACCAAGTATTTAGCAGCAACTAAACCTATCATCTTTAAAAGCGATATCCCCAATCACCTTCCTGCTATTTATGCTGATGAGGACCGTTTTGTACAGATTATTTACAATTTATTAGGAAATGCTATTAAATTTACGGAAAATGGACAAATAACCCTTTCCGCCCATATAAATAAGGATATGATAGAAATAAGTGTTGAAGACACAGGAATTGGTATACCGCAAGGTAAATTAGAGGATATTTTCAAATCCTTTGAGCAAGTGGATACATCATTAATAAGAGAGTATGGAGGAACGGGTCTTGGTTTAAGCATTACAAAATATCTTGTCGAAATACATAATGGGAAAATTACTGTTGATTCTACCTTAGGAAAAGGCTCAAAATTCACCGTTAGTATGCCAATCAGCAGTGAACAGCAGCCATCAATTCAACATAAAGTAGGTCTAAAAAATGTACCGTCTAGTGAACTACAACAGCAATTCTTTAACACTCCTGCCGTTTTTGAACAAACAGGAGAATTCACAATCTTAATTGTTGATGATGATTATGTTAATTTACAAGTGCTGATTAATACATTATTAGCAGAAAAACACTCAATTATTGCCGTTACCAATGGCATGGAAGCATTAAACGTACTCTCCCACAACAAAAAGATCGACCTTGTTATTCTTGATATTATGTTGCCAAAAATGTCAGGCTATGAAGTATGCCAAATCCTCCGGAAAGAATATTCTTTGTCCGACCTGCCTGTACTAATGCTTACTGCACAAAATTCTCCTGCTGGTATATTGACAGGCTTTGAAGCAGGTGCCAATGATTTTTTGACAAAACCTTTTGATACTAGCGAACTAAAAGCGCGTGTAAAAACACTTCTGCAATTAAAAAAATCTGTCAGTCAGGCAATTCATGTAGAGATGGCTTTTTTGCAGGCGCAAATCAAACCTCATTTCCTATATAATGCTTTAAATACTATTGTTTCTTTTTGCTGGACAGAGCCAGAAAAAGCAGGCGACTTACTACTCGAATTAAGCAATTACTTACGAGGCAGCTTTAATTTTAGTAACATGAATCAATTTGTTTCCATAGAAAAAGAATTGGAATTTGTTCAATCCTATATCGCCATTGAGAAAGCACGTTTTGAGGAAAAACTAAGCTGTCACTATGATCTAAATGTCCCGCTAGATTTTATGGTTCCCACACTCATTTTACAGCCTATCGTAGAAAACGCAGTAAAACATGGTCTACTTCCTAAAGCAGAAGGAGGAATCATAAAAATTTCAATTGATCCCCAAGACGAAGGCATTCTTATCACAGTAGAGGATGACGGCGTCGGCATCCCTCCAACTAAACTAGCAACTCTTTTGACTGAAAATTTTTCTCACGAGAGTGTAGGCCTACAGAATATTAACAAACGAATGAAGCGTATATATGGCTATGGTATTGAGATTGTCAGTAACCTTCAAATGGGGACAAGAGTAAGTATTCAAATTCCTTATGAAAGAAAGTGATGACCGTGTATAAGACCATTTTAATTGATGATGAAAAACCAGCTTTGAAAGTTTTAGCACACTTGCTCAAATCATATAGCGATATTGAAATTACTGGATCTTTTACAGATATCACCAATGCATTAGAGTACATCTCCACTAAAGGTACTGATCTGATTTTTTGTGATATTGATATGCCAACGATGAATGGCATTCAAGTTGCCAAAAAACTAATGGCAATCAATCCTGATACAAACATTGTATTTGTTACCGCTTACACCGATTTTGCACTGGATGCTTTTGAAGTAAATGCCATAGATTATATTATGAAACCTGTATCAAAAAAAAGATTAGATAGTACAATGGAGCGGCTTGCCAAGAAGCTCCCCCTATCTAATCATGCCTTGATGCGCCAACAACGTAGGAACTTTTTTAACGATTTAATTACAGGAAAAATAATGAATGGGCAAGAAATAATGGCACTAGCAAAACAATTACATCTCGACCTTACCCAGTCGTTCTCTTTCTTTTTCTTGCGCATTGGTACTTATAAGCAGCAATCTATCCAAGCAGTATCTGAGGAATCCCATAGTTTCATAATAAGCATCATTGACAAACTTTCTGCAGCATCGAATATTATAGCATGGGAAACAACATCACAGGGAATTAGTATTTTGAACTTTACTCCTTTATCTTCCGAGGATTGCAGGACAGACGAATTAGCAATGGCCGAAAACTTACAAGCAATGCTCCTCACCCATTTCCCAGAAATAGCAATTTTTATTGGCATTGCTGAACGTGAACTAGGTATGAACAACTTTACCAACAGATATATACAAGCCCGTAATACGGTAGTAGTTGGCATGAAAGTATCGCCTGATTTGGGTATTTACCATTTTTCAAACAGCGGCTTATTCCCCCTACTAGCTCAATCGATCAGTAGCCATGAAGCAGATTTTTTTATCAATAATACCATTGATAAAATTATTGAATATGATCATAAAAATGGTACGGATCTGTTTCATACTATGGAATTAATTGTGATTAATAATAATTTACGCTCTGTAGCGGAAAAACTGTTTGTTCATTATAAGACAGTCCTCTTCCGCAAACAAAGTATTGAAAAAATCCTGGAAATTTCTATGGATTCTTTTGAGGGACGAACAATGTTAGGAACAGCATTAACTCTTTACTATCTGCGCGAGTATAGATCCCTTCCGTAATAACAAAAACACGCTTTGTCTGAAAATATCAAAGCGTGTTTTATATTTCTAGCACTATCAGAAGCTAGCATTCTTCTTTGAAGCTGGAAAGGCATACATCATAAAAATCATAATAACAATGGTCAATAAAATCGCTGTTGATTGACCATTCAGTATACCTAGCCCTTTACCATCATTCCAAAAATGCAAAAATACCGCTACTGCCACCCCTACTGTTGCAGAAATGAAGGCAGCAGCTGTACTAGGTCGTTTAGAAAACAGTCCAAAAAGTAAGGGTGCCGTCAAAGAAACAGACATTAAAGAATAAAAAATTGACAAGGCAGTAATAATATTAGGTAATACAATCGCCATGCCAACTCCTAATAGACCAGCGACTACCGCAACGACCCGACTACTCTTCAACAGCATTTCATCAGAGATATCCGGTTTAATAAATCCTTTGTACAAATCCTTAGTAAAAGAAGAAGTTATCATATATAGAACTGCATCTGCTGCGCTAACCTCAGCGGAAAAAATCGCTGCCAGGGCTAAAGCTGATGCCCAAAAGGGCATACATTCTTTCATAACGATAGGTAGTGCTAGTTCACGTTCTGTCAAATTAGGAACAATCGCTGCTGCTGCCATACCAAGAAACGGTGGTATAAGAGCAAAGGCCAACATGACAAGCCCGCATAAGCATGTGCCAAGAATGACAGTTCTTTTATTTTTTGCCCCATATACTTTACCAATAAGGCCTGGGGATATAAAGAAAGATGGCGTAAGCATCAGGAAAAAACCTATAATTGTACTTACCCCTGCCCCATCAAAACTAAAATAACTAGCAGACTTAACAGAATCCGCCATATTACCTACAATCGTAGCCTCAAGACCACTCCATCCACCAATAAAATTAAGAACAAAGGGGACGGCAATCAGAAATCCGATGAGCTTTACCGTTGCTTCAATAATATTTACATATGCCGCAGCCAACATACCACCTGCTCCAAAATATAAAATAACAACTACAGCACCAATTAAAATGCCTACTGTTTTCGAGATGCCAGCTACGGCAGACAAGATCCATGCGATCCCCATAAGCTGTCCCGCAAAAATCGCCACAGTACCAATCGCCATCATCAACGATATTAATCCACGAAAATATTTATTATATCGATAATCCAGATAATCTCCTAAGGTATAAAAATTATGTTCTTTAGCCAATCGCCAAATAACTGGTCCAACAACAAAGGCCAAAATAAAAGTACCTACTGATGAAGCCACAATCCACCAGGCAGCCGATATCCCTACTTTAAATCCTAATCCTGCAACACCAACTGTTGAACCGGCACCGATATTAGGAGCAACCAGCGTAATAAAAAGTAGAGCCGATCCAAACTTCCGACCACCGACAAAATAGTCAACCGATCCCTTGACACGTTTTGTAATAATAAACCCCACACCAACTAATAACAGTGCATACAGCACAATGACCCAAGTATACCCATTCATTTACAAACTGCCTCCCCCAAAACTCATCTATATAAGTTAAACTATTATAACTAACGATCGTCAGGAATGGGGTATAGGGCTCCGTGGCGTTATATAGAAAGCACGCAATATCCTATACCCATTTCTGGCAGACTAACAATATAGATATAACTTTCTTAATACATCATATCTATTTAATACAGTTTTTTAAGCACTTCTTCCTTCATAGCAAAACTATGCTCGGGTCCAGGGAACTCACCACTATCCACTTCTGTAGCATACTTCTGTAAAGCTTCCATAATTATGCCGTTCAAATTCCCATATTGTTTTACAAACTTCGGGACAAAGCGGTCAAACATTCCCAGCATATCTTGGGTAACCAGCACTTGACCATCGCAATGAGGTCCTGCACCAATACCAATAATCGGGATGGATAGGTTTTCGGTGACTAATTTGGTCACAGGTGCCGGCACACATTCCATAACTATGGAAAAAGCCCCTGCCTCTTCTAGTTTTTGAGCGTCGTGGAGCAGTTTTAGGGCAGCATCAGCATCTTTACCCTGTACTTTAAAACCTCCGAGCTGGGATACTGTCTGGGGTGTAAGTCCGATATGCCCCATGACTGGAATACCTGCATTGACGATGGCGCGTACTGTCTCCACCATGACTGCCCCACCCTCCAGCTTTACACAATCCGCCCCGCCTTCCTTCATAATCCTGTTAGCATTAACAATGGCTTCATTGATACTGACATTATAAGAACCAAATGGCATATCACCAATAATTAATGTATTAGGAGCGCCTTTCACCACCGGCTTAATATGATGTAACATATCATCCATTGTTACGCTCACTGTACTGTCATAACCAAGCACTACCATTCCCAGGGAATCACCCACTAAAATTAATTCGATGGGCGACTTATCAATGACTGAAGCTAAGAGATAATCATAAGCAGTCACCATCTTAAATCTTTTTCCTTGCTGTTTTAGCTCCTTGAGCTGGGGAATTGTTACTTTTTTTTTCTCCACTGTTATTACCCTCCTCATTTATTATGTACTCTTCTAACCCCAATGATGCTTACTATCTGTTTCTGCACAAACATTCCTTTCATCCTTTTAGCAGACCCCATGGAGGAGAGCAAAATAAAAAGCCTTACGGCACTTGTCCGAAAGGCATAGCTTTCCCTGCTACCTCCCGTCTCAGTCCATTACACAGATCTAAGCGGATAATTAATTTTTAATATTGAATACTATTACTATATAATCAAAGCCTGCTTGTTTACGGTATGGTTCATCACGATACCATCCATAGTAAACACTTCGATAATAACATAAACTCTATTTAAAATTCAAGTATTTTTTGGTAATTTAGTAGCCATAACCCAAATAGGAAAATAAGTTGAAATTAAAGTATTATCAGCATAACAGTTTAACTTGATAACATTAGATAAACTTTTTTATGATAATATATTTTTTTGTCCATTCTTAGGAGGGTTTTGTTTTTTTAGGGAGAATAATATATATCATTGCCAGTAACAACTGAGCTAAAGGAGGATGGGAATGGCTTTAACTGTAAAAAAATTCGGTGGTAGTTCAGTAGCTACAACTGAAAAAATTATGGCAGTAGCGCAAAGAGTGCTACGTGAAAAAGGACCTGAAGATAAAGTTGTCGTTGTGGTATCTGCCATGGGAGATACTACAGATGATTTGATAACCTTAGCCAAGGATTTAGTCGGACAGCCTTATCAATATACTCGTGAAATGGATATGCTATTATCAACAGGCGAGCAGGTAACCATTGCCTTATTGGCAATGACTCTTAATAAATTAGGACATCCAGCAGTATCATTAACTGGTTCACAGGCAGGCATTAAAACAAATAATGCCTATACTAAAGGCAAAATTCTTAGTGTAGAACCTGAGCGCGTATTAGGCGAACTAGCTAAAGGCAATATTGTCGTAGTGGCTGGTTTCCAGGGTGTTAATGGAGATGGGGATATTCTCACATTAGGCCGAGGCGGTTCTGATACTTCAGCTGTAGCTTTAGCTGGAGCACTACAAGCAGACTCCTGTGAAATTTTCACAGATGTTGATGGTGTATATTCAGCCGATCCTAGGGTAGTTACAGATGCAAGGCGTATGAAGGAAATTACGTACACTGAAATGCTGGAAATGGCGCGCCTAGGAGCAGGTGTAATGCAACCACGTTCTGTAGAAATGGGTAAACATTATGGTGTACCTATTCATGTGCGTTCAACTTTCACCCAGGATTCGGGTACATTTATAAGGGAGGCATATACAGTGGAAGAAAAAGAATTTATTATTAGAGGCGTTACCCATGATACAAATGTAGCCAAAATTGCCATCTTAGGTTTACCTGATCACCCAGGTGTTGCCTATAAAATTTTCTCTGCACTAGCAACAGCCAATATTGATGTTGATATGATTGTACAAAGTATTCGCAATACGGATAAGAATATTATTGATATGGTATTTACTGTTGCCCAGCCTGATTTACCCCAGGCTAAAGAACTAGTAGAAAAACTCGGCACGGAAATGCAAGTTTTTGGTATATTGGTAGATTATAATGTCGCCAAGGTATCTGTAGTAGGTGCAGGAATGCTTGGCCATCCTGGTATTGCAGCCAATATGTTTGGCGCTATGTCTGATGCAGGAGTAAATATTGAAGTCATTAGTACATCTGAAATCAGTATTTCCTGTCTCATTCAAGCAGATAAAGTCAATGAAGCTGTTAATGCCATTCATACGCGCTTCTTCCCTCGTGAGTCTTAATAATAAATTCTGATTCTGCAAAGAAAATGCGCCAGCTATGGCGCATTTTCTTTTTATACCTTAAACTAAGATATTAGATTTTCTTACTCATAAGACATGCCATGAAATTTTTCAATAGCTAAAATAATCTCCTTGAATGCAGCAGCTTATTCATATTATGGATAATTGGTAATGGATTGAAGTGTATATGTATAATTGGAAAATTAATCAAATATTAACGTAATCATAATAGTAGAATACTATTTATCCAATATAATAAACATGGAAAGCAAACTATAGGAGGGCTAAGTGTGAATAAAAAGACAAAATGGTTAAGTGGTTCCTTAGTTATTGTCGTGATGTTTATGGCGTTGGTCATATCCGCATTGCCAAGGCAGTCAACGGTTAATGCTGGTGTTGACAATGGCTACTATGGTAAGAAAGCAAAATACGTATTTTTCTTCATAGGTGATGGTATGGCTATGCCCCAGATTACTTCGACGGAAATTTTCAAAGGCACTCTTACAAGTGATAACCCAATGAACCAGGAAAAATTGAGTTTCACATCATTCCCTAATTTAGGAATGCAAACAACACATTCCTCTAATTCATTTATCACAGATTCAGCAGCAGCTGGTACTGCCTTAGCCACTGGCCACAAAACAGATAATGATGTGGTGGGTGTGGACCCCAGTAAAAAAATTAAATTTAAAACCATGGCAGAAATGGCAAAAGAAAAAGGCTTGAAAATAGGGATTGTCTCGAGTGTATCCTTAGATCATGCCACTCCTGCAGCCTTTTATGCTCATGAGGGAAGTCGTAATGATCTTTATGAAATCGGAATTGATATGGTAAATAGCGGGTTTGACTATTTCGCAGGCGGGAGCTTACTTCAGCCTACAGGAAAGAAAAAAGATCAAACCAACATATTAGATATTGCAAAAGAGAAAGGTTACAAGATTGTTAATGAGCCAGATGCTATTATGAATTTAACCGAAAAAGATGGCAAGGTCATTGCATTTAGAAACGATCTTGCGGCAGAATCAGCAATGCAGTATGATATCGATCGCCAAGATAAAACTTCCTTGGCAGATTACACAAAAAAAGGTATTGAGATACTAGATAATCCTAATGGTTTCTTTATGATGGTAGAGGGCGGTAAAATCGATTGGGCCTGTCATGCCAATGATGCTGCCACTACAGTACGTGATGTTATGTCTTTTGATAATGCCATTATGGAGGCGCTGAAATTCTATGCTTTACATCCCAATGAAACTTTGATTGTTGTTACAGGAGATCACGAAACTGGCGGTATGACAGTAGGGTTTGCAGGTACAAAATATACTACAGCTTTCAGTATGATTGGCAATCAGAAACTATCTTTTGAAGAATTTGATAAGTCAATTAAAAACTACCGAGAAACTGTTGGTGCTAATGACGCAAATTTAGAAGATTGGCTACCAGTTCTTGCGCAAAATTTTGGCCTTACAGAGTTCAGTGATTTTGAAAAAAACCGTTTACAAGAGTCTCTATCAGCTAGCATGATGGATCCTAAAAAGAGAATCAAAGATGAACACTCTTACTTATTATATGGCGGTTATGAGCCTTTTTCTATTACCGTTACTCATATTTTAAATCAGAAAGCTGGAATTGGTTGGACTACCTATGCACATACTGGTGTTGCATTACCTGTATATGCTCAAGGTGTAGGTGGAGAATTATTTGGAGGATATTATGATAATACCGATGTCGCTAAGAAAGTGATGAGTATAATGGGGGTCGAGTTTCAGCAATAATCATCTGCTGATATCAATAGATGATATGGTAGAGGGAGAGTTTACTCTCCCTCTATTATTCTAGGTAAAGAGGTTTTTAGAAAGGAATGAATGATATGCTGCATCGCCTTAAAGCTGATAAAATTTTTGTTTTAGTCATCACAATCCTTTGTATTATTTTATATTTTATTCCTACAGATTTTCCTAATCAAGGGGACGACTATGAGCGCAGTAGAGGAAAGGTATTGGCTGTAGATAACCAGAATGTTCATCAACGAGGTGTAGTCAAAACCGGTATACAGAGTGTTTCTTTAGAAATCATGGACGGGGTCTACAAAGGGCAAAGGGTGGAAACTTCCAATACTTTACTTGGAAAGCTGGAAATGGATAAGATATTTCAAACAGGAGATGTCGCTTTGCTCGTTTTTAAAGGGAATCATGATAAGATTCAAGAAGCTAATATTATTGATCATTATCGACTGGATATAGAAGGTTTGCTATTTGCCTTATTTGCACTAGTTTTATTTTGGTATGCCAGGTGGACGGGAGTCAAAGCCTTATTATCTTTTGTATTTACCATTCTAGTTCTTTGGAAAGTGTTATGGCCATTGCTACTAAAAGGATGGGATCCTATTATTATTTCCCAATTAATAGTATGCTCTATTGTTGGTTGCGTCACCTTTCTGATTGCAGGATGTAATCGCAAAGGGTTAGTGGCTTTTTTAGGAACAGTTAGCGGCATGATTGCGGCTTGCCTATTAGGTATTATTTTTGGTGGTTTGTTAAAAATCCATGGTGCAGTAGTGCCTTTTTCTGAAACTCTACTTCACGTAGGTTTTAGCACTCTTGATTTGACAAAAGTATTTTTAGCAGGTATATTTTTGGCTTCTTCAGGGGCAATGATGGATGTGGCTATGGATATCTCTGTATCAGTAGCAGAAATCGTAGAGAAAAAACCAAGTATTAGTCGAAAAGAAGTAATAGCATCTGGTCTGACTGTTGGCAGGGCTGTTGTGGGCACCATGACGACAACCCTACTGTTGGCATACTCAGGTTCTTTTACGGCCCTGATGATGGTATTCATTGCACAAGGAACATCTGTTGTTAATATCTTAAACCTAACTTACATTGCGGCAGAGATATTACACACGATTGTCGGTAGTTTTGGCGTGGTGCTTGTAGCTCCATTTACTGCCTTATTAGCTGGTTGGTTATTGGTTCCCCAAAAATAACAACTTAGTGTACAGCTGTAGTATTTTTTTATATAAAACAGGATTATGCCTATCTATTTAGGCATAATCCCGTTTCCACTCACCTTATAAAACTACTGTCTATAATACCATATCCAATAAAATACTTAAGCATCCGATAATAGCTGTAACGATGATACACCAATAATCTTCTTTACCCTAGCGAAAAAATAGCAAAAAAGATTAACAGTACTTTGATTTGCTAATGGCAATAATACCTCTGTTGCTTTTTTATATTGCTCCACGCTAGCTTCTGCACTTACATAACTATATAAATCTAAGGCAGTCGATGCATTCTCAAATAAGATTGCAACTGGATTAGAAAAACCAATCTCACCTTTTTGCGAAAAAGAAAGATCTTGCAAGTTTTTCTCAACCCATACTTCATATTTTTTATGTCCATCAAATAATTGACACTTTGCATGATGGGGAACGCACATGTCTTGTACTAGATGAGCGGCGGCACCTAAATAAAATATAGCCTCTCTCATATACCCCAGTCTTACATATTTTATTGCTGTATTAATACACTGTAAATAATCCAAAGCGGCATTTGAAAAATGCCAAAAACCACGCCGCGTTTTAGGATGTAAAAAATGATGGATATTTTTCCAATTTAAATCAGCCCAAACTACACCATCTTGCAGTTGTTCATAATATGCACCAATCAGCATAACCTCGTGAATAAAGCCATTTTCTCGTAAAATAGCTAATGCTTGATCATTGCAATATTGATGAGTAATACAGTAGGAACGATCAATTAATTGCAGTGCAGGATCATCACTAAAGGTAATGGTTTTCAAGCTAGCAGCAACTACATCTTTTAGCATTATCTAGCACCTGCTTTCTTCCAATATTCTGGATTAGGCACAGTTCTCTTTATACTATTCTCAGCAAAAGTATTTAGTTTTTCTGCTATCCGAATACCAGCATTTTGGGGACTAACTTCAGCACATTTTTTCTGCATTCTTCTTAACATCTCGGGTTTATCAAATACAATCTTTGCAATTTTTGATATAATATCGCCTTCGTCCTTAATCCAAAGTCCAGAGCCTTGTTGGTGAAGATAGTTAGCATTTTCCTCTTCCTGTCCAGGTAATGGGTTGAGTAAAATCATCGGAAGGTTGACGGCTAAGGCTTCACTACAGGTAAGTCCACCCGGCTTAGTAATTAATAAATCAGCCTCTTTCATCAATGACGCAATATGAGTTGAAAAGGATAATACCGTAATTTTATTGCGTAATGATTTTGTCAGGAACATTAATTGCTGTTGTAATTCTTCATTTTTTCCTGTCACAACTGTCACTTCCACAGCACTCGGTAGTTCCTCCAGTTTACATAAAGTTTTCTCCATCCGTCCAAAACCTAATCCCCCACCCATGACCAATAGCTTGGGAACTTTATTCATGACTACTCTTTCAGATGGCTTAAATTGACTGCCAACAGGAATACCACTGACCGTAACCCCACCAGAAGAAATCCCATATTCCAGCAACTCCTTTGCCATCACTTCATTAGCAATAAAATAATGATCAACCCCGCCTGCAACCCACCAAGGATGTACTGCAAAATCTGTAATCACTCCAGACAATGCATAGCTCAGCCTTTTCTTATCACGTAATGATGAGGCTGCTCCTAACGGAAACGGATGTGTGCATACCACTGCATGAGGACGATAACGTGTAATAAGACTCGCCATATTTTTTTGATTAGCGGCATTAATAAAATCAAGTATTTTGCGAGTTTGCTGATTTTCAGTAATTTTATATAGTTCCTTGTATACATTCGGTGCAATCTTAAGCATTCCATAATAAGATGTTTTCATTACATTCATTAGTTCTATTTGTAAACGATTTAATTTGGGATATCGGAATTGACCAACCTGTAGAAAATCAACTACTTCTACCGAGCAAGAATTATTAGCCCTTAATTCTTCATATAACGCAGTCGCGGCCTGCATATGCCCATTTCCTATTGATGCTGAGACAATGAGAATCTTCTTTGATTTCATAATCACACCTCTCATTATATATATCATCAACCGAATAGTCCTCACGCTTATATATTGACAATACCATAATTGTTACAACAATAAATTATGCTTATATTAATTTTTAGTTAATATAAAGAAAACTTGGCTTACGCCAAGCCTTAGTTGCCCTTACTTGGAATCGAGAAAGTGTATACTTTCTGATTCCGTAGCAAAATAGAGTATCCACTCATTTATAAGTATCTATACAAAGTTAAAAAAAATGCGCCCGCTGTCGCGCATTTTCTTTTTATACCTTAAACTGAGATACTAGATTTTCTAGCTCATAAGACATTCCATGGAGTTTTTCAATAGAAAAAGTAATTTCCTGAGATGCAGCTGCCTGTTCCTCACATACTGCGGCAATTTCATGTGCACTGCTTGTATTACGAGATGCTAACATGCTAATGCTCGACACGGCTTCCATAGCTTCTCTACATAAGGCCACTTGACTTTCCGTTTCTAAGGTAATTCTATGAGCCTGTAACTGAACATGACGTACAGCTTCCACAATTTTTTCAAAAGCAACACCACTGGTTTGCGCCATTTCCAATCCCTGTTCTACATGTTCAACACTTTGCTGCATCGCGGTAACGCTACCACTGGTTTGCGTTTGAATCCTAGTAATGAGTACTGAGATGTCTTTAGCAGCGCGAGCCGACTGCTCGGCTAGCTTCCTCACTTCATCGGCCACTACAGCAAAGCCCCGCCCTGCATCCCCAGCCCGAGCGGCTTCAATGGCCGCATTTAAGGCTAAAAGATTAGTCTGACTAGCAATTTGGCCAATCATACCAGTAATTGCCCCAATTTCTCTCGTGCTTTCCCCTAATAAGTCAACAGTCTTGGCGGTACCATTAACAAGTCCTTTTATATTCTCCATCTTAGTCACTGTATCATTAATGACCCCTTGCCCCTGTACAGCTGCGGATGAACACTCATCACTCGAAACGGCTACCTGCTGAGTACTATCTGAAACAGTAACTGTAATATCAACAAGTCTTTGCAACAGTTCTTCTGTTCTTTTTGTATCTTTTCCCTGCTCAGCGATCTGCCTAGCAATCCCTTCTACAGACTGTGATACCTGAATACTACCCACCCGTGACTGTTCGGAAGTGGCGGCAACACTATTGGTTGATTCTAAAACAAGAGCCGATGACTGTTTTACTGACTGAACAATCCCCTGCAAGCTAACTGTCATACTATTGAAAGCCTTGGCCAAATAGCTTAATTCATCATGCTTGTATTTCATCATGATATGGGTTAAATCTCCCTGAGCGACAATTTCTACACCTGCAGCTAATTCTTTCAAAGGTGCCAATGCTTTCCTAGTAAGAAATAAACCAATAACGATAAATAGTATAATCATAAATAACGTGACCATCGTGCTATTCTCCACCATATCATAAGCTGATTGTAGGGCTACTTGCTTGGGATAGGCAGATATAGCAATCCAATCGGTATTTGCAATAGAACGGTAAGATATAAAGTACTCCTGTCCACGAATCTCGCCTAGGGTGGTGCCTGTCTGTTTTTCCGCAGCCTCATTATAATACCCATCACTTAATTGTTTCGACTCAGCAACTGCTGCTGAATTCCCTGGATAGAATATAGGTACCCTCTTCTTATTGATGATTGTAATTGAATATCCTGGGTTCTGGGATAATATCTGCTCAACAACACCATTCACATTCTGTAATGATATATTGGCTCCCAAAACGCCTTTTACTTTATTATCTGCTCCTAAAATAGGCGCTGAAGCAATAATGGTCATTTGATTCGTAACTTTACTATGTATGGGATCGGAAAATTGAATATAACCTTGTAATGCTTGTTTGAAGTAATCTCGATCAGCAATATTCACTAGAGCAGCACTATCAGTCCGAAAAATTTGATTACCATCAGCCAAGGCAACAAACAGAGCATCATTACTGCCATAGTAAGGTTTGATCTGGGCAAGATATCTTGCTATAGTATCTTTTTGCATCTCACGTATGCCACTATCAGCACTTGCAACCATCAAAAAGTTTTTCTTTGATAAAATATTAGACTGAATATCACTGGCAATTCGATCAGCAACTTTATTATTTTTTTCAACTGCCGCCTGGGTGAGACTCTCCATTGTCTGTATAGTAAAATACCAACTAATTATACTGAGTGGAATAATACATGTTAGAATTATTAATATGGTAGCTTGAGTAGCAAGAGACGACCAAGAAAATCTAGCAATGATCTGACGAAAAGTTTCTGCCTTTAGTAATTTGAATTTAAAGGATAGTTGAATAATTTTCTTCATTCTCAGCGCTATAACCCTTGTCTTGAATAATTCAAAATGCGAAGGTAGTTGTTTTATCCGCTTCATGATTTGCTTAAACATATGTCGAACGTTCGCCCTCCATCCATAATAAATATTAAATGACCAGGCCAATCATAGGTAGGTGGTCTAAAAATAAAAGGTCATGATGTTAACATGACCTTTTATTTTTAACCCTATTAAATTCGGCTAAAATTATTTCTTCATTTTTGTAATCGGTACAAATCCATTCTTTTCAGCAAATGAATCTTGGAATTCTGGGCTAGTTGCATAGTCCATAAATGCTTTTACAGCACCAGTTGGTTCACCCTTAGTAAACATGCGACCGAAAGTATATACAGGATAAGTTCCATTCACAACATTCTCAACAGAGTATTTAACGCCATTATATGCTAGGCCTTTTATGCTTTGGTCCACATAAGCTGCGTCCACATAACCAATCGCACCAGGCGTACTGGCAATAGCCGATCGCACCGCACCATTGGAATCTTGAATAACCGCATTATCAGTGAAGGCTGCATTGTTAAGAACTACCTCGGCAATCGTAGCACGGGAACCTGAAGATTTTGCACGATGAACCAAAGTGATTTTCTGATCTTTACCGCCAACGTCTTTCCAGTTAGTGATTTTACCAGTCATGATATCAACATACTGCTCTTTAGTCAGATTATCAACACTTACATCAGTATTAGCAATAAACACAAAAGGAATTCCTACAAGCTTAGTTTCCACAAGGCCTTTATCTTTCAAGGTGTCTTGCAGAGCAACATCAGAGTTACCAATATTAACTGCTCCAGTAGCTACTTGGTTTTGTCCTGTAAAGGATCCACCCCCTGCAATCGTCACAGTCGCCTTAGCATATTTCTTTTGGAATTCTTCCTGAGCTGGTTTTAATAAAGGAAGTAAAGCAGTAGAACCAGATGCAGTCACTGTTCCTTGAACGTCAGTCCCTTTAGCTTCTTCTTTTTTACCACCACAGCCAGCAATCAAGCTAGCCCCTAATGCCAATGTCATAACCGCCATAAGCATTTTATTTTTCTGAAAAAATTTCATATCAAGTCCCCCTATTTTTTTACTATAGTTATATTGTAAAGTAATACGTTTTTTTATATGTTAAGGCCATGTTAACGTTTTGTTAATACTAACCACTTTTTATTCGATACAATAGCAGCTTTCCCAAATCAGTTTGCATTTCTTTTTCACAACACTGGCGGCTTCAGCCAAATCCGCTGGATTTTTGAAAATTTGCCCTATACTTGTCAGGACTGCAATGGAAAGGGATACTACCGGAAAATTTTCTTCTACCCCATGTCGATTTTTGGCAACAATATAACCACGCTTTATGTCCTCTTCTGCATAAAAACCTCTGATCCTCACATCAAAATAATCAATAATAGTTTGACATACAGATATGACGTCAATATCTCTTACTACAGCAATAAAATCGTCACCACCAATATGACCGATAAATACATCCAGCATATTACTATCTTTAAATTGATCTTGAATGATCTGAGCAGTCATACACAAAACTTTATCGCCATTGTCAAAACCATAAGCATCATTGTAGGCTTTAAAATTATCTAAATCAAAATACAATACCGAATAAGGCTGCCCAGCATCAATCACCAACTTTAATTTTTCCTCAATTAGAATGTTTCCTGGCAGACCGCTGAGCGGATTGCTGTGTTTTGCCCATTTGATCTCCAAATCAGTGGTTTTTTCCAGCAATTGTTTGACTGTAGTGATGCCATAATATTTATTACTCTTGGTTATAACAATATAATCATATAAACTATCCTCCCCCCTGGCTACGGCTAATTTTGATACCTGCTCCAAAGGTGTGTTATAATCTACAACCAAAAAATTCTGATCCATTAAGAGTCCAGCAGGTCTATTCATATAAACGGCAACTCCATATTTAGTGGCTAAATGAGTCAGAAATTTATTTTTCATTAGCAGCCCCACTGGAGTGTCCCCCTGTAGAATAGTGATGCCCATCACATTAGGATTATCGTTAAAATGATCCAGGACTTGACCGCCTGTTACCACGGCAGAAAAGCCTTGATCTCGACGACCAATTTCGCCAATGGGCATGGTTAAGGCAGTTTGAAATGCCTCCTGTTTTTTTCTATGATTTTTACTAATGATAGCATCTTTAACCCCTGGACTAATATCTAAAAACTGGGCAGCAGGTCTCTGTAGCAGATAGCCCTGACCATAAGGTATACCAATATTAATTAGGGTATTTAACTCATCAAATGTTTCAATACCTTCGGCAATCATTTTCATATTGGCCACAACAGAAAATTCATAAAACGCTTTCATTAGCCCTTTTTTAAAAGCATCCTTATCAATATTCCGCACTAAATCCATATCTATTTTAATAAACTGGGGCCGGGTTTCAGCTAACAATTTGAGCCCTGAATAGCCTGATCCTGTGTCATCAATTGCAATTTTATAACCCTGGCTAGTATAATTATCAAGGACTTTTCGAAAACTTTTATAATCTTCAATTGAGTTTTTTTCCGTAATTTCAAAAATAATATTACTAGCATCAATCTGATAATGAGCTAACATGTCCAAGGTAACGCCCTTTTGGAACCGAGGATCGTTAATGATTTTGGGATCAACATTGACAAAAAGCATCTTATCCTTTGGCAAACCATTGGCTCTAGCGAAGGCCTTGCTTCGACAGAGGAACTCTAGTTCCCAGACCTTATTAAATTGTTCAGCTGCTGGGAATAGAACATCTGGTCTCTCTAACAATGATCCCTTTGGACCCCGACTCAAAGCCTCATAGCCAAAAACCTCCCCATCTACAAGAGATACGATGGGCTGAAAAATAGCCTTAATATCTTTAGACTTCAGAATTATTTCTAGTTCATTATAGGTTTCTTGTTCCTCCTGACTATAGGTATTGTTACTCTCTATAATCTTTTTATTCATCATATCATCTATATTGAGTCTAATCACATCTCCCATATTTCCTCACCTCCGAACGGTTTTTCTCCCGATTCTATATTGTTCATAACTAATACTAACTAATTATTTATTCTTCAATGTTAATTAAAGATTAATTTTATGTTAATTATTCCCCCCAGCTAAACTGCAATATTTTTGTGGCTAGTCTTTCCATTTTATTGTATGATCTTACTATAATTTTTTACGGGGAGGATCATCATGTTTAAATGGGGTATCAAATTTAGACTCATTGTTACTTATCTTGTATTAATTTTACTCACCATGTCACTATTAAGCAGTTATCTATTATGGTTTTTTTACCAACACAACTTAGAAATATTAACATCCAGCCTGCTCACACACGCGGGCGTTACTGAACAGTTTTTGGAAGATCATATGAAAGGTCCTAAGGAAAAATCCAGTATTGATAAGCGTATCAAAGAGCTGGCTACCAAGAATGATCTTAGAATCACAGTCATTGATAGCACTGGTACTGTGATTGCTGATTCTTGGGAAAATCCGGAACTCATGGAAAATCATTTAGAACGCCCTGAAATATCCACCGCCCTAATTGGAGGTCAAGGTAATTCCATCCGTTACAGCACCACCATTAACCAGAACATGCTGTATGTGGCCATTCCTGTATGGCAAGAAAGTGAAATAGCAGGGGTTGTCCGAATCGCCAGCACCCTTGCCGCAGTTGATGCTGGCTTTAATCGTATCAGATCCACCCTCCTTGCCGCCATTTTTCTGACCGCGTTATTGGCAATTGCCCTCAGCATTCGCTTAGCCCAAAAATATACTGCTCCCTTAGAAGAAATAACCACCGCCGCCCGGGAAATCGGAGATGGCAATTTAGATCGCCGCCTGCACATACGTACTGGCGATGAACTAGAACTGCTGAGCCATACTCTTAACAACCTAGCATCCAATCTTGATGATAAAATCAATGAATCAATTGCTGAAAACCAAAAGTTCTCCCTCATACTTCAGCATATGGACAATGCCGTCATCCTCCTTGATCGCTATGGACGAGTAACAACCGCTAATAAAATGGCTCGCAACATCTTTGACATTAAAGATTCTATGTTGAATCAACATAATATTCAGGTTCTGGGTAATAGTCAGCTAGACCGTTCAATACACCAGACCATTAACAGCGGTAAAAGTCTGCGTATGCATCTTAAAACCAATATCCATGGCAGCAAGCGGGTATTTCAGGTGTTTCTAGCCCCCATTACTGCCAATGAAAATGATATAACCGGCGTCTTAAGCGTGTTTCATGATATCACTACCCTCCAAGATCTGCATGAGCGCCAGGCAGATTTTGTTGCCAACGCTTCTCACGAACTGGCTACTCCTCTTACAGCCATAAAAGGCTTCGCCGAAACACTGCTAGATGGGGCCATCGACGACCCCAAACTCAGCATTAAATTTGTCAATATCATTCATACGGAAGCTGAACGAATGCAGCGCTTGATCAATGAGCTACTACAATTAGCTAAGCTCAATTCTCAGGAATACCGCCAGCAGGTCAAATTAGAACGGACTGATCTGACACCATTACTCCATAAAGTACAACAATATCTTGCCGCAAATGCGATGGAAAAAAACATTATCATTACCATTGATGCTCCTACTGAGCCAATCACCATCATGGCTAACCCCGATTGGCTCAAGCAAGTACTCATTAACCTACTGGATAACAGCATCAAATATACACTCTCCGCCGGCCAGGTCATTTTGAAGTGTCATCAAGAAAATAACCAAGCAATACTGATGGTAGAAGACTCTGGTATTGGTATTCCCGCTACAGACCTGCCACTAATTTTTGACCGTTTTTATCGAGTCGATAAGGCTCGTGCTCGCAGTGCTGGAGGAACTGGCCTGGGGCTAGCAATTGTGAAATTCATCGTCGAAATGCATGGTGGGCGCATTGATGTAAAAAGCACTATAAATAGAGGCACTACCTTTACTATTACGTTGCCATTGGCGTAAACCAAATCAAAAAAAATCTGCCCCTTTCAGGCTGTTGAAAAAGCTATTTCTCAACAGCCTGAAAGGGGCAGATTGAATTTCAATCGGCCTTTCTGAAGTTTAATTTATAAACAAGGTTATGGAAATCTCTACTTGATATTATGAAGAACATCCGCGGATCTTTGACTTTGTAGACTCTTTGCACTAACGACATGCCTTAGCGGTAAAAGCCGGTCCCAGTAATGGCACGTCATTGATTGGACGAAATTTAGCGTCCATGCAAGCCATGCGGTCCATATTATCTACTGACTGGTATTTCTGCAAATCCTTCAATTAAAGCTTTGGGTGGTCGAATAATATGCGGAAATATACGCAATCCTACACTTGACATAATTCATCGTTCCATTCTTATCGCTAATTTTTAGAATTGATCTAAATCCTAAACTTAGACACTATTGCCTGCAGATTTCCCGCCATACTGGATAGATCCGTACTGGAAGAGGCAATCTCTTGGATAGATGCGGTTTGTTCTTCAGTAGCAGCAGATACCGTTTGTGCTTGACCAGTAACATCCTTACTAATCTGCGCAATGTCTTTTATCGAAGATACAATTTGCTGACTACCACTTGCCATCTGTTCAATGGCCGCAGAAATATCACGAATTTGATCCGACACTTCTGCAATAAGTAATGCAATCTCGCTAAATGATTGCCCTGCAGCACTAGCGACTTCAGTACCTTTTTTTACTTCACTAGTACCCTCGTTCATGGCCAGTACAGCAGTATTCGTATCTTCCTGAATATCTCCAATTAAGACAGCAATCTCTTTAGCCGCATTTTGAGACTGCTCCGCGAGTTTTCTAACCTCCTCAGCTACCACAGCAAAACCACGACCTTGTTCGCCAGCCCGAGCAGCTTCAATAGCAGCGTTTAATGCTAGTAGATTCGTTTGACCGGCTATTCCCGCGATAGTATCGACGATTTGCCCAATTTCCTTAGAGCGCTCACCGAGCTTAGCCACTACTTGCGCTGAATTAGTCACCGAAAATTCAATATTAACCATCTGACTGGTAACTTTTTGGACAGCCTTCCCACCTTCTAAGGCCGTATTTGATGTTTTCTCGGCCGCAGCAGAAGCGCTACCAGTATTTGCAGCAATTTGCTGAAGGCCTGCTGACATTTGTTCAACTATATTCATTGTGTCATCTACAGCCTGCATTTGGTGCGATGTTCCGTTGGTCACATCTATTATTGCAGTTGCTACTTGATCTGCAGCCTGGGCCAATTGTTCTGTGCTTGCTGTAAGCTCTTCGGAAGAAGCTGATACTGTCTCGCTTGCCTCCTGGACTTCAATAATCATTTTCTTAAAATTCCCAATTGCTGTTGACAGAACACTGGCCAAAATTCCAATCTCATCCTTAGATGAGGAAGTAATGACCATAGACAGATCTCCGTCGCCAATCTTCGCAACTTGCTTGCAAATTTCCTCAATTGGTCGTAACACTTTGAGAAGGAATATCCATGCAAAAAGGCCGACAGCAATAAGAGCCACTAAAAGTGCAAGGACCATGGTAGTAAGACTAGCATAAAAATCACTTTTGATCTCACTCTGAGGCATACTAACAAGAGCCACCCACGGGGTATTCTTGATTGGTACAGCCAAGGCTAGAGAATCTCTACCGGCAGAATCAGAATAAGACATCATTTTTCCTGAATTCGCTATCAAAGATCGCAACATATCCTCAGGAACTTTTTTTTGTTCTTTAATCAAATCTTTGTTCGTATGAGCTAGTATCGATCCATCTTGAGCAACTATACCAACCACTCCGGCTTCGCCAACTTTGACTGGCGCCAAGAAATTTTGTAGGGTGTCTAAAGAGATTGATTGCGCAACAATTCCTGCCATTTTGCCGTCTTCCACCTTGACCGGATGTGTAACAATGACTGAAGGCATTCCTGTTACCCTGTTTACTATCACATCGCTGATGTGTGACTTCTGGTCCTTCATCGTGTCTTTAAAGAAATCCCGGTCAGCCACACTACCTCCTATGCTTTTAGCATCGTACGGGGCTGAGGCAAATCGCGCACCCGCGGAATTGATAAACACCAGACGATCGATTCCCCATGTGGCAGCAAAATATGTATTCATTTTCCCTTGTATGCGTGAAACATCCCCTGACTTAAGATCAGGATCTTCACCGTAAAATTTTCCACTTCTTGAAAAGGAAAAAAATAATTCACTGACCCCACCCGCAAGCTGAGAAGCCTGACCATTCATACCCACTTGAGTGTTGTGCAATATTCTTCCATAGAGAACATACATACCTGACCCTCCGATGATGAGTCCTGTCACGAGAAGGGCGATCAGCAGCAATGTAACGGTTTTTGCTTTAATAGACATTCTTCTTATTCTCCTTTATCTAAAATAACTGAACATTAATTTATTGAAAAGTCACCCCTATTATTATATATATCATGAGCCTAACAAAATTCATGCTCTTAAAATTACAATACCATACTTAATATAAATATAAATTATAGTAATATTAATTTTTGGTTAATCTTACTATAATTAACGAGTGCAACTCCATCTAATAATGAAACTTCCCCTGCTCATTTTCATGCTTACTTTTAATGGAAGTCTTTCAGTCAAAACAACGCTTCTAAAAGTAAAATACTTAAACAATATTATTGAGCAGGATCATCGCTTTTTTAAACCAAACGTCAAGTCTATGCTTGGATTTGATAGTTTTGAAACGGCTGAAAAACAATTTGCGGGATTGAGACCATGCATATAATTAGGATGGAACAGTATTATATCTAGGTCTTCCTGTGCTTCGTAAAGGATTACGCTGTGCTAACTGCAAGAGCTCTATATTCTGTAACCGATGGAGCTAGAAATATCAAAAATCAAGCTTTACATCCTGAGGAAGGCACTTCATGAATATCCTGCGTTATGGTTCACGCTTGTTAACGAGAAGTTCTCCTGCCGGAATCATCTTAGGTAGAAATTCAAGAAACTACAAGTAGTCATCATAGTTCCGAATCTTATGACTTAGAAATACCCAAACACTAACCTAAATAGTATAATAAAGAAGCCTTGGCTTACTCTTTATTATATACAGGCATAGGAGCAGGGCAGCAAGGCGCAAGTGCTTGATCATCTTTAGATAGTCCATCCCATATTCTTTCTATCCCTGCATCAATTACAGATGTACCCCTCTCATTATAGTGGTGTGGGTTAGATCTAAGCTCTTTTCTTCAATCATTTCAGCAAGTATCTTATACCCTAACGAGTACTTGGGGGACCATCGAATACATACTATTATAATTTTTGACTCAAAATCCATAAAAAATTAGCAGTCTATGCAAAATACATATACTGCTAGTTTTTATAATTTTTAGTTACTTCATACTCATTCTATAATTTCATGCTTCAGTATCTCTTTTTTAGTTTTTTCAATCTGATGCGCTACGCTCTTTTTAGTCCACGCTTTATTTGTTATTGTCAAAGAGCCACTAGAATTGAGTTTATCGGCTATCTGCTGATATGTGAACCCTAATTTTATAAGTTCACCAATATCTATACTATCAGTCACTTTGTTATTAGGAATATTTTCAGCATTTTGTTCATTCTCTGGCTGCTCAATAACCTTTTCTAAGATATTGATAGGCATAGCACTATCAGAGGCATGTAAATTATTTTCAACAACAGTTTCAGATTTATCAATCTTATCCTTTATCTTTTTTTTGCTAATCATTAGCATATTATTTACATATTCATCAATACTACTTTCAGCTACACGCCATTGTTGACCAATTTTAAAGGCAATTAGCTTACCATTATCAATAAGCTTTTGTGTTGTTTTAACACTGGTCTTTAACATGCCAGCGGTTTCCTTTAAAGTATATACGTTATTCATATAAATCACTCCTCTTTTAGCAAATAGTATATCAACAATACCCAACCTTGTACAGCAGTATATTTACGATTGCACATCAATAAACAATTATTGGCTAATGATCAATTCAAAACCTGTTTCTTTTTTAAACCATTTACTGTGTTTATTTATAGATTGCAATTCCAGGGGAATAGCTTGCATGGCTTCTAATCTTAGCTCCGCTTTTTTATTTGTAAACACGGTGGTTACTTTTTCTACAAGTTTCATTTGAGTGGTATCAAGACTTTCGGCTACTGCCAATAATAGGGCTAGTTTGCGGGCTGTTTGCCAGTTGCCTTCATCTAAGAATTCGTTATAGATTTTATTGAAGGCGTGTTTAGCGGAAGAACTATGATGCCAACCAACAATGAGAGATGCCATAATTTGTTCTCGATGAGAAAGTCCGAAGAGACGGGCATTTTCCACTAAATACGCACTGTGGCGCGCATGGTCATAATAATTAATACTAATGCCGATATCATGTAGTACGGCAGCAACATGTAATAGTATTTTATCAGCGGGATTTAAATTTAGTATTTGCTGCCATTCATTAAATAAATTATTGGCCAGTTTGGCAACATGATAGGCGTGAGTAGTATTGCCATTGTAAGATAATAAGGTGTTATGTATGCTTTGTGTAAGAGGATCCGTTAAGGTTTCTGTTTGTCCGCCTTGGGAGAAGTAATACTGCAAAAATAATCCTTCTCGTACGCCGCAGCTACTAATAATAAGCTGGGTGCTCTCTATCTCTTCAAATAAGTTTTTGACAATTGCCAGTCCAGCTAGAATGATATCAGCACGGTCGTTGCTGAGACCAGGTATTTTACGGCGTTTCTCACATGACATTACTTTAACATCTTGCCACAATGAATGAAAAGCTATCGAGCTGGTGCGATAGTTATGGAGTTTGAGTATCGGGTAATTTTTGCGTTTTTGTTCCATTTTAGCAATGCCACGGGCTGTTCCCCCAATACCGATCAAAGGGACGCCCAGGTTTTTTAACCAGGGAATTTTATCAAGTTCCTGCACAATAAAGGTATCTAGGCTGGCTAATTGTGCCTCGCTCGCTTTCTTTTGCAAGTTAAAGCGCTCTGTCAAAGTAACGGCACCAAAAGGCAAGCTGATAAATTTCTCAGCTTTTCGATCTTTTATTAGTGTTAGTTCAGTGCTGCCACCGCCTAAGTCAAAGAGCACAGCATCTGTAACGTTAAGAGTATTAATTACTCCGATATAGCCTAGTTTGGCCTCTGTTTCACCGCTAATGATTTTAATGGTAATTCCTGTTTCCCCTTTAACGTTCTCTACAAATTCTGTGCCGTTATGGGCATTGCGTATGGCTGCTGTGCCTACGGCTATGATTTTATCGGTATCATGTAATTTGCAAATATGTGCAAAATTTTGTAACAAGGTCATCCCACGAGCCATGGCGACCGGTTGTAGTTGCTGATTTTTATCTGCGTCCTGACTTAGGCGGATCGTTTCTTTTTGGTGGTAGATGAGATTATAGGCTCTGTTTTTATATATTTCTACAATAATTAAACGGGCCGAATTTGATCCTAAATCAATAATCCCAATTCGTTGGCTCATAGAAAGTTCAACTCCCTTTGTATATTGCTGTTAGTATGCACGTCCCGCACCTTGGTATTTTTATATATTTTTTTCTGCATAAAAATATACTTCCGTTCCTACGCGATTTAAACAACTTTATAATCCGATCATTTTCATTATGCGATCCATAAATTCGGGAGCTACCGTAGAAAGAAATAACATCAGCGTTAATGTAATTAATATGATAGTAAAAGCCCATGCTACAACATTATCACATGCTAATCCTCCTTCTTTGCCGAGACGATCAATACGATAATCAGCAAGGCAGACTTGGTCCAGCCAAGTCTGCCTTATTTTTTTCATCTACTTTATACTGACTTGCTCTATTGCAAAAGCGCGTCCAGCTCTGATTTCAGCCTCCCGAAATAGCTCTTCCTGACTATCGATAGCCCTACCTCGCCTACCCGTAGGGCGGTAATAACCATCACTGTTCATTATATAAGCTCTCCGATTATCCTTAAGCATAATTTCTAAAATAGCTTTTATACGTGCACTATTTTCTTGACCATCTACTGGAAATAATAATTCCACCCGTTCACTTAAATTACGATTCATCCAGTCAGCACTGGATAAGTAAATGTCAGCCCTGCCGCCATTAGCAAAATACACAATACGATGATGTTCTAGAAAGCGCCCGACAATACTCCGCACTGTAATATTGTGACTAACACCCTCAATACCTGGTATTAAAGAGCAAATACCGCGAACAATAAGCTGAATTTTAACCCCTTTACTAGAAGCCTCATATAATTTAAGAATTATCTCTTTATCCAATAAGGAATTCATTTTAGCAATAATATGTCCGCCTTTTCCTGCTTCAGCAAACTCAATTTCCCGCTCAATGAGTTCCTTCAAACGCGTCCTTAAACTGACAGGAGCAACCACCAATTTCTTCCACAAGGGCGGTTGGGAATAACCCAAGAGCATATTAAAAAATTCAGAAGCATCAGCACCAACTTCTCTATTGGCAGTAAATAAGCTCATATCTGTATACAGACGAGCAGTGGTATCATTATAATTGCCTGTTCCCATATGTATATAGCGTCTAATGCAATTTGCTTCCTGCCTGATAATCAATGCCATCTTACCATGGACTTTTAAACCAACTAAACCATAAATAACATGACAACCTGCTTCTTCCAACCGCCGTGCCCATAAGATATTGTTTTCCTCATCAAACCGAGCCCTGACTTCTATGACGACAGTCACTTGTTTACCATTTTCCGCAGCTTGGACCAGAGCCTTTACAATGGACGAATTACCACTGACTCTGTACAATGTTTGTTTAATCGCCAATACATTAGGATCAATAGCTGCTTGACGAATAAAACTCACAACTGGTCTAAATGATTCATAGGGATGATGCAGCAAAATATCTTTATCTCGAATCACGTCAAATAAATTTTCAGCGTCTTGAAGGTCAAGGGGAGTTTGCGATGTAAAAGGGTCATGACGTAAATGATCATAACCAGGTAAAGCAGTAATACTCATAAAACATGAAACATCAATCCGCCCACTAATCTTATAAACATCCTGCCCTGCAATTTCAAATTCCTCTAGCAAAAAGTCTTTCAAAAAAGTCTTCTGGGTTTTAGCGATTTCTAAACGCACCGGTTCCCCTCGTTTGCGCTGACGTAAAGACTTTTCCACTTCAACTAGCAAATCTTCAGCGCCTTCCCCATCAATCAATAAATCCGCATTCCGCGTAATGCGAAAAGGGATAACCTCTTTAACAAGATAACCGCAAAACAAATACGCACAATAGCTTGTAATAATATCTTCTAAAAAAATAAAGGTATTGCCCTTGCCTTGGTCTGGCACTTCAATAATTCGCGGCAATACACTTGGTACCGGAATGATTGCAATCTGACTTTCTTCTTTACTCCTACTGAGCAGCACTGCCAAATTCAGCGTTTTATTAGCTAATAAAGGAAAAGGGTGGCTAGCATTAATTGCGAGTGGAGTCAGGATGGGGTAAATTGTGTTATAAAAGTAATCATCCATCCACTCTCGTCCAGTACTAGATAAACCTTCCACATTCTTTAAAAAAATGTTTTCCTGTTGCATACAATCAATAATTCTCTTCAAAAACCGATACTGCTTGTGCACCAAATTACGTACGCTCTGATCAATTAATCTTAGTTGTTCTTCAGCCCCCAGACCGGCAGCGTCCTTTTTTGAAATGCCACTCTCTACTTGTTGTTTCAGCCCAGCAACTCGAATCATGAAAAATTCATCTAAATTAGAACTGGCAATCGCTACAAACTTTAGTCGTTCCAGCAATGGTTTACTAAGATCATTGGCTTCATTCAGCACACGATCATTAAATTTCAGCCAGCTTAATTCTCTGTTCAAGAAATATTCTTCTTTATCAAACATGTTGCCACCCTACTTATGTTAATTTTAAACTATTTAATTGAGACTGTTCTAACACACTCACCTGTGTCGCTCATTCTGCATAATTTTTAGAACATATTCCCTCAATTTATAGTGGCCTTATATTCGTCATATTAGCCTTATATTCGTCATAAATCCCTATATTTACTACTATTTTATCATCAAGGCCGGCTTTTAAATGTTATATTATTGTTAATTTTTTCAAAATTGCACCTTTCACTGCAGTAAAAACAAGTGTCGATATCGAATTCACGTAAACGTAAAACGGTTGCACGGCCTCTTGCTTTTGAATCAATTAGAATGTATTTTATTAGTACAGGCTAGAGTTAGGAGGATTCCCAATAACTTTTCACACCGTCTTCCCTCCTTGTGGCATCTGAAATTTTAATTAAAATTTCATTAAAGCCTAACATTTTTTTTGATTTTTAAGTTATTATATAATCAAATCGAGCCTGAATTTATAATGTTATACGTTTGCTGGTATCTATAGAGAGTAAGATTGTACTTGATGAAGAATATGCCAATACCGAATTGCACATATTGTAATAAATCAAGATTTAATTCATTATATTTGATAAATTAAGTGCTATAACCTAATGGAAGATCGGAGAAATTGTTATGATATCCTTGCTAGAACGTACTCGTAAAATTAATAAATTGCTGCAAAAATCCGAAAAAGTGGAGTATATTGAAATGTCTACTTTGCTTAGTACGGTAATGGGTGCTAATGTATATATTGTTAATAAAGACGGTAAACTATTTGGGTATGCTTATTTAGATAACTTTGAATGTGATTTGATGCGTGATAAAGTACTGTTACCAGAAATCTTCCCAGCGCACTATGTGGAGTAGTTGCTTAGAATTTATGAGACTTTTATAAAAGTACTGAATGATCGCTTATTTGAAGAAATTAAGAAACTTAAAAAATAATAGAGTTTCTTAAAACAAACATAGAAACAAGTGCGCAATTTTTAGTGTTTTATATGCCCAATCATAAAAGTAAAAAGTATGTTCCTTTGGATTGTTTGGTTTAACAGTTAAACAATACCATAAATAGGACATACTTTTTACGTTTTTATGAGTTTTTTTAAGAGACTATAGCTATCCCGACTAGCAAATTCCTAGATCATTAAACGGATATATTCATTATTAGCATTATGGATAACCGGCCAAATACATTAGCAATTTATCTCTTGACAGAGAAGGGCTAAATTAGTAGCCTTGGATCCTATCACCCTGTGCATCTAATACAAATTTCGCCTGTTCAGCTGCTTCGACCCCCTCGACGACATCTTTCATCTCCAAAGCATGCGCCAGCTTTATATGGTATTAAGTATATAGTTGGCTATAGCCTCATTGCAGCTTCAGCCGCTAAGGGGGATCTTTCACATTCTTCGGGTAACATCGTTACTTGAAAACATAATTTAGATCCCATCATTTTTTCACTGGCATAGCTGAGTCCATTGGATTGACTATCTAGTAAGGGATTATCAATTTGCGCTGGATCGCCAAGTAAGATTATTTTGGTACCGAGGCCAGGCCGCGTGAGTACTGTCTTTGACTGACGAGGAGTAGAATTTTGCATTTCGTCAAACATAACCCAATATTTTTGCAGTGACCGACCTCTCTGGTAGGCCAATGCTTCTGTTTGAATGATACGTTTTTCGAAGAGCATGTTAACCGTATCTTCCGTTTGTAGCACATCTTTATCTTCCATTGAGGAACTTCCTGACATTAATGTAAATAGATTATCTTTAATAGCCCGCATGTAGGGTTCAATTTTCTCAGCCTCTGTGCCGGGAAGGAAGCCTATTCCCTCATCTAACATTGAGTTTGGTCGACAGATAAGAATATGTTGATATTGTTTGGGACGACATTCCATATAGTTGTAAAGTCCCACTGCTAAGGAATAAAATGTCTTAGCAGTTCCTGACATTCCTTTTAAAATAACTAGAGGTGCTTCGACGGCACTCATCATGAGGCATTCTTGCATGAAAACTTGACCCACATTTTTAGGAACCACCCCAAAAGGATTATGATTTCGATATTTTAAGTGAATTACTTTTTTTCCATCGAAGCGACCTAGTGCAGTATGACGTTCGTTATCAGTTGATTTTATTAGCAGAAATTGGTTGGTAATAAAGGTAGCAGGAATCAATATACCTGCTAGATCATCGAAAATATATAATTTATCTGGATCTATGTACTGATTGTCATCTTTATGGAAAGCGTCTATTACGTCGCTAGAAGTATAAGCAATGATGCGTCCGGTGTATTGCTCCTCGATGCTTGAAACCTTATCATTGCGAAAGTCCTCAGCTTGAATTTTTAAGATAGATGACTTGACACGCATATTGGTATCACGGCTCACTAAAATAGTATGCTGACCGCTTTCGGCCAGTCCTTTACAGACTTGTAGAATACGATTATCAGCTTTATCATTTTCCCAGTAAATAGGCATATTCGTAGCTGTGTGATTGGACTCTAGAATGAGAGTTCCGCCATTGTCATTTAAAAGAACTCCTTCTAACAGATTACCTTGGGTACGCATATTATCAATAATACGGCTAACATGGCGACTGTTGGCACCTCGTTCTGTTGATTCCTTTTTGAATCGATCTAATTCTTCAATAACAACTTCGGGAATTACCACTGTATGTTCATTAAAAGCGTACAGTGCATTGGGTGAGTGCAGTAAAACATTAGTGTCTACGACATAATATTTTTTCAACAGTTAGCCCCCCTTTATTGAGAATATCTTCTCCTTTCCAGTATAGGCTGTCCAAGGGATTATTGAGTTAGGAATTCATTAAGATTAGGTTAATATTTTGGTCGTAAGAATAGAAAGAGTCACAAGCCACCAGCGGTGCGCAGAGGATGGATACTCAAGTTTATGGAACATAGAGTCAAAGACCCGAGGATAATAAGCTTAATCAGAAGATCACTGAAAGCGGAAGTAATGAAAAAACACAATATGAGAGTGACCCACATATAGAGATCTATATAAAAGATCGACATATTGATGGAACTTGAAAGGAAAATCAGTAACCGCTACTATATCGCTCTGTTAATTAACACTATATCTAAAATATGTAATAAAAGTATGACAAAATAAAAAAACCACCTACCCAAAGATAGACGGTTCATTTACTTATTCGATATTCGTACCTTAACTTTTTTGCCACAACCAGAGCATTTTCCTTTACCTTGATCACTAAGGCTAACGGCACATCCACATTGCGTATGAACCAGCAAGTTTAACACCTCCTTGTTTTGTATTTACTAAAATAGCATCTGTTATTAGGTTTATTATACTATAAAATAGTTAATAAGTTTGTTAGTATATTGTTAATTTTACAACTGATAACACACCAATTAACCTGGACAAAAAAAATAAAACCCTGTCTTAGGATTAATCTTCCCCGACATGGTTGTGAATGTTATTGTTGCGCATCAGCATATTCATTTTATTCCTAGTAAATTTTTTCACCAGTTATAAACAAAAAAACGCCTCACCCCGAAAGGCAAGACGACTAAATGAAAAATTCATTCTTTCTTGTGTGCAGGAGCTGCTACTCTAAACATCCGTATAACCCATAGAAGTATAATGGCTCCTACCGTACTAGAAATTATTGATCCTATTGTGCCATACGCAGAGATACCCATAAAGCCAAATAAATAGCCGCCGATGAAAGAACCTATGACTCCTGTTATTAAGTCGCCCCAGATACCGAAACCTCCGCCACGTGAAATCATGCCAGCTAACCAGCCCAAAATCAATCCAATTAATAAAAACGAAAGCATTTTTATATCGCCTCCTTTAAAGCTTACTCGCTAGACATTCTCGTTGCGATTACTGATGGTCTTGACGTTAATCTAATAGAATTTACAGAACATTAACATTACTCTTGCAGGAGTACATTTTTCAACGTAGAATACATACTGCAGCTAAATATCATGTTCGTTAGTTTCCGCAGGAAAGCACGAAGGAGGTTTTTCTCTTGTCGGCAAAAAAGAACGATAAAACAAACTCCCTATGGTCATCCGAAGATTTCGCAATTATCATCGGCGAAATCTCCCAAACGTGCCCAAGTTTCCCCTCAAACATAACTGTAGATAAAATCATCAAAGCTTTTGAAGTTCCTGAAATACAAGGCGTTGTACTAACTGAAGAAGAAAAGCCAGTTGGTTTAATTATGAAGAACAAATTATATTACCAATTAGGCAGCTTTTATGGCGTATCGCTATACTATCGCCGCCCCATAGCCTCATTAATGGATAAAAGCCCCTTAATCGTTGATTCCGGATTACCCCTTGAGGCTGTAGCCCAACTTGCCATGCAGCGTAAAAAAGATAACTTATATGACCTTATCATTGTTGTAAAAAGGAAAAGACTACTGGGAACAGTGTCTATCATCGACCTCTTAAAACACGTCACTAATATGCAAATTCGCCAGGCGGCCAATGCCAATGCCTTGACTGGCTTACCAGGAAACTTAATTATTGAGGAAAAATTGCGACGGCATGTAAAAGATAACAGCTGTTTTTCCCTGCTGTACATTGATATTGACAATTTTAAAGCCTTTAATGATAAATACGGTTTTGAGCGCGGTGACAAAGCACTGTTACTAACGGCCGAAATTCTAAATTCTGCTATTGCTGAATTTGACGAAGAACATAACTTCTTAGGCCATATCGGAGGTGATGATTTTGTTATCATCGCAAACCCCGTTAACAGAACAGTCATGTGTGATAAAATCATCACCGCCTTTGATGAAAGGATTGCAACCTTGTATGATGCGGTCGATCAACATGCTGAAGGCATTGTTATTGAAAACCGTCAGGGTATTCAGGTTAAACATCCTCTCATGACCATCTCCATTGGCGTTATTAACAGCACCCACCATAATTTCGTCAATCACCTGGAGATTTCATCCATAGCCGCTGAACTCAAAAAAAAGGCAAAATCCATTCAGGGCTCAGTTTGGATAGAAGATTCGCGACGGGTGGTATAATATTTATTAAGTATCTCTCGCTTAGTTTTAGAGGAGGTGTTTTCAATGAACAAAGGTTTTAGTTGGAAGTTACTTCTAAATCACACAAATGTAGCTGGTAGTCGACTCCTTTTTACTAACTTTGATGGTAGACATCTTATTGATATTACCATGAATCCTATTGTAGCTAATAAAGTTATTGACGAGGTTCTTGAACGCGATTGGGAAAAAGATGATCTAATAGATTATTTAGACTTAATGTCTGGAAATATCATAGATAATGATTACCATACATGCTAAGAATAAGCACCCGTTCGGGTGCTTATTCTTATTTTATTGAACTCTGCATGTCCTTAAAAATATGAATTGATTTCTCTCCTCTGAAAGTCAACATAATCAATCGTATATAATGTATAAAAGACGCTACGATACGTTATCACGTCGCAGCGTCTTTTTCTTACATATCCATTTCTCAGTAGTATAACCATTGCAAGGTTTTAACATCATCGTTAATATCATTATATGCTATTATTTGGGGGAATTAAAACAATACCACATTTACGAATTTTTAACATATCCATAACCTACAAAATTTTCATTCCTGTACAATAAAATTAAGTACGTCTATGAATTGAAGGCATATCCTGGTTTACAGACAAACTTAATGAAGGGGTGTATGTATGATAGATATCCCAAAAAAGATTATGTTTGCAATATCTGATACAGGCGGTGGACATCGCAGTGCCGCAACAGCAATTATTGCCGCACTTGATCCAAACAATAGTCCACAGTGCTCTATTGTTGATTTCTTGCGAGCAACAGGTTTTCCTGGTTTAAAACAGGCACCAGAAATCTATGATTATTGTTCAATAAATCATCTCTGGTTAAACAACCTATTTTTTCAAAAGACAAACAGCATCAATCGCATAAATGCACTAACACGAATGATTTACTTCCAATGTCGACAACAACTTGAACGGGAATTAAAGAATATAGAGCCTGACATGGTCGTCGCAGTTCATCCACTTGTCATTGGCTTGTTACGTATGGTCCGGAAAAACTCCAATGCTACCTGGCCAATCATAACAGTGGTAACAGACCTGGTTACACTTCACGCCTCTTGGGCGACCCCCGGAGCAGACTTATATTTGGTTCCCACACAAGAAGCCTTTCACTCCTTGGTTAAATATGGAGTTCCCGGCAGCCGTATTATCTTTACAGGCTTTCCAGTACACCCAAAATTCACGGGTAGCCAAGTAATACAGAGTGAGGCTCGCACCAAACTGAACATCGAATTGGATCGATTCACGGTTTTGATGACAGGGGGTGGCGTTGGTGCCGGAAATATGAGGGAATGGATAAATACTTTAGAACAAGAATGTTGTGATAAGCAAATCTTGATTATAACAGGTAATAATAAGCAATTATACAATGAACTAATGAATGATCAAAACCGTTCTGATCGCCTGCGTGTATATGGTTTTGTTAGCAATATGGAGACATTGATGTCTGCAAGTGATGTTATTATTTCAAAAGCTGGACCAGGCACAATTATGGAAGGCATTACTATAAAACGACCACTCATCATTACTGAAGCAGTTGGTATACAGGAAACTGGCAACATTGATTATACCATTAAAAGACAATTGGGATATTATTGCCCTATTCCCACAGCAGCGTGCAAAATAATTAATGAAATAGCTACGAAAGTACGTAATGACGATAGACTTTATAATCATGAAGAAATCATTACAAATGGCTCTATGCGCATAGCTGATATTATCCTTGCCCAATTGAATGGAATAGGGTCCATAAATCAGCCTCCTATCGAAGAGCACAATACTATTTTTCGCGGCGCATAATAATCTCAGCCATATGATTGCCTGAAGATGGCACCTGTTACGAATTTTAGAACATTCTACTATGTTATGAATAGCTACACCGTCCATAATATGAAGGAGGTACTGGCATGCATTTACCAACTCTAGGCAATTATCTGGCGGTTGGCGGGGCCAAACTAGTACTGACAACAATTAGCCCATTTCAGAAATTGTTTGATCCTCCAGGAATCACTCATGAATTTTGCAATCATCAAGCCATGACTATTTTACATAATGATGGTTTTGAGCTTTATGCAAAATTTCTTACTACATACATGACAGAGCTAAAGGCTGGAGTATACTGGGCTGATAAAGGTTGGAGAAATGTTAGTCACTATTTTGAACCTTCAAGCGGCAAAGGATTGTGGCAGTTTGCTACCGCTATCGAAACATTCCATAGTTATTACCAACAAGGGATACATGATATGCACCGCAAAAACTATCGCCAAGCAGCATTTTTGCTTGGCGCTGCAGCTCATTTGATGCAAGATCTCTGTGTGCCTCATCACGCCCGAGCCAAAATTCTCTCTGGGCACAAAGAATATGAGTCTTGGGTTCAGCAATGCTATGCTAATTATGCTGTTGCAGGCAATGGCATGTATAATCAAAATTCAACTCTAGCTACTCAACTACTTGACAATGCGGTGGTGGCAGCTGATTTGTTTGACTGGGTCAATCTTGACAGAGGCGCAAGTAACTTTCATGACGCAACCACTATTCTTCTCCCACTAGCACAACGTTCTACAGCTGGATTATTTCTGAAATTTTGTGCATCATTTAGTAATATCATCCACCACCTAATGACTCCAGCCATCTCAAACGATGGTATTGGAAGGGGAGACTGGAGAGTGGCCTGCAATCGTAGCAGTAACAGCTTTTAACAGTGAATTACATCCCCTATTATACATGTATCCACTTTCCGAGTCAGTAGTGCTAATCTTGATTTCCTTTTCCTCTGCCGCTTCCTCTCTAACTTTTAAAGGCTTTTTTCCTTGTTCTTCTCGATCTTTTACAACTGCTTCATTTAAGTCTTCTATATAGGCTTGCGTTGAAGCGAGCACCTGCTGTCTTATTAGCTTTTTCTTATTAGCATTCTCTTTTAAATGAGTAGAATCAGAGAATAGAACCCTTCCACCAACCATTTTATACACAATCGCAATCTGTACGATTTCATCAAAGATTTCCTGAAAAACAGTTGTTCCTATTGGTTAATCTTTCTTAGCAAATGATCTTGAGGAACTAATTGATCAATGCAAACCAGTTCCCATTCCATTTGATGAGCATGGCGTTCTTTTAACATACTGATTCCCCCCACAATCTAACTGCAAAAAACTCTTCTTTTATTATAAAATAAAACAAGCTGTTGAGAAATAGCTTTCTCAACAGCTTGAGCTGACACTACGTGCCATCTTTTTTAACATAATTTTAACAAATTCCTAACTTAATACTAATTTGCATAGCCTATACTTAAAGAACATCTTACCAGTATAAAGAAGAGTCTCTTGCTACTTTAAAAAATAATTTTATATAACGATTCAATCTCTATTCAAAATACAAACATTGCCCTCTGGCGTACGACACTTGTTGCAATACCGGCATTTTGAAGGCATGGAATCACCTTTCTGCCAGCGTTTAATTAAACCCGGTTCCGCCAACAGCGGACGCGCCATACCAAAATATTGAATTGGTGTTTGCTCTAAAATTCTTTCCATAACTTGCATTGTACGTAAGCCACCGGTTAATATCACCGGTATACTAGTTTCACTAGCGATTTGAGCGGCATAAGGCTCAAAATAGGCTTCCTTTTCCGGGCAATTGATATTAGGGCGAAAGGCGCATAACTCTTTAGCCGCTAAAATTCCTCCGCTTATTTCTATTGCATCCATACCATGTCTAGCCAGTTCCTTGCAAACATATAAGACATCGGCAAATTCGGTACCTCCAGGCACAAAATCCTGGCAATTAATCTTAATCAATACACCATAGTCTGGTCCTACCCGCCGACGGATTTCTTCGTAAACTTCAACTAGCAACCTAGACCGATTTTCTATACTACCACCATATTCATCTTGTCTGCAGTTGTGCAACGGACTTAACCATTGGCCTAATAAATACCCGTGAGAAGCATGTATTTCCACCCCGTCAAAGCCGGCCTGTTGCGCGCGAAAAGCCGCATCTCCAAACGCCCCCACCAAGATTTTTATTTCTTCTTTATTCATCTCTTTCGGTACTACACCTGTACCTATTTCCGGCACAGCAGATGGCCCCCAAATCACGCGTTGCTCTGGCTTATATAACGTTTGCGATCCACCATAAACCAGCTGTACTATAACGCTGCTGCCATAACTGTGTATCATATCTGTCAGACGACCATAATCCGCAATAAGTGAATCAGAGTAAATTCCCAGCATACCTGAATTGGGTTGCTCCTCCTTTAAAATAAATGCATAACTCGTAATAATGAGACCTACCTGACCCTCAGCCAGCTCTTCATATACTTTCCATAATCTATCGGTTACCCCCCCTTCCGAGTCAGCCATATTCTCCCATGTTGCGCCTCGTACAAAACGATTTTTTAATTGAATATTATTAATAGACGTCCTATCAAATAAAGTCTTCATATCCGTCCCCCTCATATAGATTGTTATACTTCCCTTATATACATATTAGTCATAATCGAAGATTTACCTTCAACTATAACGAATATATGTATATTAAAAAATAAAATTATTAACATTTTTCCAGCAAATAGGTGTATAATTAAATAAAAAAACTAACGCGAAAGGCTGGGATGTTTTATGTCGATTTGGCAAGTCCAACTAGATAGCAGAGATGTTAGTCAATATCGCAAAAAATTGAACATGCAAGGATTTATTTCAGCAAATTATTATTCTTATAATGGATTTGACCTAAAAAAAATGAGACAACTGGCCCTAGAAGGAAAAATTGATGCGATACGTTGCATTATTGGAAAAGGGTCACGATGGTACTATTCTGAAAACCAAGCCGAAACAGCTCGCCTTAGGGGTGAACTTTATTAAAAATATAGGGTTCAGGTCTTACTTGTTAATTTTAATCAATTACAAGGAAAGCCTGAACCCTTATTTATTTTATTTAAGCAAGATTGCTCCGAGCTCTGAAATTGTTCCAACTATATAGTTAGGCTTAGCTGTCTTGAGCTCCTCATAACTACCATATCCGTAAGCAACAGCAATCACATCAATACCATTTTGCTTAGCCCCAATTACATCAAACTTACGATCGCCCACCATAATAATTTTCTTCAAATCATGACCATCTATTTCTGACAGCACATACTCTATAACTTCATTTTTTTCCACTCGTGTGCCATCAAGTTCACTACCGATCACAGCTTTAAAAAAATGGATCAGACCAAAATGCTCTAATATTTTTATAGAAAATATAGTCGGTTTTGAAGTAGCGACAAACATTGTTTTCCCTTGGTTTTGTAATTCTTCTAGCAGTTCTTTCATCCCGACATAAACCGCATTTTCATACAATCCAACCGTAGAAAAACGTTCCCGATAATACCCTAGAGCCTGGTTTGCCTCATCATCATTCATGCTATAAAACTCTTTAAAAGAAGTGGTCAGTGGCGGTCCGATAAAGGAAGTTAGCTTATCCAAATCATCTTCTGCAATACCCATTTTTTCAAGAGCATATTGTACTGATTTCGTGATCCCTGGCTTCGGATCTGTTAGCGTCCCATCAAGGTCAAACAATATGATATCATACATAATTCACCTGTCCATTTGAAAAGGACTGGATGCGAACCAGAGATTCTACCCGATATCCCGCATTTTTCAGTTTCTCAGCTCCTGGTTGAAATGCCTTCTCAATGACAATACCTATTCCCACAACATTAGCACCTGCCTGCTCTACAATATTCGTAAGACCAAGAGCAGCTTCACCATTAGCTAAAAAGTCATCGATAATCATTATATTTTCACCAGCTGTCAATAATTCTGTGGAAACAGTCACATAATTACTTTCTTTTTTGGTAAAGGAGTACACTGTTGTGCTATAAACATCATCATTGCAAACAGCGGATTTTTTCTTTCTGGCAAAAACAACAGGCACCTGAAGTACCAATCCTACCATAATTGCAACAGCAATACCTGAAGACTCAATTGTTAGTACTTTGGTTACATTACTATTTTTAAACCGAAGAGCAAACTCTTCTCCTATTTGCATCATCAAATTTGGATCAATTTGATGATTTAAAAAAGAATCTACTTTCAGTAAAGAATTCTGTACTACTACTCCCTCCGCCTGAATTTTGTCTTTCAATACTTGCATAACTTACCTCCAAACTCTTACTTATATCGATTGTATCATAATGATGCCCATATGTTAAATTAAACATAATACTTAACAATATTATTATGTTTAATAACATTAGAAAATCACATTATCGCTGTAATAGATAGTACAACTAATACAGCTATTTCCATCATGATAACACTCCATAGGGACTTCAAGTAATCAGCCTTAAAATAATCCAGCGTCACCAATAGGCATAAATGTGCTGGCGACAACATCTGACCAGCAAAACCAGCGACATAGGCAACCACAGCCATATCAATATTACCCATAGAAATCGCAGCTATGAGGGGAAATGTAATAGCCACGTAGCCTTGGGAAGAACCTGTAAGTATCCCGGCAATTAAACCAACGATACCAATGACAATCATCATCGAAATGCCTAAACTTTTGAGCACTAAAGCAACGTCAGCAATAATACCTGTTTGTTTTAACATGTACTGAAAGAATAAAATGCCAACAACACCCCATAATAACTTACGATCAAACGCATGGTGGATCATATTGATAATAGTATTAAATCGTAACCGCAGTATTAACGTCATAGTGATAACCACTAACAACATTGACATCGCTGGCCCAAAATCCAAGGCAACAACCAGCAAGAAATTAGCGCAAATTGGCCCAGCTGCCAAGAACAAATGCCAATATTTTTTCCCTTGTTCTGAACTGGTGGAACTTGTCACTTGACTCTCTACTCGACTTCTTAATGGTGAGATATAAAGAAGCCATCCTAATAGCCAACACAGCCCCGAAACCCAAAGCATATGGGCAATCATTACGCTAACAGACACTTGTGCAATTTGGCTAGCCAATAATAGTCCAGGGAGAATGGGATTTGTGCATTCCCATAAGTGGCGGAACCAGTAATTAATGGCCGTTTTTCTTTCTGGCGAAAGATCATATGGTTTTCCAGCCGCTTCTACCAATGGTGCTGAAAAAATGGCACCTCCCAACGAAGGTAAAAAACCAAGAAAAGCCGGCATTAAAACCAATAGCACCTTATCACTCTTTAGTAAGACACGAGCAGTGGCCATCAAACCATCGATAATCCCCTGAGTTCGCAACTGATACTCTAAACACATGACTAAATAAAGAGCCGCTAATATTTCCCACGTGCTGGAACTAAATAATAAATCCCTCCCAGCTGCCTGGAATGTAATCCACTGGGGTGAACACATAAGAAACAGCATCCCTGCACCAGTTAACATAGCATTACCTATGCTAATTTTTCGTTGCAGCAAAACAACGATTACGCTTAGAGTCAACAATACCTCCATAATAGGAATCATAATATCCTCCTGAGGATTTATAGGTATGAACATAAAACTTCTTTTATGTACCATTATCCCACTTACACTAACTGCAAGTTTTTTTACTAATCTAGACTATATAATATAAATTCCTGCATTCAATTATATTTAAAAAAGTCCCTAATGAAACCAATTTACCATCTACGATTTTAAATACTAGAGAGTGGTTGACTTCTATCACCATTGCATTTCAAAAGCAGCTAGACCCCTAATATAGGCCTAGCTGCTTTTAAACTCACAAAATTACAAAACTATTTCTGTACCAACAATTTGTAAGTCCTAGTCGAAGATAACCATTCATCTGGATACCATACAGTAGAAGACCCATTCAGTTTAGGATGCAAATCTTATAATCCTTATTTACCCTTATTGATATTCACGCAAGCAGGCAACGGTCTGCCTGCCAATCCTGCAAGTAAATTATCAGCTGCAAGTTGTGCCATTGCAGTACGGGTTTCCGTGGTAGCACTGCCAATATGGGGAGTAACAAGAATATTAGAAAGCTTTAGCAATGGATGATCTCCTGGCAAGGGTTCAGGATCAGTAACATCAAGTGCCCCATAAGCTATTTTTCCTGTTTTTAGAGCATCTAACAGTGCATCAGTATCTACAACCGGTCCCCGGGAAACATTGATAAAATATGCCGTCGGCTTCATCCTTGAAAATTGTTCCCGCCCAAACAATCCTCTAGTCTCCTTAGATAGGGGCGTTAGTACTATTACACAGTCAGCCTTGCCCAACAAGACATCAAAAGTCTCATATGTTGCACCAATCTTTTCATCGTCAATCCGGCGATTACGATTATAATAAATTACATTCATACCAAAAGCTCTTGCCCTCTTCGCAACTGCAGCTCCAATTTGCCCCATACCCACTATCCCCAGAGTTTTACCAGCAAGATCAATGCCAAAAGACATGTTATACCCAGGACGCCAAGAACCAGCACGCACAAAGTCCCATCCCTCATGAATCCGTCGTGCTGAACATAAAAGAAGAGAAAATGCTAGATCAGCAGTAGCATCAACAAGGACCCCTGGAGTATTTCCAAATAATATGCCGTGCCGTGTACAGGCTTCAATATCTATATTATCATAGCCAACTGCTGCCTGGACAATAACCTTAAGTTTCGGCGCATGCTGCAGGAGTTCTTCATCAACCCGGATATTGCCTGTCACAATAAGTCCCTCGGCATCTTTAAGCCAGTCAAATAAGATCTCGCGCGGAATTGGATCAACTTTTTCCCATTGTTTAACTGCGCATTCTTTTTGTATACGCTCTAAAGCAGGAACCATAAGACCACCAGTCATTACTACTTTATATTTATTCATTTGCCACCCGCCTATTTATTGTTGTTTAGACCTTTATCAATATTAGCTTTTTTAATTTTCTCTATATATTTTTATTTCTATAATACAAAGCCTAAATCCTTTTGACCATACAATAAACAATTGAGTAAGATATTTAATATTGATATTAGTACACTAATGAACATGCCATGCTAGAAAAAATCCCTATTTGTCCAAATGACAAATAGGGATTTCCTATATAATTGGGGCGGTCGCTGTTCTTTACTTATTTAAGTGATAGGGTATCGTTATCACACTTACATTTTCCTTTAAAACTAGCATGGCATGTAATATCCAACCAGTTTGGTTATGTAACAGTCTATGCCACCATTTCCTGGTCTCAAACTCGGGAATGAGAACCGTAATGTAGTCCTGAGGATTCTTCTTCGCCTGTAGTTCTTCTACATAATCAAGTAATGGTTGGACGGTAAGTCGATAGGGTGAATGAACAATTTCTAAATCAATTCCAGGATTCCATTCGTTCCACTTTGCTTGCACTCTAGTAGCGCTTTCATCATCTTTAGCAACATGTAGAACAATTATATCTTTACTTAGTGTTTTGGCAAACTTCAGTGATTCATAGACCACTCGTGTTGGTGATGAAATCGGGACTATTACATAATTCCGCACTACAGCCTGGTCATCACATTCTAATTTTTCTTCCATGGGCAGATGCAGTTGGTCTGCCATATCATCATAGTGGCCCCGAATTTTTTTAAATATTAAAACCATGACTGGGATAAAAACTAAGACGGTCCATGCACCATGTGAAAACTTGGTTAACGTGATAATAATTACGACCAAGCCAGTAGCTGAAGCCCCAATACCATTCACAATAGCTCGTACTATCCAGCCTGATCCCTTTTCACGCTTCCAATGAAGGACCATGCTAAATTGAGCAATGGTAAAAGATATAAATACTCCAATTGCATACAATGATATTAAATGTTCAATGTTTCCACCGTAAACAATAATTAATAGGCCTGCCGCAAGGGTTATCAATATAATTCCGTTAGAGAAAGTAAGCCGTTCACCACGAGAATTAAGATATCTTGGCAAATAACCATCCTTAGCAACAATAGACAATAGTACTGGCAAACCGTTATATGCGGTATTCGCTGCCAAGTACAATACAATCATCGTCGTGACCTGAATATAATAATAGAAAAACGATCGATGGAAAATATGCTCTGCAAGCTGAGATAATGCAGTAATTTCCGATAAAGGCATGATATGAAAGTGCATCATCATGAAAGTAACACCGCCAAGCATGGTCACTAAGATACCTGCCATCCAGTAAGTTGTAATTGTAGCATTATATGCTTCCGGTTTTCTAAATAGGGGTACACTATCGGCGATTGCCTCCACGCCGGTCATCGAACTACAGCCATTGGCAAAGGCCCTGAGTACAATATATAACATTGCCATATTCAAGGGTTGTCTCTCTAAGGATGCCACAGGAATAAATGTATCAACATGGGTAAAGGCTTGATAAACGCCTGATCCAATTAACACGATCATGCCTAGTAGAAATGCATAAGTGGGATATACGAATATGTTAGAAGACTCCTTCATACCTCGTAAATTAACCAGCATAAGAATAAAAAATAATACCGCTAAATCAATTCCAACTTCCTTCCCACTTAGCCCTGGAAAAGCAGATACAATAGCAGCAGTACCAGCCGCAACACTGACAGCTGCTGTTAGAACATAATCCGCAAATACTGCGCCAGCGGCTACTAACGCTGGAAGCTCACCCATATTCTTCTTAGCAATGGCATATGCACCGCCACCACCTGGATTGGCTTTGGAAACTTGCACATAGGATAAAGCAACAATCATTAAAAGGATTGATACTGCTACAATGACTGGTGATAAATAGCCATAAGCAATAACCCCTTGGGTAGCAACTAAGATCATCAAGGCTTGTTCTGGCCCATAGGCAACTGAGGATAGGGCATCAGATGAGAATATGGACAAAGCTTTCCATTTTGGTAACCGTTCATGCATCATTTCTTTGTTATGAAGGGGCTTGCCAATAAGAACACGGCGAGCAATTCTAATCAAGTTCGATTCTACCTCCTATTTGATAAAGAAAACTTGGTTTCCGTCAAGCCTCAGCCCAGGCTGAAGTCTTAGTTGTCCTTACTTAGAATCAGAAAGCATTATATTTTCTGATTCAGAAGTAAAGTTTTGAGGAATATAGCCTTTAGAGATTTATTATATGTTCTTATTTATTTAAATGCAATGGTAGCTCCTAAAACTTTGCTTTATTATTAAGTTTTTATCCATTATTTTAATTGCAAAAGGAGAAACCTGAGTGTTATTGCCAGTCTCGCACCAAGCGACCTGCAGCAACACTCAGGCTTTTTTTAGTGATTTATATATAATGTACTTATAATCTATAGTCATTTATTATTTTATCATACCAGGCAGTATCTGTACAATCCATGGATTGGCTGTTATTAAAGACAATACAATCAAATTGGCCAAAGCAAAAGGCCATACAACTTTAGTAACATCCTCTAAGCTAACATTAGTGATTGCCGTAGAGACAAACAGGCAAATACCAATTGGCGGTAAAATCATACCCAATGCTGAGTTGACAGCCACAATAATATCAAAATGAATTGGATCCACCCCTGCGGCTAGCATTGCCGTTAATAGTATAGGAATAACCACTAGAATACAAGTCCCTGTTTCCAATACCGTATGAATTGAGAATGAGGAAGATATTGACGATTACTAAAATCCAGAAGGGATCTTTAGTAATGCTAAACAGCATACCAACTATCTCTTGCGCAATCTGCTGAGATGCTAGATGCCACGCGAGCAGCATTCCTGATGAGGCTATAGACATAATACGAGCAGTATTGATAGCACCGGTATTTACTACTATCAAAACATTTACCTAATATTAATAAATTCAGAACTTAACACTACCTTACAAAGCATATACTGATAAAGAGAAGATATTCTCAACAAGAGGGGGATCATGTTGAAAAAATATTATGTCTTAGACACTAATGTTTTACTACACTCACCAAATGCCCTATACGCTTTTAACGAGCATATAGTAATAATTCCCGAAGTTGTGATCGAAGAACTTGATAAATTTAAAAAAGAAGCAACTGAAAGAGGCAACAATAGTCGCCATATCAGCCGTATTATCGACAGCCTCCGCACCAACGGTAATCTCTTGGAGGGTGTACCTCTAAACGACCAGGGTGGAATTCTTATTCTAGAGTCTAATCATAACGACACCACTATGCCTATTCACTGGGAAAAAGACAATGCTGATAACCGCATTCTACAAGTATGTAAAGGATTAACAGAAGATGGTCACCAAGCCATCTTAGTAAGTCGCGATACAAATATGAGAGTTAAATCATCTATACTAAAAATTCAAGCCGAAGACTTTCGCAATGATAAAGTCTCAAGCATTGCAGAGCAATATACAGGGCGTATAACCGTTTATACTTCTAGTGAAATAATCAATGCCTTCCATAAAGACGATATCAATCAAATAGACCCAGCTACACTCTTTGTATTTGATGAACTAGCAGGTATGCTGATACCAGCCACTTTTGTCACCAATCAATTTTTACTAATAAAGTCAATAGACAACGATCGTCACACAGCACTAGGGCGTTTTGATGGTAAAAAGATCATTCATCTGAAATATAAAAACCATAAGCCCTTTGGTGTAACTCCCAGAAATATTGGACAAATTTTCATGCAAGAATGCCTCATGATGAGTGCGACAGAAGCCCCTTTGGTCATTTTAAAAGGAATCTCTGGAACGGCTAAAACTTTTTACTCCTTAGCAGTAGGGCTTTATAAATACATGGAATGTCGCCCAAAAGACTATCATCATATTCTTATTTGCCGTCCAAATTCAATGTTAGATGAAGGTATCGGTTTCCTTCCTGGAACAGAAGCAGATAAAATTGAACCCTATATGCGTGCTATTAAAGATAATCTATTCTTATTAATGTCAGGAAACTCTATCGTAGACGACAAAGATGTAGCGCAAACAGAAGACACTGTTAATATGCTGTTTGAAAAACGTATTATTCATACGGAAGCATTGGCGTACCAGAGAGGTCGTTCACTGCAAAAATATTGGGTTATGTTTGACGAAATGCAAAATTCTACCCCGCGTCAGGCCAAAGCAGTACTTACCCGCCCTGGCCTGGGTACCAAAATGATTCTTCTTGGCGATCCTGCGCAAATTGATAATCCACTACTTGACAGCCAATCCAATGGCCTCAGTTATGCCAGTGAAAAAATGATGGGTTCCAAATTGTGTTTTCAAGTAACCATGCTACCAGAAGAGTGCGAAAGATCCGCCTTAGCCGCAGAAGCTGCAATGAGGCTATAACTAAAAGAAAAACGTTAGCGCATCCTTTAAACAGCAGAGGCGCAGAGACCGCAGAGAAAAATATCTCTGCGTCCTCCGCGCTTCTGTGGTTCTTAAAATTTATACTTTCTGATTCCGGAACCAAGGGATAAAAATACGATTCGGCAATGTTTTTTTTGAATTTCTTCCCAGAGCACCAATCGACTTGAATATCATTAAATCATTGACCCCCCAACTATTTAATGATATTTTATTCTTTGGATACTATCTTATATATGCAAAAGGAGACTTACTCATTGATAGACAACATTATCATTTTCCTACTCGCCACCACTGGGGGCATTATTTTCTATGAAATTCATATACCTCTTCCCTGGATGCTGGGTCCACTAGTTACCACACTACTTTGGAAGATGCTGCGAAAAAAAGCAGTGTCCTGGTCAAAACCGATTCGTAATAGCGGTCTAGTCATTCTCGGATATACAATGGGTAGCCCATTTACACTACAAATAGGACGACAAATTTTCGGACAACTTCCCGGAATGATATTATCCACCCTCGCTATAATGACGATTAGTCTTCTAGTCGGTTGGTTCACTAGCCGTCGTACAGGCGTAGGTCTAATAAATGGAATCCTAGGCAGTGTGCCAGGGGGCCTTTCTCAAATGGTTATTGTCTGTGAAGAAATTGAAGGTGCCGATGTGGCAATCGTCACACTTATGCAAATTACTAGACTACTGACTGTCGTCTTCACAGTGCCACTGCTTGCCACTTATGGTCTGGCGAATGATACCAGTGGCGTAACTAACGCTGTTACTCCACTGTTTTTAGATCCTTGGACACTGACATTATTCGCAATTGTATCTATTATATCTGCACAGCTAGCTAGAATGATTAACTTTCCTACCCCTTACCTCATGGGTCCTGCACTTGGCACAATAGCCCTCATCATAGAAGGAAATACTGCGCCCCATCTCCCACAAGTGATCATCGCATTAGCTCAGATCTCGATTGCAATTCAGATGGGTGCAGACATTGAATTTAATGGTTTAAAAAACTGGAAAGCCATTGTTCTATATAGTTTTGGGGGAATCCTCACAGTCATCATTTCATCATTAGGTATTGATTACATTCTAAGCAAAGTATATCCTATCTCCTTTTTAACTGCGTTTATCAGTACCTCACCTGGAGGAATGGTAGAAATGGGCATTACTGCCATGACAGTCCATGCCGATGTCTCACTCGTAGTCGCTTACCAACTTTTTAGACTTTTATCCATACTAATACTCGCCATACCTACTGTTAAATGGTGCTTAATCAGACATTCTGGAAACAAATCACTACAACCAGAATAAGAAAAAAGGATACGCGCCCTTTGAAACAAACATAGATGCGATTTAACCGCAGAGGTGCAGAGAGCAAAGAGAAGGGATTGTTATTATAACCCCTCTGCGTCCTCTGTGCCTTTGCAGTTCGTAAGACTTATACATTCTTATGCTAGAAAGTATTCCTGTATTAAAGGAATACTTTGCGGCTAATTATTATCTCTCATCGTCAACGGAACATGCTTGATATCCTGGGCTCGTCTTCCCATGATCGTAAAGGCCCACTGAATGGAAGGACCCAAGGTAAAAACAATAATTACAGTCCCAACTCCCACTGGCCCCCCTAGAAAGTATCCAGCAGTAGCCACACTTGCTTCAATAACGGTTCTCACCTTCCATACAGGCCAACCTGTTTTATGAATAGATCCCACCATAAAACTATCTCTAGGTCCAGCGCCTAAAGCGGCAGACAGGTAGAAAAAACTAGCCCAGCCTATAACCCAAATACCTCCCAACAACATGGTCAATTGAGAATACCATTGATTAGGAACAGGTATCCACTGGCAATCCATAAAAACATCAATAAACAGACCAATAAAGTACATATTAGCAATCGTACCCCAGCCAGGTTTCACTCCTAAAAACCAACTGCTTATAATAACAAGGATTCCTGTCAACTGAGAAACTTGTCCCAAGGTCAAAGAAATATAATTAATTATCCCCAAATGAAGGACATCCCATGGCGCCGTCCCCAAATTACTTTTGACGGTCATGACAATTCCAAAACCAAACAGTAAAAGACCCCACAGTAAAAAAATAATTCTTCTTATCATCCAACTACTCCTTTAACGGGCAATATCATCCACATCAAGGGATTCATTTGACACTACATTAATCACAATACGATATGGTAAATTAACAACTTGTTGAGGTGGTTTACTAATCCAGCCAGTTTGCACACCAATTTGACGTGGCGAGTCATCTTGCCTGATTCTTACTCTCCCATCTTTAACTTCAATCACTGCATATTCAGTTTGTCCCCCAATGCGAATTTCTTCATTATAGCCTTTGCGGAGAGTAATACTCTTCACTAGTTTACTATCAACACGAATTTCAGCAATTGTATTAGCTTGAGCTGGAAAGAGCACAAAACTCAGGATGATCCCTGTAATAGATAATAAAAAGAGTATGCCCATTAGCCATTTATCTGCTATTGTAATTTCAATTTTTTTCATAATGCATCCCCCCTGCCATATTGTAAATTCTATCTAATTTCGGGTAGGTATGCAAATGATTTAAATACCTATATGAAAAATACTACTGACCTACTTCATCCCAGTCAAGGATTCTGCTAATTTTTGCAGATCTTCCTTTGTCTTTTTCCCCTCAATCGTTATAGAGTACTTGCCAGCTTTTACAGTTAAGCTGTTAATAACATCTTTAGTGTCTTTACTAATAGTTTTTATTGCTGTACTTTCAGCAACTGCTTGCGTTGCACCCTCTCTAGTTTTTTGCATATTCTCATCAAGTAGGCGCTGGGTAATAATTATTTCATCATTAGTTCCTTGATTATAAACCTGCCGTATTACACCACTGGTATTATCTACAGTTATAGACTGTGCCTTTTGATTAGGTAGTACCATCATGGCACTTCTGCGTTCAAGCTGACTGTTTCTATCTTCCTGCAAAGAATTAATATTCGTTTTTGCCATTAATGTACTTTTTGTCCTAGCCATATCGTTAGACGTTTCTTGTTGTAGTAAGGTTTCCTTCTGCAACATAGCCACCTGATTAGGCTTTTGATCTGTTTTTGGTGATTCTACCACCTGTATTATTTCTGCAATAACCTTAGAAAGATCATCAGTAGATTTTTTTTCAACTGATTGGGGCCCAGGAGCTTCTGTACTATTATCTGACTGAACCTGTTGCTCAATCATTGCATTTGTTGATTGTGAAATATTAGGAATACTAACTTCATCAGCAACCGCTACATTTTTTTGTAACATTATATTATCATCAATTTGCTGAGCAGTATTATTACCAGCTGATTGCGGCAATAAAAACTGTATAAAGGCGACAATTAATACAGCAGCCGCTACGCTGCTAAGACCACCATATAGCCAATATCTACGCTGTTTCTGTTGTTTTTGCGCCTTAAGTTCAGTCGCCAGATTGTCAACAAGTTCACTAATCAGTAATTGGGGTACCTCGCCCTGACTGTAAGACTGCTTAACAAGGTTAGCCATTTCAACTAATTCCTTTACTTCTTCATCCTGAGTAATACGATGCCTGCCCTCATTAAAATCATCTAAACACTTCGAAAGTTCCTCTGCCTGATTAAATTCTTTATTTTGTAACATCTCTCGGTCCACCTCCCCAGTGCATTATGCCTATATCCAGGCACATCTTACGTAAATTTTTCAAAGCTCGCTGTTGCAGCATCTTAATTGCCGGTTCAGTCTTTTGCATCTGCATGGCAACATCACGAACAGATAATCCTAAAATAACTCTTAATTTTACCGCTTGGCGCTGCTCTTCAGGCAAACTTTCAACTAAATTGACTATTTGTTCTTGACCTTCAAGCCGAAGGGTATATTCTTCCGGATTTTCCCTTACATCAATAATTGATTCCTGATATCCAGTAATATTTACAAGTTGAGGTGTGCGACCTTTCTTACGCCAAAAATCAGTCACTAAGTTTATGCCAATTCGTCCTAAATAGCTTTTAAATGAAACATCCATAACTTTATATCGGGGTAGTGAGCGAAATGCATTCATAAAAGTATCCTGAGTTAGTTCCTTTGCGTCTTCTTCATTCCCAACTTTACTATAAATAAGCCTGTAAATCGGCTGCCAGTAGCATGAAACCAACGTATTTAATGCTTCCCTGTCTCCGTCTTGCGCTTTTGTAATCAATATATTTTCATTGGTCACTGCCACTTTCACCACCTTTTAATCAGAAACTCTTCTGACATCTATTAATAACGATATTACTTAAAAAAAGTAACTCCGTCAATTAACTGTCAGTTACTTTCTAAAAAATACTTAGAATTTTAATTTTTTTTTAACAAATACTATCAAAAAGAACCTCGTAAAGGAGGAATATAACTATGACACATAAGCATCGCAACAAACAAATTCAGCGTGTTAAGAAAAAATATAAAAATCTTGCCGGTATTGTCGCCGCAGCAACAATACTGTCAACTACCATGCTGCCAGGTCTCCCCACTTCAATAGCTCATGCTTCTGCCAGTTCAAATACTAGTAATATGTCAGCTACCACTTCCCAACAAGTTGCAAAAACAAGCGATTCAGGCATTCAAATCAATTTTAATTCTAAAGTCTTACCAACTAATGAACTCAAAGCTCAAAATCAGAATCCTCGAACAACTACAGAAACAAAGCAAGAAAACAAGGCATCACGACCAAGTTCTGATGTGGGCAAAGCTCCAGTTACTACCCCAAAAACAACTGAGCAAGCTAAGCCTAACGTCCAACCAGATCCTAATATAGGAAAAGCTCCAACTACTATCCCAAAAACAACTGCTCAGGCCAATCCTAACGTCCAGCCAGATCCCAATATAGGCAAAGCTCCAGTTACTACACCAAAACCAATTGAGCAGGCAAATCCTAACGCTCAACCAGATCCGAATGTAGGCAAAGCCCCAGTTACTACACCAAAACCAATTGAGCAGGCAAATCCTAACGCTCAACCAGATCCGAATATAGGCAAAGCTCCAGTTACTACACCAAAACCAATTGAGGGTATATATCCAGTATCCTGATGGCCATGGCGAGTATGCAATAGCAGAAGATACAGGTGGTGCCATTAAAGGCAATCGTGTGGATATTGCAAAATGGACGGTAAACGAAGCTAAGGACTTTGGCATTCAAAACGTAAAAGTATTTGTTGTAAGTACCCCGGAAAAAGTATAAATAGATATAGCGTACGTTAGATCTACTTTTGAATCATATAAAGAAAACTTGGCTTCCGCCAAGCCTTAGTTGCCCTTAATTGGAATCAGAAAGTATAACACTTTCTGATTCCGCTAAAAATGACAACCCCATGGCATAAGATCGCCACAGGGTTGTCATTTTTCTATCACTTTTTATACGCATCATAAACTTTCTGATACTCTGGTTCTGGTAAAGTTGATGTATAAATATAAAGATGAACACCATTGGGGTCATCAACGACAAAGCTTCTCTCGCCCCAAGGTTTATTTTGCACTTCTTGATAAATGTGTACGCCTTCTGTTTTTAAACGTTCATATTCAGCATCTACATCATCTACTTCGAATGAGATGATCAAACCCTTCCCATTAAAGAATTCACCCTCTTCTCGCTGAGGTAAGGTAAAACTTATACCATTCGGCATGTCCCGTGAAATTAATTCTATATACCAGTCACTTTCATAAACCAGTCGAAAATTAAAATGCTGCATATAAAACCCTTTCGACTCTTGTAGCTTATTCGTACTAATGGTTGTATCAACCCGCTTTATTTTCATAAAAATCCTCTCCTCCAAAATAAATTAATATAGGTCATCCCAAAATAGTTCACAATCGTTATACAAAAATAAGAACTATATGTATTAAATTATATTACTTATTCAAGGTTTTATACAAAAACCCGCTCAAAAATATAAATCAGTCCTGAGTTATTGAAAACCACTATGACTTATAAAGCATTGATTTCATGTTCCATACATCCATTTTATCAGATTATTCAAGCATTCACAATTGCATTTCAAAATATCAGAACCCCTCTTGACTACTTGACCTCTACTGTTCACCCCTTCTGACGGGTCAAATACATCCCCCCAAAAATCACCACCGCACCAAAAAACTGTAACCAACCAAAGCTTTCTCCTAAAAAAATATAGCCTGTAGCCACAGCAAAAATTGGCGACAAATTATTATAAAGAGCTGTTCTGGTACTACCTATTTTGCCAATTGCCCACATCCATAAAAAATTCCCCACACAAATGGCAAAAACCCCCGAATACAACACACTAAACCAAGCAGTCAGTGGAACATCCGTCCATTCAATTAACATCATACTGGGAATAGCTACTGGAATAAACAGCACTGTAGCAATCGTCACCATATATGCGGTAACCTGATAGGTGGAATATTTATTTAAAAGGGGTTTGGAAAAGACCGAATAATAACCATAGGCAAATTGGGCAATGAGCATCATAAATGCACCCAAAAGATGGTTGCCACTAGTGCTGAATTCTTTTCCTGAACCAACCACAATTAAGATAACCCCGAATAATGACATCCCTATACCTAAAACCATGGTTGTACTGATATCTTCGATTTTAAATAATTTATTAATAATAGCAACACTAGCAGGTACAAGAGCTAACAACAGTGACGAATTGCCTGCTGTCGTATTTTGCACCCCGAAGGTAAAGGTCAGCTGAAAAACAAAGAAGCCAGCAGCACCGATCAATAATATAAGCTTTATATCTTGCCGCTCAAAAGGTTTATCGGTTTTAGACATCCAAAGTATCAACCAGGAAAATAATAAGGCAATCAACATTCTTACCGCATTGTAAGGCATGGGCGGCAAATAGAGTAGTCCAACTTTCATAATAGTAGGGTTAATACCCCAAATAAAACTTACCAGGAGCAAAATCCCTTCAATAAATAATAAGGGCCCAGATCTCATCTAATAAACCTCCACTACTATCTATATATACTAAACTAAAGATCATTAATAGTAATCGTCGAGGATATCCTATATTCTACTCTTTACCGTACATGCCCATAATTCCTGCAAAAGCAGAATATATTATTGTTTTTTAAGATAAGAATTGGTTTGTGCCAAGCCCTCAGACGCAAGAAAGATATTCAGTTGCAACGCATCGAATAAAGCCCATCACATCGTTGCTGAAGTAACGCGTTCCTGCCTTTGCTTCAAAGTGCCGGGACCATCCTCGGCAACAGCTACCTCAGCTTCTCCAAAAGTTTTCATATCATTGATAACATGTAAGGAAGCATTAATCAATGACATTCCTAGCGCCCCTCCAGTTCCTTCTCCCAAATGCATATCAAGATGCAAGTAGCCAGGCACATTGATCAAATCCAGAGCCACTTTATGTGCTGGTTCTACATCAAAATGTGATGCCACTAGATATTCTTTCACCTGGGGAGCCATTTTCACTGCAATCAGTGCCGCCGCGCTGGTAGCAAGACCATCCAGGACCACTGCCGCACCACCTGCTGCTGCGCCTAAGATAACGCCTACCAAACCAGCAATCTCTAGTCCTCCGAGTTTGCTTAACACATCAAGAGCATCCCTTGGGTCTGGTTGATTAACAGCTAAGGCAGTTTCGAGCAAGTGGATTTCCTGATTAAGAAGTGACTGGGATATTCCTTTGCCCAGTCCCAAAAGTTCAGCTACTTTTCCTCCACTATAACAAGCAATAATCCCTGTACTTGAAATCGTATTACCAATACCCATGGCACCTAGTCCCACAATTCGGCACCCTTTGCTCACCTCTGCCTGTGCTATTTTGATCCCTACTGCAATCCCTCTTATCCCTTCCTCTCTTGTCATTGCTGGCTCTTGGGTAATATTTTTTGTTCCGTAGGCAATTTTCTCGTAGTACAATTGGGGAAATTCAGGCAAATCTGTAGCGATTCCAATATCTACTAAGACAAGCTGAGCAGCAACATGATCAGCAAATACATTAATAGCACTGCCGCCCTGGCACGAATTAACCATCATTTCAGCAGTCACTGTTTGGGGATTTAGGCTTACTCCTGTAGCAGCCACTCCATGATCCCCTGCCATGACAACAATACTCTTTTTGAGCATTTGAGGCCGATGATTACCAGTAATTCCTGCCATTTGACGAGCGATATGCTCAAAAGAATGTAAGCTATCAAGTGGTTTCGTCAAATTTTCAAGTCTGAGCTGACATTTCTCCATTGCTTCTACATTCAATGGTTTTATCAATGAAATTATATTTTCAAACATGTACCTGTCCTCCCATCATTGTTTATCCTGCTATATCTATTTCGAAAGGTTGGTCTTTTTTCAAAGTCCCAATATGATCTAGCATCTTAGTAGATACTGTTAACATATCCATAACCATAGATGCACCGATAGCTTCCCCTAGACGTACTCCCATGTTTAGACAAGCCTCTAATTTTAGAAACCGCAAAGCAATAATGTGGGCAGGCTCACCAGATAAGTGAGAGGCAAACATATACTCTTTGCTTATAGGATGGATGGCATTGGCAATGAGTGCTGCTGCTGTGGTATTAAGACCATCAATCACCACTCCGCATCTGTTGGCCGCACAGCCAAGAATAACTCCTGCAAGGGCGCCAATTTCAAAACCGCCAACCTTTGAGAGCACGTCAATGCCATCCTCAGCATTCGGCTGATTTTTTTCTAATCCTCTGCGAACAACATTAATTTTGACTTCCATTCGGCTATCTGATATCCCTGTTCCCCGTCCTGTAACTTCCTCAGGAGTCAAGCTAGTAAAAGCCGCAACAATAGCGGCACTCGCAGTCGTATTGCCAATTCCCATTTCACCAAGGCTAAAGCATGTATATCCTTGTTTTACTTGTTCGTTAACAATTTGGATACCTGTTTCAATCGCCTGTACAGCCTGCTGGCGAGTCATGGCCGGTCCTTGTGTAAAATCCTCAGTTCCATAAGCAATTTTCCGATGAAGCAGCCCTGGCACATGGGATAAATCACCTGCTATTCCCATATCGACAACTACCATGTCGGCACCACAAAAATTGGCGAAAGCATTGGCACTCCCCCCTTTAGATATAAGATAATTAGCCGTCATATGTATAGTTGTCTCCACAGGATAAGCACTAATACCTAGTCTAGCAACCCCATGATCAGCAGATGTAATCACCATACAATTACGTGGTATTTGGGGCTGTACCTGCCCGACTATTCCTGCATACTGTCGTACCATACTTTCTAACCGGCCAAGACTTCCTTTGGGCTGTATTAGACTATCTAACCTTGTTTGAACCGCCTCCATGACATCCTTATCTAGTTCACTAATTTTGAGCAATGTTTCTTGCAATAAACTCATAGTAATCCCCCATTATCTTAAAATAAAAGTTACTTAAATATCAGCCTAAGCGCTAGGTTCATGTTATTCTAAGCGTAGGTTAAGTAACACCAGGTCGCGTTAATAACATGGGCCCAACGCGACCTATCGAGAATATTATGCCCTTAGATTGCATAAAAAGAAGGTTCTTTGGGACAATCAATCCCAAAAAACCTTCTTTTCCATGAAGATTATTAAACGGCGTAAAGGCAGGTCTCCTGGCTCCTGAATCAACGACGAATTACACCTTCCCCTTAATGAGTGGTTTTGTAATGTCTCTTCAGTACAGTGGCGGGCCCGCGCTTATGCATGTTGTTCCCATGCTCAGACTTCCCTATTATCCCCAATGAATTGGTGGCACCTTAACCGTATCGTATTCAATTGCTGTCATTATATCAGTCAACAATATCGTCGTCAAGACAGTAACTTTTATTTTTGCGTTTAACTAATTTTATTGATATTGAAATTAGCTATACATTCTAGAAATCTATTTAAAGCATCACCACTCCTGCAAACAAGAGTGGTGATGCTTGTTTTTAAAATTGAGTACCAAAACTGAAATGGAATCTACCGCCTTCGTTACCATATCCATAATCAAGACGTATGGGGCCAAGGGGTGTATCAACACGCAGGCCAGTTCCAATACTGAACTTTAGATTGTTCAATTTGTAATTCCCATCCCAGGCATTACCAGCATCAGTAAAAATAACACCTTGAATTTTTTTCGCGACTGGATAGCGATATTCAACAGAAGCGGTAAACATCTTATCACCTTTAAATTCATTATCTTCATAGCCACGCAGTGTGTCACTACCGCCTGCAACAAACTTGCTGGCGTCTGGTACATTCCCTACAGCAGAACCAGCTGTTACTCGAAAAGCCAGGGTTTGTTTATTTCCTACTTTAACGTATTGGCGTCCATCAAAAATGTATTTATTGAAATCGAATTGACCGCCAAGGGCTTTACCAGCAAATTCACTGGTGAGAGAAATACGCTTGCCTTCTGTCGCGTCAAACACATTGTCACGAGTATCATATACTTTCGCTAGAGTCACGCTATGTACTTCACCAAAATTTTCTTGGAGATATGTGGAGTTATATTTTTCATTGTAGGTCGTATCACCAATCGCAGCTGAATAGTCCACTGGTCCCGAATAGTATTCCAGATAACTGTCTTTTCGCTTAGTAAAGGTAATAGAATTTCTTATGTACTCACCCTGTGGACGTCCGATAGAAATATTAAAGCCCCGGGACCTTCGATAATAAGTCGAACGAAGGGTTGTGTTATCACCATTAAGGCCATAATCACTCAAGGTATTGACTGAGTTAAAATAATTCACACTTAATGACGTTTGCTTGTCATCTATCTGGGGATTAGTAAAGCTCAAATCCCAACCTGTACCAGCTATACTGGAGTAACCGTGCTGGAAGCTTACATTAACCTTATTACCAGATCCATTAAAATTGCTATCGCCAACTCCGAAGATCGCTGCCATTCCATCGCTTTTACTATAGCCTCCACCAATCGTAAATGTCCCTGTTTTCTGTTCGTTAACATCAATCTCAACTGCAACGGCATTGGGCTCTCTACCAGGATTTAGTTTGATGTTTACATCTTCAAAGAAGCCCAGGTTATTTATTTTCTGCAGACTCCGCTTAGCATCCTTAGCGTTAAAAGGCTCATCCTTTTTTAATTTTATTTCACGAGTAATGATCTTGGTCTTTGTCTTTTCATTCCCCTTAACAATAATCCCCTCAACCATACCCTCATTAATGAAAATGGTCACTATTCCCTCTTGATCCATTGTTATATTACTTACCTTTGTTAAGATATATCCTTGATCGTGATAATATTGCTCAATGGCCCGTGATTTATTATTTAGTATTGTATTATCTATGAGATTACCTTTCATCTCTGCAACTAAGCTTTGCAGTTTTTCGACAGAAACCTTTGTACTGCCATTAAAGATAATATCTTTTACTGCTGTTTTCTCTGTTACAGAATAAATCACCTTAATACCTTCTGGCACTTCAACAAATTTGGCTTGTACATCATAAAAGTTACCCAGTGCGTAAATAGCTTGCATATCTTGCTTGATTGCTTCATCGTTAAATGTATCCCCTATTTTAAGCTTAACTGCTGCAATGATACTGCTTTCTGTCATATTTTTATTGTCACTAATGCTAATATCAGCAATTGTTTTACCTGTAAAATCTGCAGCATAAACTAAATTGCCAGCACCAAGTAGACCATTTATAATAAAGATAGCCCCAATTACTAAATGCCCAATACATCTTCTCGTCTTCATTTATTCGCTCCTCGCTTATTAATAACGATCTTCGCCTGCTACTGGAGAATCTCCGCACGGATAGCCAACGTGTATTTCTCATAATCCTTAAGAAGTAAATGCCACATATGTATTTTCATGCAATGCTTATAATAAACTAACCAATCATATCCTGATGTCCACATGGAAAAGACTATGAATATTATGCATGGCAATAGCCAGAAATGGGATATATAGCTCTATTGCTTACATAGGCAGTAAGTAAGGCCTTATATTCCCTTTCTGGCAGACCAACAATATAATTGTAATTTCTTTAATGTAATTTATATATCATCTCATCTTTGAGGTTCAGCATGATGTTCCATCATTTTTTTATCCACCATCTCCTGAGCTTTCTCCGCCGCATGAGCTTTCATTTCATTAGCTTGTTCCACAGTAATGCTTTCTGCCAACCTTCTATCAATATGCTCATTCATATTTTTAACTACTAAGTCAACTAAATCCTGCCGAGAAACATTATGAGCTGACGCTATTTCTGCCAGTGACTTACCACTCTCTGCTTCCTGTTTAAAGGTTTGCTCATCAATCTGTAACAGTGTCAACAACTCTTGATGATCTGGTCTATCATGCATAGGCCTGCCATGCATAGGTTTTTCATTGCCACATTCTTTAGGACCATGCATCTTATCAAACCCCATATGTTGTCCATCAACCATTCTCTGAGCTTGTTCTACAGTACTGGTTTTCATTTCATTGGCTTGATCTGCAGTAAGGCGCTTTTCGGCCAAACCTTTATCGATATGCTGATTCATATGTTTAACAACTAAGTCAACTACAGCCTGCCGAGAAACGTTATGGGCCGCTGCGATTTCCGCCAATGACTTACCGCTGTTTTTTTCTTGTTTAAAGGTTTGCTCATCAATCTGTAACAGATCCAACATTTCTTGGTGATTCTCCTTTTCAAACATAGGCTTTTCATGCCCCATCTGCATATGTTCCATCCCTGCTGGTCTTTGATTTGCCTGCACCATTGTATATGTCCCCATTGTTAAACTTCCCACTGCCAAACCAAGACCTAGGGTAAGAGCCAATATTGATTTCTTTTTCATTGTTAATCACCTTTCCTTGTGTTATTTGCTTACAATGTAATTATGCCATTTTATTCTTAAAATTTTCTTAACTCTAAAAAATAGTAAGAAAAAAGTTAGCGCGTCCTTTAGAATAAATCATTAGCTTTTTTTCATAGAATTTCGTCAAATAGCATAGAAATAATCGATGTTCATTGCAAATTTGGTAGTTTCTTAATAAATATGACAACGATTGCAAAAATGATAGGGGTCACGAAGGAATTCGAAATTTTTAGCGTGCTAAACTTTCTGAATTCTATCGTGACCCCTTATTATAAACTTTCAACGTTCTCTGCGCCTCTGTTGTTCGTAAAACTTATATCTTTTATACCTTTTTCTCTAGTGGTAATTGTAAATGAAATTGAGTACCTTCTCCCTTAACACTGGCGACGTTTATTTTCCCTCCATGTTTTTCGATAATCCATTTTGCGATTGCCAATCCCAGACCACTCCCGCCATCATCGCGGGACCTAACCTTATCCCCCCGGTAAAAACGTTCAAAAATAAAGGGTAGATCTTCTTTCGAAATACCGATACCTGTATCTTGTATAGAAACCTGTACTGAGCCTTGATTAATATGACCAGTAACTGTAATGTAACCGTTGGCAGTTGTATATTTAACTGCATTGTCCAGCAATATGACAAATAGCTGATACAACCTTTCCCTATCACCGGTTACTTCGATTTGTGGATCAATTTCAGTAGCTATGTGGATTGCCTTCATTTCTGCAATAGGCTTAAGTTGTTCGATGATATCGCGAAGAAGATCTGAAAGCAGTACCCCACGGAAATCCATTTCTATCTGATTGGAATCCGCCCTGGCTAACGTAAGCAAGGTAGCGACCAATTTTCCCATACGAGTGGACTCCTTTAGAATCCCTGCTATCCTCATACTTTCCTCTTCGATGGTATGCTCAGGATGATGAAGCAGAAGCTCTGTATTGGTTTTAATGACAGCAATTGGTGTCCTCAGTTCATGAGAAGCATCTGTTACAAATTGCTGTTGCTTATCCCAAGAAGACTTAATTGGTACAAGGGCACGCCGCGCTAAATAATGACCTGCCCATATAATCACAAAAAAACCGATTATTGTCCCTGCCATAATAATAATCAATAACTGTTTTAACATACTTACTTCAGGATCAACAACAGTAATTGCACTTATTTTTTTTACAGCAATAAATTTCTCTCTCCCCACTCGCACAGTAGGATAGCTATCTGCTGGATATGAAGCACTCAAAATGCGGTAATCATGTTCATTTATTGTTTTATTCTGGGGACTACCATCACTAGTATTTGCCAACAACATTGCGATGTCTTCAATATCGATTTTTTCATTTGGCTCTGGAAGTAATATGCGACCATCCACATCTTCAGCCACAACTAAAATTCTAAGATCAACTAATGGTGGCGGTTTACGATGTTGCTCTTCTGGATGCTGGGGCTTGAATTTATCGTTTTGAGGCTGACGATAGGGTAATTCTGCTTTATTGCCACTAAAGTCTGTTATAGCCTCCACCATAGAATAATCAATATTATTAAACAATTTATTATCAATATATAGATATATTACAGCACTATATATAATGAATACCAAGAGCATTACCGTCGAATTGAGTACCGTCAACTTTAACATAACCTTACTAAACATACTCGAAACCTTTTGCAACATAAAACCCATCCCATTCTGTCCAAAATGCAACTTATATAGAATCTATTTTTGAGAATTATCTTTCAGCATATAACCCACACCGCGAACCGTCCGAATGAAATGATCACACCCTGTGACACTCATCTTCTTTCTTATATGATGAACATATACATCAACGATTCCGTAGCTACTGTCTGATTCATAACCCCAAAGCCGATCAAATATCTGTTCCCGCGTCAAAATACGCTCACGATTTAAAGCTAAATACTCCAGTAATTCGTATTCTTTAGCTGTTAACCCTATAGCCTCTGATTCATAATATGCTTCTTGCAATTTAGGATTAAGAGATATGTTCTTATACGTAAGCAGTTCTTCCACGCCGCCCCCTTGGCGCCGCAATAAGGCCTTGACCCTAGCCAAAAGTTCAGCTACAGCAAAAGGTTTTACCAAATAATCATCGGCGCCTATATTTAAACCTGTTACACGGTCCTCGATACTATCTTTAGCAGTAAGAAATAGCACAGGAACATGAATTGTTTTTAGACGTAATTGTTTTACAATCTCAAGGCCACTCATGCCGGGAAGCATAATATCTAATACTAATAAATCATATATCGCCTGTTCAGCTAAGAATAAACCTTCATCACCATGACCTGTATCTTCCACACTATATCCTTCACCTGTGAGTACAGAAATAATAGCACTCCGAAGCAATTCATCATCCTCAACCACTAGAATCTTCATTATGCTTCCTCCGTTTATCAATTTAAGCCTTAGTTACTTTTTCCCACCTGCCCAGGATAGCCCCCCTTGCCATTCGGTGCCTTCATCTCAGGCGAAAGTGTTGATATGGTTATACAGATTCCTACTGATAATAAAATAGTTAAAACCGCTGCAACAAGTTTCTTCTTGTCATTTACTATTTTTTCTGTCACCGATTTTATCCACTCAGAATGCATCAGTATATGCCACCCTATGAGAATGATGAGTACATATCCTGTCCATTCATGAAGAGATTTAAATTTTATGGTGGATAGAATCGTCATGAGAAATGCTGGTTTAAATGCCAATGCTACCCCTGTAAACATACACGCAAAACCAATAATGGCCAACATAATATTGATGAAATAATTTTTTTCGACTTTAGAATACATATACTCTTTCCCCGCTTTCTTTGTTTCATTATTCTACTCTATTATTATCTATATTTCTTAAGTTTTTCTTAAGAGTTCTTATATAATCATCACCCACCCCTGTTAGAAGATTATTTTGTCTTCTGCCAAATGTAAAATGATGTGTGATATTTTCTGTAGATAGGTCATGCAAGGATAATATATATATAGCAAAATATCTCCTTTGCCTTGGCTACCATTAATTAGCGTTGCCACTGAGTTAGTTGCAGTTACTATCCCTTTGAATTTTTTTATTATTAATCATTACTCATACTGTTTTTTTCTTTATTTTAATGAATTGTATCCAAATAGGCAAGGCAAATACGGAAATCATTCTTAGTGGTTTATTAACTTTTTTGCCTTTTGTTGCTATTTTTTAATGGCTACCTTTTTGAAGGATTTAATATTCATGATAGAGTCTGAAATAAAATTCCAAATTATATGTTATAATAACAGACAAAAGTGAACTATTACTTCGATAATGTCCACCATCTCACCTGAAAATACATAAGGAATGAGGGTTGTATAGTATGAAACTAATATCATGGAATGTCAATGGACTTAGAGCATGCCTCACTAAGGGCTTTGAAGATTTCTTTAAAGTCATAGACGCCGACATCTTCTGCATTCAGGAAACTAAGATGCAGCCAGACCAAGCTGACCTGAATCTTGCTGGCTATGAGAAGTATTGGAACAGCGCTGCTAAAAAAGGCTACTCCGGCACAGCTATTTTCACACGTCTGAAGCCATTGGCTGTAAATTATGGCATGAATATAGAAGAACATGATCAAGAAGGTCGTATCATAACATTGGAGTTCGAGCAGTTTTTTATAGTTAATGTCTATACTCCCAACTCCAAACGTGAACTTTTGCGCCTAGATTACCGTATGAAGTGGGAAGATGACTTCAGAGCTTATCTCAAACAGCTTGACAATAATAAACCTGTGATCGTATGCGGTGACATTAACGTTGCTCACCAAGAAATAGACATTAAAAATCCAAAAACCAACAGACGCAGTGCTGGCTTTACGGATGAGGAACGAGGCAAGCTCACAGCGCTCTTACAATCCGGGTTTACCGATACCTTTCGTTACTTATATCCTGATAAAAAGGATGCTTATACCTGGTGGTCCTATATGATGAACGCCAGAGCCCGTAATATTGGTTGGCGTATTGACTACTTTCTGCTGTCAGACAGACTGAGGGAAGCTGTTAAAGACTCCACCATTTACTCTGAAATTTTAGGTAGTGATCATTGCCCCGTTGGACTGGAAATATCTCTTTAGTAGCCTATTATAGAGATATTGTAAGCATATGAAATATGCTTTATTTTAATACTGCTTAAATGCCTATAAGTTATGTATAGTATATATATATAGGAATTTGTACACAGTCATGAATTAGAGTATAATCAAAAATGCTATATGCAATATGCATCATCTATTTTTTACCTTTTTCAAAAAAATCAGACTATTGCTTTAGCAACATAACCAATGGTCCAAAAATAAATAAAGAAAGGGGTGATCTTATCTTATGATGCTTCAAATCACAGGAATGGCTGTCGTTTCAATCACATTATTAATGTCTGTATGTCAGTTAGCTCATGTAGCTAGCCTTATCTAATATAATCACCTGTGGGCAAAGAAAAAACACCACCTGTTTTATACGGATGGTGTTTTTTCTTTGCCATATACAAATGATATTTCCCTTGGAAATGTATTGACTCTTGGATCTATATCCATTATTGTGATCTGAATCATCTACTTCCTTTAGAATATGATATAATATTTTTTTACGATTTAGCCAGAATATTTATTGAAGAAATTATTTTACTAGATTAAAATAATTATAATTCGGGAGGCTAATTATGTATTACGAAGAAATTAATATCATTTCGGCTGCTGCAGATAAAAAGAGTGTCTTTCTTAAGCAAAGCCCCTCAAAGTATCTATTATTATCTGCGCTTGCTGGAATGTATGTTGGATTTGGTATTCTGCTTATTTTTAGTATTGGCGGTCTGTTATCACAGGCTGATTCTCCCTTGGTGCGAATCGTTATGGGCATTTCCTTTGGTATTGCTTTGAGTCTAGTTCTTATGGCGGGATCTGAACTTTTTACAGGTAATCATATGGTTATGACAATTGGAAATATGGAAAAAAAGGTTACAATGGGTGAAACTGCTGCTATATACATTTTCAGCTTTATCGGAAATTTATTAGGATCTATTTTTATTGCATATTTGTTTGTCCTATCAGGACTTGCTCAAGGAAGTACAGCGGCTTTTATGGCTAAAATCGCTCACAGCAAAGTTTCTTTACCATGGAGTGAACTTCTGGCAAGGGGTGTACTGTGTAATACACTAGTCTGTCTAGCAACTTGGTGTTCTTTTAAAATGAAGGAAGAAACGGGAAAGCTTATTATGGTTTTCTGGTGCCTATTTGCATTTATCACAACAGGTTTTGAGCATAGTGTAGCAAATATGACGCTATTGTCTGCTGTACTTCTCATGCCAGGGGCCGAGGCCCTCACACTTACGGATTTTATATATAACATGTTTTGGGTAACATTAGGTAATTTCATTGGTGGTGCGCTACTTGTTGGGTTGCCATACTGGTATATATCCACAAAAAAATACTAGAACTCTCTAGACCCAGTTGTTCAAGAATTTTTTTTAAAACTGTTGCAGAAATTCTCAAGCAAACTTTTGCAGCATTTTTTCCTATTATAGATTATATATGATAATAATGCATGATTTTTCCGAAAAAAACACAATCTATATCTTACAATGATTCATTCATACTAACTGGAGGTAGATTGTTATGACCAAAATAAGTCACGTAAAATGGATTAAATTTTTTGTTGGAACATTATTATCAACGATTCTATTTCTAAGCGGATGCACTAACAACATGACGCCTGTGGATCCTCAACCCTATCCTACCAATCCTGCCAAACCAGTAACTGAAGGAACAGATATTAAAGTTACTTATAATTATGGAGATACGGATAAGGTACAGCTATCAGCTAACGACCTTATACTAAGAGTGGGACAAAGACTAATTCTCGAGCCTGCACCAGGTCTTAGCAAGAATACTCGTTTTGTATCCTCTGGTGAATTTTTTATCGGCAATGTTATGAAACAGGAAATCGATGAAAAGAACAGCAATAGAGTAGTATTTACAGCAATAAAGGCAGGCAAAGGTGTACTCCAAATTATTCCCAACACGAATCAAACTGATAGAGCCGTTGACCTTGTGGTAACAGTCCAATAAGATGAATCATCTTTTCTAACACTTACCATGGAAAAGCCTCTTCTACCATCATTTTTTCAAGTTCCTCAATCCGTCGGCGCCAAAAATATAGAGAGGCCTGCATAATAGGACCTACTAAAAATACGGCGGCAAAAGTTCCTATGGAAATCGGACCACCGACAACCCAACCACAGAATAAAGCGGTAACTTCCAGCACTGTACGCACAAGCCGCACCGACCGCCCAGACATCTTAGCTAGAACCAAGGTCAGACCATCTCGCGGTCCTGAGCCGAGAGCAGTAGCCACATACATGCCTGCTCCCCATCCCATCAAGCCGACGCCACTTACCAGTAGCAGAATGCTTTTCCATAAAGCATCAACAACTGGCAAGATACTCCAACCTAATATCCAATTGATAAAATATCCTATCAAAATGATATTGATGGCGCTCCCCACCTGAGGTTGCTTACGTTCTAATGCACTTGACAAAAGAATCATCAAAATACCGATAATTTGTACCCAGGCTCCAATTGATAAAAAGCTCCGCTTGGCTAAGCCAATATGTAGCACATCCCAAGATGCCACGCCCAAATTTGCCTTTATTAAAAAAGTTGCTCCTAACGCCAAAATAAATAAACCACAAAAAAATATAATTACTTTTGCCAGGAACAAACGTGGATTTGACTGTAGGGGCATTTTGTCATTATTCTCTTGTTTCATAGTCTTCCTTTCTATCCTTATCCTGCCTACGGGATGAATTCTTCAAATTATCCATCATCTGGTGTAAAACACATATGAATATTTTTAAATCTGCCTCATCTATATTCGTAAGAGCCCTCATTTCCAATGAATCTGAAACCTGTTGCCAAACAGTAAATTGTTCATAAGCGGCAGGCGATAAACAGACTTTACGTTCTCGCCGATCAGTGCCTTCCTCCTTTATAATCCAGCCAGCCTCCTCCATGCGGACTAACGTTCTCGTAACCGTAGGCGGCTCAATGCTCAGATATTCACTTAATTCCTTCTGCGTACTAGACCCCTTTTCATACAGACGCAAAATAAATGCCCACTGGGAACTGTAAAGGCCAGTGGGTGCAAAATCCTCATTAAATCGTTTCATAAATAATCGAGCTAACTGATTGACTTTATGGCCATATACGAACATATGAGTTTCACCACCATATTATAATAATTACCTAGGTAATTATTATAATATCTGACTGGAGCTAAGTCAAACATCCTTCGTCTTTTTAAAGAAAACTTGGCTTACGCCAAGCCTTAGTTGCCCGTACTTGGAATCAGAAGTTGTTAAAATTTCTGATTCCGCAAAGCAAGAAAGAGTTAGGATCCACCTCAAAAGTAAGTGAATCCTAACTCTTTCCTATATGATAAAATTCAGGCTACTCTAGGGTTACATCCCATTATCTATCAATCTAGCCGTGAAGTTCCTTCATTTTTTTCACTCTACTACCTAATAAAATTAGTAAAAACCTTATTCTCTCTCTCAGGCTCCGTAACCTGTCCTTTGCCAAACTCAACTAATTTCATAAGCCATGCCATATTTTTACCAAGTATTCTCATGATCTGCTTACCTTCTTCGTCTTGATGAACCTCACCTGCTGCTCGTCCGTGTATTACATTCCAATAATTTGAAGTAGGCATTAGCATTTCAGAGTAATTAATATAATTGTTCAATTGATCAAATGTAGCAACACCGCCTGAACGTCTAACCGCAACAACGCTCGCCCCTACCTTATGCCGTAACATTGACTTATTCGCAGATGCAACATAAAAAGCCCGATCTAGAAAAGCTTTCATTGTTGCACTGATAGAAGAATAATGAACTGGAGAGCCTAATATAATACCATCGGCCTCTTTCATTTTTTGAATCCACTCATTTACTTCAGCGCCTGGCAGTACACACTTCTCATTTTGATTCCTTGCACATCCGTTGCAAGCAATGCACCCTTTTATTATCGTATTACCGACATGCACAATCTCAACTTCTATACCTTCTATTTGTAGTTCTTCAGCCACCATCTTTATGGCATGGTATGTATTTCCTTCTTGATTAGGACTTCCATTAAAAGCTACAACCTTCATTTTTTTACCTTCTTTCCTATTTAAAAAATGTATTTTATCGTGCTTTCATTATATAGCAGTATAAAAATACCAACAAGTACGCACTTTTTAGTAAGGTTACTTACTAAAAAGTAACTTCATTATCATCTTTGTTATGAAGAAATTTAACAGATTGGACAACTTAGCATATAATAGAGATAAACGGTTAATTGGGTGGTGATAAAATTGATCAAATATCGAGATAAAACATTCGTATGTGCATTAGACTTGGGCTTTGATTTAATCAAAGGCAAATGGAAAGCTGTAATTCTATGTCATCTTAGCCAAGGCCCCAAAAGATTTCTTGAACTACAGCGCATCACTCATGGCGTAAGTCAAAAAATACTCACCGAAAGGCTTCGAGATTTGGAAGAAGATGGACTTATCGAGAGAATTATATCTCCTGAAATTCCACCAAAGGTAGAATATATCCTCACTGCAAAAGGCGAAGATCTTTGCCCTGCATTAGACTTAATCGAGAAATGGTCCAAGAAGAACTTTGTAGCTATTGATCATGATTTACTATAATTATATGCCAAAATTCGAATTGTTAATCAAAGAATGATTGGATATAATTTAATGCCGTAATATTTACTGTTTTTCATATAGAGAGGGCGATAATATGAACTTTATAAAAGCAGATTTTCTAAAAATGCATCACATTAATGAAGACGACCTTATAAAAAATCAGATTAATTGGGAAACATTAACTAACTTATATCTTGATTTTAATAAATATAAAAATACATACCTAACCCAAGCTGAATTTATTGCTAGTACACTGAGGGCACACGGCAAAATCCATTTTGTAAAATCTAGAGTCAAAGAGTCTGAACGTTTAATTGAAAAGATTATCCGAAAAACACCTGAACGAAAAAAAATCAAGGGTGATAACTTTCAATTTACAGTTGATAATTATAAGGAAGAAATAACCGATTTAATTGGAATTAGAGCTATACATATTTTTAAAGAAGACTGGGAAGATATACATAGCTTTATTTCTAGCACTTGGAAAATAATTGAAATTACAGCTAATGTTAGAGACGGCGATGACACCCAAAGATTCGAAGAATTAAATATTAAACTCAATTCAAGAAAATCAGGTTATCGATCTGTCCACTATTTGATAGAATTTTTCCCTACAAGTCAAAAAGTAATCGCTGAGATTCAAGTCAGAACCATCTTCGAGGAAGGCTATGGTGAAATCGACCATCAGCTGCGCTATTCTCATAAAAAAATCCCAGGGATACTTGCTTCAAATCTCTTATTATTTAATCGCATCGCTGGCAGCTCAGATGAAATGGCTTCTTTTATAAATTTGCTCAATAACAATCTTACTGAAATAAAAAATGAATATGAAAAAATAATAACTCTCAAAGATGAGGAAATAAAAGAATTGAAAGAAAAACTGAAATAATCTTTCAAGTATATTCCACTATTCCTTGGCAAAACTATAGTATCATTAAAAAGGGGGCTATACTTTGTCAGCAGTAGATAATCTAATAAAAGAACAATTTGTCCCGTTTCGGCAGAAAGTAATTGAGACTTTACGAACAAAGCATCCGCACATATTACCTATAGTAGATAGGGTTCTTTCAGGTAAGAAAAATAGAATTGGCCTTCAAGTCACTGAAAACGGGAATATTATAGGCGAATTCACATTCCATCTAAATGGGATCAATATTGAAGAAACTAAGTCTGACAACTTGTCTCCCGAATTTAATCACCCCTTTTTAGGGATGATTAAACCCTACATAGTGGTGGAAAAAAAGGCATTAGAAAGCATCATACAAGATGAAGCTTTTTCTCACGAACCTTTATCAACTTTCGGCAAGCACCTACCTAATATAATTGTAAAATTTAAAAACTAAATCCAGATGTATTAAAAATCATTTATCATTAACATACAAAAATCCTGCAAAGTTTATTTACTTCGCAGGATTTTTTCTCATTATTACTGCAACGGTTATTGTTCCCCCTTAACCACAGTGCTCGTCCTTTGTTAAAAGCCTAATAATACAATTAGGTTTGATATGATAATTTATAACATCCTGTTATAATAGATTATACAAAGAAAACTTAGCTTCAGCCAAGCCTCAGTGCAGGCTGAAACCTTAGTTGCCCTTACTTGGAATCAAGAAAGTGTATACTTTCTGATTCCGTAAAAAATGTCAGGAGTGAGAATTATATGGAAAATTTTATACGTAAAACAATCATTGACTACATAAAGTATTACCCGGCCGATCGACAAACATCAACTATATGGCAAGAACCTCTTATTGCCTTTGCTGCTGCCGACGATATTTTATTCGCCACCCTAAAACAGACTATAAGTCCAACCCATGCATTGCCGACAGATTTGCTAAAAGACGCTCAAACTGTAATTACCTATTTCATCCCTTTTAGTAAGGATACGGTCATTAGTAACGCTAATGGACGAGAAACTTCTCGGGAGTGGGCTGTCGCATATATTGAAACTAACCAACTCATCCTCGATCTTAATATTCATATGGAGGTCCAATTGCGGCAACAAGGTCATTATGCCAGCATCCTTCCTGCCACCCACAATTTTGATACAAAAAAACTGATTAGCGACTGGTCCCATCGTCATGTGGCTTTCATTGCAGGCTTGGGTAAGTTTGGGCTGAACAACATGCTGATTACCAATAAAGGCTGTTGCGGTCGAGTAGGCAGTATTGCAACTACGCTAAAGCTACAACCTACACTACGATCGGATCGTGAAAATTGCTTGTATCATCACCAAGGTCGCTGCAAAAAATGTGTTGAACGATGTGTGAACGGTGCGCTTAAGGAGACTTCATTTGACCGCCACCTTTGCTATGACAGGTGTCTGCATAATGCAGTCATTTTTAATGAGTTGGGCTTGGCTGACGTCTGCGGGAAGTGCCTGGTAAACCTCCCTTGTTCTTTTATAAATCCGACAGGCAAGTATTAAAAAGCCGACCAGTCGCCACGAATGTAGATTTTTTTTGAAAATTATGGTTGCATCAGTAGTTATCGTGATATAGAATAATCTTATGTATATAAAATGTTTTATTTATAATCATCTCGTAAACCTCCCTCGATGAAAGGAGCTAACTATGGAAAATAAACAAGATGGAGTAAAGAGAAGAACGTTCCTCAAGGCTGCCATGGCTTCAATCGGTGCTGCAGCCCTGATGCCTGGTCTCATGTCTGCGGCACGTTTCCAGTCCGATTCGCTGCAAGTATGGTCCTGCGGAGGATTGTCCGACGCCTTCATGGAGGCTAACAACCTATATGAGCAGAGAAATGGCATCCAGATCAATTATACGGGGGCTTTCGCGGGTGCATTGGGAAAATCCCTTCTAGGTGGGGCCGTCACAGAGGTCTTCGCCGGACGAGTGTTGCAATTGGCTAAAAACCTAAGAGAAGCCAATAAAATGCTTTATTTCCGCCCCCTGTGTTTCACTGAGTACGTCTTGATCACCCCCCTTGGAAACCCTGGGGGAATCCAATCTGTTCAAGATCTGGCACGACCGGGGGTGCGTGTCATTCTGCCTCTAGGAGCCTCCCCTCCCGGCGGCGATGCAGTCATGGGCATTCTAAAAAAAGCGAACATCGAAAAGGCGGTTCTCACAAACACCATCGAGAAGGAAAGCTGTGTCATCAAGATGATACCAAAAATCATAAGCGGTGAGGGGATGGCTTCTATCGTGGAAAGACGTCTGACACGTATGACTAGGTTTGCAGGGCAAGTGGAAGTGATTCCTATCCCCGAGGTCCTGTTCCCACCCGGCCCGCTAACTTTTACCATCGGGGTGATGAAATATGCCAAGGATCGCGCCCTGGCCGATGACTATGTGAACTTCATCTGTTCCGACGAGTCTCAGGCCATTTTCGAGCGGCATGGATTCATCCCTGCCGCCTCCGAAAAGGGTCGGACTTTGATCGAAAAGTTGGGGGTAAAAGATGTCTAATCAACAAGAACTATCAAAATCAAGGGGTTTCCTTCTGCCGAAGGTTCGTAGAGTCATTCAAATGGCCATGCTGGCTGTTCTGGGGCAATGGTCCTTTTACGGCATCTTTCGCTGTCCTTTTCTCGTTCCTTTCGTAAGTTGCGAGGTTTGCCCGGTCATCACCTGCTGGGGGCGGATCACCAGTTACTTCTGGGGTTTTTGGCTGTTCCTTCCTCTGTCTGTGATATTTGTCGGGCGAGCGTTTTGCGGTTGGCTTTGTCCCGGTGGTTTCGTCAATCAGATGATCGGCAAGATATCCTTTTCAAAGATGCGCGTTAGCAATCAATTTCTGAAGATTGCTCCGTTGGGAATGGTCCTTAGTCTAGCAGTCGTTCTGATTCTCTGGCTCGGTATTCACAATCCCCGATCTATGGTGCCAATCCGGGTCGGTGATTTTTGGAATTCGATTCAACTTTCCTTCGAGCACGCCTCCCTATCCTGGCTGGTCCGTACGTTTGTTGTTCTTGGATTGGTGGCAGCGGGATTGTTCATCACTAATCTGTGGTGCCGTTTTGCCTGTCCCACGGGTGGTTTGCTGGAAATTTTCAAGGGCATGGCCCTTTTCCGCGTTTTCAAGAACAGCGCCTGCAACGACTGCGATGCCTGTTTACGAATCTGCGAAATGGGAACCCGTCCCGATGAAGAGAATTGCACTAACTGTGGCGATTGTCTGAAAACCTGTCCTGTAGATGCAATCAAGTTCGGACGACAGGGGAAATCCGATGAGAGATACAATCAAATTCAAACGAAAGAGGAAATCCGATGAGTGAACTCCAGGAACGAAGGGCCCTTGACGATCATCCCTGCTTCCATGGGAAAGCGAGTGCCCGCTGGGGACGGGTCCACCTACCAGTGGCGCCCCACTGCAATATTCAATGCAACTTTTGCAACCGTCTTTATGACTGCGCCAACGAAAGCCGTCCCGGGGTGACTCGGCGCATCCTCGAACCCGCTGAAGCCCTGGCGGATCTGAATAGGCTTTTGAAACGGAGATCGGATATCGCCGTCGTAGGGATTGCCGGGCCGGGGGATCCCCTTTGCGACCCGGACCGAACACTAGAAACGCTGCGCGCCGTACACTCCAGTCATCCTGATCTCCTGATCTGCGTTTCCACCAATGGCCTGAATCTACCCGGCCATATCGACGAACTGGCTGACGCTGGGGTGACCCATGTCACGGTCACGGTCAACGCCATTCATCCCCATATTGGTCAACAGATTTACGCGACCGTCACGATGAATCATCAGACCTATCAGGGTCTCGAAGCCGCCGATCTCCTCTTACGTCGTCAGGAGGAGGCCATTGTGGGCCTAAAGCGGAGAGGACTGATAGTCAAGATCAATACGGTCGTCCTGCCCGGCATCAATACAGATCACATCCCCGCAATCGCTGAAAGAGCAGCTGTATGGGGCGCCGATGCCATGAACTGTATGCCTCTGATCCCCGTTCATGACACCCCTTTCGAGGATCTTGCGCCTCCCACGGAGATCGAGATGGCTCGCATCCGGAAATTAGCCTCTGTCCACATCCCGCAGATCTACCACTGCCGCAGATGCCGCGCAGATGCCGTCGGGCTCCTGTGTGCCAGTGAAGCTGAAGGATGCGTGCCTGCTCCATCCTGTTAGCTGTGCTCCTTCCCTCGTCATGATAGCAGCAGAACCGCCTCAAAAAATTAGTCCTGCCCTACACTTCCTAGTTAAAATTCCGGATTAATTACATTTATAAAATAAAACACTGTCATTTTAATATGGCAGTGTTTTTGTTTTATACTCTTCACAGTATACCTCTAGGCATGAGGAATAAATTTGATAGTAATGTCCACGATCTCAGAAATGGTTCCCAACCGAATCGGCGGCCCCCAAGTACCAAATCCTGATGAAACGATTACCTGATATGGACCTCTTCTTAAGTATCCCCAATCAATTTTGAAGATCTTCTGTGTAAGCAAATTAATTGGAAATATTTGCCCATGATGGGTATGGCCAGATAACTGAAGATCCACCCCCTGCAACGCTGCTTCTTCCAAACCAACTGGTTGATGGTCCATCAAAATGATTGGAAACTCCCGATTACAGCCCTGTAGAATTGTAGTCAGGTTTCGACGCGGAGTTCCAACTAGTTGTTCCCGGAACAAATCGTCACGTCCGACTATGTATACATCATTAGGAAGTTTGATGTATTGATCTCGAAGCATATTAATCCCCGCTCGTTTCAAGCATGTTATCGCCTTTTCCGAATGACCATAAATATATTCATGACTGCCTAATATCCCATAAATGCCCAAACGTGACCGAATACCACGTAATATTTCGGGCATTTCGTTTTCTACAAAAGCCCCTATATTTTCGTCAATTATATCCCCTGGCATTAAAATCAAATCTGGATCTAATTCGTTAATAATTTGAACCGCTCGTCTTAATCGATCTCTACCAACCAATATTCCTAGATGAAGATCCGAAATCAGGACAACATGAAGTTCTGTACAGTTATCCACACTCTTATTAATTGTTATATCATAACGGCGAATATTCGGAGTACAGGCGTTCCGAGCACCATAAGCCACAACCAGAATGGCGGCAGCCAGTATAGATAGACCAATACCGTTTGAATAGGAACTGATTCCACGAGGAAAAAAACCGATAAACGAGCTGACGATTGCTACTATATCATAAGCTAGCCAGAATAGACACAAGTAGAAGGCTAGTCCTAACCAATACGAACCAATCCAGATCATCCGATCGCTAAAATCGCCAGGGAAGCAGATAGCACCAAGCCTTCCAAGAAAATAAGATCCAGCCAAAAGAGAGAAAATAATCCAGTAGTAGTTAACCAATCCAGGAGCCACTTTATCCCCAATCGATTGCCACAGTCGCAAACCGATATAGTAGTTGCCTATCCCAAATAAAATGATTAGCCCTGCTATAGTCAAGATGAACTTTGTTCGCATTTTCTCTCCTTATTCATAGAATCATTTAGGAATCGGCACCTAAGAGAGAGCAGACGTAGACTTTACCAATGGCAACAAGCGTTTATGTATATAATCATCATGCTTATGGAAATAGTCTCTTTCTCCTATTGTAACAAAATATGTACATAATTATCCATCAAACATAAGAAAAACGCTAGCGCGTCCTTTTTTTGTCATTGCGAGTGTAGCGAAGCAATCGCTGGACAAGTAGGGGATTGCTTCCTCGTACCTCGTCACAATGACAGCCAAAAACTTATACTTTCTGATTCCGTAAGAAAAGACTTGGCTTATGCCAAGTCTTTGGTTTTTTTAAATCTTTATCTTATATTTTAATATCAATTATCGCAGAAACACCTACGCCATTCACCCTAGAAAAATTCGTGGGATTTTTACTATCGATTGGAACCAGTGCCTTAACCCTAAATTGATTGCCGTTAAAACCGCTTTCAATTTGAATGATGGCTTCGGTTTTATCGACCAACTCTTGAGAGCCTATTACCTGAGCGGCTCCTATGTAACCACCATTTCCAAAAGAAAGAATAGGTACTACCTTCGTAGCATAGTCACTCTCAGCCCCATGTTTAAAAGTCAACTGATTTATGAAGTTGTTAAGTGGTGTAGCAAATTTACTAATGAGTATCGACATGCCACCGACCTTAAAAATATCACCAAAACCAAAAGCCTGGGTAACGGGAACTGCGGTAACAGATAACAAGCAAACCAATAACATACCAACAATAAATTGTTTTTTCATTTGCATCTTCTTCTCCTCCTACAAAATTAATTACGCTTACTATAGTTAGATTATATCCTAAGTAATCCAATAGTCCAATAGTTCAATAGTCCAATAATAAAAGCGAAGCACCGTCGCCCTTCTAGCATAATTTCAACTAAATTTAGCCATCTACGCTGGCTGTCAGAATAATTCCTTTCTCCACTAATTCTAGTAACTGCTCATACAGCCATACCACAGCTTTCTTATTTACATCTTAAATTCTATATCATCAAAAATTATACTTGTCCACTTTTTCTTTATTAAATTCCTTTAAATTTACATCTGGAGCATGATATCTGCGAAAATAACTAGTATGAGAAAGCTTACTAAGAATGGTACTGAATAATCGCCACCCCAATGCGGCATGCAAGAGCAGGTATGCAAGAAAAACAGATATCAATATATAAATATATTGTATAATTCCATCCCAATTTATAGGAAGCCAAGCAACAGGAGTGGTCACTATACTACTTAGTAGATATGTTGAAATAGGCACTGTAGTTAGATAATAGAAGATGATTGCAACTATCGGGCTTACTTCCACTGCTTTGTACGGGCAGTAGTTCATGCAGGCCATGCAACTATCACAGGAATAGGTCCAATAGGGACGCTTTCTTGTTTTCCCTGTCATTATAATAGCCTGTTTCGGACAATAATTGGCACACAAACCGCACCCCACGCACTTATCTGAAGCGAAGAACAATTTGGAAAGAATCAATTGTGCCATAATAAGGTACATAAAGGAAATTGGTGCTAACCAAAGACCTAAGGCCAAGGGTACAATACCATCAAAATACACTTGACCTGATAAAATGGTTTTGGCGAAGTGTTTAACTTTGGGTTCTGCTGCTGAAATTATGAATTGGGTATTTTTCTTACTCAACCCCCAATGAAGGGCAGTCCAGTTGCTGGGCATATCTACGCCCATAACTCCCCTTATTTTATACCCTTTCAAAAATAATAGGAAAGCTGTTAGATAACCAGCCGTTCCTTCCATTCCTGGCAGGGAAACTCCTTTGATTCTAACGCCAGCCCTTGAAGGTAGAACAACGCCAGACGCACCATTTCCTCTCGGAAGACTCACAATCTGTTTCAATAGTAACCATGGAGCTGTAAAGCCATGGGTAGGCAATGTCAATACACATAAGGTTTTCCCATCTGGCTCTAGATGCAGTTCCTCGGTCTTTATTTGTTGTTTTTTTGTATTTAGACCAAGTGCTGTTGCTACTTCCGAAAACCATACCGCTACCTTGTACGAATTACCTGTACCAGTCATAAAAAATATGACTATTTTTTCAAACATATTCCACTCCCTCCCCGTTGGAAATATTTCATTTTCCAATATCTATTAAAAAACAGAATACATCACAATGCTGTATTTACCATTAAAATACAAACTCCTGCAAAGCTTATCTATTTTGCAGGAGTCTTCCTATTACCAATTATGCTTTTATTTTTCTGGTATCAGACTTAAAACTTTAAAGTTGCGCCCAATCCAGTACGGTTACTATTGCTGCCTTGGTCTGGCATAAAAGACCTATAATTGAAATTAACGTCAACATTACTGGTTAAGTTGTAGTTGGCACCAACTTGCAGTTCTTTAAAATCGCTAGCACCAATCAGGGCGACATAGCCATCCAAGGAACGAGCTAATGGAGTATTCACTGCTGCCCCTATGTATAATTTCGAATCAGAATTATAATCTCTGCTACCAATGATGGCTCTAAGGTTATGGTCAAAATTAACCTGTCCGTAAATGTCATTCTTTTGAAATCCTAGGGTAACATTATCAGATATTTTATGTTCTAAATAGAAAGAATCATCCAGTACACCGATGGCTGTGCCCCCTTGGTTCAGATTATTAATAGGGGCGGCAAAACCGGTGCCGACACTGAAAGCAAGTATACCAACCACAGTAAGTGCGATTTTCTTCATAATAAATCCTCCTAAAACATTTAATTGTATCTAGCACTAGACACATTATGTACTAATTATCATCATGAATACTGGATATAATGATAATCTAGATATAATGATAAGCCTTAATTGTGACAAAACTATGACAATCCCAGTATATCTGCCACTTCCTGATCAGTAGTCTGGGAAAAATCTTCATAATGCATACCAACTGCCCAAAAAGGATCAGGCTGCACCGGACAGATCACTTCATCCACTTCCCTTGCTAATTCTTTGACTATATCAGGCGGTGCCACAGGTATGGCAATAATTATTTTACATGGCTGTCCTTGTTTAAGCCACTTAATTGCCGCACGAATAGTGTACCCTGTAGCTATGCCATCATCAATTACAATCGCTGTTTTATTTTTGACATTAGGTGCCTGAGCAGATCCGGTATATAAAATTTGTCGGCGTTGTACTTCCTTGTATTCCTCGGCAATCATTTTTTCAAATTCATACTTGCTTATCCCTATACCTGCCATTACCTGACTATCCCAAACAGCGCTGCCATCAGGCATGACTGCGCCAATGGCCACTTCAGGATTAACGGGATGTCCAATTTTGCGGGTAACCAATACATATATCTCGCTATGCAACATCTGTGCAATAGGATGAGCTATAACTATACCCCCACGCGGCACAGCAAGCAGACATGGGTTGTCTAACTTTAATGCAACCAATCTTTCCGCCAAGAGCTTGCCAGCCTCAATACGATCTTTAAACATAATATTCCCCCTCTAAACCTCACTGTATAGGAGCCGTTTTTTATAGTTTAATTAGTTTATTGATACAATATACATATAAGAAAAGACTTGGCTTTCGCCAAGTCCTCAAACCCAAGCAGAAGCCTTAGTCGTTCTTACTTGAAATCGAGAAAATATTATATTTTCTGATTCTATGAAAAAAGGTGACAGGCTGCTTTAAAACTAACCTGTCACCTTTCTTATAATTATTACAGCTTTTACTATTAAAGATTATAAAAGAATCCTTAATTTTGTATTATTCCTATCAGTAGAAAAAGAAAAAGTTGGCGGCTACGAGGGTAATTAGGGCTCCAGCCATAGGGATAGCTGTCCGTTTTACCACATCAAAGGGAGAAACGCCACCCATGCTGGAAGCAACAACAATAACAGCGGTAATCGGTGACATAGCACGGGCTGCGCTTGCAGCAAAATGCATGGGCAGTAGCATAACCACTGGCGCAACAGACATTTTGGCAGCAACAGTCGGAGTTAAGGCAGCAAAAGCAAAGAATGGCGCATTACCCGAACCCATAATCACAGATGAAACGGCAATGATGCTAATCATAACAATAATCATACCTACAGCACCAAACCCGGAACTTTGAGCAGAAGCTATAATCGAATCAATTGTTCCCATGGTCATGAGACCTTTAGCAAAGGTTTCACCAGCTACGATCAGCGTGATAACATTGGCCATCTGCATTCCAAGACCGTCGAAGAAGGATTGTATATCAGCAAAGACTTTTTTTCCATCCCGGTGGCGAATATATTCGAAAATCATGCCAATCATCACACCAATAAACATGGCCTTAATGATATCCATCTTAATCCAAGTAATCCACAAGCTGCTGAAAACCAAAATCAAGATTAGGGGAAGAGCTGGTAATATAGCATAAATCAGTGGCGGCATAGTATCATCTTTCCCAACCTTAGCTAATTCCGTAGCCTCAACAACGTGACCTTCACGTTTATCCATCCATTTTTGTGTAAAGAAGTGAAGTACTGCAACCACCGGTATCACGACAGCGGCAATAGGAATCTGATACTTAGTCCAGTAAATGACCGGGTCAATCCCAGCAGTGACAGCAGATAAAATAGTACCAGTATCACTAGGACTCCAGTCAAGACACAGAGTAGTCGCGATAACTGCAGTTGCAGACAGACGACTGACACCGAGGCTAATCAAAACAGGGAAGATAGTAACCATGAGTAACATTGCTAGTCCAGAGGCGCTATTGATACATAGGCCCAACAACATGCCTACTATCCAAGCACCAGACATTACTATATAAGGAGAGCGAAGAGCCAGAAGCGGTCTGATCGTCAAGCTAACAAGGGCCTTACTGGCACCAATGTGATCCATATAGCGGGCAAAACCGCCTACCGCCATGATATTAAGCCCCAGGCCGGCTGCACGAGAACTGAAGGTTTGCTTAATAAATTCGAATGCGTCAAAGAGAACTAAACCAGTGCTGTCTTTTACAGGCAAAATTTTCCCAAGTCCAAGAGCTACGGCAGTGAACATAAGGATTAAACCAGCCATAAACAGAACAGGCTGTGGTTTGTACTTTTTGACAATAAGATAACCTAACCAAAAAGTGACGATTAACGAAATGATAATACCCAATTACTTTCCCTCCTTTTATTAAACAGCCAAAATACCCTTATCAGAACCGCTCCTCCCCTCCTTTCATTACTTGATCTCTTGCCAGTCTCTTACGTCGGTAATACCTAATCCTGGAGTATTGGAAATGATAAGCTGATTTTTATTAAATTTTACGCCACCAACGACAGGGTCTTCGGCTAGCAACACGGCAGCATCCAAATCTGCCCTAGTAATGATCTTCTTTCCTCCTGCAATACTGGCAGCCGCAGTAATTCCCACCTTGCTTTCCAGCATACACCCCATCATACACTGAATACCAACTGTTTCAGCAAAACTGGCAATTTTAATGGCATTATGCAGACCGCCTGCTTTCATCAATTTAATATTGATTAGATCACAAGCACCCATAGACAACAATTGAAAAACTTCATAGGGCCCAAAAGCTGATTCATCCGCCATAATATCTGTTTCCACATGATCTGTAACATACTTGAGTCCTACAAAGTCGCGGGCCGTTACTGGTTGTTCAATAAGTTCAATATCCAGTCCCAGATCTTCAAATTTCCGAATGGTTCTAACAGCCTCTTTGGGACTCCATCCCTGATTAGCATCAAGACGAATCTTTACATCATAACCAATAGCAGCACGGATAGCTTGTACCCGTTTTATATCCAGGGCTGCGTCTGTTCCTACTTTGAGTTTAAGTGCTGTATAGCCTTCCGCAACAGCCTCTAGAGAATCCCGTACCATTTCTTCTGGCTCATTTATACTAATTGTCAGATCTGTTGTCATCACATTACAATAACCGCCAAACAGTTTATAAAGAGGCAATCCATGCAATTTACCAAACAAATCATAAACGGCAATATCCAAAGCCGCCTTAGCTGAGTTATTATGCACCATAGATCCATCCAGAGTTGTCATAATTTCTTCCAAATTGTCTACATCCATACCGATTATTTTGGGTCCGATGGTATCACGAATGGCCGCTACGATTGAATCTTGACTATCACCAGTGATCACTGCCGTCGGCGGAGCATTACCATAACCCACTTCACCAGTATCAGCGATCAGTTTTATGATAATATCTTCCGCTGAATTCACCTGCCGCAAGGCTGTTTTAAAAGGCTTTTTGAGTGGAATACTAACCTTTCCAATTTTTATCTCCTTAATTTTCACGACGCGACTACCTCCTTACCTTTCTTAGCCTATTCTTCACTGAGTGTAGACCAGTTTGCAGTTACTTCTAAAATAAAGCAAACTAATGCCACAGTACGAGGCACGGCTGTCTTTAGATCAACAGATTCATGATTTGTATGTTCATCATAATTCTCTACACCTAATGCATCAATCGTAGGAATGTACTTCGCAGCCCGATTGCCATCTGTCAATCCTCCTGAGACCCACTCCACAATATCAGCATTATACTCACGTTTTACAACATTTCTATAAATATCAACTAGCTTTTGCGCTTGTTGTGTTTTTTCCATTGGACCTGTCTTAATACCACCAGTCACAATCACTTTCGTACCAGGAACCACAGTCTTATTAGGAAGGTCTTTGATTTCACTGTCAAGGCGTTGTTGCTCAGCAACACTAAAACAACGAACATTAATTTTAGCAAAAGCATCTTTCGGAATAGAATTGATTTTTTGATTAGTTGAACCAATTACCCCCACATTAATGGTATTTTCGGGGGTGAACTGACCATGATCCTGAATACCTCTTTCCTTCAATTTTTCCCGAGTAAACTGACTAGGATCATCAGATAATGGACTAGCCATTTTATATAATAGACTAATTTGATTTCCTAATTCCATGATAGCGTTTGCTGAAGTTTGGGATGCGTTGCCATGGTGTCCAGCAATTCCTTCCACCTGAATTTCATAATTGGCACTGCCTTTGCGCTTAGTTACAATTCCCCAATTAGGACGGGCTGTATCCATAATGATGCACATATCCACTTGCTGGGCAAGTTCTGCCACAATTGCCTCTGCTGTTGGGGAACCACCTTCCTCTTCACCACTATAATATAAAATAATTTCTTTAAAATTACTAAAATTTAGATCTTTAAGAACCTGCATAGAATAAATCGTTTGTACCACGGTTGCTTTATCATCACCCACACCAGGCCCATAAGCCATCATATTATCATCCATTCTAAATGGACGTCTTTGGGCTTCCCCCTTTTCAAAAACAGTGTCAACATGGGCAATCATTAATAACCGCAAGGAACCAGTTCCTTGAAAACGCACAATAGTATGAGTTGCTCGTGAATTTTTTCGATACTCCACCTTAGCACCAAGCGCTTCAAATTTTGCCCCGACTATTTTTGCAACAGCATCTGTTCCTTCCGCATCACCATTACCGGAATCAATATTGGTTATTTTTTCTAAGTCTCTAATAAAATTAGGGAAATAACTAGCAACAATTTCTTTTACTTTTCCACTCTCGATCATACTCATTCACTCCCGTTATTATCGTATTAATCATTCTACTTACACTAGTATTATGTATACAATATACCTAATTTAAGTTTTAACAAAACTTATCATCTTAACTTTCCACTACTTTATATACTTACCACGATCAGATAAGTGACTATTTCCAAGTTCCAAACCTTGATCCTTTTAATCCCATATAAAAAATCCAGCAAAATAAAACCTTCATACTGAAGGCTTATTTGCTGGATTTTATTTACGACTACGCCTCAGTATCATTGCTCTATCAAGCGTACATATAAACAAAGCAGCCCCTATTGGAATAACAATATTACCAGTGCCGTTTTCATACAAGAGATAACTCTACCATAACTTCTATATAGTAAATATATTAGACATTATTTTAAAAAGTCCTCTTCTCATAATACATTTTTGTTTCTAAAATATTTAATCTACTCGCTTAAATCAACAGTAAGACCGTTCACTATACGGGAAAACTTTTTTTGGGCATCCTTATAAGCTACCAGAATAGCTTTTTGCGATGAGCCGAAATAACGACTTTCTAACTGTTCCTTAATAACCTGCATATCATCCTGCAAACTTTTACCTATAAATATACTGCATATAAAATCATTTGTTGTCTGAATAGTAGATGAGGTGCCACAGGTCACAATCTTACCGGTCTCGCGATCCACAACAAAACCTATGAAGAACTGCCCATATTGATGAGTAATTGGATTATTCTGCTGTGATTTTGCATTTCCAACTATATATATTGTATTCTCCGCAAACATTGTCATTTCTCCATGCTAGTTTTTTAAAGACAACTTGGCTTGTGCCAAGCCTTAGTTGCCCTTACTTAGAATCGAGAAAGTATTTTACTTTCTGATTCTGTAAAAATAATTTTATTTGCAAAACTACTCATCTACTTTATTCGTGGAAACTCTTTATTCTCCTCTTTGATAAAAGTATCTATCTCACATTTTCCAACAGGCATAGGTTTCCCAGCACGTTAGAAAAATGATCAAAGAACAACCTTGTATCATCAGTATCCTTACTACCCAACTACAATAATCCTGAAAATTGGCGTCTAAATTGGGAAGAGGGGCCGATATTGGCGTTTCTGAATTTCTTCCTCTGAAAGCGCAACGTTCCCGCATCCTGGTTGCCAGCACCAAGGAAAACGCGCAACATGAACATTCATAATATATCCTAAAGTAGTATATATTGAATTGCTATTAATCACGCCTGGAAAGAACTGCTGATGGATTCCCGGATAAGTTAACTTTAAACAATTTAAATAATCCATTGCCTTTACCGCCGCTTTCCATCTCTCCACAACCTCATTATAACTACCACGAAAAACAACCTCCCTCCTTTGGCCCGCAAGCACCAAGGAAGAATAACTAGCCTTAGCCCCAAATCCCGAAGCATAACCGCTGTCATGGACATAATGAAGAACTTTTAATAAATCTGCCGAGTTCCCAATTGCTTTTATTTGTCCAGTTTTATCAACTGCCAATCCATGCAGTTCAGCGATGATCTTGCCATTCAGCTCACCCATTACCCAGAAATTATGGCTAATAATCTTTAGGAAACGAAAAGATCTGCCTTCTATAGCATATATGGACATCTTATTAACCCCCATGCATCTCAGGGATGATTCTTGAATGTAAACTGCTAATATAGTAAAACGCTAGGTTTGCTAATATTTGGCTTTCCTATAATAGCTGTTATGATTAATATTATTACTGATACTTAGAAAAAATATCAACAGAATAAATAAAATATCCCCTATGCTTAGCAATCTGTATAAAAAAAGGCAAGCAGAGAATGAATCTCTACTTGCCTTTTACACCTAAATTACGACTCCCCATCGCCTATTCATCTAATAATTTGTTAACACGGTATGAATAGAATAGGAATCCTACAATCAATAGAAAACTAAAAATATTAGATACCAAATGTCCAGTCATAATCGCATCACCTCCTTATTAAAATTCACTATAGTTACATTATGGGTTAGCTTCCAGACTAGAGAGAGATTATTCATATCTCAAAGCATCAATTGGATCCAGCAGCGCAGCCTTACGGGCAGGATATATGCCAAAAAACAAGCCAATCATCACCGAAAATCCGAAGGCCGCTATAATGGCAATTGAGGAAATGATAGTCTTCCAACCAGCAATGGATGAGACAGCATAGGACGCACCTATTCCTAAGGCAATCCCTAGCAGACCGCCCGCCACGCTAATGACTACTGCTTCAATCAGAAATTGCAGCAAAATATTGTTATACCTAGCCCCAAGTGCTTTCCTGATGCCAATCTCCCGGGTTCGCTCAGTAACCGATACCAGCATAATATTCATAATACCGATACCACCAACCAACAGAGACAGCCCGGCAACAACGCCTAATAATGCAGTAATCATACTCGTCGTTTCATCGGCCGTAGCCATTACCGCAACCATATTGCGCACAGTAAAGTCATCAGGTGTGGTAGCTGCCAATTTATGACGGGCCCGTAGTAGAGCTGTGACATCTGCCTGGGCCTGATTAATTACGTCAGTACCAGTGGCCTGAATATTGATGTTCTGGACGTAGGTTATGCCCATCAGACGTTCCTGAGCTGTCTTCAAGGGGATGATAACCGTATCATCCTGGTTGCCTCCAGCCGACTCCCCCTTCGCCTCCAGTACACCAATTACCTGAAATGGTGCATTGTTAATCCGAATGGTTTGCCCAATTGGAGTTACACCATTAAACAAATTTTCTGCCACTGTTTTACCGAGTACCGCTACCCTAGCCCGGGTTTCAACATCCTGTGTGGTAAAGAAAGAACCCTCTTCTAGATTGTAATTTCGTACCCCCATGATATCAGGCGTTGTTCCCTGTACGCTTGTCGTCCAGTTCTGATTGCCAAATACAACTTGATATTGACGACTTACAGCTGGCGCTACCAGATTTACACCAGGCACTTCTTGGGCAATGGCCAAGGCGTCTTTTTCATTCAGCGTTATACCTGATCCAGCAGCTTGCTTAGAACCACCACCAGTTTTAGCGGCACCGGGAGTTACAACAAGCAGGTTACTGCCCAGGCCAGCGATGGAAGTTGACACCTTATCCTTGACGCCCATACCGATGGACACCATGGCAATAACCGCCCCCACGCCAATAATAATTCCCAGCATGGTGAGCATAGCCCTTAGTTTATTGGCTCTAAGTCCATCTAAGGCAATGATAATGCTTTCGCCAAACATAGACTCACCTCACTTTCCATTCATCCCGCTCAATCAGTCCATCTCTAACATAGACAACCCGCTTGGCATACTCAGCAATTTCGGGTTCATGGGTAACCAGAATAATCGTCCGTCCCTGAGCATTAAGTTCTGAAAAAATAGCCATGACTTCATCACCTGACTTGGTATCCAGATTGCCTGTGGGCTCGTCAGCCATGATAATTGTCGGGTCATTAACCAGTGAACGAGCGATAGCTACACGTTGGCGCTGACCACCGGAAAGTTCGTTAGGTTGATGATTCATCCGCTCTTGCAGTCCAACCATTGCCAGTACCTCGGTGGCCCGGGCTAACCGTTCTTTTTTCTCCACGCCAGCATAGACCATAGGGAGTGCCACATTTTCTAAAGTGGACATCCGTGGCAAAAGATTAAAACTTTGAAACACAAAGCCAATTTTTTTATTGCGGGTAGTCGCCAGCTCGTCATCATTCAGAGTGGCTACTTCTTGGCCATCCAACATATAGGAACCGCTGTGTGGCCGATCCAAACAACCCAATATATTCATCAACGTCGACTTACCTGACCCAGAGGGTCCCATAATCGCCGTAAATTCGCCAGGGCTGATGCTTAATGTGAGCCCAGCGAGGGCGTTAACTGTTTCGCCTCCTAGCTTATACACTTTGGTGACATTGGAAAGTAAAATTGACATGATAAGCCTCCTTCTTTAACGACCCATACCAGGAATCATACCGCCGCCACCTTTATTGCCTTGTGCACCACTTGTTGATTGGGATTTAACTTGAGATGCAAGAACTTGATCGCCTTCTGTCACTCCGCTCAAAATTTCAATTTTATTGTCACCAACGATTCCAGTCGTAACAAGTGTATTCTGTGCTTTTCCATTCTGAACCACCATCACATATTGTTGACCATTATTGACTTTTACAGCAGCTAGTGGAACGAATAAAGCGTTTTTACTTTCAGCTATGTTAATAGAAACCCTAGCTGTCATAGTCGGTTTCAACAAATTATCAGTAGCGTCTACATCAACTAATACTTTATAATAAACTACATTTGATACGACAGTGGCTTTTTGCGAGACATTAGAGACCACCCCGCTAAAGGTTTTCGTCGGATAGGCATCCACTGTAAATGTCACCTTTTCCCCTACTTGTATTTTCCCAATATCCGATTCATCTACCTGAGCTTCGATCTGCATTTTAGACATATCGGCTACAGTCAACATTACCATCGGCGAAGATGCATTAGCTGATACCGACTGGCCAGCCGGTGTTGGCTTACCAATAACCTGTCCGTTAATAGGAGAACGGATCACTGTTTCATTCAACTGAGATACCGCATCTTCATAAGAAGCCTGCGCCACTCTATAATCACTAAAACTCGTGTCAAGTGCCTGAGTAGATACCGAGCCTATAGCTTCTAAGCGTTTGGTGCGTTCATAAATACTAGCCACATTGGATAGACGAGCCTGCGCCTGATCCACTAGCGTCTGAAGATGATCATCATCAAGCACCACCAGAACTTGCCCCACTGTCACCTGGTCATTTTCCTTAACCTTCATTTCTTTGATCAAACCGGAAATCTTAGAACTCACATCAACCATATTAACAGGGGAGATAGTACCAGTGGCTGAAACCACAGAAGCAACATCACCACGCTCTACCTTTACCGTTGGCCCCACTGTAACCTGGACTGGTTTACCTTTATATAGATAGAGACCACCTGCAACAGCGCCAACGACAGCCACTACTATAATAATCAACTTTTTATACTGTAAAACTTTTTGCCACACTAATGACATACTTTTCCCTCCTATCATTTCACTCCCAAACCAACAGCTTTTTCTAATTTTGCCTTATTTACATTGTAATCATATGCGGCCTGAGTAGCATTGGTTTTGGCCTGAGTAAGAGCCATTTGGGCATCCATAACATCAATGTTAGTGCCTACACCAGCATAGTATTTTGCTTGAGAAGCTTTTAGATCTTCTGCCCCTTTATCGACTGCCACTTGAGACGTAGCCATCCGAGCCTCAGCTTCCTTCATGCTCAAATATGATTGCCGAACTTCGAGTTCGATTCCATCTCTGGTTTGTTTATCTCCTGCCTTGATCTTCTCCTCATTGGCTTTGGCTTCCTTCACTTTTGCACTAGTAACGCCAGCATCAAACAAATTCCAACTGGCTGAAACGCCTATGGACCAATTATTATTCTGACCTGGAAAATTTGAACCGTTTAGACCATCACTAGCACTAACAGCCACCGTCGGCAATTTATTGCTATTAGCAATTTTAACACCAGTCTTAGCAATATCAATATTATCCTGAGATTGAGCTATTTCTGGCCGTTTTTGCTGAGCCAGCTTAATGCTATCTTCCAAGGATAGGTCATATTTAACATAAGTGAGGTCGTCTTTCATGATATTTTCACTATCAAGTGGCATACCTGTCACATTATTAAAACTAGCCACAGCTACATCATAGGTATTTTGTGCTTTAGTCAAATTTTGCTGAGCGTTGGCTAATTCTACTTCTGATCTTAATAAATCTGACTTAGCAATTGTTCCTACTTGGTATTGAGCCTGAACATTTTTTAAATGCTGCGTCAAATTATCCACAGTTTCTTGATTGACTTTAACTACATTACGACCTTGTAAAACGTTGTAATATGAAGTAGTAGTATCCAGCTTTAATTGTTGCTCAGCCTTGGCTACCCCTAAGTTGGCTATATCAGCATTTAGTTTTGCCTGGTCAATTTGTCCTTCCACTCGCCCTCCAGTATATAGGGACCAGTTTAGCTTTATTGAATTGTTAAAGCTATCAGTAGGCGAGGAAGCACCTGGTGATCGGTTATAGCCACTGGACAAAGATAGGGTTGGCATTTTACCAGCTTCAATTTCCTTGATTCCCCACAGAGCTTTCTCTTTATCAGCAAGGGCCATTTGTATAGATGGATTGTTTTTCAATGCCATTGCGACGCTATCATCCAAGGAAATTTCTGGGGAGGCAGCTAGTGATATTGCAGTATTTAAAACCAATAACCCTGTTGATAATAAGGATACTGTAGGTTTTATCCGAGATTTTTTGTATGACATTTAATATATCCTCCTTAAAATTGTTCTATATAAGTAATGAAGTAATCCAAGACACTTCATGGATTACTTCATTCTACCTCTATATTTTTTGATTTTCTTTAGATTTAATCTAGACAAAGAAAACTTCATCCCCTATCAAGAGATAGGGGATGAAGTTTCATACCAGTTTACTTTTTTGATTTCATTAAAATAGGATTATAAACAATAGCTTATCGATTTAACAGAGGCACAGTATTAGCAGCATGAGCCATAACAGTAATTGTATAATCTTTGCGTGCTAACTTTTCCTCCGCAAGCTCCATGGCTTCAGCAAGGGTAGTTACGGCAATCATGCCCGCCTTTTCCATAAAAGCTTTATTTTCTGGCAAAGTAACCACAATATGAGGAACCTTCTTGGCCATTAATCCGCATTTGAGAGCAATAAAGCCAGGTACAGTAAATCCTTTACGTAACGCCACTTCTCTGTCATATAATGATTCATAATTAAACCAGCCGCTAAAATCAGGCGGTTCCATAATATCTCGACATTCTAATAATAAAATAATAACACCATCATCTTTTACAGCTGCAAAGGCATTATCGATGGTCTTAGATCCCTGATATAAGTTAATATCCTTGGGAAATCCGCCAGCAGATGCGATAACTAAATCCGCCTTTGCAGTAATGGCTACACCAAAAATTTCGTCAACATATTTGCAACCTTCCCGCCAAGCATCATACCAGTGTCCAGCAACAAATTTAGCAAATTTGCCTTCTGGCGTAAACACAGCATTCAGAATAAATGCAGGGCTAAGTAATTTAGCCATATCAGTCATATCTTCATGCATGTTATTACCTTCTAGTTTTCCTGAAGCACAATTTGAGTTAATTCCTTCTCCCACTTGATCATGAAGACAGAAACTGTGATTTCCTTGAATACTTGCATATCCGGATATCCCAGGCATTACCGATTTACGTCCCCCACCAAAACCAGCCATAAGATGATACACTATGCCACCCGTAAGAATGACTTTATCTGCATTCACTACGTGCTTATTAAAGTAAGCATCTACTCCACGAGATGTTTTGCCAATACACACAAAATCCTCTTCTATCGGTGCATGGCTCTGTACTATAGCAATACGGTCAACAACTTCTTGTCCATATACTGCTACATTTTCGTCGTGCGTATGATGACGATGTGCCCCAAGGGCTACTACTAATGAGATATCTTTATCTGGTATACCTCCAGCATTTAGTTCATTCAGCAATGTTGGCAGAAATAAATCGTGTCGTATCCACATCCGGGTTACATCACTGGCAACAATAGCAACCTTATCACCTTTATTTACAATTTCTTTTAGCGGCAGAGTCCCAATTGGACTATTCAGTACTTCTTTTAAAGCAGCCTCGATATTAGTAATAGCCTCAACCTGTTTACCTTCAACAACATTAATAACCTGTTCTTCAGGTAGAGAAACGTTTACTTCACCACTGCCAAAACCAAAGGAAAATTCTTTTAACATCAAAAATACCCCCCATTAATTAACATATAATGTTACATTCATTGCCCTTATGACTTAATATTTTTGCAGCGCTAGAATTGTCATACAAAAAGCTCCTAACAAACCAAGGCCGACTAAAAACATCAATCCACCAACATAGCTACCTGTAATACTAATAAAGAAACCAATAAGAACTGGCGCGAAAGCCGACCCACCGTTAGATATACCATTCATCATTCCAGCGCCCGCTCCGATTGCCCTGCCAGGAACTATCTGTTGGACTAGAGCCCAGGTAGCTGGCAACCCTATACCAATCGAAGCAATACCGCATGAAAGTAATATAGCGGCTGTCGTGTTATCAGCAGCATTTGCTCCAGAGTAAATACCTGCTGCTGCCCCTAGCATCGAAAGGGCGCAAAAAGGTGCTCTACGCCCAAATCTATCAGATAAGTATCCAAAAAAGAGAACGCTACTTGTACCCAGAATATACGGCAATGCTGACCATACCCCCATCGCTGCCCATGAGAAGCCGCGAGCTACTTTGAGATAAGACGGCAGCCATGCCATCATACCCCAAAAAATGGATGCGAGACAAAAATAATAACAAGTCAGTAACCAAAAACGATAATTAAAAATAAATACTTTCATATTTTCCCATAGGCTTGATTTACCCATCTTGGCTTCAGCTTCAGCCTCAATTTTCTGCCCTGCTTCGATATGATCAAGTTCGGCTTTATTCACATATTTACTTTCCCGAGGATGGTCAGTTGTCCAATACCACAACAAAATTAAAGGTATTAATCCTAAAGCAGTCAATACAAAAAAACTCTCCCGCCATCCCATTGTTTGAATAATCCAAGTAAAAAACGGCATCGCTATAGCTGGGCCTACCATTAAGCCTACAAGCCATACAGCATTGGCCTTGCCGCGCTCCTGTGGCGGAAACCAGTTCTTTACAAACTTACTCTGCATAGGCCAGTGCATTCCTTCACCAATCCCCAATATAAACCGTGCTACCAGCATTGTCGTAAAAGTAGCCGCAATCCCCCCCATGAGTAATGAACCTGCCCACAACAGGATAGATAAACTCATGGCTTTGCGCGGGCCAAGAATATCTCCCAAGGGGCTTAAGATTACGTTTGAAAAACCGTAGGCCACCAGAAATATTGTCATCAACATGCCCATCTGTACTGGATTACCCTTAATCCCCATATCGGTAAGGAATACATTGTCTGCTACTAGTACCGAGACATTCACCCTGTCTAAATAGGCTATCAAAAGTGTCACTAACAAGATACCTACTAATACTACCCTTTGTTTTGTAGACCTAACTGGTTGAACATTGACAGGCGATGACGGTTCTATAGGTCCCATATATTTCCCCCTCGAGAATATTTTACTATTATATATACTATTATATGTAATAGTGTAATATTCGACTCATATTAGATAAACCCTGCAGTAGTATTGAAAACCTTCCAGTTATTTTTTTTTAAAAGTCTCAAAAAAACAGTTTTCTTAAGGATTATCGCAACTAAAGCTCCCAATGTCTGCCTACATTCTTTCAATGGGAAGATTAATGTAAATTTGAGTACCGACACCAATCTCACTTGTTGCCCAAATTTTCCCTCCATGTTTTTCAACAATCCAATGGGCAATTGCCAGTCCCAGCCCAGCTCCACCAGCATCCCTTGATCGAACTTTATCTCCACGAAAAAATCGATCAAAAATACGTGATAAATCTTCTGGTTCAATACCAGAGCCTGTATCTGCCACTTTGATAACTGCCATATTGGACTGTTTGTGACACAATACATTAATACTACCTTGCGCGGCGGTGTATTTAATAGCATTATCTAGTAAGATAACAAATAATTGATGTAATCTTTCCTTGTCAGCTACGATTTCAATTTCATCCTGCATGTCTACTTGTAATCTAATATTTTTCATCTCTGCCAGTGGATCAAACTGTTCGGCGACATGGATAATGACTTCACTCAAGATAAGAGGTGCTGTTTGCAGTTCAATCTGATTGGCATCTGCCCTAGCCAAAGTAAATAGTGTAGAAACCAGTTTGCTCATTCGTATAGTCTCCCTGACCACATTGGTAATACGAATGGTTTCTTCCTCAACAGTATGCGCTGGATGGCGGAGTAATAATTCTGCATTGCTTTTTATAACCGCCAAAGGCGTACGCAGTTCATGAGAAGCATCTGCCACAAACTGTTGCTGTTTTTCCCACGCTGCCCGAATAGGTACCAAAGCACGCTGGGCCAAATAATAGCCCGCTGGAATAATGACAATCATAGCCACCAACTGACCGGTGAAAATTATGAACATGAATCGCCGAAGTATCCCTACTTCAGAGTCGACAATACTAATAGCAATGACCTCCTGGATGGCAGAAGGCGTAGTATTCCCTCTAATCAAGATATTATCACTATATCCATAGGGCAAACTGAGTATACGGTAGACATGGTCCTCAATTCTCCTTGTCTGCAGCTTATTTGTCTGAACTTTATCAAGAAATGTTGTAATCTCCGTAATACCTTCTATCGGAAAGGGGTAAAGATTAATAATGTTTCCTTCTCCATCTCGTAGCAAAATCAATATACGAGGATCAAAAAAAGCAGGAGGGGCATTCCCACTCCCGGGACGACCGTTACTGATGTGAAAGGCATTAACCTTGTGCTCCATAGCTTGGTCAATATCGTCAAATAATTGACGGGCTACATACCCATACAACATTACACCAAAAGCAATAAAAATTAATAAGAACACAATAGAATTGAGTAGTGTTAATCGACGTAAGGTTCTTTGAAACATCTCTACTTCCTCCTTTGGACAAAAGAAACATATTTAGTATAACCAACTTTCCACTACGAGTAGCAAAACAATAAGCTTCTATGTACAGATATCTATAAATAACTAAAATTCCTATATTTTTTATCTTACACTATACTAATTCAATTATAGTACAATTAATAATTAAATTCAGGTCTATATTGGCAGAATAGTATAATTGTGCTATACTAAATAAGTATTTTATATAATATTAAGAGATATTCGGCTTATATTAAGTTATCTTATTGAATTGGAGGGTATATATATGGCAATAAAATTAGCGATCAATGGGCTAGGACGCATAGGAAGAATGTGCCTGAGGGCATCATTAGAAAATGAAAATGTTGAAGTTATCGCTATTAATGGTACTACCGATGCACAATCTGCTGCTCATCTTTTGAAATATGATTCTATACACGGTAAAATTGATAGTTACATTGAAGCAACGGACAATGAGATTATCATTGATGGTCGTCATATTAAGTTTCTTTCTGATCGTAACCCTGCTAACTTGCCTTGGGGCAATCTTGGCGTAGATGTAGTCATTGAATCTACAGGAAAGTTTAATTCTGGTAAGGAGTGTGAAGTTCATCTAAAAAATGGTGCAAAGAAAGTCATTATTACTGCACCAGCGAAAGATAATATTCCTACCATTGTCATGGGAGTTAACGAATCAACTTATATTCCAGAAACTCATCATGTAATATCCAATGCCTCCTGCACCACAAACTGTTTAGCTCCTGTGGCCAAAATAATCCATGATCATTTTGGTATTGTAAGTGGCCTTATGTCAACGGTCCATGCCTTTACGTCCGACCAGCGCAGCTTAGATAATAGTCATAAAGATCCACGCCGTTCCAGATGTTGTGTCCAATCTATCGTTCCCACAACAACAGGTGCTGCTAAGGCACTTGGACTTGTTATACCTGAATTAAAGGGAAAACTTAATGGCATTTCGCTACGCGTTCCGGTTGCCAATGTTTCTCTAACCGATTTAGTCGTAGAACTGGGTCGTGAAGTCACAGCAGAAGAAGTCAATTTAGCTTTGTATAACGCCGCCAATGGATCCATGAAAGGCATTTTAGAATATTGCGAAGAACCTTTAGTTTCAATTGATTTCCTGCATAACAATCACTCCGCCATAGTTGATGCTCTTTCTACAATGGTTATAGACCAACGCAAAGTTAAAATTCTTGCTTGGTATGATAATGAATGGGGCTATTCATGCCGTGTTATCGATCTGGCAGAATACGTAGGACAAAAAATGATAACCGAAGAAAGTAAATCAGTCCTATCTAAAGCAGTTGGTCATTAAAATTCATTCAACAATACATATAAAACCACTATTTGTCTTCAAATAGTGGTTTTTTTATTGCTGGATCTTCATATATGCCACAATGCTCTCAATATGCCTACTTCTCCTTCAGCATAAAGCCCGCTCCACGCACTGTCTGAATTAAGAGATCCAGACCATAGGGCAACATTTTCTTACGAAGATAATGAATATATAAATCAACAATACCAATCCCTGTCTCTGATTCGAAGCCCCAAATGCGATCAAAAACCTGTTCTCTACTCAAAATTCGTTCCTGATTTAAAATAAGATATTCTAGTAGTTCATACTCTTTACTTGTTAACTGCAAAGGCTGATCCCCTACAAAACCATCTTTCAACTTAGGATTTACGGTTATATTGCCATAACAAAGTTCCCCTTCTTTGCTGCCCCTTCCCGTACGCCTTAATAACGCTTTCACTCTTACTAGTAGTTCTGGCACAGCAAAGGGTTTTACCAAGTAATCATCTGCACCGCTATTGAATCCAGTTACCTTATCTTCCACACTATCTTTGGCAGTTAGCAGCAGAATTGGTACAGTGTTTCCCTTAGCTCGTATACGCTTCACAATTTCTAAACCGTTTATCTCTGGCAGCATGATATCAAGAATGAGTAAATCATGGGTACCTTGTTCTGCCAAATATAATCCTTCATCACCAGTTCCAGCTTCCTCAATTAGATACTCACCTTCCTTGAGTACAGTCACAACAGCCTCCCGCAGCATTTGATCATCTTCCACCACTAAAATTCTCACCATTGTGCCCCCTTCCGTCTCAATAGTAGCTTATCCAAGTATCAGCCTACTCATTTACGACTCCGTAAGAAAAACGCTACGTGTCCTTTGAAATAAATATAGATACGAAATTTTTAAGCGTAGAGAATACAGAGAAAAGATTGTTATTATAAACCCTCTGCGTCCTCTGCGCCTCTGCGGTTCGTAAAACTTATAAATTATGGTTCCACAAAAAAGTAGCCCTACAATCCGTTTTACGGTTGCAGAGCTACCGGCACTAAAACTTATGTGTTTGTAAAAAGGCATTGATCGAGCGTGCCATAATCTTCTTCCCGGAAATATCAGGATGAAGTCCATCTTCAGCATACTCTACAGGTAAAAAACCCTTTTCATCAACTAACAATGAATAGATTTCTATGGCATTTGGTTGATTTCTAATAAAATCATTTACTTTTCCTAATTCAATCTGCCAATTATCGGCAGTTGTCTGATTAAAAACCCGCTCTATTCGTTCTGGATTCACAGGAGGTAACGTCAAAAAAATAGGCGTTATCCCATTTTGTTCACACTTGTCCTTAATTGTCTGCAAAGAGGCAATCACACTTTCCCCTGTTGCGCCACCTCTAATACTGTTGCTTCCTCCTAAGATAAACATATACTTAGGCTTAAAGGGAAGCACATCATTTTCAAAACGCTCAACCATCATTTCAATTGTGTCGCCACTTTTACCTAAATTCTTCACAGGAAAGGGTAAATAAGAAACATACTCAAACCGTTCATCAGAAGGCGGATTGGAAATGGCTCCGCCACCATGAGTAATACTATCACCGAAAACTGCCCATTTGTAGCTATCTGTTTTCACACTAAAAGAAATAGCATCAGAATAGGTTCCAATCGGTGTATTTTCTGCATCCAATGCCCTCACACGCCAATAATACTTGCCTTCCTCAATATAAGCATGGGTATCATAACAGTCAAATCCACCTTCCACTGCATAGGAACGTATTCGATACTTAGAAGGCTCCAGACCATTAGGGTTTTCTGGCAGACGATTAGTGATTTCAACCTCATACCCCGCAGCCCCCAATACTGGTATCCATGAATACACAGGATACAAGGGAGCAGGATGATTCTTCTTCAAAGAAACTGTTGTTGTTGGTTTCTCCGGATTGATAACCCCTTTACTGAGGGCAACTCCACGGGAAAAATCAGCGATAGGTTTTTTATCCAAATCTAAAGGGCGAACCCGAAAATATAATTTATTCAATTCTTGTTCATTAAACAACGATAAATCGAGTTCCACTCCTGGCGTAAAAATTTGTGTAGCTCTATAAACTATTTGTTCAGGCGAGGCTGTTTTTTTACTTTTAAACGGCGTTGTCCCAATTTCCAGCTCATACATAACAGCATCTTCTGCATTTTTCCACATTAGCTGTATTTTACCGTCTTGAGCATATCCAGTCCCATTCATAATAAACAGAACTCCAATCATAACTATTATCTGTAGTATTTTCAATGATGTTACTCCCTCTATCTTTTTTAGGAAATTATACCATACTTTTCGCAAATAAATAAGTATTGCCACAAGCAATTTACTTATGACAATACTCAGAGAACGTTGAGAGTCCTATTAAATCGCAAAGGCGCAAAATACGCATACGAAATAAAACAATAATATTACCTTTGCAGTTAATTATTTTTCTTCATATGAACAACAGTAATCACAGACTATCTTCACCTGCAGCTTAAAACGGGAATTAGCAGGAATTTGGAAACTATTTCCATTTTTATAAATTTGCCATGAATTTTGACCCGGTAGCATTACTTCCATCTCACCTGCTAAAATTTCCATCACTTCAGCAGCATCGGTACCAAATTCGTAATCGCCGGGCAACATGATTCCAAGTGTCTTCTTGCTACCATCAGCAAATAATACCGTACGACTGGTCACCTTACCATCAAAATATACATTAGCATTTTTTACTACGGATACATTATCAAATTGTCCCATCAGATATCCCTCCATACTATTATTAAGAAACCTCAAATTCGTCTAAATTCAGCACCTCAATATGAATAGCGTTATTGAGCAATGCATATATCTCCCATTTTATCATCTTGACATTAAACTGCAATAGTAACAGTGAAAAATGATAAAAAACAGCAAGCTATAGAAATGCCCGTTCTGGTACGAAATTTTCACCAAGTCAAAAAAAATGTTTCCCTTTAATAAATGCTGTGACATTCTCTTTACCTCGATTTATAGGTTTAGGTAATGATTTATATCACGACTTTATTATTTGCATCAGAACTTGTATGTCTACTACAATTTAAACTTACACACTTCGTCTTGAAGATCCTGAGCCGCTTGCAACAGCGACTGACTAGCAGAATCGATCTCTTCCATCGATGCTGACTGTTCTTCGGTTGCTGCTGATACTGTCTCCGCTTCTGCTGATACCGTTCTACTCATTTTATCAATCCTATTCATTGCTACTACAATATGCTGACTACTGCTAGACATCTGTTCTGTAGAAGCAGAAAAAGCCTTCACTTGCTCCAACACCTCAGTGACTAATACAACAATCTCTCGGAATGCTTGTCCCGCAACGTCAACTATCTCTGCGCCCACATTAACTTCGTGGGTACCATCATTCATCGTTATTACCGCTTTATCGGTATCTTCTTGAATTTCTGTAATCAAAGTAGCAATTTGTCTGGCTGCCTGATGAGATTGCTCAGCAAGTTTTCTTACCTCATCAGCTACTACGGCAAAACCTCTGCCTTGTTCACCGGCACGAGCTGCTTCAATGGCAGCATTGAGAGCAAGTAGATTTGTTTGCCCTGCAATACCAGCAATGGTATCAACAATCTGACCAATCTCCTTAGAACGATCACCTAATTTTCCAACTACTTGTGCGGAAGTATTCACCGTCTGTTCAATCTGGGCCATCTGGCTTACCGCTTTATCAATCGCTTTACTACCATCCATAGCCTTCGCAGTAGTCTTAGCCGATTGTTCAACTACTTGTTTTGCAGTAGCTGCAACTTGCTGGATGCTAGTGAACATTTTTTGCATTGTTGAGGAGGTATCACTAATCTCACCCAATTGTACTTCCACACTATGAGCAACATCCGCAATAGATCCTGCTACTTGGGTAGCCGCTTGCGCTGACTCATGAGCACTGGCAGACAGCTGTTCACTTGATGCCGAAAGTTGTTCGCCTGTTTGCCGCATTTGTTGAAGGAATTTGCGCAGTGAATTACTCATATTATTAAAACTCGTACTTAACTGCCCAAGCTCATCATAAGTAACGACTGGAATGGTCATCCTTAAATCACCATTACTAATCTGTTCTGATGCTTCAACTAGTCCTTGTAGTGGCCTTGTAATCGATAACGTAACGAAATATGTAATGATTCCCCCGATTATAAGGAATAATAATACTATACTTAACGTCGTTATTAAAATTGGCTTTGCTGCTGCGACAATTTCAGCCTCAAGCATAGTACCGCCAATGAGCCACCCCGTATGTTCATTGGTTATAAGAACGGCCAGTTTCTTTTGCCCTTCAGATTCATACCACATGATGCCATTTTTCTGTTTCATCATTTGCTCAAAAATAGGTCCCTCCGCTTTAGAACCTGGCTTTAGTGTAGGATGAATTAAAATATTACCATTTTTATCCAATATGTAAGCATAACCCTCTTTACCAATCTTAATTTCATTGGCAATTTTCGTTAATTCTTGTAATGAAAGACTTATAGAAACTACACCATGTCCATCACTTACAGTCTGGGATACTGTAACTACGACCTGACCACTATTCGTAGAAATATAAGGATTAATAACTGTAGGTTTACCTTTATTCTCTGATGCCATTATGTACCATGGGCGTTTTCTAGGATCATAGCCCGGCGCATTAACGGCGGTTACTGGGGAGTTCATATATACACCTTTATCTGTACCAGCAGCCGCAAGTTCTACGTCAGTATGTGTTGCTTTATAAGAATCAAGTATCGTCCTAGCTAATGGATCTTCATCTCCTTGTACTGAACCCACTCCTCCAAGAGCTATTCTGCTAGCCATAAAGTCCACATTCTTCTGCGTACCTGTAATGACTTGGTTCAGCGTATGATTCAGCATGACTACACTTGCATTTGCATTTTCCACCATATTTTCTTCAACTTTATTGTATGCTGTCTTATAAGAAAACCACCCAATACACAAGCTAGGAATCAATAGAATTGTAGCAAACGCCAGGATTAATTTTTGTTTGATACCAAAAGTAATTTTCTGTGAATTGAACATCTTTTTCCCCCTTAAGTTCTAAATATTTTTAGACATGTTCAATTTATTTGAGTTTTTCAATGTAATCTTCTTCATCACTAGAAACTTTTCCAGCCATAAGTCCGCTGAAATTGTGGTATTACTACTGTTTTGCTGATTTCCTTGCGCTATTACAAAAAGTGGGTTTCCAAATGTACTATAAAAAGGGGCCGTAGATAGTTTGCTTCGAAATTTTCCACAGCCCCTTTCATATAATTATCCAAAATGTAATGTATGCTTTAGTAATGCTACCTATCTATCTTCTCTTGCAAATACTTATCAATCGCCACTGCAGCTTTCTTTCCTGCTCCCATAGCTAGGATAACCGTCGCAGCACCTGTCACAATATCACCACCAGCGAATACGCCTGGCTTACTCGTAGCTCCGGTTTCTGCATCAGCATTAATATTGCCTTTACGATTTGTTTCAAGCCCTTTCGTCGTAGATTGTACCAACGGATTTGGACCTTGACCAATGGCGATAATTATAGTATCTACATCCAGTACAAATTCAGAATTAGGTACTTCTATGGGACGACGGCGACCAGAAGCGTCTGGTTCACCAAGTTCCATCCGAACACATTGCAGACCAGTTACCCAGCCATCTTTATTGCCCAGTACGGCTGTAGGAGCCGTCAACAATTGAAAATCAATGCCTTCTTCTTTGGCATGGTGAACTTCTTCCAGTCTAGCTGGCAGTTCTTTTTCTGAACGGCGATATACAATAGAAACATGCTCTGCGCCCAAACGCAAGGCTGTTCTGGCGCCATCCATTGCCACATTACCGCCGCCGACTACTGCTACTCGTTTCCCAACATGAATGGGGGTACCGCTTTGAGGAAAACGATAGGCTTTCATTAAGTTACAGCGAGTCAAGAATTCATTGGCAGAATATACTCCATTCAGGTTTTCACCAGGTACATCCATGAAATAAGGAAGGCCAGCTCCTGTACCAATGAATACAGCATCAAATCCTTCTTCTTCTAGAAGTTCATCAATGGTAAAGGTACTGCCAATTACAGCATTTACAATCACTTCTACGCCAAGTTTGCGCAAATTATTAATTTCTGCCTGCACCACTTCATCTTTAGGCAAACGGAACTCTGGAATACCATACATGAGTACCCCGCCAGGTAAATGAAGTGCTTCAAATACAGTAACTTTATAACCCATCTTTGCCAAATCTCCAGCAGCACTCAGTCCAGCTGGGCCGGAGCCAACAATGGCTACTTTTTGCGCATCCGTGGCATACTCCAATGAAGTAACGGTTTCCCCTTTGATTCGTGCATAGTCTGCAGCATAACGCTCTAGACGGCCAATGGCAACAGATTCACCTTTTTTTGCGAGTACACAATATTTCTCACACTGTTCTTCTTGAGGGCATACTCTGCCGCATACTGCGGGCAGACCGTTTGCTTCCTTTATTTTAGCAATGGAAGCATCCATATCTCCTTCTTTTATGTGCTTAATAAAAGCAGGAATATCAATTTCTACTGGGCATCCCTTACGACAAGGCGCTGTTTTACACTGTAGGCAGCGCTCTGCTTCGGACTGAGCCAATTCCTCGGTGTAACCAAGGGTTACTTCTGCAAAATTTTTAGCCCGCACCTTAGGGTCCTGCTCAGGCATGGCATGTCTTTTTAGTGAGAGTGACATTTGCATCCCCCCTTACCAGCTACATGGTCACTATGTTGCTTTTCATGTGCCTTATACATCCGCTGGCGAGCCATTAATAGATCAAAATCCACTTTATGCCCATCAAATTCCGGACCATCTACACAGGCAAATTTATTTTCATTGCCAATCGATACACGACAACCGCCGCACATGCCTGTTCCATCTACCATGATAGGGTTAAGGCTCACCACGGTAGGAACGCCGTAGGGGCGTGTTGTTTCGGCGACAAATTTCATCATAATAACAGGTCCAATAGCCACAACTAGGCTTATGGTTTTATCAGAATCCAAGAGTTCCTTGAGAGGCTGGGTAACCAAGGCTTTTAACCCTTTTGAACCATCATCTGTGGTGATAATAAGTTCATCACTAACTGCTGCCATTTCTTGCTCATAAATTAGTATATCTTCAGTGCGAGCACCAATAATAGAAATCACTTCATTGCCTGCTTCCTTCATACCACGAGCAATAGGATATACAGGTGCAATACCGATACCACCGCCGACACAGACAACAGTGCCTATTTTTTCGATATGGGTTGCTTTACCAAGAGGTCCCACTAAATCTAGCAGAGCATCCCCTTCCTTTAGAAAACCCAATTCTACTGTGGATGCGCCTACCTCTTGGAAAATCAATGTAATGGTACCCTTTTCCCGATTAAAATCAGCAATTGTCAGCGGAATACGTTCTCCATCTTCATTAATACGCAAAATAACAAATTGTCCTGGTTTAGCCTTTTTAGCAATCAGTGGTGCCTCTACCTCAAAAAGCTTAACACTAGGCGCCAGTTGTTTTTTTACAAGAATTTTATACATAAGGAGCCTCCTCATAATTGTTTTATATGATTATTCTTCATTTTGGTAGACATCTAAAGCAGCTTGAACCGCTTCTCCAGCACATACCTTTGCTTTATGGCGAATCAGTACGGCTTCCAATGCTCCTAACACATGAAGAACATTTTTCTTTCTGCAACTGTAACCCATAGAACCTATTCTCCAAATTTTCCCCTTCAAAGGACCAAAGGAACTAGCAATTTCAATTTGAAAATCTTGCAGCAGCATACGACGAACTGATTCACCATCGATTCCATCTGGTATCGTGATGGATGTCACTACAGGAAGTTTGCAATGCGGATCACCATAAATCTTCAGGCCCATAGCCTGAATACCTCGAACCAGCGCTTTTTCATGTAATTTATGCCTAGCGAATCTCGCTTCAAGCCCTTCCTCTAATACGATACGTAATCCCTCACGCAGCGCATACAGCATCGAGGTAGCTTCTGTATGATGATTAAGCCTCACTGGACTCCAATAATCCATCAACTGAGCAAGATCAAAATAATTGCTACGAATCATTCTGACTTGTTTTTTATTCTGTTCACTGGGATCAACTAAACCTCTTTCGACCTTCTTACGTTCTAGTACTACTGCTTCTATTCTGGAATTAAAAGTAATCGGTGCCATGCCAGAAGGAACAGATAAACATTTTTGGGTTCCACCAATGGCAGCATCAATTTTCCATTCATCAACCTCTACGGCTGTTCCGCCAATGGTAGCAACTGCATCAACTACGAATAAAATATCTAATTCGCGGCATGCTTCACCGATTTCTTTTAATGGTTGCATGCACCCTGTTGAAGTTTCCCCGTGAACCATGGCCACAATTTTGGGTTTAACTCTCCGTATTTCTTGAATCACCACTTGGGGATCAAAGACCTGCCCCCAATCAGTTTCAATAGTAGCAACATCAGCGCCATAACGCTCAGCAATTTCCATAAGCAAATGACCGAAACGACCATAAACCGGAATTAGCACACGATCTCCAGGTTCAATGATGCTGGAAAGAACGGCTTCGATACCAGCCCGTGAAGTACCATCAATAGGAAAAGCCCATTGATTTTTAGTCTGAAAAACCCTTCTAAGCATTTCCATGGTTTGATTCATAATTTCGGTAAACTCTGGATCAAATTGTCCCAATATGGGAGTGCACATGGCTCTGAGCACTCTCGGCTCAACCTCAACAGGACCTGGCGTCATTAGGGTACATACTGAAGTATTTAACTCTTTATACATCCAAATTTATCTCCTTTTGATAATACAACTGCTAAAGTAATTGTATTTCACAATCACTTTAGCAGTTGATTACATATTTACATGATTCTATCGTTAGATGATTCTACATCTAAATCTCTGTTCCTGCTTCACTCATTCAGAACAGATTATCGTACCATTATCTTCGGTGACCGCATTGTACGCATTCTCCAAAGATGTAATGATGGCTTCCCGGCCTGGTCCAGATTTAACGAACTTGATAGCTGCCTCGACTTTTGGCAGCATAGACCCCGGAGCAAAGTGTCCTTCTTCAATATATCTATTGGCTTCATCAACAGTGATCCGATCCAGCCATTTTTGGTCAGGTTTTCCAAAATTAACGGCGACACGGGGCACCGCCGTCAGGACAATGAATGTGTCCGCATTGATAACATCTGCCAGTTTGGCTGCTGCTTTATCTTTGTCGATCACTGCGTCAACACTGCGAAGCATACCGTCTTCCCGATATACGGGGATGCCCCCCCCTCCACAAGCAATAACAACATCTCCATTTTCCATGAGGCAGCGGATCGTCCCTTTTTCCTTAATATCAACAGGCTCAGGGGATGGGACAACACGCCTAAAACCTCTTCCCGAGTCCTCTATAAAGGTGTAGCCTCTCTCCTGTCCGATCTCTTTAGCTGTCTCTTCCGAATAAAACAGGCCAACCGGTTTCGTTGGGTTTTGGAAAGCCGGATCATTCTGATCGACAATGACCTGGGTGATGGCTGTTGATACGTGTGTCGTCATTCCTTGCTCTAGAAACATATTTTGCAGGGCATTTTGCAAATGAAATCCGATGTATCCCTGACTCATAGCTGAGCATTCGGCAAATGGCATGGCGGCGACATTTGAATTTTCCTTGTATGCGAGTTCAAAGGCTAAATTAATCATTCCGACTTGTGGTCCATTACCATGGACAATAACGATTTTATAACCATCTTTGACAAGGCTCACAATGTGACTAGCAGCAATCAGGACGGCTTGTTTTTGTTCATCTGGAGTATTGCCCAGGGCATTTCCTCCTAAAGCGATAACTAACTGTTTGTTCATTTGAATTCTCCTCTTTACATTGTTTTAAGATGCTGTAGTCAATCTCTTTCTCATTAGTGGCAATAGCCAAGGCAACCAACGCGTCCCCATCGCCATTCAAAACATGCCAAAGAACCAATCTATAAGATAATACCTACTTCTTTTTATTAAAGTGTCACATCACGGTTACAATCTTTGGAATAGACATAGGCGAAGTCTTCGCCTCGCCCCACGGCGTAGCAGGCCTGCAGAGAATAGGCGCTCATAAAAATGTAATCACCCTTTTGAACAGGAATCCAATCGTTATCCAAATTGTACATACCCTGTCCACTCAGGCAGTAGGCACCGTGTTCCTGAACATGTGTCTCAATGTAGCCATGGGAAGCACCAGGTTTGAAGCTGAGGATATGGAAATTACAGTCAAAAGCTAGATCTTTGGGCAAAAAGTCTTTGATTAGGACATCTTCCATGCCTTCGTAAATTGTCCATTCCATAGATTCCGTATTGCCTGTAACAACATACGGTTCAAAGCCTTCCAAGCGTATATAAACACGTTTATACATGAACGCTTTGGCCATTTTGCCACTTTCGTTGTGAAAATAAAGCTTTGTTCCAGGGGGGCAGTATACAAATCCGCCCTTCTCCAGGGAATAAGACTGCTCCCCAGCTTCGATGTCCAGGTTGCCTTCCAACACATAGAACAGTGTTTCAACACCCTCTGCGCCGAAGCCAAGTTCGTTCTTACCATCTGCATAGATGGTAACAAGATAATCAACAAAACTGGCACCGAGCTTAGGGGAACCAAGAATTGTGATATCACAATTCTCAAAACCAGGAATGACATTTTTGACTAAACCATCAGGTTCTAGCAATGCATAGTTGTTTTTCTTGACTATTGATCGATTACTTAAGAGGTCTTTTCTGTAACCGACAGCATTATTAAGATAGCTCATGATTAACCTCCGTATCTAAAGCCTTTTGGGTTCTGGTATTTGTCACATAAAATACAATTGCACCAATGAGCAGGAGGATGGCTCCCAGGTAGAATCCCCAAACACCTGATCCTGTCTTATCCATGATATAGCCTGTAAGAGCCGGAGCCACAACAGAAGAAGACATACCGAAGAAATTGAAAGTACCAAGTGTTGTAGCCATGGTTTTCTTGTCAGCTTGGTCGGAAACATAGGAAATTAGAACAGGGTCAACCGCCATTTTACCCAAGAATCCATAAAGGAGCAAGACGATGACAAGGCTGGTAGTGTCTGGTACGAACATAGAAACTGCAATCAAGATAAATGCAGCAATTTCAAGAAAAAGAATGATATTGGCTTTCTTATCGCGTTTTTTGTCAGACATTCTAGCGAAATATAAGGCCCCAGGAACAGCAGTAACAGCTATCATTGATACGGTAAGTCCAATCATGCCGCCTTTAATCGCGCGCTCAGCTTCAAGGAATTTTGGCAGCCAGGTGACGATCATATAATACGCATAACAGGTTGTGAAATACAGAAAGTAACAAGTTACTAAAGAGGGACGGAACATGGAACCTTTGGATTTCTCGACAACTTCAGTTGTTGCCTCATCTTTCTTGTTATTGGAAGCAGCGATAACCGGGGCAACTTTGCTTGGCTCAATAATTACAAAGAAAAACCACAGAACGAGGAAGACCAGTAGACAGCCCGAAACGACAACCATTGTCTGCCATGGCAAACCCATTGTTTTAACAAAGTAGCTTGAACCGGTCATACCGAGAATCATACCCAATGCAGAGCCACTGTTAACGATAGCAGTTTGCAGACCTTTCTTCTCGGCAGGTACATGTTGCGATGTTAAGGAGTAAGCTGAACCGTAATAAGTTCCGCAACCAACACCAGCCAGTACAGCACCTATATAAATCGGCATAATCGACGTCGCAGAGGCGATACTGAAAACACCGGCGGCAAAGATGATAAATCCAGGAATCAAGACTTTCTTCTGACCAAATTTATCGACTAAGAAACCTGATGGAATTTGGAGTGCCGTATAACCAAAGAAATAACATGACGCAATAATACCCATGGCAGCATTCGTTTGCGGTCCGATTGTACTTTGAATCTCAGGATAAATTGGAGACAGCATCGCTCTGTAAATCCAGATGATGGTCCACCCCATACAGAACGTAAACACCAGACGTTTCCAATAGTTCTCAGGATACGATTTTTTTAATGCTTGTGTGTTCATAATAAACATCCTTTCGTATTTGTATTTTTATTAATAAGCAAGTTCATAGAGCGTATATGCCAGTGCTTTGATTCCCTCACGAAGATCCTCGACTTTCGTATCTTCCGCCGGATTATGACTAATCCCCTTGATACTCGGGACAAAGATCATTCCTGTGGGAACACGGGTCGCAAAAATCTGAGAATCATGACCAGCACCACTGTGCATAACTTTGTAGTTCATCTTGTTAGTTTTGCAGACACGCTCAATGATATCAACGACTTTTTTATCCATCAATACAGGAGTCTCGTTCATCCAATTATCAAATTCAATCGAAACGCCCTTACTACTGGCAATTTCCTTCATATCTGCCTCAAGACTGGTGGTGAATTCCTGCAGGAATTTTGCATCTGTATGACGGCAATCCATTGTAAACAAGGTTTCTCCTGGAACAACGTTGACTGTATTAGGCTTAGGCACGACTTTACCAAAAGTGATGACCAATGGATCGCCTGCCGCCTTAGCTTTATCAATGGCATGAATCACGATGCGGGCCATACATTCAACCGTGTCTTTACGGAAACGCATGAGTGTAGTGCCAGCATGGTTTGCTTCGCCTTTGAGCGTAATGTTATAACGCTTCTGCCCCACTATCGAATTCACCACACCAACTGTAAAATTTTCTTCTTCCAGGAAATTACCTTGTTCGATGTGCAGTTCAATAAAAGCCTCGATATCCATTCTGTCCTTGTGGTCTTCGATAAAATCGAAACCGCAATTGCGCATGGCCTGAACAAAGCCGATCCCATCGGCATCTTTGATTGTTTCAACATCCTCTTTTTTTGCCAAACCGAAAATGTTCTTACTGCCCCAAAAAACATAAGGGAACCGCGAACCTTCTTCCTCAGCCATCGAAATAATTTGGATGCTCTTCTTAGGTCTCCCGCATGTCTCAATCAATTTCTTTACGGCAAGGTATCCGCCGAAAATACCAAGTTGTCCATCTAGTTTTCCACCTCTAACGACAGTGTCAACATGAGACCCGGTAGCAATTGTCTTCTCCGGCATCTCAGTCCCTTCCAAGGTGCCATACAAGTTGCCTACAGCATCGAAGTGGCACTTCATCCCTAGTGCTTTAAAGCGCGCCTCGAGCTCTTTTTGGGCCTTTAGCCAAGCAGGCGAGTATAGAAGCCGTGTTGTCCCCGGTCCTGTATCGTCACTGATCGAAGATAACCACTCCATCGTCTCTTGGATTTCACTCAGCATAATATCCATATTATCCCTCCTATTGATTTGCTAAAAATTTTAACCCTAATAAAAATCCAAACAATGTATCATTTCCTGAAGTATGACCAAATGACCGTACTTCTGTTATTGTTTTTTCTATTGCATCCATCTCTGCATCGTCTATCAGCTTTACAAGCCGTATAAAATACTCGCTTGCATATCCTCGCAATAAAGCACTGAGATATGCCACACTTATCATGGTCGTTCTATCTCTGGTGACCCCCGCTTCAAGATCTTTCTGCCAAATGTTGAATTTGCCAAACATCATAAGCGCCAACGTAAATCCTATGAGAATGTCATCTCCGCTAGGTGTCAATCCTTTACCTCTGCCAACAAAAAAATTTATAATCATACCATTCACATTCACATCTGATTTATCAGAATGGAGTAATAAATCCAGATGTTTGCTGGTTTCTTCATCTAAATTGATTCCTATAACTTTTTCAAATTCAATGGTTTCTAAATATTGATAGAGTCTAGTATCAAGTATCTCATTAATGCTGCATTTGATTTTGGGAAGTTTTAGATCTAGCACTTTTAACTTTTTATAATAAATCGTTATTGTTCCATCAATACTATAAAAAATTAACTTGTCATCTTTATTGACAACAATATCATTGATTCTTGCCGAATTAAGTATCTCTTTTAGCTTCTCTTCTTCTATAGTCAGTCCAAATACAGAGAGGGGAGTACCGCTACAACCAATATAAATTAAAGCATCATCAACTTGTACATTGAGGCCCTTATTAAATTTACTGTGCACTCTGCCTACGCTATGATTTTTTAGATAGAGAGGCAATAGATTGCTCTTTGCCCCTCTATTCTGTTTGAGTTCATCCCTACTCAACGTCGATCCCCATTTTTTTTGCGTATGCAATGATTGCTTTTTCAAAGCAAGCCAGCGGTGCACGCACTGTTCCAGCTCCGATCTGACCTACTCCCGCGTTTTTATGGGCTATGCCTGTATTAATCAACGGTGTAATACCAGTTGACACTACTTTTCTAGCGTCGATTCCGAGGCACGCTCCCTTGAAATCCCAAGTTGGGATACTCCAGTTTGAATTATTTGCAATACAGATTTTATCCATTTCATTGGAGATTTTTAAGGCATCGTGGAAACCGCCCGCACCTATAAATCTTGTAACGCCAGGAGCTGCTACCATTGCCATGCCTCCAACCCCCACCGTCTCGGTGATGGCACTGTCTCCGATATCTGGATTTGCATCATCTTCCGAGTATCCTGTGAAGTAGAGTCCATTTGGTGTATTAACTGGTGCTGTAAACCATTCGTCACCCATTCCGCTTATTTTTACGCCGAAATTTTCTCCATTCCTAGCCATTGTTGTAACCACTGTGCCGCTTGTGACTTTTCTTGCACAATCTACGATGGATTTACTGGCGGCCATCATAATGTTTAAGAAAAATTGATCTGTATCTGCTAGGAATTTTATTACGCTGTATTTTTCTTTTTCATCAATATCAAGTTCTGTGATAAGTGGTGTGATTTCTTTTAGGAAGTTCAGTGTGGCTGCGATATTTCTTTGATGGAATTCATCACCCATGGTAATGGCCTTCGCAATCATTACGTTCAGGTTCAAGCCGCCTTCTTTTCTCTGCAGTGCTTTCGATAATACCGGTCCTAAAAAATCTTTCATCCATCGTAATCGATTGATCACTTCTTCCGAAAAAGCTCCGAAGCGAAGCACTTTTCCGATACCTTCGTTCATTATGCAATAGGCAATGGATCCATCTAGTTTATTTTTCACTACAAACACTGGCATATTGCCTGATGTAATTCCTCCCATCGGTCCTACTGCGTTTACATGATGGCAAGGTGTGAAATTCACCCCTCCGCTTTCCAGTAATTTCCTTGCACTTTCTTCATCCTCTGCCCAACCTTCGAATAATACCGCCCCTATACATGAACCTCGCATTGGGCCTGTCATATTTTTGTATTCGATTGGTGGTCCTGCATGCAGTAATACTCTATCATTTAAGCTTTCTATGACTGATTTTGCAGGTACTACATCCATCAAGAAAGGTTGTGCGCTTTTCATCTTGTCAATAACTTCACTATTGCCTTTTTCAATCTCTTCCATTTTCGAAAGTTTATTTAATATTTTTATCAGTTGTTTATTGCCACCTGCCGCTGGTTTCCAATCGTACTGTACCGTACTTCCGCCATATGCCAGAATCGATTCTGTAAAGCTTGAAAGGCCGATATTTACAATACGCGGCTTGGAGTTTAAGAGGTCAATCACACTATCGCTGACTTTTGGCAGTGCTTTCTTTTCAGCATGTCTTGCGACTACGTATTTATCCACTTCTTTGAAGTCGATTCCTTTTAGTTTAAGGGCAAGTCTTACTGCCTTGGCATTGCTTTCTTCTACCAATACACCACATTCGTGCAAGGTTTTTATTGATTGCTGGTAGCTTTGCGGATCAGATTCAGTTCCGCAAACAGTGGCTACGAAATACAGTTCTCGTCCGTTTTCCTTTGCTGATTGTATTGCAGCCTTGATTGCATCCGCTAATGCCGCTGCCATATCGGGATGTGAACCGTACCCAAGTACGCAGTCAAGAAGTATGACGCCTGTATTCTCATCGGCTCCATATTCTCGTATCTTATTTATTCTAATTTCTGGATCGATCATGGGATGGGGTTTGCCTTGTGTGTAGATATCATCACCGAGATCCATCACTTCGTATCCATTGGCGTTAAGGATATATCCCTCTTTTTTGGTCAATTTCCCAAGCCCTAGAGCCTCAGTGATAAGCATTCCCGCTTCAGCAGCAAGTGTACCGCCAGAATATAGTCCTTTTACTGTTTTATCGAGTGCTAGTGGAGTCTTTACTTCATAGTTTATTTCTTCCATATAATTAGGCTTAACAGCTTTGTTCTTGGCAAGGTCTACTGCAATCATTGCCGTTTCTTCGAGGGTATGTGCCAAATATACATTGCCCTCATGGTGATCTGGCTTTTCGCCCAGGAATATAGCAACGACAGGCTTTGTAACACTATTCAGCAGCTCTACAATTTCATCTCTGACTTTTTTTGCTGGCGGTTTTGAAATGACTACAATTACATCTGTAGGTTCGTGATGTTCAAGTCCTAATATCGCATCGCGAACTGTTACTGCATTAACTTCTTCACTCAAATCACGTCCGCCTGTTCCGATTGCATGTACAACTCCGCATCCGAGTCTGTCGATAATCGTAGTCACTTCTTGTATGCCCGTTCCAGAAGCTCCAACGATGCCGATGTTGCCAGGTCTTACGACGTTTGTAAACGCTATGGGAATACTTGAAATAATTCCTGTACCGCAGTCAGGCCCCATCAGCAATAGTCCCTTTTCATGTGCTTTTTTCTTAAGTCGCACTTCTTCTTCCAATGGAATGTTATCCGTGAAGGAAAACACATGCAGTCCTTTATCAAGAGCCTCTTCAATCTCGTCAACTGCGTATTCTCCCGGTATGGAGAACAGCGCTACATTCGCATCAGGCATTTCTTCTAATGCCGCCTCGATACTAGTTACGCTTTCGATGTTATTATTCTTTCTTTTAACAGCTAGATCGTTTAAAAACTTATCCGCTTCACTAAGAACATTTTCAACAATCTTTTCATCTGCTGTCTCGACTACAATGATCATATCACTTGGCGCTGCACTTTTAGCTTCTTCTGTAAGAAGTCCGCTATTATTAAGGATGTCCTTATTTGCTTCAGTACCCATCATGATTGAGCACTTTGTTATACCGGTAAGAGTATTAATTGAATTAGTGAGTAACATAAGATTGATAGAATCTTGATAACTATTTTTCTTAATTACCGTATATAGCATTTCCAATTCCCCTTTATTGTGTTAATATTTTGTTAAATAAATTACCGTCATTATATCACTATTTTTTTGTATTATCATTAGCATAAAATTATAAAAATCACGTTTTTTTTATAATCAAATTATAAAGGAGTAGTAATTTGAACATCAAAGACATACTAAAAATGCAATCCCTTTATGGAACAAAATTAATAGCCGGCAAAAATGGAATTTTAAATGAAATACATGGTGTCAATATACTTGAAGCAACTGACATCGCAAATTGGGGACGTTCTGGAGAGGTAATCCTCACCAGTTTTTTTGCTCTGCAAAACTTGAGTGATAGTGATTTAGACGTATTTTTTGAAAAGCTCCATAATATAGGTATTAGTGCAGTCATAATTAAAATCGATAGACTGGTTACCCAGATACCAAATAAAATTATCGAGCTTTGCGACAACTATGTAATCCCACTCATCCAGATTAGTAAGGATGTAAAGTATGAATCCATCATTCTCGAGATATTAGGTCCAATCATAAATAAAAATATGAACCTGCTAAATAAATATTACGAAGTGCATAGCGAACTAACCAGCCTTGCGATGAAAATGCCGTCAATGGACGAAATACTATATGAATTTAAAAAAATGATACTGCGTGATGTAAGTCTTATTAATTATATAAAGGGAACTGAAATCAGTACAAACCCGGAACTTTGCGACGTGACAGTAATAGGTACCAGTGAAGTTTCAACTGAGAAGTACGTGCATTTCAAGTATGAACGTAAAAATGTAATATATAATGGCACTAATCCCAAAATAATTGGCAAACAGATTAGAGTCCGTATACCACATCTCGTATACGATGACTACGAACTGGTTATCCATGAATTGCTGGATCAAATTAGTTCAGAAGATTTCATGGTAATAGAAAACGGCGTAAAATTCTTACAGATGGAACTGCTACGAAACTATATAATCTCACAAAATCTATTTCAACAAAAAAATAACGTCATCAGCGACTTATTAAATGACCGACTCTATGCTGAAAAAGACATTGATGAGGTATTGGAATCCCTTAATATAAATAAGCATAAACACTACCAAGTGCTCCTCATAAAGCTGCACAAAAAAGATGAAAAAAAATATATTGCTGAAAATCTCATGCCCCAAACGCTAAGACAAATTAGAATCAAATTTAAATCCATTTTCAAAGATATAATTTTCATGGAAAAATTAGATATAGTGGTGTTTATACTTAATTTTAGCGATAATCAAAATAGCTTTAACGCAGACTCCATTGAAAAAACAATGAATTCCCTAGTTGAGAATGACTTGTTTAAAGAGTTCTATTATTATGTAAGCATCAGCTCGAAAGTAGAGAAACTAGACATTCCAAAAGCACATAGAGAAGTGTTGGACACACAAAAAGTACTCATGTTATTCTACAATTCGAATAAAATATTGCCCTATGAAGAACTGGGAATTTACAAACTATTCTTAGATTCAAATAGTCTGGACGACCTTAAAAACTTCATATCCCCCAAAATAGCAAAATTCAGACGCGAGTATCCACTGCTATTCGAAACGCTAACATCCTTTCTGGACATAAATCAAAACTACATCCTCACCTCTGAAAAGCTGTTTCTTCACCCACAGACAGTGCGGTATCGAATTGACAAGATCAAAAATGTACTGGGCATAGATTTTGCCAACCCAGAAGAAATCCTTCAAATTCAAATCGCCTCAAGGCTATTTAAACTGATTGACGGGAGGAAAAGTAATGAATAAACCGGAATTTTTTAGTTTTGTGACAAAAGAAAATATCAATTTGAATATGAATTTGCATCGGGCAAAAAATAATAGAAAAAACATAACGATACTATATTTTCATGGTGGCGGCCTGCTTTATGGCGTGAGAGATGACCTGCCTGAAATGTATATAAACCAATTCCTAAATTCCGGGTATGATTTTTTGGCGCTAGATTATCCACTGGCGCCAGAATCACAACTAGACACGATTTTAAAATCAGCTTTCGAACTGATTCTCTTCTATTTGGAGAATATGGACAAGGTATTTGCATTAAAAAATAATAACTACGTACTATTCGGAAGGTCAGCAGGAGCCTATCTATGCTTTATGTTGTGTGATATGTTAATTAAAAATCAAGCCGTACTGCCAATGGCGATCATAAGCCTGTATGGATATGCAAGACTTGACGAAATTGAATTTAATACACCAAACAAATATTATAACAAGTTAGCCAGCGTACCAGATGAAAACATCAAAAAAGTCATTTCGGATAGCCCGGTGACATATGGTCCAATGAACTTGAGATTCTCCCTTTATATCAAAGCAAGACAGGAAGGAATGTGGATAAAGCATCTCTGCGGAAAAGAAGATGCAACAAAATACTCATTAAACGATGAAGAGCTTACCAAATTCCCGCCGACAATACTGGTAGCGGCAACCCTAGACCCCGATGTCCCATATAAGATGACAAAGTCACTACGTAAGCGAATCCCAAACTCACACCTGATAACAATCTACAGAGAAGTCCATGATTTCGATAGAGATGTAAAGGATGAGTCAGGAAGAGTAACATATGAAGAGATAATAACATGGCTGGAAGATAGAATATGATCTCGATTGCAGAACTTTTAAAAAACCCGCCCTTCTCGCAAATGACCGTTTTGAACCAAGCCGCCGATTTGTCCCGCAAGGTGGACAGCGCCGATATTTCAGAAACGCCGGACATTACATTCTTTATCAAGCCTCATACTCTGCTGATTACAACCGGCATGGCCTTCAAAGAGGATTCGGCCGGGTTCTGCCAGATGATCGAGGAATTAAATCGTGTCCCCATTGCTGGAATCTGCGTGAAGCTGGGTCGGTTTATCGATGAACTGGATCCCTCTATTCTCGAAACCGCCGATAAACTTCATTTTCCCCTACTTCAAGTTCCTGCTTCCTGGACGTTGGGAATAGCCTGTCATCAGCTCCTCTCCTACCTTTGGAATGTGGAAAATGAACAGCTTCTAAACGCTCTGAAAATCCAGCGGGAGTATTCTCAAATGCTGATAAAGGACACCCCAATTTCCGCTCTCCTTGCCCATCTGAGCCGAACAGTCCGGCAGGTGGTATTTTTGACCGACCCCTTTTGGGAAATAATAGACACCTCCCTTCCTTTGGGCAAGAAAACGCTGGAAATGAAGCAGACAATAGCCGCCATAAAAGAAAATGGTAAACTTAGAAGTTCTCCTTCCGAGTCTGTTCCCTCTTCCCTGTATGTTCAAGCTTCCCGCCCGTTTACCGCATGGATCTTTCCCGTTTGGGCCGCTTCTGTCCATCCCTACCTGCTTATTGTGCTGGAAGAGGAAAAAATCCCTTATCCCTTCTCTTATCTTGTCATTGAGCAGACTGCCGCTGCCAGCGCTTTTTCCCTTTACAAAAATCAAAAACTCAAAGAGTTACATTGGAGAATGCGGGAGGATTTTTTAAGGCGGCTGACCCACAGCACCAGCAGTAACGAAACCACAGTTTTTCTGGAGCAGGGCGCCGGCTTTGGTTTGATTCCCTCTGATTATTACAGATTCCTTATTGTGGGGATCGATGGCTTGCTAGAGGAGAAAAATCCTGTGCAGTCAGATCTCTACTCCCTTGTATATAACTGGCTGGAGCGGCATGTAGCACTTTTCGGAGAAGATGCCATTTTATTTTCCTGCCAAAAGAGCGACAAAATAATCGTACTCTTGCAAAAACCTGCGGAAAATCTGGAAAGTTCCATTGTTTTCATCAGAGAACAAATGACTGCCTTTCTCTCTGTTTCCATTTCCTGCGCTGCGGGAAATCCAGTCACTTCTCTCCATTCCCTGGCATTCTCGCGCATTGAGGCGGAAGAAATTTATCATCAATGCAGAGCGGAGGGCAGGAACGCTTTTTTCTCAACCTATTATTCTCAAGGGGTTTCGGAGCTTTTGCGTTTTGTCCCCCAGGAACATGCCCGTCATTTCTGCACCCGCATTTTAAAATCTCTAGCTTACCCGGAGCAGGAAGCTCAGGTAATTCTCCGCCAAACGCTTCAAACCTACTTGGATTGCCAGGGCGATATTGCCGAAACGGCCCGAGCGCTATATATCCACCGCAACACTGTAAAATACCGGATAGCAAGACTAAATGATTTATTAGATGCTCCTCTCGCTAGCTCCGATTTTTCTTTGCAGTTGCGGCTTGCGCTACTGCTTTCCCAATTATAGTCATAAACAAAAGGGCCTCAACATCAGTTGAGACCCTTTGTTTATGGCTTTCCTTTTAATCTAATGTATCAGAAGCAAAAGCGCTTTTTCCCTCATAGTGGTTGTAATGGATGTCATCGCTGACAAGATAATCATAGATTTCTTTTACAATGGGAATTCCACTCTTTTCATATTCTTTTGCCTTCTTTTCTGAAGATTCGCCTGGAACCAGCACCTTATCAAAACCCGCAGCCGGGCGGAGCTCATGAAGCTCATCCACCATTGTACGCACGTTGTTTTTGAATGTATCAAGAGATACAAAGTACTCAGGATTTATTACCAGATGAATCTGGCCCAATTGACGCCCGGCAGAAAGATCGGCGTACATGGAGCTTACATGTTTTCCAGATGGAACGCCGAGGAGAGAACCGCACAAAATATCGACCATCATCATCAAGCCATAGCCCTTGGAACCTGCAATAGCCAGAAGGCCGCCAACAGCAAATGGATCAGTGGTAGGACATCCTTCTTTGTCTACCGCCCATGTTTCAGGGATAGGTTTGTTTTTGGCTCTGGCATCCAAAATCTTTCCCCAAGCTCCTACTGTAGTAGCCATATCAAATACAATTGGAGAACGCCCTGCACAAGGAGCAGCAAAGCCTATAGGGTTTGTTCCAAAATATGGATCTGCTGATCCATACGGCACCACCATAGGGTCGGACTGACACATGGATATGGCGATCATATTTTCGTCGGTAGCCATTCTGAGAAAATAAGAAAGGGTGCCGCAATGCCCGAGCTCACGCATGCCGACAAAACCGATTCCAGTTTCCTTAGCTAGTTTTATTGCTTCAATCATACCGTTTTTGGCCACAAGCATTCCTACTGCGTTGTCCCCTTCGTAAATACCTGTGCTGGGTCCTGTCTTCCTAAAGGAGAAATTAGGCTTTGCATTGCTGCCGCCCTTGGATATCCGCTCCGAATAGTATTCTACACGCACAGCTCCATGAGAGTGTACACCTCTGCTATCTGCATAGCTCAAGTGGTTAGCAACTTCCTGCGCATGATCCTCAGGCAAGCCAGCCTTCATCACCTTATTCTTAATCAACTGATGCAATTCTTCCTTGTTTACCAATACCATTTCTTGGCTACTCATAATAAATAATACCCCTTTCATTCTACTTCCGCCTGAATTTTCCGAATGCTTTACCTTTATTGTACTTCTCTTTTATTGTACTGTTCTTTTCCCTTTTTCGCATCGTCCATACAGGATAATTCATCCTCTTTGTTTTGTCTATTTTAAACAAATCAAAGAGGATGAATACTTTAGTTTTTTTGACCTGCATATTAAATAATTAGGCCATCAAAGGGTACATAATATCAACAAATGGGATTGCTCTGGGAAACTGAATAATAGGAATTGAAAATTCATCACCAGCTTCGATGTTTGCTCACTTCTTATTAGTAATCTGCTTACACGCTGGCGCCGAAAAGCTAAGTGAATGACTTAAAATCCACGTAATCCCTAAAGGAGATTGGGATAATTAGTCGAATATTGGATTCAATCGTTAAATAAAGAAAGCCGAGGTGCCTATGAAAATCAAGGATGTTTTGCAATTGTTTCAAGAACAATCCATATCGCTAGTTGCAGGTGCCAATGGGCTGAACAATATTGTTGAATCCGTAAATATAATGGATGCCCCCGACATTGAAAACTGGGCTAGGACCGGAGATTTAATTTTAACGACTGCCTATACCATTAAAGATAATCCCCTCTTACAAGAACAACTACTTAAGCAACTCAAGACACGTGGTTGTGCTGGTCTTGGTATTAAAACCAAACGTTTTTTACCGGAGATTCCCACCAAAATGCTCGATATGGCAAACGACTTAGGCTTTCCGATATTGGAACTTCCCTTAAATTTATCTCTAGCTGAAATTATGAATCCAATTATCAGCAATATCGTAAATCACCAATCCTTAGTGTTGCAACGTTCCAATGAAATTTATAAGTCAATGACAACTGTAGCCATGAATGGCGGTGGATTGCCTGCAATTATTAGCTGTTTAGGTAAACTCACACAATGCCCTGTTGGTTGCTATGACGTAAACGGCATGCTAATTAATCACTGGCTACCAGATACTATCTCGGAACAGGACACCAATATACTTGCATCTCTAAAAAATCTCTTGCATATTCCTCAACCCACTAGCAGTTTTTCAGACAAAAACCTATTTAAAGAAAAAAATTCCTATGTCCAATCAATTACAGTCGGAAATCACTCCTATTTGAAAATATCGGCTAGGATTTTATCCAGCAATGAATTTTTCGGGTATATTACTATCTTTCAACGATCCAGTTCTTTCTCTGATATTACTTTAGCAGCGATAGAACATGCCTGTACAGTTGCTACCTTGGAATTTTTGAAACAAAAAGCTGTCACCGAAAGTCACAAGTTATACTCCCGAGATATCCTGGAATATCTATTATTCAGCGATCTTAACCAACCCAATATGAGCGGATTTATTGATACTTCCAAGCTAGCCCAAGCCAAGGTTTATAAATGCTTAATTATTGAACCCGATACTATAGAAAATGAATACAACCTATCTATTCTCTCTGTCAAACTATATAAGATCGCCCAACAAATCATTGCTGCAAAATATTCATTGTCCTTGGTATCTGAGCGAGCAGGTAAAATTATTGTTTTATTAGCTTCTACCAACAATTTTAATGAAGAAAACGAAATGTATGAGAAACTACATCAATCCCTTTCTAATATTGATCCACTTAGAAAGGTATCCATTGGCATCGGTACCCCAGAACTAGACTTTCGCTCTGTGCGCCAAAGCTTCCATGATGCATTAGCTTGTTTGAAACTTGGTCGTCTAATTAAAGGCCCTGGAAACATAACACATCCTTATGACATTGCAGGCTATTCCATCCTCCTTTCTGATAAGGAAACATCACATATTCTCACTCAACTTTATGATCCTATTATTGATAAACTGAAAAAATCCGATCAAAGCTTAGGCACAGAGTTTCTTAAAACCCTAGAAAAATATCTAGAATTTGATAAAAACCTTGTCTCCACAGCAAAAGAACTCTATGTTCACCGAAATACATTAGCAAATAGGCTAGAACGAATTGCTGACATAAGTGGACTAGACCTAGAAAATAGAGAACAGCTTTTTTGCTTTAGATTAGCTCTTAGAAGAAGAAAAATCTTAAAAGAGTAAATTTTTATCATTACATAATGCTACGTCCACTATGCTAGCGTCACTATTAAATTTTCTTAATTTAAAGTATATCTTGATAGGTATTTCTTCATCCAATGTATCTGCTAGAGCAAAAGTTATCCACTTTGCCATTCTAAGTTGTTGGCCACCATGTTTTTAATTATATTTTTCCCTTACCCCCAAAATCAAAACAGTTCTTGAAACAAGACCATTCAAGGGCGTGCATAGCACGGGCTTGAATGGTCTTGTTTCAAGAACTAAAATATTCAATGGGTAAGTGAAAATTGGGTGGACAATTAAACCATCTTTTTCGTATCTATATATAACTATTGTACATGTAATATAGTATCGCTATTTTTTACAGTTAAAGCCACAATTGTGGATGCGATTGCCGCAACAATTAGGAAGATGAACGCCATATCAAAAGATCCACCATTAATGTCAATCAAATAACCCATAACAAACGGCGAGATAAAACCAGCTACTTGTCCGCCAAAATTGACTGTTCCCGAACTTGATCCCATAATTGCTGGTGGAATTGAATCAACAACCAGCCCCCAAAACGCGGCGAAAGCGATAAACATAAAAAGTGCTGCAACACATTGATACACAACAGCCATATCTGGTGAAACCACAGAATAAGTCATGTATAAAAAAAATGATGCAATTAAAGTATTTGGGATAAATAACCATTTGCGTTTTCCTTTGAAACGGTCTGATAAAAAACCACCAATTAACATCCCAACTGTTCCAACGAAAAAGGGCAACGAACCATAGATGCCAGTCTTAAGCAAGGAAAATCCACGAACTTTCATGAGATAAGAAGGGAGCCAAGAAACAAATCCCCAAAATGTAATATCAAATAAGAACCAAATGAACACCATCTGCCACAGAATTGGAGTTCTCAAGAAATCCTTAAATTCGATACTCTTACCAGCAGGCTTTGTATCCTCTACTTTAACAACAGGTGCTACGTTAAGTTCTTTTAGTTCCTCGGTTGTCATGCTAGGATGTTCTGCTGGATTATCTTTAATATAGAAATACATTGCTAAAGCGATAACTATTCCAGGTATACCAAGAGTGACAAATACAGTTCGCCAGCCATATGTTCCAATAATTCCCGCCGCAACTAACGAAGCAATGGCTGGTCCTAATGTATTAACAGATGACTGAATGGCTGTTGCCGTTGCTCTTTCGCTAGGAGGAAAATATAGTGATATCGTCTTCCAAGAAGCCCCTGGAAAAGAACCCTCTCCTACGCCAAATACAAAACGACAGAGCAACAATATCGGAAAAGAAGCAACTAAACCAGTAATACTCGTGAATATTGACCACCATGCTATAGCAATTGCCATAACTCTTCTAGGTCCAAATTTATCAGCGAGCATTCCACCGGGGATTTGAAACAAAGCATATCCTGCAAAGAAGGTACTTAAGATAAGTCCTTGCGCTGCAGCATCAATCTGAAATTCCTTGCCGATAAACGGCAGAGCAATACCAATGACCATTCTGTCTAAAAAAGAAAATAGCCAACCCATCCATAATATACTAAGAACCGAATACCTAACTTTCCACCGAAATCCTTCTGTGGGCGTAGTACGATTAGTCCCCATTTGCTGTTCCTCCTAATCATATAATCTTCCCTCTAATTATACTGAATTTTAAAACTCTTTTTCCAGTGCATAACTCGTAAAGAAACGTGAAATCAATGTGCATCTTGCACACCAGACACTCTCCACTATTATTAATCTTACTGGAAACGCCCGCAAATAGACTGACTAAGCCTAAAATGATAATGTTTCTACTCGCAATCGTTTTCCTCCGTTTTTTCCTCATTTTTAACCTATTTCTCTAGCACGGATAGCAGCCATGAAAAAAGAGAAACTTAGGAACATTCTTAATCTGCCTAAGTTTCTCTAGATGTCATATCTGGACTTTTAACATTATGTTCTTTCAGTTTCCTAAAGATTCACTTCGATATGTCTCCTTTGAAACTTCCAGCTTAAATATAGATTCCTCCATTCCATTAATTTAATTTTCTACAGTTCAATCAAGGTATAAGCACGGCTACCCATCCCTATTTCTTCACCATATTCCAGTTGTATCCCGCCTTTAGTGCCTGGATGGAGTCCATCAAATTTTTCCTCGCCAGCTGCATAACCTTGTGACAACAAGGAAGCGGTCAATCCAATTTGTTTGTTGACAAGATCATAACTTGCTTGATCAAGAGCCACTGGATCAATAGAGGCCAAAAAGCCTATATCAGGAACGATAGGTGCATCACTCCATGGTACACAATCACAGTCTGGCGTAATATTTGTCAGAAAGTTGATATAACCGATGCGCCCCGACAAGCTTTTTACTACCCCATAGGCATACTCAGTCATTCGCTCCATAAAGCTAGTCACTTCAGATCCCCAGTCCATGCCAATAGCTTTTATAGGACACACTGTCATGCATTCTCCACAACCAATACATTTTTCAGGGTTGACAAATGACTTTTTATCATTCAATGCAATGGCCTGTTCTGGGCAGACCGGATCGCATTTGCCACAGCCCACGCACTTTTCTTGATTGACTAGGATATTTACTGAATGCTGCTCCTTCTTACCAACAGCTGGAGCAGCCCCCATGGCCATATTCTTGATAGCCCCGCCAAACCCCGCCATTTCGTGCCCCTTAAAATGGGACATAACAATCATACTATTGGCATTAACAATATCTTTGGCGAGTTTTACGGTTTGGAAATGTTTCTTATTGATGGTCACTTCCTTAATATTTTCACTACGTAATCCATCAGCAATAATCAGTGGTGCCCCTGTCACGGAAAAATCAAAACCATGTTCCAAGGCTGTAACCAAATGATCAACAGCATTGTGACGACTCCCGGAATATAGGGTATTGGTATCTGTCAAAAAAGGTTTAGCGCCTTTGGCTTTCAGCTTGTCCACAACTTGGCGCACAAACACTGGATTAATATAGCTATCATTGCCCCGTTCACCAAAGTGAAGTTTTATAGCAGTCAGGTCATTTTTCTGTGTCAAATCGTCAAAGCCGGCTGCATCATATAACTTTTTAATTTTACTAATTTTATTTTCCCTTGGACTTCGAGCACGTAAATTTACAAAATACACTTTACTTGACATGTAATTTTATCCCCTTTCCCTCTTTATATTTATTATTATTTTAACTTTAATTTAGCAAAAGCTTCTGCCATAGCAGAGTTAAAAGGTCCATCATTAGCCTTATTCTGCTCTTTCAGATATTTGGAGACCTCACCCTTTGAGCCCTGAGTATGTTCCTTCTTTTTTCTTTCATTGAAGGCCGAAAGCTTTTCCCGATAGCCACAGCTACAGACAAAGAGTTGGTTTTCCCCTTCTCCCCGGAGCTCTAGTTTTTTATGGCAAGTAGAGCAACGAGCATTCGTCAGTATTGAAATGTTCTTCTTATAACCACATTCTCGATCCTGACAAACAAACATCTTACCTTTTTTGCCATTGACTTCTAGCATAAATTTTCCACATTGGGGACATTTATTTCTGGTAATATTATCGTGTTTAAATTTTTCTTGGCTATTTTTGATATTATTGACTACGACTTTTGCATACTCTTTCATCTCATTAATAAATGAATTTTTGTTAAGGGAACCTTTGGAGATATAAGCTAACTTCTGCTCCCACTGTGCTGTTAGTGTAGGAGATTTCAAATCCTCAGGAACCAGTTCTAGAAGCTGCTTACCTTTCGCGGTAATGAAAATATTCTTTCCGTTTTTTTCAATAACAAAACTATTAAACAACTTCTCAATAATATCAGCTCTGGTTGCTACTGTTCCCAGGCCCCCTGTTTCGCCAATGGTTTTCTTCAATGCTTCACTTTCATTGCTCATATATTTTATAGGATTCTCCATGGCAGAAAGTAAGGTCCCTTCATTAAATGGTGCCGGTGGTTTAGTCTCTCCCTTTGTGAGAGAAGCATTAACAATAGTCAGCACCTCACCTTTACCAATACTTGGCAGTAATTGCTCGACAATATCCTCTTTAGCATCTTCATCATCTATCTGATGGTCATAAATTTCTTTCCAGCCTTGATTAATTACAGTTTTACCTTTGGCAATAAAAATCTCATTACCAATTTTAGCTTTTAATGTGATTTGGTCATACTCAAAAGGCGGGTATAAGGCAGCTAAGAATCGTTTAACAACTAAATCATAGATTTTTCGCTCCTTATCATTGAGCAAACTTAAATTTGCCGGCTGTTCTGTTGGAATAATAGCATGATGATCAGAAACCTTATTATTATCAACAAAAGCACTATTGCCTTTGATGGGCTTTCGCAAAATAGTCGCTGCCAATTTTGCGTACGGACCAACCCCACAAGCTTTCACCCGATCTTTTAAGGTATCCACAATATCTGTAGAAATATATCTAGAATCTGTTCTTGGATAGGTGAGTACTTTATAGTTTTCATACAACCGTTGCATAATAGAAGTCGTTTCTTTAGGTGAAAAACCAAACAACTCATTACCATCTCTTTGCAGTTCGGTTAAATCATATAATTGGGGAGAAAACTTTTTCTTATATACTTTATCCACTTCAATCACTGTTGCTGTTTTATTCTTTATGGCGGTTAATATTGTAGCGCAGTAACCCTGATCGAAGGTTTTAGTATTTTTAGTTTTACTGTCCTGCCAAATAAGCTTTAAACTATTATTCCCAGTAGCCGTAATACCATAAAACTCTTTGGGCTTAAAGCTTTTAATCTCTTCTTCTCTGCTAGCAATGATAGCGAGAGTAGGAGTCTGCACTCTGCCACAAGACAGCTGAGCATTGTATTTGCAAGTTAAGGCGCGGGTCGCATTAATACCCACCAGCCAATCAACTTCAGCCCGAGCAACAGCCGAGGCAAAGAGGTTTTCATAATCTTTACCAGGTTTTAGTTTATTAAAACCCTCTTTAATAGCATTATCTGTGACAGAAGAAATCCACAGACGCTTAATTGGTTTATGTACATGTGCCTTTTCGATAATCCATCTAGCAACAAGCTCTCCCTCACGGCCAGCATCTGTCGCAATAACAATCTCGTTTACATCTTTGCGACCCAGTTGTTCTTTTACAATATTAAATTGCTTACCACTTTGTTTAATAACAACAAGTTTTAATTGGGGGGGCAGCATGGGTAGATCTTCCAGACGCCACGACTTGTATTTTTCATCATAAGCTTCAGGATCAGCTAAGGTAACCAAGTGACCTAATGCCCATGTCACTATATATTTGACTCCTTCAAAATATCCATTTCCCTTTTGATTGCACTGTAAGACCCTGGCTAAGTCTCTGCCAACAGAAGGTTTTTCCGCTAATACTACCAATTTACTCATATATTAATATCCTTTCAATAACAAATATCCCTCATAACTAATTCCGTAAGAACGATTTACCGCAAAGGCGCAGAGAACGCTAAGGGTAAAACCACGTTAAACACAAAGATCACAAAGAAGTATAAAGGACACAAAGAAATTCCCATTTATAATATCGTCTTTATGATCTTTGTGTCCGCGTAGCGGCTTTGCTTCTTTGTGTTTCAAGTAGGGTTTTCATTTTCCACTTATTTCACAAAAATCATAGCACCCCAATTATACCCTTATAATTGGACATAAATCAAGTTTGTCTCCCTTTGGCTCCCTTTGAAAATCCTTGATTCTTATAAATAAATAGATCTCTAAGAATAATAAGAGATCGTTTTTATCTGCTTACCAGTCAAAACACCCTTAAGGCAATGTGTACATACTGCTATCTTAATAATACTATTATCATATTCCGTTAATTTGTACGAAATTGAAAAAACACTATTGCTCGATACCGCAAACTTCACAAGTCGTAAATGTCATTTCCATGCCTCCCCAATATAATCTTTATCTTATTATATTGGAAAGCTAACTCATATATCACCAAAATATAAGCATTTTAGGTTATTTTAAATAAAGGTTTAGCCCCTGAATCACCATTCAGGGGCTAAACCAGTGATACTCTTTACATGTACTTAAACCCGAGGTCCTGCCTCGCTAATATCGACAGGAACCGAATTACCAAACCTAGTAAAGTTTTTATTAAATAACTCAGCTAATTCACGAGCCTGTGAGTCATATGCTTCTTTATCCTGCCATACATTGCGAGGTTTAAGAAGTTCTGAGGAAACATTGGGGCATTCAGTTGGAATATACACATTAAAAATTGGATCAAGTTCATAAGGTACATCTGCAAGTTGTCCTTCAATTGCTGCCGTAACCATTGCTCTGGTATAAGATAACTTCATACGCTTACCTACACCATAAGCACCACCAGACCAGCCAGTATTGATGAGATATACATTAGTATCATGCTTTTCCAGCTTTTCTCCCAATAGTTTAGCATAAACTAAAGGTGACAATGGTAAAAATGGCTCGCCGAAACAAGCGGAAAAAGTAGCTTGCGGTTCTGTAATACCACGCTCTGTACCAGCTAATTTACTAGTATAACCTGATAAGAAGTGATACATGGCTTGCTCTTTTGTCAGTTTAGAGATAGGAGGAAGAACACCAAATGCATCTGCCGTTAAAAAGATAACTGTTTTAGGATGACCAGCAACACCAGGAATAAGTGCATTATGTATATAATCTACGGGATAGGCTGCCCGAGTATTTTCTGTAACTGTTTCATCATCATAATTTACTTCGCGGTTCTCAGCATCCATAGCAACGTTCTCTAGTACTGAACCGAAATGTATCGCATCCCATATCTGCGGTTCAGTTTCATGACTCAAATGAATACATTTTGCATAACAACCGCCCTCAATATTAAAGATACCATCATCGCTCCAACCATGTTCATCATCGCCGATAAGTTTACGCATTGGATCAGCTGATAAGGTTGTCTTACCAGTGCCACTTAACCCAAAGAATAAAGCGGTATCATTATTTTCACCAACATTAGCTGAACAATGCATTGATAGGACACCTTTGTGAGGTAGAGTATAATTCATGATAGTAAAGACGGATTTTTTCATTTCTCCAGCGTACTGAGTACCACCAATCAATACAATGCGGCGTTCAAAATTAAGCAAAATAAAGGCTTCCGAATGAGTGCCATCTACTTCTGGATTGGCTTTAAACTCAGGCATACAGATGATTTCAAAATCAGGGGAAAAACTTTGTGCATCGTCCTCTGGTCGGATCAATAACTGATGAATAAACAGATTCTGCCAGGCAAATTCATTAATAACTCTAATATTGATCTGATAATTTTCATCAGCACCAGCAAAACCATCAAATACAAATATTTCCTTATCCTGCATATATGCTATCATTCGATCATATAATTGATCAAATTTTTCTGCAGAAAAAGGTTTATTGTTTCCCCAAGCAATTTCATCATGTACGACTGGCAGATCAACGATAAACTTATCCTTAGGCGATCTACCAGTATATTTACCAGTCGCTACGCGCAGTGCACCGTTCTCTGCCAACAAACCTTCTTTTCTCTGCAAAGCCATCTCGACTAGTTCAGCTGTAGTTAAATTCTGATAAACTTTACTTGCACCTTCAATAATACATTTACTCACAATCATTCCCCTTTCATCTTTCCATTAAACCAATTATGAAAAACAACCTATTATCAGAATTCCCCCACAAAACTGCAAGTCATTCCCCGACATCCTCTATAAGTTTACAGTTTCCTAAAAGCTCTTGTCAATACAAATAACTCATTAAATAAAATATTATATACAACATATAGTTCTATTTCCTACTAAAATCCTGAATTATTCTTATTTAGTATACACTTATTCAACAAAAACCAACATATTTCATCCATAATACTTTTTTTTCAGTAAGCAAAGTAAATATCATACTAATATTCGATTAAAGTGTTATACTTATTAGATAGATGTCAGCAGGCATCTGCCATGAATGATATAGAGTGAGGTGCTTCATGAATAATTTTTACAAAAAATCTTTACTGTCATTTTTCTTTCTGCTATTTGCCCTGTTCTCCTATACTGTTGCAGGCGCACAGGAAATATCTCCATCTCCGCCGACTACTTTTCATCTAACGGGGCAAGTAGCCTACGCTAATATTGAAGGGGGATTTTATGGAATTATTGGTGACGATGGCCTAAAGTATCAACCAACCAATTTGCCACGAAAATTTAAAAAGGAGGGCTTGAGCCTAAAATTTGACGCCAAGAGTAAGAATAACATGGTTAGTGCATTTCAATGGGGAACCATTGTTGAACTATCCAATGTCAGTGAATTGAAAACTGATCTTGCAATCGATGAGCGTCATGCAATGTATGTACTTCTCAAACGCATGGCGGCTTTCAACAACAAAGATTTGTCACAACTTCAGCAAATAGATACCTTATCAAAACAACTGACGAAGGAGCAATTCGACAGCTGGGTGAGTAAATACAATAACTACACCCTTCGCTATGTTGATATTTTTTCCGCAAATTCCTCTTCTATTACTGGTGCTTGTTACTATACGAGAGAACTGGTTAACGGTATGACGCTGAATGGCAATACTGACTTAGCTATGATGACCTTCACCATCAGCCACTCTAGTAATGGTTGGAAACTAACCGATTTAGACAATCTTAGAAATCCAATATTTGATGATAAAACCGATGTTCTTGCTGACCTAAAGCAAAAAGCATTGGCAAAATATAAAACTGATAACTTGGCTACCCTCTGGCAGTAAAAACTAATAATATTTAAATTAGGTTGAAAATATGGAGGAACATTATAGAATGCAGACATTCTTAAAAAAGGCCAAAGCAACGATACATACACTGATCTCTATCAAGCTCTTGGCCAACCTTGCCATGCTTGTCACAGTTACCTTATGGGGAATATCCTTTATCAGCATAAAAACAGCTGTCAGTGAAGTCCCTCCAATTACGCTGGCACTCCTTCGATTCATGATTGCCAGTACTATTTTATTGATTATCACAAAAAAAATCGAACCTACTACTAAATTACTGCCCCGTGATTTGGGTAAAATGATAATAGCAGGTTTCTTTGGCATCACCTTGTATTTCTTCTTTGAAAATACTGCGCTCAGACTCACGACTGCATCGAGTGCCGCACTGATTACTTCTATCATCCCGATTATCGCTATTACACTGGATATCCTTGTCTTCAAAACCAAAGTTTCCTTTATCCAATGCATTGGGATCATTATTGCCATGTCTGGAGCATATTTAGCCATTACAGCAAATGGTCGGCTTGATTTTTCTTCCCAAACTTTTATCGGAAATCTCTTGATAGTTGGTGCAATGCTCTCTTGGTCCCTATATACTTTGCTCAATAAATCCTTTCAAGGTAAATACTCAGGTTTGTTTTTAACCACTTATCAATCTTTGTTTGGAACAATATTTTTAATTCCTCTATCACTGTTTGAATATAAAGAGTGGCATTTATTTTCACTCACAGCCTTCGGCAATATTCTTTTTCTCGCCATTGGATGCTCTGCACTAGGTTACTTTTTATACATCTATGCACTGAGTAAACTTGATGTTACCATTACAACACTATACTTAAACCTTATGTCTATCATCGGTGTTCTCGGAGGCCACCTCTTTCTACAAGAAACTATTTTCCCCGCCCAAATAGTAGGCGGAGCCATGATTATATCCAGTATCATTATGATTAATTTTACAACGTTACCAACAAAAGACTTAGCTTGCGATAAAACTTAGATACCTTTAAAACATAAAGGCGAAAATTTTAACCGCAGAGGCGCAGAGAGCACAGAGATAAGATTGTTATTAAAATCCCTCTGTGTCCTCTGCGCCTCTGCGGTTAAAAGCATTCCTAAAACTAATAACGATGTACGGCAACTATTTATCTATTTAACACCTTACGTAATTTAGGCGCCAACAAGAGAGCAATCACTAACCCCACACCTGATGTCATCAGTGAACTGGGCATATTAGCAATAGCAGTTGCCAGACTGCCAGTTACTTGCCACCAGGCTACTGTATAACCACCTAAAGTCCAAGTTGCCGCTAGTATGCAGCCTAATGCAGCCCTTAGAATCGATTTCTGACTTGGCACAGTGAAAATGTTTACTGTTGTTTCAGGCCATAGCCCCTTAGCAACCACACCAGCTATGAGGCCTGCAATTCCTTTGATGACAAATGACCATAAGGTATAAGGGGAGAAGCCCATGAGAAGATCATAAAATGCTGAACCAATCGCCCCTGCCAGGCCAGCGTATACACCACCAAAAACAATGGCAATCGTAAAGACCAAGGCAGTACCAAGATGCACCATAGCGCCAACGCCAAAGGGAATTTTAATAGCTGTAGCAATCGCACACATCGCCGCAAATACACTTGCCGTAACCAAATCTCTTATATTGAATTTACGCTTTATATTCATTATGTAACCTCCCAAATATTCTATTACAATAAAACACTTTTTTTAAAATTCCCTGCAAAGCCAAGGCAGCACACTTTCTAGCAATACACCTTCACGAGTAGGAGTAACCGCATTTACGGTAGCTTTAATTGCCAACTCTACAAAATCGGCTGCCCTTTTCATAGAGGTCGGCAAACTTTCCCCCTTAAGTAATCCGCCTACTAATACACTGGCAAAAATATCCCCTGTACCTGGATAACGAGCTTCAATATAGTCCTTGGAAATTTCCCAAAAAGCACCTTTACTGCGATCATATCCTATGTTAAAAATTTTTTCTTTTTCAAAGGGAATCCCTGTCATCACTACAATCGATGGCCCCAAATCAGACAAACCCATAAGCCACTCCTTAATTGTATGCATTTCACAAACATTCTCCTGATAAGGCTCTCCTAATAAAAAACATGCTTCCGTATAATTAGGGGTAATAATATCCGCTTTTCCCACCAAAGTCTTCATCTGTTCCTGCATTTTAGGTGTATATGTAGAATACAGTTTTCCTTCATCCCCCATCACTGGATCTACTAGAATAAGAGGAGCATTGGAGGAAAACTCATCAATAAAATGATGCACCACCTCAATTTGCTCTTCTGATGCAAGAAAACCACTATAAATACAATCAAATGTAATACCTTCTCTCTTCCAGTGGTGGAAAAAATCTGGCATACGCACTGTAAAATCGCAAAAGGCAAGATCGGTAAATCCGCCTAAGTGAGTACTTAATACGGCAGTAGGTAAGGGACATACCTGAATCCCCATACATGACAATATTGGCATAATAACAGTTAACGAACAACGCCCAAAACAAGATATATCTTGGACCGCTGCTACCCGGGGCACAAAGGGCTTCATCATTGTTTCGACTCCTTATCGATCAAAAATTCTCTCCAGTTATCTATAATACGCTTAATCTATTCTAATCCCTTCCATCTCGTATAAAGAAAACTTGGCTTACCCAAGCCTTAATTGCCCTTACTTAGAATCATAAAGTATGCTACTTTATGATTCTGTTAAAAAGGGTTATACTTTCCGATTCCCAAATCTAACTACTTTACTTTTATTCATAAGTTACATTAAAATAAAAACAACGTTAAAAATTAATTTGATAAACTAATGGAGGTTAAACATGGCTGGATGCAATGAACAAAATTGTACTTGTCCGAAAACCGATTGCGAACGTCATGGGAAGTGCTGCAAATGTATAGATTTTCATCGCGATAAAGAAAATCTTGTCTATTGCCTAAGGAGAATTGCCAAAAATAGCAAGTAGGCAATCGAGTAGGCCCTACAGTCCAATGACTGTAGGGCCTTACTATTAATCTATTATATTACCGATTGAGCAGTCAGAACCAAGCGTAGCCCCAATAAAAATAACGCAATGGATAACAAGGTCAAAATAGATTTAGACTTTACTTTTAACGACAAACCAGCACCAATTTGCGCTCCAACGACTGCCCCAATGCCGATAGCTAACGCTGGTTTTATAAGAATGTTCCCGATAATATAATGAGATACAACACCAAACAATGTGGATATTGCTAACACAAAATGGGATGTAGCTGTCGCAACATGAGTAGGAAAACCGAGAATATAAACCATAGCGGGAACATGAATGACCCCGCCACCAATTCCTAAAATACTCGATAAAAAACCGACCAGTGTACTTAATAAAACACCCAGTGTACGATTATAGGTAAACCCTTCTTCCCCAAATTTACTTTTACCTTCTTGCTGTTTAGTACGAAAAAACATTATTATTGAAATAACCATTAACAATCCACCAAAGCTAACCTTAAAACTAGCACTTGTAAAATATTCAGCTAGGTAACTTCCAATGACTGCCCCGGGAAGAGTGGCTATACTAAAACGAATAGCAGCATCATAATAAACTTTTTTTTGTTTTATATATGCAATAGACCCAGAAACTGCATTCAAAAATACAACGACTAACGATGTCCCCACTGCATTTTGAGGTGTCCATTGAAATAGCAACAGAAAAATAGGAACAAGAATGATACCTCCCCCAATTCCTACAAGAGTACCAAATGTTCCAACAGAAACACCTAATACAAAAAGCGATATAATAGAATCCATCTTGAGTACCTCCACTATAAATTTATTAAAGCAGGCTCACGACGCCTTAGCGACGATGTGATCGCTTCGTTCGATGCGTGAGCAGTCGAACATCCTTCTCAAGCCAAGCTTCCTTTATTATACATGGTAATCCTGTAAAAGTTAATTTTTTTCACTAATTAATTCAAATTCCTAATGTTTTAACCTTTGTATGTTATTATCAGTAAGAGTACCTTGATCATTTACTCATAGTTATTATATTGCTTGACTATTTCGTCAACATAAGTTATATTAACTACAAATTTTCTAAACCATTTATTATGTACTTTTACCTTAGTTACTATTTACCAATAAGGACAATTTACAAGCATCTATTTGCATATTAGATAGATGTTTTTGTATATCCGACCTTTAATAAAAGTCAAAAAAATGGAGGTAATACAATATGCCTATAAAAATTCCAAATAACTTACCGGCTACCAACATCCTTGAAAGCGAAAACATTTTTGTAATCCACGAAAATAGAGCATATACCCAGGATATACGTCCTCTTAAAATATTGATTTTGAACCTGATGCCAACTAAAATAACTACAGAAACCCAGTTACTAAGGCTCTTGGGGAATTCTCCCCTACAAGTAGAAGTTGACTTCATTTATACAGCCAGCTATGCACCTACAAATACATCACAAGAACACTTAATTAAATTTTATGAAACCTTCGAAGATGTTAAATCTCGCAACTATGATGGCATGATCATTACAGGAGCACCTGTCGAACAAATGCCCTTTGAAAAAGTCTCTTATTGGGAAGAGTTTTGCCAAATAATGGAATGGAGTAAAAAACATGTCTACTCCACATTTCACATTTGCTGGGCATCCCAAGCTGGCTTGTACTACCACTATGGTATTCCAAAATATGATCTTCCCCAAAAAATGTTTGGTGTGTTCCCCCACCAAAACAAATTAGCTCAACCAGTCAAACTCTTCCGTGGCTTTGATGACATCTTCTATGTTCCTCACTCAAGGCATACTGAAGTCCGCCGGGAAGATATCGCCAAGAACCCCAACCTATGCATACTCTCCGAATCTGACATTTCGGGTGTTTACGTGGTAGCTGATCTTATCGGTAGGCAGTTTTTTATCACAGGCCATTCAGAATATGACCCCCTCTCCCTAAAGGCTGAATACGACCGTGATGTTGCTCTGGGGCTATCTGTTAACATTCCTGATAATTATTACCCTAATGACGATCCCACACAAGCACCTGTTGTCCTCTGGCGCAGTGCTGCCAATCTACTCTTTTCCAATTGGCTCAACTATTATGTCTATCAAGAGACACCTTTCGACCTGGCCAAATTATAATAATTCTCAAAATAAGCAAAGACTTGATTGCAATTTTCTTGCACCAAGTCTTTGCTTATTTGTGGAACACGCTGTATTAAAGAATTTTTTTACTAAATTTCAAATCGATTAACGATGTCCTGAAGTTTTTGCGCCATGTGGGCAAGATTATTACTAGCAGAAGCAATTTCCTCCATCGATGCTGCTTGTTCTTCCGTTGCAGCTGATACTGTTTGCGCTTCATCTGCTGCCTTTTTACTCAAGTCGTTTATGACCTGTACAGAAGATACAATTTGTTGACCTCCATTATCCATCTGCTCTACAGCAGCAGAAATTTCCGTAACTTCCTTTGATACTTCGCTCACTAACTGAGCAATCTCCCGGAATGCACTACCAGCACGATTTACAACCTCAGCCCCCAGACTTACTTCACGCGTTCCGTCATTCATAGCCGAAACAGCTTTAGCAGTATCTCCCTGTATTTGTCCAATAAGACCAGCGATTTGTTTGGCAGCTTCCTGTGACTGCTCAGCCAATTTGCGAACCTCTTCAGCAACCACGGCAAACCCCCGACCTTGTTCACCAGCCCGGGCCGCTTCAATGGCAGCATTAAGGGCCAATAAATTTGTCTGACCGGCAATACCTGATATGGTATCTACAATTTGTCCAATTTCCTTTGACCTCTCACCCAAATTAGCAATAACCTCAGCAGAAGTATTAACTGTTTGCTCAATAAGACCCATTTGATTAATGGCCTTGTCAATTGAAAGACCACTTTCTTGGGCTTTATCAGTAGCTTGAGAGGATTTTTCTTCAGCTTGATTGGCACTCATAGCCACTTTATGAATGTTATTCAACATCTTTTCCACTGCAGTAGCCGTCTTTTCCACTCCTTGCAGTTGCACGTCCGCCCCATGGGCTATATCCACCACCGAGCTTGCCACTTGATTGGTAACCTGAGCCGATTGCTGGGAACTGGCAGTTAACTCCTCTGATGAGGCAGCCAACTGTTCTGCACTCGTATGGACTTGCAAAATTAATTCACGTAAATTGCGAACCATGGTATTAAAGCCAGCAGCCAAAACGGCAATTTCATCTTTACCATTTGTCTTGGCCTGTACAGTAAGATCTCCTGCAGCAACCAGTTGCACCTGACCAACTAGTTCTTCAATGGGCTTCGTTATACGCTTGACCGTAAATATGGTACTAGCTATAACAATTAGCATTAATACAATAAATATCACTACAAATAACCATTTCAAAGTAACAAGAGGTTGATAGATAACTTCTTCTGGCACACTAATTGTCAAAAGCCATCCAGTAGAAGGTATTTTCCTATAAACCATCATCATATCTTTTCCATTAAAGCTATACCTAGCATAACCCTTATCTTTTGTAAGAGCTTCTTTAAATAAAGAAGTATTTACTTTTAATTTATCGTCCTCAAAGATATTTTTTGATATTAAATCCCCATTAGGATGAGCCAATATAATTCCTTTGCTATCAATCAAAAAAGCATAACCGGCATCATGCAATTTAATATCTTTTACATTGTCCACCAGAGTTTGTAGTAATATATCAGCACTCATGACTCCGCGAAATTGTCCTGAACTACTTTTCACTGGCATAGCCACCGATACGGCCATTTGTTTTGTTACCATATCTAAATAAGGATCTGTAAAGCTAAGCTTCCCCTGTTCCTTACTGGATTTGTACCATGGCCTGCTACGAGGATCATAATCTGCAGGTGGCACCCATCCACTCCCATCAATCATTTTCCCCTCGTTAGAACCAAAATAGACATCAGATATTTCTTTATCAACTGTCTTATAACCCGCTAGCATGGGTACAGTCATTTCAGCATCACCATAAGAACTTTGTATCGTGCCTGCTGTAATCTCAAGCATTTTCGCCTTACTAATAAGCCAACCATCTAGTTTGCTTACATATGAAGCAGAAGTTTGATTCATTTCTTCCTGAATTCCTATAACTACCTGTTCTTTGGTAAACAGGTATCCGACAATCGATGATACTAATAGAATTATTGCCGACAATACTGAGAATATTAATGTGAGTTTTGCCTTTAAATTCATTTCCCTCTTCTCCTTATTTCCTTCTTGCCTCTAAGAACAATTTTTACTAGTAATTCGCGAAAAATGTAAAAAAACCTGCAGGAAAATCCAAAATCAGGGTTCCTATTTGACTTATTATAGAAAAAAATGACTTATTTTACTACTTAGGTAGGATATTTCTCTATAAGTCAAACCTGACCCTTCGATCACTTTAAAAGCCAAGGAATATAAAATGGGGCAATAAATGAAATAAAGATAGCAGAGAGTGCCATCGCCACTCCTGACATTGCTCCTTGGGTTTGTCCTTCTTGCAAGATAGTAGCTGTACCTTGGCCGTGGGCAGTCACGCCCATCGCTAACCCTCTGGCTACAGGGTTATCTATTTTGCATAACGAAAGGAAGCTCGCGCCAATCATCGAACCTAGTGTGCCTGTAAAGACGACAAAGGCCACGGCAATCGCTGGGTCGCCACCTGTAATAAGGGCAATATCAATGGCAATCGGAGCCGTTATCGATTTAGGAGCGATAGATGTGACAATAAGGGAATCCAGGCCACTCAGCTTAGCGAGCATTACGGCGGTTGTTAATGTAGATACAGCACCGCATCCTATGCCTACGAGTATGGGAACCAATGATGCACGCAGAACCTGCCGATTTAGGTAAAGAGGCAGCGCGAGTGCCACAGTAGCAGGCCCAAGTAAAAAGGTCATAATATCTTTGCCTGGTTTGTACTGCTCAAATGTGATTCCTGAATAGTGCAGGATAAGAATGATAGCAGTAGTACTGAGCAGTAAAGGGGTTAGTAACGGATTTTTTATCTTCAAATAAATCTTTCGGCTGATGAAATATATAGCGACAGTCATGATAATAGTGAAAACAGTCAATGTTACGCTTTGCAAGCTAACTCACTCCTTTTTTGCCCTGGTGAGATTTGTTGAGGATTTGAACGATTCCTCCTGTTGTTAGCAATGCTACTAAAGTACTGACCACGAGGGGTAGAAATAAAAGATATCCTTTTTGAATAAACAAATCTCCCCATTCCATGAGTTCTACCGCAATAGGAATAAAGAAAAAGGATAGATGTTTAAGTAGAGGATTGGCTGCTGCTGACAACCATTGTTCTTTAATGATGCCGGTAGATAAAAGGACAAAAAGGCTGATCATACCTAGAACACTACCTGGTATTGGTAAGTGTAAAAATGTTACTACCCATGTACTAAGATAGTAAATAACCCATAATAAGAAAATTTGTCCAATAATTTTCAATAAATTGTTCAAGAAAGGTCACCTCTTTATGATAATATAGTGTATTTATAATCATTATATTATAAGCTATAATGATTATAAAAAGAAAACAATTACGAGAATTTGGCTTTTATTATCCTACTAAAGTGACCTTTGAAAAGCAGGAAGGGGCTGTCCCAATCATTGATTGAGACAGCCCTTCTATTAGAGTAAATTAGCGTTTTACTTCAACTTTCGCCATTTTTTCATAATATTTTACCAAGCTACTATGGTCAGCTTCACCCATATCGTCTGTTTTGAGGGCTTGCATCATTTCCATAACGGCTGCGGTAAGGGGTAAGGACACACCCATTTCGTGAGAAGTTTCCAATGCATTATTCAAATCCTTAATATGAAGATTGATACGGAAACCAGGATCAAATTTACGATCCATCATCAAAGGTGCTTTGGCATCAAGAACCGTACTTCCCGCCAAACCTCCACGGATTGCCTGATAAACTAAGTCTGGCTCTACTCCAGCTTTACTGGCTAACACCAAGGCCTCAGAGACTGCTGCAATATTGAGTGCAACAATAACTTGGTTGGCAAGTTTGGTTATATTCCCTGCGCCGATCTCACCAGCCCGTACAACAGATCCAGCCATAGCTTTCATAACAGGATAGCATTTATCAAATACTTCTTGTTTTCCGCCAACCATAACAGACATTGTGCCATCAATGGCTTTCGGCTCACCGCCGCTCACTGGTGCGTCTAGCATTTCTACACCTTTTTCAGCAAGCTTTGCTGAGAGTTCCCGACTAACCAGTGGCGCGATCGAACTCATATCGATGAATATAGTGCCTGCTTTTGCTCCCTCAAGTACACCATTTTCCCCTAAAACAACTTCTTTTACGTGAGGCGAGTTAGGCAGCATGGTAATAACAACATCAACCTGCTCAGCTATAGCCTTAGCCGTGGCCGCACTTTTAGCCCCTGCAGCTACAACCTCAGCAACAGCACTTTGATTTCGGTCCATAACAGTAAGATCATAACCAGCCTTAAGTAAATTTTTACTCATAGGTTTCCCCATAATTCCTAGTCCAATTAATCCAATTTTCATTTTTATTAACTCCTTTATTTTTTAAATTTAATACTATGCAACTTCCCATTTAAGATGTTTATTGTTAGATTATTTAATTATTGCTTCTTCCTGCCTTTACCATTTCCTTGAACTTTGCCGAAATTAGCCCCGACGATACCAACGTTACAACTTTGGCACCTTCACCTGCACACCGGCCAATATCGTCAATGCCACCAGCCATAACGCCCATGGTGATACCTTTTTCCTTGCCCTTGCGAAGCAATTCTTTAATAGTAGCTTTCACAGCTGGATGATTTGGTCCTTCCAATTGATAGCCCATGGTAACGGACAAATCTGTAGGACCTATAAATGCAACATCAATGCCAGGCACGCTGATGATTTCCTCAAAATTTTCCACAGCTTCCGGAGTTTCGATGTGCACAATAACCATAGTATTACGATTGGCAGCCTCTAAATATTCTTTGCCAGAGTCATTACCAAAGCGCGCGGCCCGCACAGAATATGCCGTTCCCCTAGTACCATATGGTGGAAATTTGGCCTTTCTAACAACAGCTTCCGCATCACCCTTAGTGTTGACCATTGGCACTTGTACGCCCTTAGCCCCTCGATCAAGAGCCTTCTGAATACCGGAATTATCATAAGATACACGCACGATGGCCGCTAGGCCGGTTAACTCGGCTGCTCGGATCAATTCTTCAATTTGGCCGTCAGTAAAAGCGCCATGTTCGTTATCGATGACGATAAAATCCAATCCTGCATACCCAATAATTTCCACAAGAGACGGCGCATAAAAGGGCACAAATAAACCCAGCGTTAATTCACCACGCGACAATTTTTCTTTAAATGCATTTTCGAACATACTAAACACCCCTCGCAATATATTTAAACCTAGCCTCTACTGCTCCGCAGGCATCTTTACCAAGGAATACTATCAAGAAACATCGCCCTAGTTATTTCATCTTTAAACAATCATTTTCATATATTGAAATATCGTTTCTTATATTGAAAGTATTCTATCTTTATAAGAAGTTCTGCTATATGATGAAATTTTGATCAGGTCACTGGCGCAGGGTTAAACAAGCATAATGCATTCTTTAATCCCCAGTGTTCAGCCCAAGTCTCTTTACGCCCGCTAGCAACATCGATAATTAAACGAAATATTTCCCAACCAACCTCTTCAATTGTAGCTTCGCCTGTTGCGATTTGTCCTGCATTCACATCGATGAGATCATGCCATTGCTCCGCCAGGGCATTTCGTGTCCCTACTTTAATGACAGGCACCATAGCCAATCCATAGGGTGTTCCTCGGCCGGTGGTAAACACTTGCACATGTATTCCTGAAGCAAGCTGCAGGGTGCCGCAGACAAAATCACTAGCGGGTGTTGCCGCATAGATTAACCCTTTTTGCATTGCTTTTTCCCCAGGTGATAACACTCCTACAATGGCACTACTTCCTGATTTGGCAATAGAGCCCAGGGCTTTTTCCACAATATTTGCCAATCCACCTCTTTTATTACCTGGTGTGGTATTGGCACTTCGATCCACTTCACCAAGATCTAAATAGTGATCATACCACTTCATTTCTTGAATAAGCTTACGACCCACTTCTTCATTCACTGCGCGCGGTGTTAATAAATGAATTCCATCCCGTACCTCAGTGACTTCTGAAAATAGAACTGTCGCCCCAGCCCGGACTAACAAATCTGCTGCATAACCCACTGCTGGATTGGCAGTAACACCAGAGAAAGCATCACTCCCACCACACTGCATACCAACTACCAAATCAGAAAGAGGGCAGGTAATCCGCTTTCGATCATTTAATCTTTGCAACTGTTCTTCTGCTTGTTCCATAATCTTCTGAACCATTTTACTAAAGCCTTGATGATCTTGTAGTAAAACGATGGTTCCGGCATCACCATTTGGTAGCATTTTTTCTGGGAGCAGTTTCTCACAGCCCAAACCCACTACCATTATTTCTCCGCCAAAGTTAGGATGGGTTGTAAGATTCTGCAGGGTACGAATAGGAATAATAGCCTCAGGCGCATTAATCGCCACTCCACAGCCATAATTATGATTTAATGCCACTACATCTTCCACATTGGGATATTGGGGAAGTATTTCTTCTTTAATTCTTTTTACTGCATAATCAAGGACACCTGCAACACATTGAACACTGGTACTAATGCCGAGGATATTTTTTGTTGCAGCACTGCCATCTGCATTACGAAATCCTTCAAATGTATACCCCTCAAGAGGTGGTAACGCTGCTGGCACCTTATTCCCAATTGATAATTCATCCAAATCTGGAGAAGTTGGCATGTGTACTAATGATTCATCAATCCAACTGCCTTTATGGATGGGATGAACTGCATATCCAATAACTTCCCCATAGCGAATAATTTCTTCATCTTGTTTCAAATCCCTTAAGGCTACTTTATGCCCCTGAGGAACATGCTCCCTGAGTTCAAGACCGCAAGGAAACACCGTTCCTGCAGGCAATCCTCCCCCATTGACAACAATCGCAACATTATCGACTGGATTAATTTTAATGTAAAGAGGTACTTCTTTTCGCTGTATATTATTATCCATTTTTTTCCTTTCATGTCTTTTATTAAAATTTCCAGCTTATTAGTTCCTATAATTGGCGATAGCATTACCGACGGAGTACCCTTTGATGTAAAAATATATCTACTACTCTCTGATAATCCCAGTCATCAGATTTCCTTCCACATCAAATTCCATGTACTCTGGTTCATCTTCTGCTTCTAGACCTTCGTATTTCCCATGAACAACATCCTTATAATATGCTTCCGATAGCATAATCTGTCCAATATGAAGACTATTGGGAATACGAATGATTCTTGCCTTATCCTTGTTAACATTATTTAAAGTTCGTATACATAGTTGAATAGCTTCTTTGTCCGTCGCTACAACAATTGGAATGCCTGCTGACTTTAGTACGGTACTTGTCAAACAATTAGGATACATTTTTTCAGGATCTAACTTCTCAAATAGCCGTTTTGTAATTGTACTAGCTAAACCAGTACCCAATCCATTTCCATGAGAACAATCTGTAATATCTAACATACACGTTCTTTGAACCTGTACACCACCTGTTGCATAATCCGTAGAAAATGTGCCTGTAATATTCGGATCTACCCCAGTGCCACTAAAGTTTTTGCCAATTTCGTCGACAATGAGAACATCTCCCTCGCCAACAATTAATTGGGGCATATTTGCAAAAGCTATTTTTAATAATTCTGGTTCTCTAGCCATAATATCGTCTTTATGAATGGCTTCTATTATACAGGTCTCATCATAGGCATTCTCCATACAGGGAATTGCTAATAAAATAGGGGCCTTTTCAAGAATTATTTTTGCATTAGCCGGTAAATTCTCAGCAATTTTCCCCATACCATCACTATGAACACTCTCCGCGCCGTGTTGTTTGCCAAGGCCAACTACCATCATCTTACAAGGCCCGCTCTCATATTCACCGCGAAATGCGTTATGAGGTTTTAAACGACAAGATACAATAATACCATCTGATTCATAGGCTATTTTATCTAAATAAACCGGCCTTCCTAATTCTGAAAATCCCAACATAACGGTGTCCATGCAGGATTTTATTGGACACCCCATGGTTTGTTCTGTAATATTGTATCCAGCTAGAATTTCTATCTGTCCTTCTGCTGTTGCTCCACCATGACTTCCCATAGCTGGAACAATAAAAGGATTTGCATTTTGAGATTTTACAAAATCTACGATTGCTTTCGTAATAATATCTACGTTTGCAATCCCTCTGCTTCCTGCCGTAATCGCTATATTCATTCCCATCTTTATTTGATCGGAAAATTTTTCCTTAGACAATTCTGCAAACACAACCCCCGGTATTTCTTCCGGCGTGATAACTGGTCTTGGGAATATTTGTTTTGCACGAAACATTTTAGGAATATATACATCCTCTAATAATTTTGATACAACTCCACCTTTTTTAATTTGCACTTTGTACTCCTTCCATTTACATATTTCTTATATGAACGAAGTTCTTAGTCGTGTTGTCCAGACAACGAAGGCAAAGGCCGGCCATATCCACTATTTCGACCACAGCAGTCACTATGCGACCCATGGTTACAAAGCATTTGTTAAAGGTTCTCAAATGATAGGTTGCATGAGTCGCAAAGGTAATTGCTGCATCAACTCTTATACCGCAGTGTCCTCAGGCTTAGCCGTTGCTGCCGTACCACCTAATTCTAATCGTTTTACATCACCAACAATAAACAAATATGACATTGCACCCACAAGCCCGACTACCCCTACATAAATCAGCGCCCCGTCAAAAGAACCAGTAGCCTTCAAAATATAGCCGATTGCGATTGGAGTTACAATACTAGCTATGTTACCACAAAAATTAAAGATTCCACCACTTACCCCCATCACCTCTTTAGGTGATGTATCGCCAACAATGCACCAGCCTAAATTTCCGATACCTTTCGCGAAAAAGGCTAGCGACATAACTGCAATAACAATTATTTCAGAAGACACATAATTGGCCATAACGATACTACTTGTAAAGAGCAATCCTGAAATAATAGGTGTTTTACGAGCAATAGTCAGACTATGACCCCGTTTCAGCAACCAGTCCGACCAAATTCCACCCAACATACCTCCAAAACAACCCGCAATCGCAGGAATCGCTGCGACAAGCCCAACTTTCAAAATGGACATACCTTTTGCTTCAATAAGATAGGTTGGAAACCAAGTTAAGAAAAACCACGTAATAGTAGTAAGACAAAACTGTCCAATATATATACCGACCATCATTCGATTCGAAATAAGAGTTCTCACATCAGACCATTTTATTTCACTTTTAGTATCACCAAGATTAGCGAGTCCCCCCCCGGCTTGAATATAATCAAGTTCGGCCTGGTTTACGCCTTTATGATTTTTAGGCTCCCGAACATACTTCAACCAGTAAAAGCCTAATATGATTCCAACCCCACCAGTCCAGAAGAAAATATAATGCCAACTCCACGAATGTACTGTCCACGTCATTAGCGGCGTGAATACCGCTAATGCAAAGTATTGTGCAGATTGAAATACGGATGTTGCCAGACCACGCTCATTAGTCGGAAACCACATCACAGTAAGGCGACTATTTGCTGGAAATGCTGGTGATTCTGCTATCCCCATCAAGAATCGTAATCCGAAAAGCATAGCAAAGGCGGATGCAAAATAACCTACAAATCCCTGCATAAATGTAAACACCGACCATAATAACAGACCCGCCCCATAAACCACACGTGCACCGTATCTATCCAAAACCCACCCGCCAGGAATTTGCATGCCAGTATATGCCCAACCAAAGGCAGAAAAAGCCATTCCCATAGTTACCGCATCAAAGCCAAGTTCTTTCCTCATGCTCGGCGCAGCAATGGACAGAGTCGCACGATCAACGTAGTTGAAGGTAGTAACAATAAATATCATTGCTAGTATGAAATATCGAACATTGGTTTTTTTTGTATTTACTTGCTTGTTATCCATTCAAAAATTCTCCTTTTCATCTGTTTTTTTCTTAACTTCCTCAACTAAGCTACTTAGCTATACATGTCCTAATGTAGCAAAATAAATTCTGCCCTTTTTTCTCAGCTCCTTCATTTTAAAAGCTAGTTTTTTAGCGTTAACCCTATGGTTATTGCTTACCCTAATAATGGCTCGCTATTACAATCTTTCTATTGCAAGAACCATGCCAATTATCAGAATGTTGAATTCTCTAGCTTTAGCTTCTCATTTGCTAAAACAACTGTAGCAGCATCTACAACAAACGTTGTCCAAAGTGCTACATATGTTGTTGCAAACTCATCCCTCAAGCATGTATAATAAACACGTATATGATTACTTTTATATAATCACATGAAAACTTTCAAAATGAATGTTATCGATTAACAAGAGCATCTATCCATTCATTAGGAGGATTGATCATAATTGCCAAAAATAGCCTTTATTGCTCCTGATAAGCAATTATTTTTGCAGGGCAAGAAAATTATCCATGAGCTTGGTTTAAATCATAAATTTGACCTCTATTTAGCAAGGCTGAATAGAGGAATCCGTCTTGCTAAAAAACTGCAAAATGAAGATGTTGATGTTATTGTTTGCAGAGGCGGTACTGCTAAATTAATTATTGAATCTCAAGTTAATATTCCTGTCGTTGAAATCCCTATTACTGGACAAGACCTAGCCCAAGTTTTTCACGAATCCAAAAAAATAACAGGTTTACCTAATCCCAAAGTTGCCATACTCGCCTATAGCAATATGGTCAATGACATTGAGGTGCTATCAAATATTTTGGATATTCAATTGACTATCTATCCTCTTACGACGGTCGAGGATATCCCCGCAAAAATCGCGGTCGTAGCAGCGACAGATGCCAATATCGTGGTAGGTGGTATAAAAACCATACTGTTGGCTGCAAAACAAGGATTAAGGAATCATCTTATACGTTCTGGAGATTTCTCCATTCGCGGGGCGCTTCTGGAGGCTCAAAAAATTGCGTTGGGCCGAAAAATTGAAAAGGAAAAAGCCCAAGAATTTAAAGCGTTAGTGGACTATTCATCAGAAGGCATCATTAGCATCAATCACGAGAGAATCATCAAAGTTTTTAATCCAACTGCCGAACGCCTGTTAAACCGATCTGCCAAAGAACTACTTGGGCAAAAAATAGACTCCGCACTCACCTTTATCAATGTTGAAACTTGTTTACTAACAGGTCAGCAATCTATCGGACAAGTGGTTCAACTTGGTGCTATCTGGGTCACTTTTAACATTGCGCCTATCATTGTTGACCAAGTAATCATTGGTGCAATTATTACCTTCCAGGATGTCACACGCATTCAAGAAATGGAGGTTCGAATCCGCAATGAAGTCATTGCTAGAAAATTCGTTGCGAAATATCACTTTACTGATATTCTAGGAGTTTCTGATCAGATTATTGAGACCAAGAGAATTGCCAAAGAAATATCCGCAATTGACGCCACTGTATTAATTTCAGGTGAATCAGGAACCGGTAAAGAATTATTCGCCCAAAGTATCCATAACGAAAGCCGCAGAAAAAATGGTCCCTTTGTGGCAGTCAATTGTGCAGCCTTACCGCAAAATTTGCTTGAAAGCGAACTCTTCGGCTATGTGGAAGGAGCATTCACAGGAGCAAATAGAAAAGGGAAACCTGGCCTATTTGAAATGGCTCATCGGGGCACGATTTTTCTTGATGAAATTTCCGAAATGGATAAATATGGTCAAAGTCGTTTACTCAGAGTATTGCAGGAAAAACAAATCATGCGCCTCGGAGATGATAAATATATACCTGTTGATATCAGAATCATTGCCGCTACGAATAAAAACTTAATAGAACTTATTAAAGAAGGACATTTTAGGCAAGATCTTTTTTATAGACTTAAGGTATTGACAATGACTTTGCCACCATTACGTAATAGAAATAACGACGTAAAACATCTAGCACATCATTTCTTAGAATATTATAAAAGACGGCATCTAAAGCAGCTCGAAATTACCCAGGCAGCCTATGACTATCTGTCTGACTATTTCTGGCCGGGTAATGTGAGAGAATTAAAGTTTTTCATTGAAAGATTGGTGGTGATTGCCAATGAAAAACTTATTACCCCAGATGTCCTCAGAAAATATTGGCAAGATAGAGAATGTGAGCCCACAGTAATTAATAGTACAAACGACCTCTCTCTGCTATCAGAAGAAACGAGAATTGTTTCTGCATTAGCACAATGTAATTCAAATATTACCCATGCCGCTAAAGTACTGGGCATGGATCGCAGCACACTCTACCGAAAATTAAAAACCTACAAGATTGAGGTCACGAAGGCTTATTAAAACGTAAGAAGGCCCACAACTTACTCAGTAAGTGTGGGCCTTCTCTTTGCATTAAAGGTATTATTCTTTTGTGGCGGCTGCCTCCTGATTGACTGCACCATAGTTGCTAGCCAATCTTTTGTAGCTCTCTAATCTGTCTTTTGCATCTTGTTCAGTCTTTGCAAACAAGATTTCAGCCATATCAGGGAATTGCTTTTTCAATGATGAGTAGCGCACTTCACCCATCAAAAACTCCTGGAAGTTCATGGTTGGCGCCTTGGAATCTAGAGTGAATGGATTTTTACCAACTTCTTTCAATTGAGGATTATAGCGATACATAGACCAATAACCACTCTCCACAGCTCGCTTGCTTTCCAAATGACTAGAACCCATGCCAACTTTTAGACCATGGTTGATACAAGGAGCATAAGCAATAATTAAGGATGGTCCTGGATAAGCCTCAGCCTCAGCAATGGCTTTGATGGTTTGATTTTTGTCGGCACCCATGGCGATTTGGGCCACATATACATAGCCATAACTCATGGCAATCATGCCAAGATCTTTTTTCTTGGTGCGTTTACCACTGGATGCAAATTTGGCAATTGCTGCTGTTGGTGTGGCTTTTGACGACTGACCACCTGTATTGGAATATACCTCAGTATCAAAGACTAAGACATTCAAATCTTCACCTGAGGCTAGCACATGATCAAGTCCTCCAAAACCAATATCATAAGCCCAACCATCACCACCAAACAACCATTGAGACCTCTTCACTAAGAAGTCTTTATTATCATAGATTTCATTAAGTAGTGGGTCATCGCCTTTTACCTGTTCTAATACTTCAATCAACTTATCTGCCCTTTGTCGTGTACCGTCACCTTTGTCTTTATTGGCTAGCCACTCTTCACAAGCTTCTTTTAGCCCGCCCCCATTATTCAATGCTGCTACGGCAGCAATATCTATGGCTAATTTTTCTCTAATTTGTCTTACGCCACAGAGCATGCCCAAACCAAATTCAGCGTTATCTTCAAACAGGGAGTTCCCCCAAGCAGGGCCGTGTCCGCGATGATTTTTAGTATAAGCAATCGATGGCGCACTACCTGCCCATACAGAGGAACAACCAGTCGCATTCGCCACCATCATTCGATCACCAAATAGTTGAGTCACCAATTTCGCATAAGGAGTTTCGCCACAGCCTGCACAAGCACCCGAAAACTCCAGTAAAGGTTGCTCAAATTGGCTGCCTTTGACCGTGAATGGACTCATAGGATTTGCTTTTGGTGCTGCAGTCATGGCATAATTCCACAGGTTATCCTGTTCAAGAGATCTTGCTAGCGGTTTCATTTCTAAGGCTTTTTGTTTTGATGGACAAATCTGTGCGCAGTTACCACAGCCTGTGCAATCATAAGGGGAAACAACAATGGAAAAGTTGAGTTCCGGTTTGCCAATAGCCGCTTTTGCCACAAAACCCTCTGGAGCATTTTCCAGTTCGACCACGCTTAGTAATGCCGGCCTGATGGCAGCATGAGGGCATACATAGGAACATTGATTACATTGGATACAGTTGTCTGCTTGCCAATTTGGAACATGAATGGCAATACCGCGTTTTTCATATGCGGAAGTACCCATCGGGAACGTGCCGTCTTCCATACCAACAAAAGCACTGACTGGCAATGTATCCCCTTCTTGCCGATTCATCGGAATCAGAATGTTTTTAATAAAATCTGGCACATTAGCAACAGGGGTGATCGCCTCATGGGCATTTGCCCAAGATGCAGGAACATTGATTCGGGCAATAGAGTCTACCCCTTTATCAATGGCAGCATTGTTCATGCTGAGGACTTTTTCACCTTTATTGCTATAGGATTTAATAACCGCATCTTTTAAATACCGAACCGCATCTTCCACTGGAATAATATCAGCAATTTTAAAGAATGCGGATTGCATAATCATGTTAATCCTACCACCAAGGCCAATTTCCTGGGCAATACCGATCGCGTCTAAGGTATAAAAGTTAATATTTTTTTCAAAGATATAACGTTTCATGGCGGCAGGCAATTTTTCATCCAGTTCCTTTGCAGTCCATGTACAGTTCAGCAGAAAATTGCCGCCTTGCTTTAGACCTTCCAGCACATTATATTTATGCACATAGGATTGGTTATGACAGGCAATAAAATCAGCCTTGTTAATAAGATAGGGAGATTTTATGGTTTTTTTACCGAATCTCAAATGGGAAATGGTAACCCCACCCGACTTTTTGGAGTCATAGGCAAAATAGGCTTGGGCATACATATCAGTATGATCACCAATAATTCCAATAGCACTCTTGTTAGCCCCTACCGTTCCATCAGAACCAAGACCCCAAAACTTACACGCTTTGGTTTCTGCTGAGGTAATATCAATATCATCACCAAAAGGCAAGGAGGTATAGGTGATGTCATCAACAATCCCTACCGTAAAGTTATCCTTAGGCTGTTCTTGCTTAAGATTTTCAAAAACAGCTTGAATATGACTAGGAATTACATCTTTACCACCAACACCACAGCGGCCCCCAACAATCACCGGACTCCATTCTTTACCGTAAAACACTGATTTTACATCAAGGTACAAAGGTTCAGCAGAAGCTCCTAGCTCTTTGGTCCGATCCAAAACAGCAATCTTTTTCACTGTGCGCGGAATGTATTTAAAGAAATGTTCAATTGAGAAAGGCCGGTATAAATGAACGGTAAGCAGTCCGACTTTTTCGCCATTTGCATTTAGATAATCCACCATCTCTTCTATGGCCTCACACACTGATCCCATAGCAACGATCATGCGATCAGCATCCTCAGCTCCATAATAGTTGAATAGATGATATTCCCGGCCTGTCAATTTTCCTATTTCAGCCATATATCCTTCGACAATTTCAGGAAGTTCTTGATAAAAACGATTAGAAACCTCTCGTTGTTGAAAGAGAATATCCGAATTCTGTACCGACCCTTTCAGTACTGGATGATCTGGATTGAGAGCCTTACGGCGAAACTCAGCGAGAGCATCTCGATCTAATAAATGGGCTAATTCGTTATATTCAAGGACTTCAATCTTTTGCACTTCATGAGAAGTTCGAAATCCATCGAAAAAATTAAGGAAGGGAACTCTGCCTTTAATAGCAGATAGATGAGCCACAGCTGCCAAATCCATTACTTGCTGAACACTACTTTCCGCTAGGAGCGCAAACCCTGTCTGCCGAGTTGCCATAACATCTGAATGATCACCGAAAATACTAATTGCATTGGCACCAATCGTTCTGGCACTGACATGGAATACACCAGGTAATAGTTCCCCAGCAATCTTATACATGTTGGGAATCATGAGTAATAATCCTTGAGATGAGGTATAAGTAGTAGTCAAAGCACCTGCCTGCAATGAACCATGTACTGCGCCAGCAGCACCACCTTCTGACTGCATTTCCACAATGTGCACCGTCTGTCCGAAGATATTTTTTTTACCTTGTGCCACCCATTCATCAGCATGTTCTGCCATATTGGACGACGGAGTAATAGGATAAATAGCTGCTACATCAGTAAAGGCATAGGAAATATGGGCTGCGGCTGTATTGCCATCCATCGTCTGCATTTTTCTCTTAGTATTTCTCATGAAAATTTCTCCCTTTTTTTGCTATTTTGACTAAAAAAAACGCCCCTATATAACATATATGTTATATAGGGGCGCAACATGCGCGATACCACCCTTACTTATCACTTTACATCGGTCAAGCAACCGACTCCCGGTTAACGCCCAGGTGGCGCCTCTGCCTAATCCACACAGAAATAGTCCTGTACTTTTCGGAGAAGAGTTCATGGGTGATTTAATCAGCAATTACGACCCACCGGTTCTCAGCAGACACCGGTTCTCTGTGGCAGTCTATCCATTGCCTTTACTCCCAATCATCACTTTTGTATGTTAATCTATTAAGTTTTAAGCTATCTAGAGTAAATTATTGCATTTTACTATATTTTTGTCAACATATATATTTCAGAAAAATACACATGTCCACCATACGTACAATCTCTTCTAACTAGACATGGCAATTCCTAAAAATGTAACCAACATCAGATTAAAACCTGCCAAGGCGGCTCCGTCTTTACACTAATCCAAGCTATATTCTCTGTAAATATCATTTGCCTAGGAATTTATAATGACATCAAAAAAAATCCATAATTGATTTCAAGATTATCCCCCGATGTCCCTTAATAAAGGTTAATCAAGCCTCTTATCCATTGTTTGCATTATAGCCCCGGAGATAAAACTGCATCTTACCAGACTTAGTCGTAGGGATGATGTCACAAAATTCAAGAGATAGTTCGACCCCAGTATCCTTAAAATAGGGTTCAATTAAACTCTTGGCCTTACTACCGCTATCCTCACTATATTCATGGCCCTTTATCAGCCGAACAACCAGTTTATCTATGCTAGGTTGATACAATTGCACTTGCCGTATCTGTGCATAGGGAATCTCACCAAAGATATGATCTATCTGAGTTGCAGGAACACTATCCCCAGAGGGTGTATGAATGATCTCAACAGTTCTTCCAACAATTTTTTGTAATACTGGCAGTTCCCGGCCACAGGAGCAGAGATTACTGTCTAGTATGCCAAGATCTTTTGTTCCATAACGTATTAAGGGGAATCCATAATTATGAAGATCAGTTATAACAATTTCCCCTTCCATTCCTGGTGCAACAACTTCACCATCTTTTACAATTTCGACTATAAATCTTTCTGCATTAATGTGCATCTGACCATGAGGACATTCACTCGCCACCGTCCCACACTCTGATAGTCCATATTGATTATATACCCTGGCCCCAAAAGCCTCTTCTATCAGCTTTTTGCTTTTTATGGTCAGCGGTTCTGAATTTGATATAACGGCATTAGGTCTGATTTGCTTAATGTCATTCTCCTGTAAATATTCAGCAACGTGCCTTAAGCATGAAGCTAATCCTCTGACTACTTGGGGCTGTATTGTAATTATTTCATCAATATACAGCTTTAGTTTCTCATTTTTTATATACCTGCGTTTTTCCTTCTCAACCAAACAATAGCGCCATCTAGAACGTATAAAATTCACCAGTTTTCTTATAAAATTCCTCTTATCCTGTTTATTTGTGGAGAAGAACACTCTTTTAGCGAAAAAATTTGTACCTGTCCACTCATATTCTCCCCGTTTCTCTAGCGCCCGGCTATAAGTTATAGCACAATCATCAATATACACCTTTACAACTGATCCAGTAGTTCCACTGGTGGAAACCAGCCGCATTTTCTTTAGACTTTTGGTCTCATCACAAAGCTCCTGTACTTTTTCCTGCAGAAGTCTTCGGCTTAAGAGTGGAAGATCTTTAAGCATATCAAGAGCATTGGTTTTGATGCTGCCCTCCTTGGGCAATATACTTCTATAATAGGGTACATTGTTATATGCATAATTAAGCAAAGTCTTCAATTTTTCATTTTGCATCTGACGAAGCTCACTGGCTGTCATCCACTGGGACTTATTGAGTTCACTATAAAACTTATAAACCTTTAACCCGGATACTAAATCAAGTATGGCCAGTTTTAATTGCACCAAAAATCCTCTCCTCTATAAAGAAAACTTGCTTTCCGCCAAGCCTCAGCATAGGCTGAAGCCTTAGTTGCTCTTACTTGGAATCAACAAGTATTATACTTTTTGATTCCATAAAAAATGTTATAATGCTTATAACTAAATGCAAAGTGGTGATCAGAACGGGTCTGGCATTTCTTGCATGGAACTGATTATTGGCTACATACATCCAGACTATGGACGACTGACCATCCCGGCACAAAATGGATTATAAAGGAATTTGAGATATAGCCCTACTAAAAGAAAGCTTGGGTCTATATTGCTTTTTTATATACAGCAATGACACTGGCCGTCATTTTCTCAGCACTGAATTCTTCAACAATAAGTTGACGGCCAAATTCCCCCAGGTTTCGCTGCAGGGTCTTATCAAACAGTAATCTTTTTATATCCTCGCTCAGATTCTCTTTTGTTATCTTCTTTTCTCCCCTTGTCCAGCTTGTTCTGCTGGCTGATAACCAGCTTTCTTGGGTAATAATTCCAGGGTAGTCAGAGCCGTCAGCGATGGCAATAACCGGCTTACCAGCAGCCATAGCCTCCAATGCAAACCTACCTACTCCCACAGCAATGGAGGAACAGGATAACAGCCAAGCAATATCATTGCGTTGCCCTAAAAAGGAAACAGCGTTTCGACCACAGGCAGCGTTAGCTCTCTGAACAGCAGCTTCTACCGTTCCAGCCTCAGGCCCATCTCCTACCAACAGCAATTTGATGTCAGGTATGATGCGATTCAAACCTGACATCACTTTACACAGAAGAAGGGGGACATCTGTCTTATGATGATTTAAGCGGCTTACTAAAAGTATGGTATTATCACCGATACCATCCGGTTTTTTACTATCCGGCTTGCTGCTAAAATTGTCTATACAGACTCCGTTTGCAATTTCATGCAGTGTTTTAGGGTTCACTTTAAGCACTTTAATAAAATGCTGCTTTATTCCATTACTGATAACAATACAGTTAGGTGGAAAAAAAACTTTGTAAGCCCGGTGTAAGGGCCGCCATTTATCATGAAAAGTAACAACATAGGGTACTGCCATGCTTAATTTCATAAAAAAAGCATATACGCTTGCTGTTCGGTGATGAGCATGGATTAACTGAATACTATGCTCTTCAATTATCTTTTTAAGTTTCCGTTGGTTTTGAAAATGAGTCAGCGGATTTCGCGATCGGAAGGGAAGCTTATAAACCGGAATATGATTAAAATATCGAATAATTTCATCATCAAGTCCTGCCAGCACTACTTTCACGCCCTGACGCAATAAGCCTCCTACTAATGTTTCCAGGTGGGTTTCCGCACCACCACGATGCCAAGGTTGAGTAAATACAATAAGAACCCTCATGATAATCTCCCTCTACAGTCTTAATTTAAAGTACTAACCTAGACGATTTTGCTAACAGCCAGTCTTATTACCAGCGTTTCATCGGCTTTCTGAAATCATTAAATTTCTCTACTATGAAATATAATCCCGCTCTTGTCAACAAAACGGTTGTTTCGATGATTAGCCGGAAAACTCATCAATCTTGATAAACCCTATTAATTATTGTAATTTTCTATAAAGTATCCCATTCTCCTGCAATAACAGCCACATTCAAAACACTACATTTATACGCAGATTATGATTGAAATTAATTCTCAATTGATGCCTAATAACCATGATGAGATAAAGTGTATAAATCGCCCTTATAATAGTAAAAAACAAAACAGAAGATGCAGCAATTCTACACAAATTATCGCACCTTCTGTTTTGTTTAATTCTTGAAATTATAAAACTAAATCTTTTTCAGCGGCCCCGCTACTATGCCTATTTTTTGCCGATACCTGAACTATTCTTTTCCCTAGCCGCTGAAACTTTGCGTAGATGTTGAAAGATCACTATAATTTAGTGAATAAGCTTCCATAAAAGAATCCAATAACTGTTGAGATATGATTGCCGAATTTATATTTTTTACGCTACCGCTCGAAGTAGTATCCGATGAATTGCTAGAAGAGTCAGTAGAATCAGCATACATGGCACTTAACATCTCCAGAATTGCATCAGTACTCGAAGAGCTGCTGCTTGTTACAGATGACGTATCTTCTGGCGGTTTAGGTGGAGGCGTGCCGATCGCCATACTTGTCGAATCATCATTTGCTTTCATTAAAGTAGCTATGGCTTTTACATCAGCATCAGTGGCCGTGCCATCTGCAATTTTTGCCATCAAGCTTTCCATCTCTGAATCCGACGATGTTTCACTGGTTGAAGATGAGTTTTGCATATATGTAGCCATCTCTTTTAGCTTAGCAGTTAAGGTTTCTATATCAGAATCGCTAGCTGTACCGCTTGCTACACTATCAATTAAATCTTTGATCCCTTCATCAGAAGACTCACTGTTCACTAGCGGCGGTGGCGGCAGCATACTGCCCGCACTAGATTGAGCCTGCATCTCGCTCGCTTTCTCTTGCATTTTAGTGGCTATGGCTTTTACATCAGCGGCAGTTGCCGTATCATCCTTGATTTTTTCTAGTAAACTATCCATCTCCGAGTCTGACGATGTTCCACTGGTTGAAGATGCGCTCTGCATACTAGTAACAATCTCTTTTAGCTTAGCAGTCAAGGCTGTTATCTCCGAATCGCTAGCGGTGCCGGCTGCAACCTTATCGACTAACTCCTTGAGCCCGCTCTCAGAAGATCCACTATTTATCACAGGACTACTCATCCCACCAAACTGGACCTGCATGTCACTAGCTCGCTCTTTCATTTTAGTAGCGATAGCCTTCACATCATCAGTAGTAGCAGTGCCATTTAGGATTTTTTCCATTAGACTGTTCATCTCTGTATCGGAAGATACTCCACTACTTACAGACGTGCTGCTAGACTGACTTTGTATATTTGTAGCCATCTCTTTTAACTTAGCAGTCAGACTCGCGATATCAGAATCACTAGCTGTTCCGCTTGCTACTGCATTGATGAGATCTCTCATTTCTCCAGTTTTATTAGAACTGCTTTGCGTATTTGATCCGCATCGGCCGCAACCTGTGCATATTGTACAACTTGTGCCTGTTGAACTGCTTTGTGAATTTGACACGCCGGAAGTAAAGGCCGTACTATTGGTTGATGAAATATTCATATTTTCCCCTCCTATGTTACTTTTAGGCAAATTTGTCGCAATTTACTATACTATCGCATAGAATTCTTTGAAAAACCTTTGAATTTTAAATGACTTTCAACAGTTTTTACTTTACAATATACTTATAGTAATATAATCCAGACAAAATCCGACAAAAGAAGGTATTATAATGCAATTATTGCTGGTAGAAGATGAACCGCGCCTATCAGAAGCCCTGTCCCATATATTAAAGAAAAATGGCTATGCCGTAGATACTGCCGCCGATGGTGAAACAGGTCTGGATATGGCTGCTACTGGCATCTATGATATTCTGATTCTTGATCGCATGCTCCCTCGCCGTAATGGCCTTTCTCTATTAAAAGAGTTCCGCCTTCTAGGGTTTGATACTCCGGTTTTATTACTCACTGCCAAAGACGCACCAAAAGACCGGGTAGAAGGACTTGATGCCGGTGCCGATGATTATCTCATCAAACCCTTTTCAACAGAAGAACTACTAGCCCGCATTCGGGCCCTTACCCGTCGCAAAAATAAAGAATTAGCAGAAAATACATTGACAGCAGCCGGCTGGTTGCTAAATCCTTTGCGCAGTGAAGTAATAGTAAATAATCAAACTATCAAACTAACTGTTAAGGAATGCTTGCTGCTCGAACTGCTGATGCGCAATTGTGGTCTTGTCGTCAGCAAAGATCGCATTCTAGAAAAAGTCTGGGGTTATTACACCGAAATTGAATTGGCCAATGTCGATCTATATATCCATTATCTACGCAAAAAACTTAATACGTCTTTGATCAAGACTGCTCGGGGTATCGGCTACTATTTGAAGGAGGACGACAATGTTTCGTAAACTACGCTTAAAACTTATGCTGGTCAACCTAAGTGTCATTGTCCTGTTGTTTCTCCTGTTAATTACAGGAACTTATTTTTTTGTGCAGGGTGAGATGATTAAAGGTGGAAAGCATATGATGCAAAGAGTATCCCGCGACCTAGTAATGGGTAAATCTATCAGCTTTCCTCCAGAACCTCCGGACCATAACCAAGAAGATGATGGCCCTCCCAGACCCATGATATTCTTTATAAAAACAAATCTAGCAGGTGATGTTATCCAAGCTTCACCCTCTATATCTTTGACGAACGCTCAACTTTCTCGATTCGCACTGGAAACGCAAAAAACTGGGGAGACTTTGGGAAGTCTTATATTTGACAAAACCGAGTATCACTATCAAATAACTCCAGCTGATGATAATCAGAGCGTATTTATCGTTTTTCATGATTTTCAACGTGATCGCAATCTATTGAATATGTTAGTCACTGGACTTAGTATAACTGGAATTGTTTGTATGATTTTATCCCTGTTCGGTAGCCTCTTCATGGCTAATAGAGCCATGATTCCCATTCAGAACTCATGGCAACAACAGAAGGATTTTCTAGCAGACGCCTCCCATGAATTTCGCACACCCCTGGCAATCATTCAAACCAATTTGGAGATTGTCCGGGACAATCCCGAGGAAACAGTCCGAAGTCAGGAGCATTGGTTAAGTAATATTCATGAAGAAACTCTCTGCATGACTAAGCTGGTTGAATCCCTACTGTTTTTAGCTCGAGCAGATTCCCATCAGCAATTATTAATTAAGGATGATTTCCAACTAGGCCAAACGATCATGATCGCAGCTGAGCTGTTCCGTCCTGTTGCTGCTATCCAAGGTGTTACCCTTGATTTACAGGTAGAAACCCATATTCCTTATTGCGGTGACGAGGCTAAACTACGGCAGGTCGTTGGAATTTTATTAGATAATGCCATCCGTCACACGCCAACTGGTGGGAAAATCACCATCAATCTGGAAAATTCACACCAAGGCATTCTATTATCAGTCACAGATACAGGCGAAGGCATTCCTCCAGAACATTTAGAGAAAATATTTGAACGGTTTTACCAATCAGATTCCTCCCGATCCCAGGGAGGAACAGGACTTGGATTGTCTATTGCCAAGTGGATTATAGAAAGCCACAATGGCAGCATCAGTGCCCTTAGTACTCCAGGTACGGGAAGCATTTTTAATGTTGTACTGCCTTATTTATAAAATATATACTACTAAAAGTGGACAAAAATCCAAAGGATTTTTATCCACTTTTTTATTATCTATAAAAAGCACTACATGTCCTTTTTTGTCATTGCGAGTGTAAGGTCGCAATCTCTGTACACGTAAGGGATCGCGACCCTACACTCGCAATGACGGTTAAAAACTTATAATTTGTGATGATCTAAAAAAATTACAATCTTATTGGATTAAAAGTTATTATTATGAATAATTTAAGAAAAACTAAAGCAAAACTAAAGAAAAAAATGCGATGATAGTAATAGTAAGTATTATTTAATCGAGGAGGAGAGCATTATGCTGGTTTTAGGGAGAAAACCTGGCGAATACGTTATGATCGGAAAAGACATTATGGTTAAGGTCGTCAAAAGCGATGATGGGGACTTAAGACTGGCAATCGATGCACCAAAATATATAAATATTATCCGCGGGGAGATATATGAAGATAGACTGAGGTATATTCAAGAAAAAGAACCTATAAGCAATTTAGCGTATGCTAAATCCTAACTCATAAAGAAAACTTGGTTTCAAGCAAGCCTCAGCGCAGGTTGAATCCTTAGTTGCCCTTACTTGTAATCAAGAAAGTGGCATACTTTCTGATTACGTCAGCGAAGACTTTAATCCTTATTTTAGCCCAGGAGGTGCTATTTTGACTACAAAAATTGTTCCCTTTCCTACAAAAAACGAAAATCCTTGGGAAGAAGTAGATAGACTCATACGGGCCTATCTGGCCGAGATATCAGCAGATAGCTATTTCATCAATTATGTTGGTAATCGAATGAAAGATTTTATTGAGACATATGCCAGCAAATCATTCGAGCCTACTTTTAATTTGGTAGTTCCCCCCAATCTTTCACAAGAACAAGCCAATGCTCTATTGTTATCCATCGACAAGGGCGTTCAAGACACCGCTGAAGAGGTGCAAGATATGATGAGGAAAATCATCATTGAGAGGCTTCATCTTGAAATCGAAATATATGCAAGTCAAAAAAATATAAAATATCGGCTATGTTGAATGTAAAAAAGGTTACCTGCCAATAACAGGTAACCTTTTTTTGTATTATAAAATCAATTGGCAGCAATGGAAATATTACTTTTCTGCAAATAATAGCCTACTCCCCGCACTGTCTTCAAATTGGACATATTAATTTTTTTACGCAAGTAATGAATATATATATTGATTGTACTTTCTTCCGCATCAGAATTATAGCCCCATACCTTTTCTATGATCCGTTGTTTGGTAACTACTTGGCCCTGATTGCGGATTAATAGTTCTAACAGTTGTGATTCTTTCAATGTTAACTGAATGACCTTACCTTGTTTAGTCACTTGGGCACGCTGGGGATCAAAGATAATATCGTCTAGAATTAAGACAGTATCCACGATCTCTTTATTGTTCCGACGAGCTAAGGCATGCAATCTTGCTACTAATTCCACAGTGAAAAATGGTTTAACCAAGTAATCGTCAGCTCCAGCATTGAGCCCTTCTGCCCGATCTTCAGGGGTATCCTTGGCTGTTAGAAAAAGGACGGGAGTACTATGTCCTAGCCTGCGAAATTCTTTCAATAAGGAAATACCATCTAAATAGGGTAACATGCGATCCAAAATGATAATATCATAGACTCCAGTACAGGCCATTTCAATACCTGTTTCACCATCCATAGCAACATCGACTACAAAACCATTCTTCTTTAACAAATAGGATAGCGCTTCAACTAGTTTACTCTCGTCATCTACCAGTAATAGTTTCATGTAAAAACACCCTTTGAGACCACAACCTTGTGTAAAATTATCCATCCTTGGACATTCTGTACTTTCATTTTGCCATACTATTATTTAGTTACTATTTAGTTTTAGTAATAAATTATGGATAATTTAACTAAATTTTAATTTTTATGAATTATAACCCATCTTTTTGATTATATAAAAAATGGAAAACCATATGTTGAAACACAAAGATACAAAGCCGCTACGCGGACACAAAGATCACAAAGAGGATAATTAAAACAATCTTTGTAATTTCTGCGTCTAATGCGGTTTTCTTTGCTACACTCATTCACCCCATCTATTATTATAATTGATTAATCTTGGAATTTTCTTTTAAAAGATATGATTTTTTTAAAGAAATGACAAAAATATGCCCTTTTTTGTCATTTACTAAATACAATCTTAATATTTCCTTCCGAAAACAATATTAGACAAGCATGAAAGGAGGGGCTTTTTAAGGAAAGTAATGAAGGTAATTCTTTTAAGCAAATTACTTCCTAGTGAAAAGTAAATCATTTCAGAAAAAGTCTAATGGAAAAATGGTGCACGGAAGCTAAATTTTGTTCAAAATCAAGGAGGAATTATTATGTCAATGGTAATCAACACAAACATGTCCGCGTTAAACACTACGAATCAGTTAAACAAAAACTCTACCCTCATGAATTCATCCCTGCAAAAACTGTCATCCGGGTATTCCATCAACAGTGCCGCTGACAATGCGGCTGGACTGGCCATCTCCGAAAAAATGCGTAGCCAAATTCAAGGTCTCGACCAAGCGAGCAACAACTCTCAAGATGCTATATCCTTGACTCAGACCGCAGATGGTGCTCTCGACGAAACGACTTCCATCCTAGAACGCATGCGCGAACTAGCTGTACAAGCTTCATCTGATGCGTTAACAGATGATGACAGATCCGCCATCCAAGATGAAACCGACCAACTTCGTCAGGAAATTGACCGTATTTCTAATGACACGGAATTCAATACTAAGAAATTGCTCAATGGTGATAGCGGTACTACGACAGCTGTATCTGGCACAAATTCAGCTGTAATTAATGCTTCCGCGACTGTTGCAGGAAACACTACAGCATCAGGTACTTATAGCGTAAGTTATACTGCAATTGCCACACAAGCAACTACCGGTACAACTGCTAATGCCACTGCTAATGCCACTGGTCTTACAGCTGCTACTGCTGATGCAAGTGCTTTTGCCGGAGATATTACCATTAACGGAACAACGATCACCATCTTGGAAGATGACACCATACAAGGTGTTCTTGATAAGATTAATGCCCAAACAGCAACTACCGGTGTAACAGCTACATTTGATACTACTGATACAGCTAATGGATATATTAAATTAACTGATGATACCTACAGCAGCGATTCTGAAATTACTTTAGCTGGTGATAATGACACATTAAAGGATCTTTTTGCAGCAATCGGCAGTTCCGATACAAGTACAAGTGTTACAACAAACGGTACAGACGCTGCAGGGACAATTAATGGGGCAGCTGCTATCGCTGAAGGCAATACATTAACAGCTTTCGACCTCACTGTTACTGGTGATGATACAGCTTTGGCAGCGTTTGCGTCTACCACTGCTTATAAAGCTTTAGTTACTGCGACGACCACTACTCAAACGACTTTAACTTCTTCAATTACAAATGCTTCTAGTACTGCCTCCGAAAATTTAGCGACTGCAGTTGCTACTGCTACTAGCGGTACTAGTAGTGCTCTTAAAAATGCTGTCACCGCTGCTTATGATGCTTATACTGCCGCTCTTAGCGCTGTTACTGATTATACTACTGCTGGGGATGTAGTTACTACTAAGACTGCTTTAGATACTGCTATTGGCAATTTAAACGATACTACTCTAGATACTGCTTATGCTGATTATGACACTGCTGCTGGTACAGCTATAAATACTGCTGCTGCCGCTGCTGATGATGATGCTGCTGCTTATACTAGTAATGGTACAGCTTTAGGTACTGCTATTACTGATGCTTCTACTGATACCGATGAAGCTACTTTCGCTGCTGCTGTAACTGCTGCTGGAGATAGTGGTGTCTCTGATGCTTACACTGCTTATACTGCTGCTCTTACTAGTGGTGATGCCGAAACTATCACTTCTACCAAAGCGACTTTAGCTAGTGAAATTGGTACTTCTAGTGTTGCTGGTGCTGCTACTCTCCAGACCGCTCTTTCTACTTATAATACTAATGCTGGTACTGCTATCACTAATGCAGCGACTGCTGCTACTACCGCTAAGACTAATTTAGCAGCAGCTGGTCCTGATGCTAGCGTTGACGTAGACGCCAGCAGTGCCCTAACCATTCAGGTCGGCGCAAACACAGGTCAAACCATGACGATTTCCATCAACGATATGGACGCTAATGCCTTGGGAGTTGCAGGCGATACTTCTACAACAGGTATTGATCTATCTGATGTAGATAGTGCTACCGATGCTATCACTGCCATCGACGCAGCCATTAAGAAAGTATCTGCCGAGCGTTCTAACCTTGGTGCGGTTCAGAACAGTCTTGAGAGCAATATCAACAATCTGGACACTGAAAGCGAAAACTTGAGTTCTGCTGAATCTAATATTCGCGACACAGATATGGCTTCAGAAATGGCGGAATACACCAAACTGAGCGTCATTACCCAAGCTGCTACTGCGATGCTCGCGAAAGCCAATCAACAACCACAACAAGTATTGAGCCTGTTACAATAACTCTAAAAAATAAAGGGTTGCCTCAAAATAAAATGAGGCAACCCTTTATTTTACTTTATAAGAAAACCGCTACACATCCTTTTAAAACGTTAAGAATAAACCCATATTCAATACAAAGGGCACAAAACTTTTTTAACCGCAAAGGCGCAGAGAACACAGAGAAAAGGTTATAATTATAAATCCTCTGTATCCTCTGCGCCTCTGCGGTTCGTAAAGCTTATAATTTTCGTAATGCATTTTATCGTCCAGCAGTTTGTCAAATTACTTTCCTACTGCTTGATCCACACGCACCTGCTTCATAGCTTGGCACCATGTGTCGCGAAATTCCACCAATAATCGTTTTGCTTCAACAAGTTGCACTTTATCTTTTTTAACATTCCCCTGAATTAAGCAATGTAAGATATATTCGTCAATACGCAGCCAGTTCTTGGAAATTTCCTGTTTCATATCCATTGTCACCATAAATTCACGAACTATATTCTGGGCCCGCATATTCGCAGCATGTGCTTTTTGTATATCATTCTTTTCAATAGCCAGTATGCTTTCTGTAACAAAGCGGATGGCTCCGTTGTACAGCATCAGCGTCAATTCTGCTGGCGATGCGGTCATGATTTGTTGTCTCTTATATGCATTAGCTGTATTTGAAGCGTTCATGACCTTCCTCCTTATAATTTCATCAAACAGACTATGCCATTTGGTCTAAAAAAACACCGACACAATCTCGTATTCTAGCTATCCTATCTAAAAATTCTTGGGCTGGGTATTCTTTGAGCACTTTATGAGTTTTAATATCTTCAACCTGCACGATTAAGGTCCCTGTCTCTGTATGCAATAGAAATCCAATATCTGTATTCATTGCTTGCATACAATTATTTAATTCTCCAGTAATATTTTTTAGTTCATCTTCACTAAGTTGTTTTTTGTTCGTAACAGTTCCATTATTTTCTGTATTAACCCCATCTTTTACAGCCCTTGTATTCGGTTCATTCTTATCTGTTATCTCTGGCTGCGTCTTAGCTTCCGTAACTGCGACCACTGCTGTTGAAGTTACATTACTACTACTCACATTTGCAATACTCAAATCACAGCACCCACCTTTATCCTTCTACATATGGATTAGCCTTTTTCATTGAAACGCCTGCCATGGGCCACTATAGCCCAAGGATTAATATACTGATTTTTGACCTGCTGGCGAACTCTGCTACTTTTAAGTTCAGCGGCAATACGAGTCCGCTCAGCGATAGCTTCCTGCATGGCTTGGTGACTACGGTCTATTATTTCCTGCCCTTTATGGCTAATCTCCTGAATCAGGGGTGCTAACCGTTGTATATTTTTCCAAGTTTGATCCTTTGATAACTCTAGATTGATAGCTACCAATTTCCTGATTAGTATCTCTCTTTCTCCAAACACTCGCTTTAGACCTTTCATCTCTCGCCGATGGATAAAACGATATTGTGCTTCGGTATTGACGGCAATTTTTTCGAGCAGTTCCATTTTTTTTCTCAAGCAGCAACTTGCTTTTTCCCACTGCTCCATACTATCCACTCCTTGAAAAGTTCTCTATTGCTTAGCTCAACTACTGGTAAGTGATGTTATGGATGAAAGTTGTGAATTCATGGTGCTAATATAGGTTTCCAATGTAGTATATTTGTCATAAAGGTTTTCTTCAAATTCATCTAGGCGATCTTCCTCTTCGTCCATTGCCTCTGTATATTTATCGATGAGTGTCGTCAGAGTGTTGTCATCTTCTGAGGCCTCGTTCTCAGCACCAGCTTTTTCTAGTAATGTACCTTTATTACCAGCGTTATCGCGAATAGTTGAAATGTTTTTCTGCAGGGTATCGTAAAAACGGTAGGCAATCCCTTCTTCCTTGTATCGGGTACTCAATTGACTGGAACTCAGAGAACGCAGAATAGCAGTGGTCCCAATAGATGCGCCACTAGAAGTTGTCGAGGTAGCCTGTTGTGTAAAAAGTTCCATAATAGCTTCTGGGTCACTGGCGATGGCTTCCGTCAGTGTATCTTCATCAATATAGAGTTTACCATCCTCGCCATAGTCGTCAGAACTAGTTATACCGATACTGGCAAGACTGATGGTTTGACCAGAAACTGAATCAATCAAGGATGTCCGTAAGTCACTCAATAAGGTTTCCAATGTAGAGTCACTTTCCAATAGCCCTACTTTTGCTTTGATTTCCCAAGCTTCAATCTCCTCATCTGTCATATCTGCTTTTTGATCGTCGGTAAGTGGCGGGTAGTCCGAATCAGCATTTTCATCGATGGCAGTGCTGATGGTATCGATCAGGGTATTATAATCCTCTACGAATTTGCTGATAAGATCATAAACGCCATCCGTATCTTGGGTTACACTGACTGTGGCCTCTTCCGTCGTCTCTTGATTCACAGTATAGGTCACGCCGTCAATGGTCATGGTGTTGGAGCTACGGGTCAGAGCCTGACCATCTATCGTTACCTTGGCATCTTTACCCTCTGTGGACTTACCCAAAAGCAATGATACAAAGTTGCTCGTGCCCCCGTCAGCCACTACCAAGGTATTGCCAGCACCTGTATCGTCGGCCGTCATTTCCAGTGCACCTGTAATCTCGTTATAGGACATCGTGACCCCAAGGTCAGCTTTGTTGATTTCAGACATCATACTAGCAAGAGTGACGGTAGTTGCAAAAGTTTTGGTAGTACCGTTGATCGTCAATTCGATCTTCCCGGCACTATTATACGTCAACGTGGAGTTTAACTGCTCGGCAATCGTCGCTAGCGTATCAGAGGTGTCCAAGCGGTTAGAGAGTATTGCATCCGTGCCGAAGCCCAGGTCGGTTAAACCATCATCACTTGTAGAGGTGGCGCTAAGGGTAATCGCCTGTACACCATCATCTGCGGCTGTGATCTCTAGATATCCATCTGTGTTTGTGCTGACAGTAACTTTACCCGAACCGACTGCATCATCAATAGCCGCTTGCAACGTAGTAATGGTATCGGCAGAAGTCACATCATCAAGTTCGACTGTATAATCTGTACCATCCAGGGTTATGACAAAACTTTTGTCGCTAAGATCCGAACAATCCGCTGCCGCCGAACCTTGCACATTTTTTGAAATGCTAGTGGGTTGGTTAGTGAGTATTGCGTCAGTGCCAAAGCCGAGATCGGTTAATCCGCTGGTGCCTGTAGTAGGATCACTGATGCTAATCGCGTCAATACTATCATCTGCGGCTGTGATCACTAAATAGCCAGTAGTCGCATCTGTACTGACAGTCACTTTGCCCGAGCCGACTGCAGTATCAATAGCCGTTTGCAAGGTCGTAAGGGAAGTCACAGCATCAAGGTCCACGGTATAGTCTGTTCCATCCAGAGTCATAACAAAACTTTGGTTGCTGAGATCTGAATAATCCGCCGTCACCGAGCCTTGCACATCGTCGCCACTTGTGAGTGTAGCTGCCGTAGCCAGCTGACTGACTTCTATAGTATGATTCTTCGCAGTGGCACTAGCAGAGCAAGTCGCTGTCACTACACTGTCGTCACTACTACTGGCATCATACTGCAAAAAATTACTAGTTTTCATGATGCTGCTAGACGAGGTTATATCAAAATAGGTACTGCTAAAATCTTGAATATCAGCGATAATTGTTTGATATGCATCCTGTTTCCATTCAGCCGTTTGTACCTCTTGTTGCAATTTATTTAGCTTCTTTGCCTTTTCAGCAGTCACTAGCTGCTCAACAATGCCATCCACGTCAATTCCAGAAGACAAACCCGTAATCCTCGTCGTTCCATTGACCGTACTTGTTGATATGCTACTTGTAGACATTTACTCCACCTCCGTCTTCTCAAAATTATGCAATATAATCGATCAGCGACTTGGTGACTACCTTCGCTCCAACGGCCAGGGCCGCTTCATAAGTGTATTCAGCGCTAGTTAATTCTGTAGCGGCTTCAGCCGTATCTATATTTTCGTTTTCTGTCATGATCGTATTATAGGTTGTATAGGCATCGCCTAGATTAGTCGTTACGCGGCTCACATTATCCATACGGGCGCCTAAAGTACCTTGCGCACCGGTCAACCGATCTAAATCCCCAGCGAGCTCGTCAATCAAATCCGTGATATCTAAGGAATTGGTTGTCACTGTTACGTTACCTGAGGAGTCTAGACCAGTTGTCTTATAGCTGGTATCGCCATCGAGGGCCAGAAGCAATTTAGCGAAGGTATCAAACAGATTACTCTCAGTACCTTCACCAACAACATCTTGTCCCTCAATATTAACAGTCACTTCACTGCTAAAGCCAATATTGTAATTAATATCTTGATCTGTATTGTCAACAGCACTCGCTAAAGTATCAGAGATAGTCTTAGCAGCAGTCGCCGCATCGGCTAATGTCGTGTTTGTGGGATCAGCATCTGCAGCAGCCTTAGCCGTCGTATAGTCAGCCAGAGCCGTAGCAGCAGCAGCAGTTAAATTAGTTGAGCCCCCATAAGTAGTTACAGCCGCTGCTAACGTGTCAGAAGTCGTCTGAGCAGCTGTTGCCTTCGCCGCCAGGACAAGGTCAGTAGGGGAGGCGGCAGCGGCAGTGGCAGCAGTCGTTGAAGCCGCCGCTGCAGTCTCCGCTGCATCGGATAAAGAGTTATAAACAGAACTAGCATTCGTCGTATAAAAAGATTCGATATCCTCATCATCGATATCCGCTGATACCACGCCACCAAGACTCAAGTAATCCCCCTTAAAAGTCACAGTGTCACCAAGATCTGATGACACCAGTTCATAGGGTGCCTCACTTGTGCTATAACCGCCAAAAAGATAACGTCCGGCAAAAGTGCTATTCATAATTGTAATAGCATCATCCCGCAGTGTCTCGATACTGCTCTTGATTGCTGCCAGATCTGTATCGCTGCAAGTATCACTTGATGCCTGGGTCGTTAATTCCTGGGCACTTTGAATAATCTTATTCAATGAGCTTAAAGCGTCATCTGTCGCGGTCTGCCAATCATCGGCGGCTTGGGCATTATCTTGATATTGTTCGATTTGTGAGACATAACTGCGGTAGGTTACGGCCCGCGTTGCCACCACAGGGTCATCGGAGGCCCGTTGAATTTTTTGATTGGAGGACACAGCCGCATTCGCTGCAGCCAATCGATTGGCTGCTTTGTTAATATTGCGCAGAGTATTGTCCGCTACCATACCGTTAGTGATACGCACAAAAAACCCCTCCTTCTTAATCGTCTACCATGTCAAGGGTAGTTTGATAGATTTCACTCCAGGTACTTACCATCGTAGCCGATGCATCATAGGCTGATTGATAAGTAGTCAAATTGATTGTCTCCTCGTCACTAGAAACCCCAGACACAGAAGAACGACTTGTGTCAATATAGCTTACACGCGTGCTCTTACGATTATATTGGTCTTCCGCGTAGGCCGCATCTGTGCTGACAGTAGCTACAATGGTGTTGTATAAATCTGTAACTGTCGCATTGCCTGAAATGTTCACATCCTCACAGATACTGATAATGTCATCAAGATTTGTAGCATCTTCATCGCCACCATCTGTTGCGGCTGCTGCAATTTTGTCAGTATCATCTTGAATGTCTTTTGATACGGTTATATTAGCCGCCGTAATATTTTGATATACAGCATCTACATCTGTGCCGCTTGCCATGAGTTCTTCGGAAGATAAGTCATCGTAGGAAAAGAAACGAATACCAGTAGTATCGTCAAGCCCTACCCCATCAGCATGACCGCTGTACTCAGTGGTGCCAACCGTAACTCCTTCATTGAAAGCCTGGGCAAAAGTCCGTGTGAAGTCATCTAGCTGACTGATATAGTAAGGTATACCTTTACTATCTGAACTATTCCCATCCCGAACCTCAAGATATCCATTGAGTGCACCAGAATCACCTGAATTAAACTCGTCACCACTATCGGCCCAACGAATGCCGTACATACCATACTGATCGCTAGTGGTATCGGTAACGGTATAACATTCCAGTTCTTTTGCATTATCCCCGTTTACTAGACTAGTTCCTTCAATTGCAATATTAAGGCAGCCCTCATCGCTTTCCGTTACCGTAATACCAACAAGTCCTGAAAGTTCATCAATTAATACACCCCGCTGATCCTCTAACTCATTTGTCGAAGCACCTGAGGCCGTAGCTACAGCAATTTGTTTATTCATCTCAGCAATCTGTGTTGCATAAGAGTTAATCTGATCCACTGTTGTTTTTACATCACTATTGATATCACTGCGTAATGCAGTTAGGCTATCAGAAGCTTCATTCAGAGTATCACAAAGATTACTAGCCTCCTCTAGCACTACTGCCCTCGCTGCTGTATCGCTCGGATCAGTTGCTAGAGTCTCTAGATCTGCATAAAAATCATCCAAGGCTGTGCTTATGGTACTGGTATCTGTACTACCAAACACAGTCTCAACTTGTGCTAGATAGGTGGATGAAGCCTCAGCTGCACTGGCTGCGCTATTTTCCTGCCAATATTTTTGATCAAGACGAAAACTTCGTACTCTATCTACTGAAGTAACCTCAACTCCCCCACCTACCAAGCTACTACTGTAAACCGCAGCTGGACCAACGGATGTCTGGTTCACCACTTGTCTTGAATATCCAGTTGTATCAATATTACTCATATTATTCGTGGTTGTCGCTAGCCCAATTAGACTAGCAGACAAACCACGATTGGCAATACTAAGGCCCGCAAAAGTTGAAGCCATTTCATTACCCCCTTATTCTAGCCTATTTCTTCAATCAAATCGCCAAGCAAGGTATCGATGGTACTCATCACTCGAGCGCTGGCAGCATAAGCATTTTGAAACATGATCATATTCGACATCTCCTCATCAGTGGAAATAGCTGAAACAGATTGTCGCTGGTTGTCAACTTGGGTGGTCAATGCTGCCTGGTTTGTATAACTAGTCGCCGCCGTATCGCCAGCAGTCCCCAGCCAAGAAGTAACTGCTCCATAAAATTGAATAATATTAAGAGATAACCCCCCACTACTATAAGAAGTGGTATCACTATCAAGATCGCAAATTTCATCTACAATCGTATTGTCACTATTCCCATCACTAGAAGAGGCAACAACCTTGTCCGAATCAGCCACCAATTCAGGGTTCACTTGTATATTGGTAATGCTCAGCGGCTGACTAGAATCAATCGTCGTAAAAAAAGCAAGACCAGCATCCCCATTAAGATCTACACCTGAAGTACTCAATGAATTAAGGTTAATGGCAAGAGTCGTAATCAGATCATTCAAAGCCTGCCTCATAGTACTAATTGAACTCGTTGCGCTTGTGGTAAAATCATAAGGAATATCGCTTGAGTCAATGGTTCCATAACCCGTTTGATCCGCATCTTCCAAATAAGCCTTTATGCTCCCACTGCTAATCTTAGCTATTGCATCCGAATCAGCCCACTTTACGGTCAAAGGATCAGTGGTTGTTCCAGTCCCTTCAACAACCAAGGTCTGAGTTTTATCCCCATTCACCAATGTGGATCCACCCAGAGTGACTTTTAATGTCCCATTGGATTCAGTCACAGTAATATTGGCTAAGGCAGACATCTCATCGAGAAGAACATCACGCTGATCTCTTAGATAACTGGCCTCGGCCCCCCCTGATTCTGCCTGAAAAATTTGATCATTTAAATCTGCAACTTCTTCGGCAAGCTCATTGAGGCTGTCTACACCATCTTTAACCCCAGTGACAGCATCTGCTTGAAGTTGTTGTAATTCTTCATCAATATCAGTTAGCATAGTGACTAAATCAGTACCAGCAGATACAACCTCCGTTCGGGCACTTTCAGAACTGGAATCTGTAGATAAGGTTTCCCACGCATCAAAGAAGGTTTCCACTGTATCCTCTACCCCAGAGGTAGTGGTTGTCGTATCATCAGTGCTGGTCACAGTGTCATATTCACTTAAGATTTCATTTATATATTCAAAATTACCACTTTTTACTGATAAATAAGTAGATGTAGCATTCTGTGTGCGGTAAGTGCTATCAAGGTATGTATTACGGGACCGGGTGATGGATTCCACACTAACACCATCTCCCGTAGATGTTCCATTGGACAGGACTGTATTTTGTTCAACACTAGTCACTTGCACTTTTGAAGCTCCAGTGGTATCTACATTGGCAAGATTAGTGCTTGTTGTTGTCAGCGCAGCCTGATTAACATACATTCCCGAATAAGCGACGCTATAGATGCCAAAAGTTGACATTATAACCTCACCTCCTTCTGCAAGATGCAACTCATGACAAATACCGACTGAAAATGTCAAAATGCATCTTCAGTGGAATAGTAACATCAGGTTGCTTTATTAATTTTTCATGCTCATGAGAGCCTGTAACATTTCATCAGAGGTGGAAATGACCTTGCTATTAGCCTGATAGGCCCGTTGGGCGATCATCATCGAACTAAACTGGGCCGACAAATCCACATTAGACAGCTCCAAGGCGTAGGATGTCATCGTACCTGTGCCGCTTGTGCCAGCAACAACAGTGCTATAATCGCCAGAACTGACACTTGTGGTATAGAGATTGTCTCCACTCTTTACCAGACCGTTGGCATTCTCAAAAACAGCCAAGGCAATTTGGGCTATTGATTGTGTTTTTCCATTACTGTATGTACCTGTAATCGTTCCATCTGAAGAAATACTAAGGGAACTCGCATCCAATGTTCCCGACGTATACCCATCAGAGTCAATAGACAGATCAGAGTCAGTGGCGGTGGACGTAATTTTGGAAAAGTCCACTGCGACAGTAACGTCGGCTGTACCAGCTGTCGTCGGTGTTGTCACGGTAAGGGTCGCTGTTCTATCGAAAGTGTTGGTCGTTGAGGCGAGAGTAAACTCTGTCGTGCCAGCTGCAATAGCCGTCGGTGCGGCCAAGGTGATTGTTCCAGATGATGTAGTAAATGTAGCCGAACCATCGGTTGCGGTTGAAGTATTCGTATAGGTGGTCGTGCCATCCGATAATGTGACAGTATAGGCACCACTCGTATCCTCCGCTACCGTGACAGTATAAGTACCTGCCGTCACATTTGTTCCAACGCCAATATCGGAATACGTGTAACCTGCGGTATTAGCAGTGGTGCTGACTGTCGTCGAAAGTGTAGTAGCAGAAATAACCATATTGCCATCTGAGTCAAAAGCAACATAACCACTAGAAGGGCTTATCGTTGCATCGGTAGCACTAGCTTCCCAGTACCAGCTGGTTATATCACCTTCAACAGCACACTTTTTCCAATCCAATGTAACATCATAGGCGTTACCTTGTGCATCATATACGGTAATTTCTGATGTCGCGTCAAAATCCAAATCAGTTGTGTCACCTATAGCCAACAGCCCAGTGGCGCCTGCCGCCACCTCGGATGAAGAGCTAAGGACACTACCTTCACTAAAGTTGGCATAACTGGTGACCTCGGCCTCCATAAGCTTATTACCGTCGCTGTAAATATTAATTGCCTCGACAGCACTATCCGTATTGAACACTTTGGTGCCATCCTCATTAAGAGTATATGAGCTCTCCCACCCACAAACGTTAGAGCCATTTATGTTTAGGTTGCCACTATCATCCACACTTAAATTGCCAGCTCTAGAAAAGGCATATTCGCTGTCTGTGCCAGTCTCGACAATAAAGTAGCCTGCACCAGTGAGAGCCACATCAGTAGCATTACTGGTTGTTGAGGCGGTGCCTACCGTCAAATCCGTATCGGTGCTGGCAACACTGACGCCAAGTCCAAGCTGCTGGGCGTTAACGCCACCACTCGTTGCGGTAGCGGCGGAAGCAGAACTAAGCGTCTGGCTCAATATATCACTAAAAGTAACAGTCTGTGATTTGTAGGCTGTAGTATTAACGTTGGCAATATTATTAGCGATTACGTCGAGGGCGGTCTGCTCACTTTTGAGCCCCGATACCGCTGAAGATAATGCGACCATCATAGCCATAAAAAGTAACCTCCTAAATTATTATTTCATCTCTCATTAAAAAAATAGTGAGTAACCTCCCTGATCAGGTCCGGCTACAAACAATGATTTTTTATTACTTTGCTATTACGTTGAAGATGTGGTGCTAGAATCGGACACCTCTGTAATGGAAGCAAGGTCTACAGTTGTGCCACCAACATTGACATAAGTACTGCTACCGGAAATCGTTACCGACTGCACAGTACCTGAACCTGTGACTACATTGCCCGATGTATCGGTCGTAGAATACGTTGCTTCTTTGCCGATCATATTAAATGCTGTAGAGTTATTTAACGAACTATTGATCGTTGACAATGCCGACAATGAACTAATTTGGGCCATCTGAGATACATACTCGGTGCCGCTAACTGGATCGTCAGGATCCTGGTATTTCAGTTCTGTAGCCAATAATTGAATAAACTCGTCGAAATCCAAACTACTGGTAGTCGCCGTGCTAGAGCTAGTTGTTGTCGATGTACTGGAACTGGAACTAGTAGCTGATATGCTCATTTTTTTATCCCCTTTTTTTTGCCGAATAATCTATTTTCTTAACCTATTATCGCAAGCATATATTTAGTTTTAATTAAGAAAACTCGAAAACCATTTATTTGTAAAAAAATTTATCTTGCGTCGAATCTTAGTTACCATCAGTTGGAATCAAGAGTATTAGACTTTCCGATTTCGGAAAGCAATGGCTACCTTATGATAACCTGCAACCTCTAAACGATATAAATAGGAAGCACTATTTGTCTATTAATAAACAAATAGTGCTTCCTATTTAATAATTTACTTTATTTTTCCCTGGAATGCCGAATGGCTAATCTACGATTTCAAAGGATTTTCAAAGATTGTATCACGATATAATCTTTGAAAAATGGAGGGATTTATTATGTCAATATCAGCAGTCAGTAACCAATCAGGACAATCTAGCCAAAGTGACACTACAAGTTTAGAGGCGAGTAAACAAAAAATATTAACGGAAATAAAGAAACTACAAAAAGAAGATGCAGTTAAAAATGCCAAAGAAATTCAATCCCTTGAGCAGCAAGCTCAACTAATTGAGATGCAACTCGCACAGCAAAAAGCACAATCTCAAACAGCAACTACAAGTGCGAATGCTTCCGCAGAGCAAAATGTTGGTCCCGCTTATTCTGTACAATTAGAAAATCAAAATGTCGAAGCATCGAATAAAAGCCTCAGTGAAGAATCCTCTACATCATCTGAAACATCTCAAACAATTGATCTATCCATATAAGAAAAAAGGCCTCCGCCATCCCGGCAGAGGTCTCTCCCTTTTTCTGTATTTATCTTTAATTTACCCTATTCGTATCTAAGCGCATCGATTGGATCGAGCAAAGCCGCTTTGCGCGCAGGGTATATTCCAAAGAACAGACCAATCATGACCGACACACTAAATGCAGCAATGATGGCAATCCAGGAAATAACTGTACTCCAGCCTGCCACGAGAGAAACCACGTATGCCCCAACCACGCCTAGACAGATGCCGAATAAACCACCAGTGACACTAATCACAATGGCTTCAATCATAAATTGCAAGAGGATATTGTTATAAGTAGCACCCAGTGCTTTTCTAATGCCGATTTCTCTCGTTCGTTCGGTTACAGAAACCAGCATGATATTCATAATACCGATGCCGCCGACTAGCAAAGAAATAGCAGCAACACTTCCTAAAAATAAAGTAAGGGTACTGGTAGTTTCCTTCATCGTACTCATAAGCGCCGTTAAATCTCGTACAGAAAAATCATCCTCAGTCTTATCTGACAGATGATGACGCGTCCTTAGTAATGTTGTGATATCTTCTTGAACCTTCTCGATAACCTTATCACTCTCTGCCTGTACACTAATACTATTTAAGTAGGTTATTCCTATCAGCCGTTCCTGAGCAGTACTTAATGGTATAATGACGGTATCATCCTGATCCTGCCCCATAGAAGATTGACCTTTACTTTCCAGCACCCCGATCACACGAAAGGGAGCTTTACCAATACGAATAGTCTGTCCTACCGGATTGACGTTACCAAATAGATTAGTGACCACAGTTTGCCCAACTACCGCCACCCGCGCGCGGCTACTTTCATCACTTGTACTGAAAAAAGTGCCTGAAGCGATCTTAAAATTGCGGATCGTTAACAGCTCCGCTGTAGCCCCTTGAACCGTAGAATTCCAATTCTGATTGCCATAGATGAGCTGATAGCTACTTGAGACACTAGGTGCTACATGCTTTACTCCAGAGATTTCCTTGGCAATCGCTTTGGCATCCTGATTTGACAAAGTTATTTTAGATCCCGCTGCCGAACGTACACTGCCAGGTGATGAGGAAGCCCCCGGCGAGACTATGAGAAGATTGCTGCCTAAACTGGCAATGGAATTTTGTACTTTTTGCTGTACGCCGAGCCCAATAGATACCATGGCAATGACAGCACCAACACCAATGATAATCCCAAGCATAGTAAGGATGGCCCGAAGCTTGTTTGCCTTCAGGCCTTCAAAGGCAATTAAAATACTTTCCCAGAACATACTCCCGCCCCCTCTTTCTTTTCGTCGCGGACAATTTTACCATCGCGAACATGGAGTATCCGGCGGGTAAATGCAGCAATTTCTGGCTCATGGGTAACCAAAATAATCGTCCGTCCCTGATTATTTAGATTGCAAAAAAGCTCCATGATTTCATTACCAGATTTAGAATCCAAGTTACCTGTAGGCTCATCAGCCATGATAATGGCAGGATTATTGACCAGAGCCCGGGCAATAGCCACACGTTGCCGCTGTCCACCTGACAACTCATTAGGTCGATGGTCCTTGCGATCCTCCAAACCGACCATGGCTAAGGCTCGAACTGCAGTTTTCATTCTCTCTGTCTTCTCAAGGCCAGCATAAACCATAGGTAAAGCTACGTTTTGCAATGCCGACATTCGTGGCAACAAATTGAAATTTTGAAATACAAAGCCAATCTTTTGATTGCGAACAATCGCTAATTCATCATCATTTAGAGTCGCTACCTCTTGACCATCCAAGCAATAGGACCCACTACTAGGACGATCAAGACAACCAAGAATATTCATCAACGTGGACTTTCCTGATCCTGATGGCCCCATAATAGAGGTCAGTTCGCCGGCGGCAATATGAAGGGATATACCTGCCATGGCATGTACTACCGTATCTCCCATATGATATACTTTCGTTACATCTGTTAATCCAATCGTCATGATTTCCTCCTGGTCCTACATCGGTGGCGGCCCTTGGTTTTGTTTAGTTGTAGTCTTTTTCGCCTTGGCTGCAGGTATAACAATCTGGTCAGCCTCACTTAAGCCGCTTAGGATTTCTACATTTTCATCATCCTTTAGTCCAATATTGACGGCTATACTCTGCACTTTGCCATTGACCATTACTTCCACGCTTTTTTGCCCATTTTCTTCCTTGATGGCGGCTAGTGGCACCACTAACACATTTTTGCGTTCACCAACAGTGAGAATGACCCTGGCGGTCATAGTCGGAAATAGCAAGTCTTCTGGTGCATCCACCTGAATATACACTGGATAATAAACTACATTCGAAGAAGTGGTGGCACTTCGTGAAATGCTCGTTACCTTGCCGGTAAAGGTTTTGTCTGCGTGGGCATCTACCGTAAATGAAACCTGTTGTCCCATCTTTACTTTACCAATATCTGTTTCGTCTATTAAAGCCTTAATTTGCATTTTTGACATATCTGCAATTGTTAAGAGTGACTGTGCTGCGGAAATCCCCTGCACAATAGTCTCTCCGGCAGGAGTAGGCGTACCGACTACCATACCATTGACAGGCGAAGTGATCACGTAATATCCTAACTGAGATACATTATTGTCATATGTAGCCTGGGCTGTGAGGTAATTGGTCCTGTCCGTATCTAATTGTTGCAGAGCTTCTGCGCCCATAGCCGCCAATTTTTTACTTCGCTCGTAAATAGCTGCATAATTTGCCAATGTGGCCTGATATTGAGCAACTTGCGCTCTAATAGCAGTATCATCAAGTACAAGCAATACCTGCCCTGCTTTTACAATGTCATTTTCCTTCACTTTTACCTCAGTAATCAGTCCTGTTACCCGAGAACTAATTGTGACTGAGTTTACTGCTTGGACCGTTCCAGTGGCGGAAACTACAGATTTGATGTCACCTCGCCCTACGGTAATTGTTGTCCCAGTTGCAACAGGGGTGCTGTTCTTATTAAAATACACTGCGCCACCTGCAGCTATTAGGATTAGAATTGCTAAAACTATAAACCATTTCCTATATTTCTTAACTTTTTGCAAAATCATAAACACCACCATTTTCTATTACTTAATCATTATCCTATTTATTTCTTAATTATAGAAGATTATTGTTACAATTTTGTTACGACAATTTGTATATATGCTGTACGTAAAAAATAAATGCTAAGGAGACTGGATTCATGAGTAAATCTATTTTAATTGTTGACGATGAACTGCGTATCCGAAAATTAATTGCTGATTTCCTCCTGCGAGAAGGATATCACATCCTTGAAGCTGATAATGGTCGTTGCGCCTTGAATATTTTAGCCAAGGAGCAAGTACATTTGGTTATATTAGATGTCATGATGCCAGAACATGATGGCTGGACTGTATGTCGGGAACTTAGGAAAAAAAGCAATATTCCAGTTATCATGCTGACAGCCAAGGATGAAGAAGTAGATCAGCTCTTTGCCTTTGAGATAGGTGCAGATGAATATGTCACCAAGCCCTTCAGCCCCAAGGTTTTGGCAGCACGGGTAAATGCTCTATTTCGGCGACTAGAAAAGGATAAAACAGCCATTTATGGCGGACTTGAAATAAATACAACGGCTCGGCAAGTATCAATTGGCAACCATCCCTTGGATTTGAGTCCCAAAGAATATGAACTCCTTATTTATTTGGCTGAAAACAGCGGGAAAGCCTTAAGTCGTCAGCAAATTCTAAATCAAGTATGGAACTATGAATATTTCGGTGATCTACGAACGGTGGATACACACATCAATAGGCTTAGAACAAAATTAGAAGATAAAAGCCCTCTTGTTCAAACAATAAGAGGATACGGCTATCGATTTGAGGCGGAAAAATGACTGTTTCAATACGAACAAAACTCTTTATGATCTTAAGTGGTCTCATGCTTTTTTTTGCATTACTATCCTTAGCCTTAACACACATTGGCTTAGAAAAATTTTATATTTGGCAAAAAAAAGACATCCTAATCACAAGCAGTACAGCCCTTGACGATTTATACCGTGGGAATCCGGACGAAATAGCCTTGGAACTAGAGCGAGTAGCAAATACCCTAGGAGCAGGGATTATGATCTTTACGAAAGAAAATGATATCAAGTATAACTCTTTTATCCCTATCAGTAAGCAAAAACTTAATGATCATTTCCCCCCACATCCTCCGTCAATCATAAAAAATACAGAAGTAATCAATAATCAAACTGTCTTGGAAATGGAGCAAGACCAGAATCTAAAAATTGATTTCATGGTTCTCAAACATCAAATGAACAATGAAGATATCTTATTCATCAGACAACCACTCGCCCCGATCTCCGAAAGTGCTACTGTAGCGGCCCAATTTATTATATTGACTGGCATGCTATCCATATTAGCTGGATGTCTTTGGGCTTTCTTTTTCGCCAAAAGATTTACCCTCCCTCTCTTAGAGCTGAATCGCATCGCCCAAAGCATGTCACAACTTAATTTCACACAAAAATGTACGATGAATCACAGCGATGAATTTGGCGAACTTGGCAAAAGCATTAATCATTTATCTGACCAACTTGATAACGCCATCTCGGAACTCAATCAGAAAAACAAGAAACTTATAGCTGATGTAGAAAAAGAACGAAAACTTGATAAAATGCGCAGAGACTTTGTATCCAGTGTTTCTCATGAGCTCAAAACACCCCTTTCACTCATACTCGGCTATGCTGAAGGCTTGAAGGAAAATATCGCCCACGATGAAAACAGCAAAAACTACTATTGTTCTGTCATCATTGACGAAGCTGAGAAAATGGATAAACTAGTGAAGGACTTACTTAACCTATCACAAATTGAATCAGGATTCTATCAGTTGAATAAGAGTGATTTTGACCTTTCACTACTGCTGAATGACATAACTCTCAAATACCTTGCGATTTTAGCAGAAAAAGGCATTACACTAGAGATAGATAAAGAAACCTGCTTGGTTAATGGGGATATCTTACGTATTGAACAGGTTCTGCTCAATCTATTTAATAACGCCATTGATCACGCTGAATTGACAAAGACCGTTAAAATATCTATGGAGAATCTAGAAGATCGCATCAGGGTTTTTGTTTATAACTCTGGACAACAGATACCTAGCGAAAGCCTAGACAAAATATGGACAAGTTTTTATAAAGTAGATAAAGCCCGCACAAGAGAGCAGGTTAGATATGGACTAGGTTTATCAATTGTACGCGCTATTCAAGAATTACACGGCTATCCCTATGGTGTAGACAATACAGATGATGGTGTTATATTTTGGTTTGATCTTGGTAGGGCAAACGACGAACAAACATTCTAAATACAAAGGCCACTCTTTATCCTTAATGGACAAAAAGTGGTCTTCATTATTTTCTTATGACTAACAACCTTTTTTAGCTAAATTGTTTTACTAATACGCTGGTAACACTAATTACACCACAAAAAAATATAATAGCCAATGTCAGCCATCTGAAAAATTTAGGACTCACTTTTGCAAAAGCCTTTTCTCCAAGCCATACACCAACTAAAACACCGGGAATTGTATATATCAATTGTTTAAATACGCCTGTATCCACTGTATCCATGTAGTACATTATAATTAAAGTTGCAATATTACCAAAGCAGAAAAAGCGGACGAGATTTGCACGAAAGGCTTCCTTATTTTGTTGTTGATTCATCAAAAACAACGCAACTGGTGGTCCACTTAAACTGGTCGATCCTCCCATAAAGCCGCTCACTATGCCAACTAAAACTGTCGCTAATTTTTCACGTTTAATGGTCACAACATAATTGGAGGCCATTAAAAAT
>JAGFZX010000002.1 GCA_017889585.1 Bacillota bacterium
ATTGATTTTAACCATGCCTGAGACCTTTAGTATAGAAAGACGGAATTTGCTTAAGGCCTTGGGGGCTCATTTGGTGCTTACTCCTGGTGCACAAGGTATGAAAGGTGCGATCAGCAAAGCGGAAGAACTGGCACGGGAAACTCCCCATTCTTTTATTCCGCAACAGTTCCAAAATCCGGCTAATCCTGAAATACACCGCCAGACAACAGCTGAGGAAATATGGCGGGATACAGATGGAAAAGTGGATATTTTCATCGCTGGGGTTGGTACAGGTGGTACGGTTACTGGCGTCGGTGAAGTGTTAAAAGCTAAAAATCCAGATGCGAAAATCATAGCTGTGGAACCTGCGGATTCTCCTGTTTTGTCAGGCGGCAGCCCTGGGCCACATAAAATTCAAGGGATTGGAGCAGGCTTCATTCCTGGCGTTTTCAATAGTAATGTTATTGACGAAATATATAAAGTTAAAAATGAAGAAGCATTTCATACAGTAAGGCAACTTGCGTTATCAGAAGGATTGCTTGTCGGTATATCGAGTGGTGCTGCAGTATTTGCCGCGACGCAAATCGCAGCTCGCCCAGAAAATTCAGGAAAAGTCCTTGTCGTATTGTTGCCTGATACAGGGGAACGATATTTGTCCACACGATATTTGTCCACACCTGTGTTCCAAACAGAGTCATAATACTGAGCGAACTAGCTGGTCAGTAAAACCTGAAGGCTGAAGATGCGGCAGATGCCGTTCTTCAGCCTTCAGGTTTTTGAATTTAATCATACATAAAAAGGGGAGATGTTATGAATAGGCGCGATGTTGTTTTACAAATCATAAATAGTAAAAAAATAAAAAAATCAAAGGGCGATCCTATTTCAACAGCCTTATTATCAGGTGGTACATGGGCTTTTCGTCAGCAGGGCTTAACTCTTAGGGCGGGGCTCAATGCGCCAGAGGAAGCGGCGAGAATTATTGTGGAGACAAATCAAAAAGTAGGTTCGGATATCGTCTGGCCGGGATCAGGTTATCACAATTTACTAATTGAAGCTTTGGGTGGTAAAATCACATTTCGTCCCCAGGGTAATATTGATGTAGCAGAGTCACTGCTACGTAGTGTTGCTGAAATTGATAGTATCCAGATAGATTTTTTGAACCGCGATGTTGGGATTGAATCAGTCCGAAAAATGATAGTACTTACACATCAAGCTATAGGCCGGGAATATCTGGTTGGAACATCTAGCTGGGGGCCGTTTACTCTAGCTGGGCAGTTTTTGGGTGTGGAAAAACTGATGATTGGCTTATACAAAGATAAATTAGGCATTCATGCTTTGATGGATTTTGCCAGCGAAGTATGTTTTCAATACTTGGCACCTGCAGTGACGAGCGGTGCGTCTATCCTATCAATAGCTGAGCCGACGGCTTCAGGAGATTTAGTATCATTACGCCACTTTGAAGAATTTGTTGCACCGTATCTAACTAAAGTCAATGAACGCTTGAAACAACTAGGTGCCGTCACTACTCTTCACATTTGCGGCAATATTACAGATCGATTGGCTGTGGTTCCCCACCTAGGGGTTGATTTGCTATCTGTTGATTATAAAGTCAGCCTTAAATATGCCAAAGAAGTTTTGGGCAACAAAGTAACACTCGCTGGAAATGTAAATCCCATGATACTGAAGGATGGCAGAGCAGAAGATGTGGTAGCAGCAGCAGGGCAGTGTATAATGGACGCTGGGCAAGAAGGGAATTTTATATTAATGCCTGGCTGTGATATTCCCCCCAGTGTACCCCTGGAAAATATTCAGGCTTTCATTGGAGCAGGATTAGATGAAGGGAAGGAAGTAAAATAATTTTGCGAAAAGAATCAGTTGACGTGGAATTCAATGTATGATATATTTTTATAAATGAATTGTAAGATTGGCTGATCAGAAAAGCTGAAGGCTAAAAGTTTTCTTGAAATAAGGAATTCTTTTAGTTTTTTTATTATTTTAAAGCTGACTGGATAACCAGAGGCTGGTTTCTTTCGCACAGGCGGAAAACCAGTCTCTTTTTTTATTAGTGAAGCGTATTTCGAAAAATACGCAACCTTAATTAACGTAAGAGGTTGTTTAAAAATGCCCAGATGCGCAGGAGCAATAACGCAGATGGGCGTTTTGAAACAGACTCTATTATAGGGAGGTGAAAGTATGTCAGTTATGCTTATTGGCGCAGATCACTTGGGTGGTATTGGGAAAAAATTGCAGTTGATGGGGTTTCATTCGATTGACCATGTAACTGGCAGAAATGTTAACGACCGCAAAAAATTTAAATGTCCATTATCCACAGCTCTAATCGTTGTTTTTATTGATTATATCAATCATGCAACAGCAAAAAACATTAAGGCTACGGCTAAATCCCAGGGAGTGCCTCTTATTTTCGCTAATCGATCATGGAGCTCACTCAAGGATAAACTAGCTAAATTCAACCTCAAGGAATTGGGGTAATTAAAAAATATTTATTCATTTGTATGGGGTGAAATAAAATGAGCAATTTTGATCAAAAAGAACCACCACGCAGAGAGCATCGTCTAAATGCCTGCATTGCTTGTGGCGGTACCTTGGCTGATATGGCAAACCGTAAGATGAAATGTTGCGTTCCCGATGGGGAACGTAGCTTTACACAGAATAGTATTTGCTTGCTGCTACCTGCCCTGGGTATGATGAACAGTATTCCTAACAGTGTTGTATTGATGCATGGCGCTGTGGGGTGCGGTTCTTCGGCTCATGGCGGTAATGCAGGAGTGCGGGCTGGTAATGTCCACCGCTGGGGTACTGCAAAAGATGGAGTATGGCTATCAACAGCCCTTGACGAAAGGGATGTCATTTGCGGTGGTGAAGAAAAGTTGGAAGAGGCTATTCGTGAAGTAGACCGTCGTTATAGTCCAACAATTATCTTCGTTGTGGCTGGTTGTGTTCCAGGAATTATCGGCGATGATATTGATGGTGTGGCTGAGCGTCTTCAGTCCGTCGTTGCGGCGAAGCTCCTTCCTGTTCATTGTGAAGGTTTTAAGACCAAAATATGGGCGACTGCTTATGATGCAGTGTATCATGCCCTGGGCCGAGTTATGCTCCAGGATACAGCCGAAAATCTTGCTCTGGAGAAACCAAAAAAACCAACGATTAATCTGATGAATGTTTCTTCTATGGGACGTATTGATGAAGTAGAACTAGAGAGATTACTTACATCCTTAGGACTTGATGTTAATATATTCCCAGTCTTTGCGAAACCAGAGAAGATGTATTCTGTGACTCATGCCGATCTTTCCATCAGTACCTGCCCGACGCATGATGATTATTTGCTTACGTATTTAAAGGAAAAATATAACATTCCCTATATCATTAAACATATGCCAATTGGGATAGGAAATACAGGTGAGTGGCTGCGCAATGTAGCTGAGTTTTTCGGTTTGCAAAACCAGGTGGAAGAGTTAATTGCCGCCGAAGAGGCAGAACTAAAAAAAGCATTAGAAGAATTCAAACCACTATTCAGTGGCAAAAAAGTATTTGTTAGCGCTGGAGAATTCCGGGCCCTTTCAACGGCAATCTTACTCGCAGAGCTTGGTTTTGAGGTCGTGGCTGTTCGGTCTTATCATCATGATGAATTTGCTGATGAAGAATATGAAAAACTTGCTAAAATTACGGTTAAAGATTTCCCACTCAGTATTGCTAATTGCCAGCCCTTTGAGGAAGCCAATCTAATAAGGCGAGTTAAACCTGATATTTTCCTTGGACATATGAATGGCAATTCTACAGCTGCTAAACTTGGTGTAGCAACTAATGCTATTTATAATGTTGGTCTTCAATTTGTCGGTTATCAGGGAGCCTATCAATTGGCCCGCCGCTTACATCGTCAATTAACAAACCCTAATTTTAACCAAAATATTAGTAAGTGGGTCAATTTGCCCTATTCTCAAGAGTGGTATGAACAAGATCCATTTACTCACATCAAGAATGGGGAGGTTGAAGGTCAATGAGTAGTTTTATTGAACGACCGCGCTTTACTTGCGCATTAGGAGGAGCAATGGCTACAGTGACTGCTTTACCTAGAACGGTGGCTATTTTACATGCCCCATCTGGGTGTGCGGGCAATAATGCATGGACACAAGCGGGGGGCTGCGGTTTACAGGTAGGAGGCTATTGCGGTGGACTGAGTATACCTGGATCGAATATTCAAGAAAAAGAAGTTGTTTTTGGTGGCATAGAACGGTTGGGGGAGCAAATCAATAACACATTGAAAGTCATGGATGGTGACTTATATGTAGTATTAACAAGTTGTGTTACTGATATTATTGGCGATGATGTGGCTTCAGTCGTAAGACCATTGAAAGAACAAGGCATTGATATTATTCATGCTGAGACTGGTGGCTTTAAGGGGAATTCATATTTAGGATATGAATTGGTACTAGAAAGTTTGTTAGAAACATATATTGCTAAAGCCGAGACAGTGAAAGGCAGTGTTAATGTATGGGGAATTGCGCCTTACTTTGATGTCTTTTGGCGAGGTAATTTGGCAGGTGTAAGAACATTATTAGAGAAACTAGGCCTCACAGTAAATACGTTCTTTACCGTTGATGACAGCCTTGAAGCTATTCGCCAGGCTGGTTCTGCTGAACTTAATATTGTTGTTTCTGATGTAATAGGGCAGAAGGCAGCTAAAATTAGCCGTGAGGTACACGGTATCCCTTATGTGATTAGTACCCTTCCCGTTGGTCCATCGGCTAGTAATGATTTTTTGCGTACTGTTGGAGCAGCGTTAAGTCTTGATCAGGCATTTGTAGAAGAGATTATTGCTCAGGAGAATCGGCGTTATTATCAGCTGCTTGAACCAATTACAGATTGCTTTAACGACATGGACTTGCAACGATATGCAGCCGTGATTGGCGATTCCAATTATGCAGTAGCCATTACACGCTTTCTTGTTGATGATTTAGGTTGGTTGCCTGAGGTAGTAGCGATCACTGACGTGCTAGAAGAGAAAGAGCAATCAACTATCGTGGCAAGTTTCACCAGTCTTACGTCAGGGATAGCTCCTAAAATCATTTTTAATGGTGATAGTACCGCAATCTCTCGGCAAGTGAAAGAACACTGGGAGAGTCGTCAAGGAAAAAGTGGCAAGTACAGCAACCCTTTAACTCCAGCTTTTGTCGTTGGCAGTTCCCTTGATCGTCCCTTGGCCTTTGATTTAGGTGCAGCACATTTGAGTGTAAGCTTCCCTGTCGCTAACAGGGCAGTGATTGATAGGGGATATACAGGTTATAGTGGAGGTTTACGCCTTATTGAGGACTTGATTAGCACTATTATTATTAATCGATAATCATTATATTTATTTTAAATTAGCATAGCTGATCAGGAATGAACTGAAGGCAAAGGAGCTCTAAACAGAGCACTCTTTGCCTTTTCATTATATAAGGAGGATTTTTATGGCGGAATTTCTTGTAAACGGTAGAAATGCTATAACAGATTTAGGTCGGGGAGGGTATAAAAGTATGGGGAAGATGAACCAAATAAAACCATTGCCTTCTCAGGTATTTGAAATTATAGAATGCTTCTTATATACTGTACAGTATGGGCAACTCATTTTAGTCATACAAGATGGAAATGTTGTCAAAATAGAGAAGATAGAAAAATTCATCATTTCAGCAAAAAGCAGAGAAGTAAGATCAACAAAAATAGATAAACCCTTAAAAAAACACCCTTTGCAGACTAAAATTTTAACTGAATTGCAGAGTATAAAGTATGGACAGTTGGTAATTCGGTTGGATAACGGGTATGTAGAGCAAATTGAAAAAACCGAAAAGAAACGCATTAATGAACTAGAAGGATTGTATGGAGATGGCATATAATTCATTTTCATAGAAAAAACAACAAGCATTTATTGCTTGTTGTTTTTTCTATCAGGCTCATAATCTTGTTATTTTTAAACCTATATGGTTTAACTAATTTTACCATAAACGCCAAAAAACTCTTCTTCAATTATTTTAAAGGGTGCAATGTGGGCAAAATGATCTTCATCCCATGGGCCGTTTACGATTTTTTGAATATAGGCATCATTGCCTTGTAACTTGCTGGTGCGACGAAAGGATATTTTTTTCCGCGATCATCCATCCACAGGACAAATAGAATGTTCCTAATTCTTCTTTAGTGAAATGTTCATATGCAGTTTTTGAACCAAGTAGGATGGGGAGACAATCATGAACCCTAGGAATAATTAAAGGGCTGTCGGATGCTTTCAAATTTTTAGTAGCTCCGCCACAAAGACCGAAGGCAAGAATAATCTTTGAATATCCTAAAGAACGATCTAGAATATTCTGCAATTCTATATGCAATTTTTGGGGATAAAGGTGAAGTTTCATGGGAATAAACTCATATTCTACTTGAAAATCTGGCGATATGGCAAGTAATTCTTCTTTCATCACTTCACAGGCGATGATTTTGACAGTCATGAGATCTTCACCTCCATATATTGGGGAAAATTAAAAGGATAAGTATCATTGATAGGTGATGACTTAGCCTTCGTTTTTTTCGATCAACTAAAGATTAGTATATTTATATTCTATTTGACATTTAAATAGTTTATGTATATTTAAATTACTATAGTTAAGATGTGTTGTCAAGATCTTTTAGTATTAAAGGAATACAGTGTATTGAAACTTTAGATAATTAAATAATATGATTTGTTGACAAATGAATAAATTTTAATATAATAGAAATCAAAGTTGATCAATAGAAATGATGACTGACCGTAAAAGGAGGTCAAATTCTTTCTGCAACGAAAGTAGTTTGTCCTTTTTTAGGTCATCAGAAAGTATAAGTTTTTTAACGATAAAGAAGAACGATTAACCGCAAAGATCGCAAAGGGAATAAGAATGTTTTTTTTATAAACCCTTTGTGTCCTTTGCGACTTTGTGGTTCAATATTTTTTCTGTGCCTCTGCGGTAAAACGTTCTTATCTTTAGGACTTTTTTTACTGCAGTGGTGCAGAGTACACAGAGGGGAATTTTAAACGGACGCATAGCGTTTTTTTTACACTTAAAAAGAAAGTTAAGTAAGGGTTCTGGCATTGGGGAGATGGTGTTTTGAAAGCCACAATATCAGACGATCTAAAGATGAAGGTCAGGGCTATTTCTTTAGGGGAATTATTCATGATTTATTTGAAGATTGGCTGTGTCGGTTTTGGTCCAACACTTGCGTCTGAAACCAAAAAGCATCTGGTCAAAGAATTAAACTGGATTAGCGAGGATGATTTTGTAAACGGTCTAGCTCTTGCACAACTTTTACCTGGCGCGACCTTTGTTTCCCTTACCGTTTATATTGGATATCGACTGCGCGGAATTGCAGGTGGAGTGACTAGTTTCGTGGCTCTTTTGTTGCCGCCCTTTACCATTATGGTTGTACTGTCCTATATTTATTTTACATATGGTTCAATGACGGAGGTCGGTATTCTATTTAAAGGCATTGGAGTGGTCGTAGTTGGTCTGATTGCTCATGCTCTTATGGAAATTGGGAAATCTGTCGTTTCAGATATGAGAGGAATCCTCATTGCCCTAGCAGCCATGGGGGTTATTCTATATTGTCCTAATATTTTTATTGTGTTGTGTTTAGCGGCAGTGGCTGGTATTGGCCTATATTATCAGCCTTTAAAACGCCAAGCTAAAGTCGTCGTTAAGAGTGAGAGTTCTATTCAGCATAATAGGAAAGTTGTACCTATTAAACAGATTATTCTTCTCGGTGTTATATTGATTGTTCTTGGATATGGGGCGTCATTTCAGCCCATTCTGCTAACGTTAGGCTTGGTATTTTTTCGTATGGGAGCTTTCTTGTTTGGGGGCGGCTTTTCCATGATCCCTTTTATTCAGCAAGAAGTGGTCATGAATTATCATTGGTTAACCCTTGATGAATTCATTGTAGGTATTGCTTTGGGTCAAGTCACCCCAGGACCCGTATTAATTACCGCAACTTTTATAGGTTATAAGGTTGCCGCTCTTAGTGGCGCTGCGGCTGCGACTCTTGGTATTTTCTTGCCCACACTATTTTTGGTTCCAGCTACTGCTGAAATTCATCTAAAAGTTCGGAATAATCTTTGGGTACAGGCAGCCCTCAAAGGGGTTGTAGCGACCCTGACTGGTATGATGCTAGTAGTTGTTGTAAATTTGGCTCGCCATTCATTGATTGATGTACCTTCAGCTCTGTTAGCGATAGGCATCTTTAGTGTGCTGAAATTTCGTAAGCCCAATACAATATGGGTAATTATCGGTGGAACACTGCTGTATTGTTTTATCCGATGACCAAGCTCCTGGATAAGGGTGACTAAGATACAGATGAAGTTATTTCACGAACTTGTTCAAGCTGATCGAATTGCATCTTGACAAATTCTATAACCAAGTATAGTATATAAATAATTAAATCGTCGAGCTGATCAGTAGTGTAACTGAAGGCAAAGAAAGATTCCCCATAAGGGGATCGGTCTTTGCCTTTTTTTATTTTAAAATGTATCCATCCATAAAGAAAAGGAAGTGTGTGGTATGTCTAAAGTTGCTGTTGCGAGTACTGATGGAATAACCATTAATGAACATTTTGGTAGAACCGAAGAATTTTGGATTTATGAAAGTGATGAAGGGGGAAATTATCAATTTATTGAACGCAGAAAAAATACTCTTGAAGAATCTAAGGATCATCATGCTACTACAGTCCAATTACTTCTGATGTTGAAGTCGTGCTAGTTAACAAAATTGGTCCGGGAGCGGAGAAAGAATTGCGGCGTGAAGGGATTATTGCTTTAAGTGTATCTGGTTCCATTGACAAAGCCCTCATCGCTTATTCCAAAAGAGGGAAGTTTATTAAGAATAATGCACTACTAGGGACGGCAAAAGGTTGTCAACCATCTGGTGGTCATGGTGGTTGTGGATGCTCTAATGGGTGTAAATGATTAATATATAAAGGCTAAGTTTCTCTTAATGAAACCTAGTTGTTAAATTTATAACAATATGCCAGTTATACACGTACAGTATAAAGCATCTTTTTTTCACTAACCCCTTGACAGTTTGCAGGGGGTGATGGTAAACTAAATAAAAAATTGATAGACATTGCTGATCAGAAAGACTGAAGGCTAAGGAAATTTCCGCATATACGGAAGCTTCCTTAGCCTTTTATATTTGTCAGCCGAAAAGCATAAGGTTTTCGTGGATGATCTAGAGAGGTTTATTTTTATAGTTGAGGTGATTACTATTGATTAATCTTACCAATGTAACAAAGACCTATGTAGGGAAAAAAGATGTCTGTGCACTTAAGGGCGTCAGCCTTACTGTAGAGCCTGGTGAAATATATGGCATCATCGGCCTAAGCGGAGCCGGGAAAAGTACCTTGATTCGCTGCATTAATATGTTAGAGAAGCCTACCGAAGGATCCGTTATTGTTGATGGACAGGAACTGACTTCTTTATCAATCAAAGAGCTTAGGGAAGTTCGAAAAAAAATGGGTATGATATTTCAGCACTTCAATCTCTTATCTTCGCGTACCGTATACGACAACATTGCTTTTCCCCTAGAACTGGAAAACAGGTCTAAGCAGGAAATTGAACAGACGATTATCCCATTGCTAGAACTTGTAGGCTTAACAGATAAGAAGTCTTATTACCCGTCCCAACTTAGTGGCGGACAAAAGCAGCGTGTAGGTATTGCTAGGGCGTTGGCTAACAACCCGAAAATTCTCCTGTGCGATGAGGCCACCTCAGCACTGGATCCGCAAACCACCAAATCGATTTTGGAACTTCTTAGGGACATTAACCGTAAGTTGAACCTAACCATTGTACTTATAACTCATGAAATGCATGTAATCAAAGAGATTTGTCACCATGTGGCAGTCATCGAAAATGGACTCATTATTGAACAGGGTAAAGTTATCGATGTATTCACGAGTCCACAGTCGGTAACGGCTAAGGAATTCATCGGTTCCGTTATCAGTACAAATTTACCTGAAGAATTATTAAGGTCCTTGCAACTTTCGCCTACACCAATCCTCAATAGCAATATTATCGCTCGGCTTACCTTCCTTGGTGAGTCTGCAAATAACCCGGTTATTGCAAGTTTGATTCGCAACTTTGATATTGATGCAAGTATTCTTTTTGGCAACGTTCACTATATTCAAGGAATACCGTTTGGTATACTGATTGTTTCTCTCTCTGGAAATGAGGACAGTTTAGAGAATGCTATGGCTTATTTGCAGAAGCAAGACTTAAAAGTGGAGGTGATAGGTTATGTCGCCACAAATAATTGACTCTTTGATCCTTAGTCTGTGGCAGACCATTCATATGGTAGTTGTTTCAGCGAGCATTGCTGCTGTACTGGGTATTCCTTTGGGTGTCATAGTACTTACAACCGATAAAGGACATATATTAGAAAATATTCCTTTTAATCGACTGTTAGGCGTCTTTATGAATGCGACTCGATCCCTTCCTTTTATTATTCTCATGGTAGCGATTATTCCTTTAACCCGTTTAATTATTGGGACCTCTATTGGCACTGCTGCAACAATTGTTCCTCTCACTATTGCTGCCATCCCTTTTGTTGGACGATTGATTGAAGGGTCCTTAAGGGAAGTTGATTACGGGCTAATCGAAGCAGCTCTGGCTATGGGATCTTCTCCTTTTGAAATTATCCGCAAGGTACTCCTGCCAGAAGCATTACCGTCGATTATCTCAGGTCTTACAATCACAGTTATCGCTCTTATAGGCTACTCCGCAATGGCTGGTGTTATTGGTGGCGGCGGTCTAGGTGACCTGGCTATCCGGTACGGTTATCAACGGTTTCGGCCCGACGTAATGTTAGCAACGGTTATTGTTCTTATCGTTATGGTACAGTTTGTACAATTCACAGGCGATTACATTGCCCGTCGCGTTAACAAAAAATAAAGCCATTATTGTAAAAAATATTTTATTATAAAATGGAGGTAAAAAAATGAAAAAAATTAGCGTATTATTGGTAATCCTTAGTATTATGACGGTTCTAGTGGCCGGGTGCGGCGGCTCACAAAAAGCAAATTCTCCGGCTCCAGCTCCCGAAAAGAAGAGTGTCAAAATCGGCGTAACGGCGGGGCCACACGCCGAAATCATGGAAGTGGTCAAAAAAGTAGCGGCTAAAGATGGTTTGGATGTTCAAATTGTAGAATTTAATGATTACATGACTCCAAATATCGCGTTGAGCCAAGGTGACCTGGATGCTAACAGCTATCAGCATCAGCCATGGCTAGATAATCAAATTAAAGATCGAAAGTATGACTTTGCTGCTGTGGGCAAGACGGTTATCTTTCCGATGGGGATTTACTCGAAGAGTATTAAAAACATTTCCGAAATCAAAAATGGGGCTTTGATCGCTATCCCTAACGATCCTGCAAACAGCGGTCGGGCTTTAGCTCTTTTAGAAAAAGCTGGTGTTATCAAACTGAAATCGGGGGCTGGCATAAAGGCAACCCTTGCGGATATTGTTGAGAATCCGAAAAATGTGAAGATCAATGAGTTGGATGCTGCCCAGATTCCCCATTCCCTGGTTGACTTAGATGTTGCCGCGATTAACACTAACTATGCTATGGTAGCTGGACTTGTACCTACTAAAGATGCGATCGTCATCGAGGACGGAAATTCGCCTTATGCTAACCTGATCGTGGTTCGTAGCCAAGACAAGGATAACCCTGTTTTCAAGAAACTGCTTACTGCTTACCAGTCGCAGGAAGTAAAACAGTGGATTAATGAGAAGTATAAGGGTTCATTCTTACCGACCTGGTAAGATGCTACTTTAGCTTTATTTTATGATAGAAAATGCTATTTCCTTCACGTTTGCAGGGAAAAAGAAAGACCGCTAGAGCGGTCTTTCTTATATAAATTTAGGTGATTTTTAATATAAGTTGTAGTGGATAAAGGAGGAGACTAAAGTGACAATAACCCTTGAAGAGAGGAAGAAAAAACTATTTGGTAACCATGTTCTTACGATAACCCCTTTAACTGAAACTGGAGAAATTGACGAAGAGTCTACTCGAAATCTTGTTGACTACAGGATTGAAAAAGGTGTTCATGATATCCTGGCTTTGGGCGGTACGGGCTAAGTTTTTGCCCTTACTGATGAGGAAAGACAGCAATATGCCGAAAACGTTGTGGATCAGGTGAAAGGCCGGGTACCAGTTGGCATTGGTGCGGATTACATATTTACCTGTATTCCCTATTATCATCCTCATCGGGAGGGGGGGCTTCCGACATATTCAATACATTGCTGATGCCTCGAAAGAGTTACCACTGATGGTATATGATGGAGGAGGGGGTATTGTAAACCGGTAATGGAGCTGATTGATGAGATAAGAAAACGTGAACTAAAGGCGACAATGAAGAAGATAGGCTTGTTTTTTTTGAAAAATAGAAAATAATGGCCTAGACAAGTGGCAATTAAAGCCTGTAGGAGAGAGAGAGAGTTTAATGGCATTGCAAAGAGAGATTATTAACCAGTTGAGGTTGATTGTCGGTGAAGGCAATATCTTTACCGATGTATTTGATTTGGAAGCCTATTCCTTTGACAGTTCGATGTACACCGGATTACCCGATGTTGTTGTTTTGCCAGAGTCGGTACAGCAGGTCGTAGGCGTAGTCAATTTGGCTGGGCAATATCGAGTACCGCTGATGGCCCGGGGTGCAGGAACCTGTTTGAGCGGAGGAGCGGTTCCTATTCATGGTGGGATTGTCTTAGGACTTACTAAAATGAACAAAGTTTTGGAATTAGACTTGGATCATGAAAGAATTGTTGTCGAAACAGGAACTGTAAACTTGGCAGTCCAAAAACTAGTGAAGCAGCATGGCTATCTATTCGCGCCTGATCCAGCAAGTATGAAGGCTTCGACTATCGGTGGTAATATTGCTGAAAACGCAGGAGGAATGCATTGCGTAAAGTACGGCAATATCCGTGAGCATATTTTAGGGCTGGAAGTCGTACTCGCCAATGGGGAAGTCATTTTGACTGGCGAAATGGATAGAGAATATGCTAGCCCAGACCTCACTTCTCTGTTTTGCGGGTCGGAGGGGACTCTTGGTATTATTACTAAGGCTATGCTTCGTCTGACTCTTGTATCTGAGAAGATTGGTACACTGTTGGCTGTATTCGAAAATTTAGACGATGCCGGGAATGCTGTGTCGCAAATATTAGCCAACGGATTGCTGCCTAGTAGCCTTGAGGTTATGAATGAAGTGATTACCAAGGCTTTAATTAAATATATGAATGTTGATCTTTCACCTAATGGGGAGGTTACCCTTTTAGTGGAAGTGGAAGGCTACGCAGTTGAATTGGAAGCGCAGATGGCAATCGTGAGAGACAGTTTTATTGCCAATCATGCCATAACCTTTAGATCGGCGAAAGACCAGGCCGAAAGGGCCAAATTATGGGAAGCACGGCAAGGTATAAATGGTATTTTTGGGCAATTAGGCTCGGCACAGTTGGTACAAGATCCATCTGTTCCTGTTGATAAAATAGGAGAAATGATGCGAGAAACTGCTAAGATTGGCAAGAAATATGGCGTCATCATTTGTCAAACTTGTCATGCTGGTGATGGTAATCTGCAGCCGGCCATCATGTATGATGCAAAATCAGAGAAACAACATAAAATGGCGGAGCAAGCTAGTGACGAGATCTTAAAAATTGCGATTGGCCTGGGAGGAAGCGTTTCTGGGGAACACGGTATTGGAATTGAAAATTGCGATTTATGCCTCAGCAGTTTAATAAAACAGAATTGGTTTTCATGGAAAAGTTTAAGCGAATGTTAGATCCTTCGTTACTACTCAATAGAGGAAAAGTGTTAGAACTATAATCTAACAACAGGAGATGGCTACTTATGGTTGAGGCACTTGAATCATGTTTTGAAGATATGTATTATCCGCGTTCTGTGGAGGAAGTAAGAGACATTATTGGTAAAGTATCACAAGACGACTGCAATATTGTTCCGATGGGTAATGGAACTAAAGTCGGTGAATATATTGGGAATCACGTCCAGCGTACAATTGGACTTTCTATGAAAAAGCTAAATAAAGTATTGGAGATTAACCAGGCTAACTTAACTATCACGGTCGAGGCGGGAATTTCCCTATTTGAACTACAGAAGGTTTTGCTGCAGCATAACCTATGGCTCCCGGTAGTCGTTCAGCGTGCTGAGCTACGTACGATAGGGGGGCTGATAGCAGAAAATGCTAAAAATTATGAAAAATATTCAGGGAAAAATATTGGGGATTATGTTATCGGTTTAGAATTTGTTACTCCCGAGGGTGAAATGATCCGAACTGGCGGGCGTACGGTAAAGAACGTAGCTGGTTATGATTTTACTCATTTATTGAACGGCAGTATAGGCACCCTTGCCATAATAACGAAGGTCACTTTTAAGTTAAAACCTAAAGCAGAACTACGAAAAACTGTCTTGATTGCCGCCGCTGATTTGAGCACCGGCAATGATTTGCTAACTATAGTAAAAAAAATGTCTCTGACTACGACTTCCTTTCATTTGTTTACGATTACCAGTGATTTCGATCCAGCTTTTTTTGAACGGGCAGAGGCAATAGGGGTTATTAGTCTTGAGGGGGTTAAAGCAACAGTAGAGGACCACATTAGCAAAATACAGGAAGGTGTTAGGCAGAATGGTGTTGTGGAAAAAGTACTGAATAGTACGGATTATTGGGAGAACTACTCATCCCAATATAGTAATATTCCTCAGAAGTACAAAATCTGCGGCAAGGTAGACAAAAGACACTTGCCGAATTTTATAGACCTAACTTGCGAAAGTAAGAAAATTTTTGCAGGGTTTTTTATTGATATAGGTACAGGAGACATTAGCATGTATTGTCGAGACGAGGAAGTATTCAAAGATATGCATGACAGACTAGAAGAATTCACAACACGTTACGCGTTGCCTTCATGGATGGTAAAAAAACGCTCACACCCACTGTATCGATTAATCAAAAACAGTTTGGATAAGAAAAATTGTTTGTTTGCCAATAATTTAGTATTGTCTATTAACGATAGTGTGACTAGGAAGTGATTTTGATATGGGCGATTTATTAGTAGATCTGCAGAAATGCACTAGGTGTGGCTTCTGCCAGGACGTTTGCCCTACTTATAAGGCCGAACTGAACGAAGGATCAGTGGCGCGGGGGCGTCTTAAGTTGGCGAAAATGATTGAAGAAGGCAAATACCGGTGGGATAGGGACAGTAAGCTTCATAAGCATATCAATGATTGTCTATTATGTGGTGCTTGTGTTAGCAACTGTCCCGGCTCTATTCCGGTTAGCGAAGTGATGATAAAAGCTCGGCAGAAAATTAATAAACAATCTGGTACCGATCTGTTTTACAAGGTTGCCTACAAGGGGGCGCTTTCTGATCAGAAAAAACTCAAATTGGGCCGAAATTTTATGCGGTTATACCAAATAACTGGAGTAAAGAGGTTGGTAACTGCCACAGGAATATTAAAAGCGATACCACCATTAAAAGTAATGGAAGAGAGAATGCCAGAGGTACCGAAAAAAACATTTTTTGAGATGTTGCCAGATTTGGTTGTCCAACTGCAAAATCCGAAGTACAAAGTGGCTTATTTTTGTGGGTGTGCTACAAACTCATTTTTTGGTGACGTTGGTGCCGCTACCGTAAAGGTGTTGCAAAAGTTGAATTGCCAAGTATACGCTCCAACTGTGGAGTGTTGCGGTGAGCCTCATAAAGGTGCGGGTGATCTGGAGGAAGCAAAAAGATTGGCCAAAAGGAATATTGATATCTTTTTTAACGAGAAAAATTTTGACTTTATTATTACAGATTGTGCTACTTGTGGCAGTGCGTTAAAAAATTACAAGAGATTGTTGGGCGATGATATAGCTTATCAGATGAAAGCCGAACAATTTAGTGCTGCTGTTTATGACCTGAATCAGTTTATAGTATATAAAACTGATGCGCTAGAGAACATATCGGCAATTGACAATCAGGAGATAACCGTAACGTATCATGATCCTTGCCATCTGGTACGGGGTCAGAAAATTTCTGAGGCGCCCAGAGAAATACTGAAAAAAATACCTAGTGTAGTACTCGTTGAAATGGAAGATACAAACAGTTGCTGCGGCGGTGCAGGATCCTACGGATTCACTCACCATCGTTTATCAAAAAAATTTTTGCAAAATAAAATGGAAAAGGTAAAGGCTACTGGAGCTAATTGTTTAGCTACCTGCTGCCCAGCGTGCATGATGCAGCTTGGTTACGGCATTAGAAGCGAGCAATTGAACATGAAGCTGGTGCACCCTGTGCAACTACTAGATAAAGCGCTGCTACAAACGATAGCTGATCAAAAAGTTGAAGGCTAATTTCTTTGCAAGACAAGAGAAGATGCCTTAATAGGGCAAGTTCGGTTCTGCGAGGCGCGCTTCTAAAAAGCTTACAGCTATAAGTAGAAAAAAAGAGCCCTCCTTTGTTAGAATAAATGCAGGTTTGCCGACCGCATTACGAAACAAAGGAGGACTATCCAAATGGATAACAGCAGCTTAGCACATACAAAATGGAAATGCAAATATCATATAGTATTTGCTCCGAAATATCGAAGGCAAATTATATATGGGAAGATTAAAAGGGATATAGGGATTATATTGAGAAAACTATGCGAATATAAAGGCGTAGAGATTCTTGAAGCAAATGCTTGTGTAGATCACATTCATATGTTAGTTAGTATTCTGCTGAAATTGAGCGTATCGCGGTTTATGGGATATTTGAAAGGTAAAAGTTCATTGTATTTCTTCACGGTTCTAATGCTGGTGGATGGAGAACCTGGAATAAGTGGATTTGAATTGTTCTAGGTTTCTATTTCTTAGGCGTCTTCCTCAATCTAATGACTACGGTTGTTCCTAACATCCAGTGGCGCGGTATTGCGGATATACTGGCAGTGGAGTCATATCTCAGCGGTGTTATTCCTCTCTTTGGCATTGCCTTGCTGGAGTTTGGCGTGATTGGCAAGGGAAAAACAGATGATGAGAAGATGAAGCTTCATTTTATCATCTTGACCGTCTTCCTCGTTGTGGCTCATGTCGCCATGGTTTTTGGTATGGTTGATCCAACGATTATGGGGTGGAATCCTAATGTCGGTGGCGGACATATGCAACATATGGGACATCAATAAAAGAGTAGGTATATACTTTATAAGTATTGACAATGGGCTGTTGTAAGTATATAATGATAAAAAATTGCAAAAGTAGTAACTTTGCTGGCTGGTCAAAGAACTAGAGGCTATATTCCATTAAATGATGGAGCATAGCCTCTTTATTTTTTTATCTAAAATAGTCAATTTTTATAATTGACTGTTTGTTCACTAGAAAGGTAAAAGGAAGGCGGATTGAATGATTAAAATTAAGGATCTAAATAAAGATTATATTACGCCTCATACTAGGATACATGCCTTGAGTAATATCAATTTACAAGTTGAAAAAGGAGATGTTTTTGGTATTATCGGCTTTAGTGGAGCCGGCAAATCAACGCTGATTAGATGTCTAAATCGTCTCGAAGAACCTGATTCAGGTAAAATTATCATTGCAGGACAAGATATTACGGCGATGAACAAACAGCATTTAAAGTTGGCCAGAAGAAAAATAGGTATGATTTTTCAGCAATTTAATTTACTTGATGCAAAAAACGTTTTTGAAAATATTGCTTTTCCTTTGAAGGTTTCCGGATATCCTAAGAATCAAATCAAACACCGGGTCGAAGAAATTCTTGATTTAGTTGGTTTGGCAGATAAAGCCAAGGCATATCCATTGCAGTTAAGCGGAGGTCAAAAACAAAGGGTTGGTATAGCCAGGGCTCTTTCCAATAAACCAGATGTACTACTTAGTGATGAAGCTACTTCTGCTCTTGACCCTCAAACGACTTATTCTATATTGGAACTACTAAAGGATATTAATAAGAAATTGGGGCTGACAATTGTCTTAATTACTCATGAACTGGATGTATTGAAACATATTTGCAACAATATGGCTGTTATTGAGCAGGGGAAAATTGTTGAGAATGGATCAGTTGAAAAGTTCTTTCTTAATCCTGAGAGTGATACGGCGAAACGATTTATTAGCATTCTGCACGGTTTTCAAGCAAATCGTGTATATAAGGAAGGTGGTGGGATTTGAATGACGATGTACTAGAACTACTGCTCACCGGTCTTGGTGAAACGGTTTACATGGTAGCCCTCTCTACTCTCATCGCATTTGCGATTGGATTGCCCCTAGGAATTATATTGGTAGTTACAGAAAAAGGGAATGTGCTAGAAGCCCCAAAAATCAATAAAGTTCTGGGGACAGTAATCAATGTAGTACGCTCATTTCCTACCATTATTTTAATTGTTGTCTTACTTCCTTTAGCTCGGTTTATTGTGGGAACGACCCTGGGTACTACGGCGGCAATTGTACCTTTATCCATTGGAGCGGCGCCATTCATTGCTAGAATTATTGAGAACTGCCTTAAGGAGGTTAGTTTTGGCAAGATTGAAGCAGCGACGGCCATAGGTGCCAATCCTTTAACGATCATTGCGAAAGTACTTATTCCGGAAGCTCTGCCTTCTCTCATTCGAGGGTTAACCATTGCAGTGGTAGGGATTATTGGCATGACGGCGGTTGCTGGGGCCATTGGAGCAGGCGGTTTGGGAAGTCTTGCCATACGGTTTGGGTACATGAGATATCGGGATGATATTATGATTGCTACTGTTATAACGTTAATTATTCTGGTGCAAGGTGTGCAAATTGGAGGTGATTTCTTAGCGAAATATATTAATGGGAAAAGATATAAGTTTGATTAAGAATAGAGTGAAAGGATGATTGAAATGATTAAAAAAGGCATAATTACTAAAATGGCATTAGGAACAATTAGCATTATAATAGCTGCAAGTATGTTTGTTGGTTGTTCATCAAGTAAGACGAATAGTTCACAAAATAACGGTAAGCCTGAAGTAACCGTGAAAGTAGGGGCAGCGGCAGTGCCCCATGCCGACATATTGAATTTTATTAAACCAAAATTGAAGGCAGAAGGAATCAACTTAGAAGTTATTGTGATGGATGACGATGGACAGTTAAATCCAGCACTAAAAGACAAACAAATTGACGCAAATTATTTTCAGCATGTCCCGTATTTAGATTCGGTAGCAAAAGAGAAAGGTTTTAATTTTACTGTTACTGCCAAGGTGCATGTTGAACCCATTGGATTTTATTCACAAAAAATAAAATCCATTAATGAACTTAAAGAGGGTTCTAAAATCGCAATTTCCAATAACCCATCCAATGAATTTAGAGGGCTTATTCTTTTGGAGAAAAATGGTCTAATTAAACTAAGACCAGGGTTAGCTCAATATTCTTCTACGCCGAGAGATATTATTGAAAACCCTAAAAAGTTAACATTTGTTGAAATCGATTCTGCTCAACTCACTCGTTCGTTGCCAGATGTGGACGGTGCTGTCATCAATACCAATCGAATCCTAGAGGCTAAATTAGATCCGAATACCGCATTATTTAGAGAAGATGCCAACTCTCCTTATGCGAATATTTTAGTTGTAAGGAGCGGGGAAGAAAATCGCCCAGAACTTAAAAAACTTGCGGAATTTTTAGTGACTCCAGATGTTAAGACGTTTATCCAGAATAGGTATGGTGTAGCAGTTGTTCCTGCATTTTAGAGAGAGCCCAAGATAGAGTGACAAGGAGGAAAGGGTAGGATGAGTGAGGTTGAAAAAGATACCTTAGTTTTACATACTGGTTTTGAATATGACGAAGTTACAGGTGCTGTGAGTGTCCCAATCTATCAAGTATCTACATATCAGCAAGATGCTCTTGGTGGGAACAAAGGGTTCCTATATTCTCGGACAGGGAATCCAACGCGGTCAGCCTTGGAAAAAACTATTGCTGCCTTGGAATATGGCAGTAGAGGTTTGGCTTTTGCCTCAGGTTTAGCCGCTATATCTACGGTGCTATTGTTGTTTAGTAGCGGTGATCATTTGGTGGTTTCTGATGTTACATATGGTGGCACATATCGGTTGATCACTAAAGTGTTTAAAAGATTAGGAATTTCATCTACATTTGTTGATACAACTAATTTACAGGCAGTGAAGGCAGCAATTACACCTCAAACCAAAGGCGTTCTTATTGAAACACCAGCCAATCCACTAATGAATATAGCGGATATTCAAGCTATTGCAGATATTTGCCACAGTGGAGACATAAAATTAATTGTGGATAACACCTTTATGACTCCCTATTGGCAAAATCCATTACTCCTCGGTGCCGATATAGTAGTTCATAGTGCTACAAAATATTTGGGTGGTCATAGCGATGTGCTGGCCGGACTTGTGGTAGCTGCATCGGAAGAACTTGGTGAGGAGCTTTATTTTCTGCAAAAATCCACAGGAGCAGTCCTTGGACCACAGGACTCTTGGCTGATCATGCGCGGAATTAAAACATTAGGTGTTAGAATGGAAAAACATGAGAATAATGCCCAAGAGTTAGCGCAGTGGTTGAGGACCTTACCCCAGGTAAAGAGGGTTTATTATCCTGGGTTGCAGGATAATCCCCAGTATGCTATCGCACAAAAACAGGCACGAGGATTTGGCGGCATGCTCTCTTTCGAACTTGCTAGTCGTGAAGTAGCAGAACAATTCTTTAGCAAGCTTAAGTTAATTACTTTTGCCATTAGTTTAGGGGGGGTAGAAAGTCTTATTTGTTTGCCAGCCAAGACAACACATGCCGCTATCCCGATTGAAGTGCGTGAGGAAATAGGTATTCGTGATAGCTTGGTGCGATTTTCTGTAGGTATAGAAAATGTTGAAGATATAAAGAAAGATATTTTACAAGCATTGAAACAAGATTAAAAAATATCAATGTATCATTCAATTATCTTGAAAGGATGATTTATTAGGTAGATCAAAATGCTGGTGATAGACTAAATTAAATAAAGAGTAAGAGCTGATTGGAAAAACCAAAGGCCGAGGGTGTTTTTTTTTAAGGTGGACACTTGCGGTCTTTTTTACGTAATCAGAAAATAATAATTATATAAATTATATATTTACGCTGATCAGTAAAAAAGCTGAAGGCAAAGAAAGACTTCTCAAAGAAGTCAATCTTTGCCTTTTTTGTTTTTAGATTTTTAGCATATGAACAAGTCCAATAATATTGTCGGGAGGATATTACATGAAAAAAATTATGAAGAAATTAAATAACTGGTTGCCTGTATTATCAGTAGTTTTAGCAATGGTTGTAGAACTTGTGCTTGTAAATGCGAGTAAGCATATACCGGCCAAACATCCTTATTTTGTCTATTTATTAGTAGCTTTCCTTGCAATTTTTACAATCATCGCACTCGCAGCCTATTATAATAAGAAGGCAAAAACTTGGATTGAAGAAAATGCCTTGTTTGTAGGCGCAGCCATTTTATTTTTAAATTTGCTAAATATTTTCACTAAAAAGCTGGCGCTTTTTCCTGTTATCTACTTCCCGTCCATTGATAAAATACTGGGCATTATTGTGGAAGAACGAGAATTTCTTGCTCTTTGTCTCGCCTCTTCTGGAAAACTTTTGTTTATAGGATATTTCTTTGGAGCAATTGCTGGATTTGCGACAGGCATCGGTGTAGGTTTCAGCAAAAAAGCAAGCTATTGGATAAATCCGCTTATTCGCATTTTAGGTCCTATTCCCGCTACGGCGTGGATTCCTTTAGTACTGATCAGTTTTCCGACTACATTTACAGCAAGTGCTTTTCTGATCGCCCTTGCTGTATGGTTTCCAACAACGGTTATGACCAGTAGTGGGATTTTAAATGTAGAAAATGCGTATTTTGAAGTATCAAGTACACTAGGAGCAGGAAAGTATTATCAAATTTTTAAAGTAGGTGTTCCTGCCGCTATGCCCCATATGTTCATCGGTCTTTTTAATGGCACTTGCGCGTCGTTTATTACCTTGATGACAGCAGAGATGTTAGGGGTTAAAAACGGTATTGGTTGGTACATTAACTGGCAAAAAGAAATGATGTCCTACGCTAATGTATATGCAGGACTCATCATCATCGCGGTTACTTTTTCCATTCTCATTACGCTACTGTTTAAGGTACGCGACTATGTGCTAGTCTGGCAGAAGGGAGTTATAAAATGGTAGGGGAAATAAAAGTTGAAAAGGTTGTTAAACGATTTAAACAGATCGACGGGGAAGATATTATTGCCCTTAGTGGCATTGATCTTAAGATTAATGCCGGGGAATTTATATCTCTCATTGGACCTTCTGGTTGCGGAAAATCCACTCTGCTTCGGCTGATTGCTGGTTTGAACGGTGCGGATGAGGGGAAGCTGTATATCGATGATAAAGAGATTAATCATCCATCTCATGAAAGGGGGTTGGTATTCCAAAATCCGATGCTTTTTCCTTGGCTGAATGTCCATGATAATGTCGCTTTTGCCCTAAGGGCCCGCGGCATATATAAAGAAAATAAGGGGGAGGTTGATAAATTTATTGAACTGGTGGGATTATCTGCTTTCCACAAATCCTATCCACATCAGCTTTCAGGGGGGATGGCACAACGGGCATCCCTTGCTAGGGCGCTAGTAAATCATCCGAAAGTCCTACTATTAGATGAGCCGCTCGGCGCTCTCGATGCTTTCACGCGCATGAACCTGCAAGACGAATTGATCCGCATTTGGCAGGAAAGAGCTACCACCATGATCATGGTCACACATGATGTAGATGAAGCCATTTACTTGTCAGATCGGATTATCGTTATGACGCCACGACCAGCTAAAATTGAAGCTCATATTGAAGTCAAGCTTTCCAGACCAAGAGCTCGCAGTAATTCTGAATTTCTTAAATTGCGTACCAATATTCTAGAAATATTGAATTATGCTGGACATGAAGAAGAACCAAGTTATTATTTATAAGGGGATGATATTGTGAAAAAGAAAATGATGGTTATGATAGCCATTCTACTATGCTCATTATTATTGACAGCGTGCGCACAAGCGCCAGCAGTGCCCGCTAAGGCTGATGACTATGTCGTAAAAATCGGCTATACCGGCAGTTTATGCGAAGCACCTATACATGTAGCTGCTGCGAAAGGATTTTTTGAGCAAGAGGGTTTGAAGGTTGATCTTATTAAATTAGCACCGGGGACGGCTTTTGAAGCTGTTACGGCAGGAAAAGTAGATGCAGGATTTGGATTGCTGGCCAGCTTGATTCAGCCCCTATCCAATGGCTTACCTATCAAAATTACTACGGGTTTGCATACTGGTTGCGACAAAGTGCTTGTTCCTAACGATTCCAGCATTAAGACACTGGCAGATTTAAAAGGTAAACGTGTGGGTGTTCCTAGTATGAGTAGCAGTCCAATAATTTTTGCCAAACGCGCCCTAGCTGATGCAGGCGTAGGAGTGAGTGAAAAGAATATGGAAGTAGAATTTATTGTATTTAGCGCTAGCGATCTGCCACTTGCTTTGAAAAATGGGGCAGTGGATGCTCTGGCGATGAACGACCCGACGGCAGCCGTTGCCCAGAAGGAGTTTAATTTGCGCACTCTGGTTGATTCGGCAGTGACTGAACCTTATAATCACCAATATTGCTGCTCTGCCTATGTTCGAGAGAGTTTAGCTAGCGATAATCCTGAAGTTGCTGCAAAATTTACTCGTGCCGTACAAAAAGCAAGTGCCTGGATACAAAAAAATCAAGATGAAACAGCAAAAATTCAGATTGATAAAAAGTGGGTAGCAGGCGATGCTGCATTCAACGCAGGAGTGTTAAAGACTTATAATTATATTCCGTCTGTCAAAGGTGCCTATGATGCTTTTGGTGTGACAGCCAAGCAATTGCAAGATGTCGGTATGCTAGACAAGACGGTAGATGTTGAAGCACTGCAGAAAAAGAGTTTCATATTTTTGAAGGGTGTACAGGATACGGTTAATTAGCCAAATAAACGATATGATTTATCTAAATTAACTAGGAGGGAAGTATGAGTAAGATTAATCTTAATGCCGCAGAGGTTGAGACTCGAGAATCACGCCTCGGTTCGATTACAGGGTTTGCCGGCACTGCTGGAGAGTTAGTGGGATGTTCTCGGGCAGGTACACTAAAAGAGAGTGACAGAAGTTTTAGCCAATGCATGGGGTGCAGTTCTGGCAATGCTTTTTGTCAACTGTCTATGATACAAGATGCCATTGTTGTCAATCATGCCCCAGTTGGTTGTGCAGGGGATTTTTTTACCTTTAACTTTATATACCGAGTTGGTCAAATGGAAAGAAACCTGTCGCCAGTGATTGGGCGCTATTTTAATACCAATATTGAAGAACAGGATACTATTTTTGGGGCGACACAGAAACTTGCAAGTACCATTCGTACAGCTTATGAAAGAGTACACCCTAATGCTATCTTTATTACAACATCTTGTGCCTCTGGAATTATCGGTGATGATGTGGAGGGAGTTGCCAACGATTTGACGGAAGAGCTTGGCATTCCTGTCATTTCGTGTTTTTGCGAGGGCTTTAAATCGAAAATTTGGACGACAGGTTTTGATGCAGCCTATCATTCCATTGTTCGAAAACTCGTAAAACCCCCAGAGAAAAAGTCCAATAAGGTTAATATTGTTAATTTTTGGGGCAGTCATATTTTTGATGAACTATTGAATCCTTTAGGATATGAAGCCGATTATATCATCCCATTTTCAACAACAACCCAGTTAGCACATATTTCGGAAGCTGTAGCGACCATTCAAATTTGTCCAACTCTTGGCACTTATATCGGTGCTGCTCTAGAACAGGTATATGGCGTACCAGAAATCAAATCTCCACCAGCCTATGGCATAGCAGGAACAGATCAATGGATGAGGGAGTTAGGTAAAGTTCTCAATCGGCAAGAGGAGATTGAGACTTTGATTGCCAAAGAACATGAACGGGTATTGCCCAGATTACAAGAATATCGAGAGAAACTTCAGGGAAAAAAAGCCTATCTGACAGCAGGAGCTGCCCATGGTCATGCTTTAATTGCCCTGCTGCGCGAACTAGGGATGGAAGTACAAGGTGCTGCTATTTTTCATCATGATCCAATTTATGATAATAGTACCATCGCTTCTGATGCCTTGGCTCATGCGGTAAACACCTATGGTGATATTCCTAATTATAATGTTTGTAATAAACAAGCCTATGAATTGGTTAATATTTTAAACAAAATAAAGCCAGATATTATGATTGCCAGACACGGTGGTATGACTCTTTGGGGTGCAAAACTAGGCATTCCTACCTTGCTCGTTGGGGATGAACAGCTAAGTTATGGTTATCAGGGCGTTCTAAATTATGCGGAAAGAATTGTGGAGACTCTTGATAATAAAGAATTTGTGCTGAATCTAGCAAAACACAGTACAATGCCTTATACCAAATGGTGGCTCGATCAAGACCCATTTTCTTTTCTAAGGAGTGATCTGAATGTCAAAACTTATTGAACAACCTCGCTATTCTTGCGCACTAGGCGCACAACAGTCGGTTATTGCGATAAAAAGAGCTGTTCCTATTTTACATTCAGGACCAGGCTGCGGAGACAAAATCAACAGACTTCTAGGACAAGGCGAAGGTTATGCCGGTGGCAATACAGTACCTTGTACCAACGCAAGTGAATCAGAGATTGTATTTGGTGGAGAAGCTAAATTGGGAACGGTGATTGAGGGGGCTTTTAAGGTCATCGATGCTGATCTTTATGTGGTATTGACAGGGTGTACTTCTGATATTATTGGTGATGACATCGCCCAAGTGACCAGTACTTATCAAGAGCAAGATAAACCGATTGTGTATGTTGAAACAGGTGGTTTTAAAAGTAATAATTATGTAAGTCACGAAACGGTAGTCAAAGGCATTATTGATCAATATGTGGATAAATTTAAAGCAGGAAGTAACAAGATCAAAGGATTAGTCAATGTGTTTGCCACCATTCCCTATCAAGATGCTTTTTGGAATGGGAATTTAGAGGAAATCAAAAGGATCTTGGAAGGTATCGGTCTTACCGTCAATATTCTATTTGGTGCAGAGTCTCAAGGAATAGAAGAATGGAAAACAATCCCTCAAGCCCAGTTTAACATTGTTGCTAGTGCCTGGGCAGGTCTGGGGATTGCAGAGCATTTAAAAAGTAAATATGGTACTCCTTATGCGCATTTTCCGTATTTGCCAATTGGCGGTCTGGAGACAACAAAATTTCTCAGGCAAGTGGCGACCTTTGGTGCTCTTGACATGGATTATGCAGAGACCTTCATTAAAAAAGAGGAAGAAAAATTCTATATGCATATTGAAAGAATGGCTGATTTTATGCTGGAATTTAGATATGGCCTTCCACGCCGTTTTTATACTATTTTAGATGCCTCTTATGCCATTGGTTTTTCGAAATACTTACTGAACGAACTTGGCATTCTGCCAACAAAACAGTTTATTATTGATGATACACCTGAGGAATTTCAAGAGGCGAGTCGCGAACAATTCAAGAATATATCATCCCTTCGTTCCACTGAAGTCATTTTTTCCGTTGATGCAGGCGCCATTCAAGACGAAATTAGAAAAGATGAGCATAAAAATAGAGCGTTGATTGTAGGGAGCGCCTGGGAAAGAGATCTAGCTATGGATATTGGGGCTGACCTGCTGATTGTCAGTGTTCCTGTCGCTTACAGACTTGTTTTGAATTGTGGGTATGCTGGCTATAATGGTGGGCTTAGGGTTATTGAAGATATTTATGGTAAAGTACTCGATACATATCGGTAATGGAAAAATACGCATTGACAGGGAATCTCTTTAGGTATATAATGGTAAAATAAAAGCATTTTACATTGCTGACTGGTCAAAGAACTAGAGGCTATGTTCCATTTATGTATGGGATGTAGTCTCTTTATTTTTAAATATAAAGGAGTGTTAAAGTCATGTCTATTAATACAAAAAGTCTATATGAATATTTAAATCAAACCAAGTTTATTGTTTTAGCAACAACAAGTGATGAACAGGTGCCGACCGTAAGAACGCTGGCTTCTTTTGCAGTCGATGAGTTAACTACTTATTTTTCAACGGGTAAAAAGACTGATAAAGTTCAGCAGATAAAGTCAAATCCACAGGTTTCCATTTTGTTTCAACATGAAAATCAAGAATTAGGTTCTTTTGTTAATGCAACGATAACAGGAAAAGCAACTGAAATTACAGCAGAAACAGAACTGGAAAAAGTCATTAAATTATTATCTGACAGAAGTCCAAGGTTTAAAGAACGCGTAGAGAAAGGCGAAATTGCCAATAATACTTTCTTTCGGATTGATCCTCAAGAAGTAAAAGTGCTTGATTTTAGTAAAGGTGTTGGCCCTAACGCTATTGAAATCATTCGAATTTAGCATTTGATATTATGCAAAGGTAAAACAATGCTCAATGGGGGCACTCACACATCAAGATGGTGCTTTATCCTATGAAATTTTTTTGTTAGAGTTGTTGACAGGATTTATAAATGCATGATAGTATGCTAGTAAAAATGAACATTTATATGAAGCCATTGCTTACTAATCGTTAAGTTAGTATCCTGAGTTTAACAAATTTTTGTATGGTGAGGCTGATAAGTAAACTGAAGGCTGTGTAGATAGTAGTATTTGCATCAGCCTTTTTTAATTTCTTGTTGGCGACAATAGGCTGTGGCTTGGGTATCATCAAATGAGATTATATGAAGTACGAACATTGAAACTAACATAAAAAGAGTAGGAAGGTGTAGTTTTATGATCTATCTGGATAACGCCGCCACTTCCTGGCCAAAACCGGAAAGCGTATATCAAACGGTTGATAAGATTATGCGCCAAACAGGGGCAAATCCTGGTCGCTCAGGCCATACTATGGCCGTTGAAGCCAGTCGAATTGTACAGGAAACAAGAGAATTGGTGTCAGAGTTATTTGTCATTTCTCATTCATCCCAGGTTGTCTTTACCTTGAATGTTACTGATTCTCTTAATCTGGCTTTAAAGGGACTATTACAACCAGGCGATCATGTTATAACCAGCTCTATAGAACATAATGCTATGGTTCGGCCGCTGGAAGCGCTGCGTAAAAACGGCGTAGAGGTCAGTAAAGTGGCTACATCCTTGATAAATGGGGTTTCACCCCAGGATGTTAAAAAGGAGATTAAGTCAAATACCAAGCTGATTGCTATGACCCATGCTTCTAATGTAACCGGCACATTAAATCCTATTAGGGAAATCGGGAAAATTGCTAAGGAACACGGTATTATTTTTTTGGTGGATAGTGCTCAAACAGCCGGTGTTTTTCCCATCAATGTAGAGGAGATGAACATTGATCTGTTGGCTTTTCCTGGGCATAAATCCCTTTTAGGTTGCCAGGGGGTGGGGGGACTATATATTAATCGGAGGCTTGTCCTAAAGACATTGCGCGAAGGCGGCACCGGCAGTAAATCCGAATCATTAGAACAACCTGATGAGTTGCCGGAACGCTATGAGAGCGGCACGCTTAATACTCCTGGGATTGGAGGATTGGGGGCCGGTATTAAATACATTATCGCAACAGGTATGGAAAAAATTAAAAAACATGATGAAATGTTAACCAATACTTTATTGGCGGGATTGAATAAAATTCCTGGGGTTATTCTTTATGGTCCACCCCTTGGGCATCAGAGGGCATCCGTCGTGTCTTTTAATATTAAGGGGGCGAGTTCTGGAGAAGTATGTTCGATTTTGGACAGATCCTTTCAAATTGCCGTCAGACCGGGGCTTCATTGTGCGCCAGATGCTCATCAGGTGCTAGGAACGCTGCGAGGTGGTACAGTTCGTATAAGCCCCAGTTATTTTACGACTGAAGAAGACATTCAAACCTGTTTGCAGGCAATTGCTATTATTGCTAATGAAATATGTTAGGTGGGGGAATTCAGATGAGGCATGTACCAGAAAGATACTCACGGCAAGCTATTTTTCATGGAATCGGCTTAGCGGGACAGGAGAAGATAGGGCAAAGTCGTGTGGCGGTAATTGGCGTAGGTGCGCTAGGAACAGTCATTGCCAATAATCTAGCTAGAGCCGGTGTAGGACATATACGTTTAATTGATCGTGATTTTGTAGAGTTAAGTAATTTACAACGTCAGACACTTTTTAATGAAGAAGACGTTCGCAATAATCTTCCGAAAGCAGTTGCTGCTGTGGAACATCTGAAAAATGTCAATTCTGAGATCGTATTAGAAGCGGTCACCAGTGATTTGAATGCGTCAAATGCTGAAATGTTATTAGCAGATATTGATCTTGTTATGGATGGTACAGACAATTATGAGACTCGTTTTTTATTAAATGATGTCTGTCTAAAGAAAAATATTCCGTGGATACACGGGGCTGTGCTAGGGAGTTACGGACTTACTACGAACATTATCCCTGGGAAGACTTCATGTTATCGATGTTTTATGCCAGAGATACCGGAAATGGGGACGGGCGGCACTTGCAGCTCAACGGGAGTACTCAATATGATTACCGGAATCATTTCTTGTTATGCATCGACAGAAGCTTTAAAAATACTGATGGATAGTCCTGACATCAGAAAATCAGCCATTTTCATTGATGTATGGGATAACTCTTTTAACAGCATAGAATTGCCGATTAATCCGGACTGTCCGGCCTGTAATAAAAAAGAATATCATTATCTTGATAGTCGAAGAAACACCTACACGACTGTATTATGCGGACAAAATGCGGTACAGATTGTACCAGGACAAGTGCGAAAAATGGATTTTGCTGATGTTGTGGAGCGTTTGTCTCACTTGGGAGAATTTCAATACAACAGTTTTATTTTGCGGTTGAAAATCGGTCAGGTGGAGATAACGCTGTTTACTGACGGACGGGCTATTATAAAAAATATTGAAAATGAGAATAAAGCTAAGGCACTATATACAGAGTATTTCGGATTATGAAGTGATGTAGTCGTTAATACATTTTATTTTATAAATGATAAATTGCATAAAAATGGATTGACAGGTGTAAATTTGGAGTTTATAATTTAAAGTAGAATAAAGTTGCTTACTAAAATAATATTGAAAACTTGTTGACTGGAAAAACCAGAGGCAGATTTTTTTAATTTTGAAAAGATCTGTCTTTTTATTTAATTTACAAAGGAGGGAAAATTATGGCAATTACTAAAGAAATGGGGATTGGCGAAGTAGTTGAAAAGAATCCTAAGACAATAGAAGTATTTCGTAATTATGGCATGGGTTGCTTTGGTTGTGCTGCCGCTCGTTTTGAAAATATCGAGCAAGGTGCAGTAGCTCATGGTATCAATATTGATGCATTGATCGCTGATCTCAACAAAATTGTTTAGGCGAATGATCAAAAAAATATTTTTTTTGAATCGATTAAGCACAATGTGTGAAGAAAAGTGAATAATACAGCTGGTTGGACAAAATCCAAAGGCTAGAATGATATTTCTATGGAAATATTACTCTAGCCTTTTTGTTTTTATAAAAGATTAGGAGGAATAAAAAATGAGTAAAAAAATTAAGCAAATTGCTATTTATGGAAAAGGGGGAATTGGTAAATCCACCACGACCTCTAATATTAGTGCAGCATTATCAACAATGGGCTATAAAGTCATGCAATTTGGTTGCGATCCTAAAGCCGATTCCACCAACACGTTGCGGGATGGTAGTTATATTCCAACAGTGCTCGATACACTGCGAGAGAAAAATAAGGTAAATGCCCAAGATGTAATTTTTCAAGGTTTCAATGGCGTGTATTGTGTGGAAGCAGGTGGACCAGCTCCAGGGGTTGGTTGTGCTGGCAGGGGGATTATTACTGCAGTACAATTATTAAAACAGTTAAACGTATATGAAGAATTAGACTTAGATGTAATCATTTATGATGTTTTAGGCGACGTAGTGTGCGGTGGTTTTGCCGTTCCAATACGTGAAGGCATTGCTGAGCATGTATTTACCGTATCATCCGCCGACTTTATGGCTGTTTATGCCGCTAACAATTTGTTCAAAGGCATTCAAAAATATTCTAATTCAGGTGGTGCGTTGTTAGGTGGATTGATTGCCAATTCCATCAATGCTCCTTACTCGAAAGATATCATTGATGATTTTGTTGCTAGAACCAAAACTCGCGTTGTGGAATATGTTCCTCGTTCAGTCACTGTAACCCAAGCTGAACTGCAAGGCAAAACAACGATAGAAGCAGCGCCAAATTCGGAGCAAGCGAAAGTATACCAAAGTCTTGCGAAAAAAGTGATCGAAACTACAGAATCAAAGGTTCCTGCACCATTGGAAATAAGCGAACTTAGGGCGTGGGCTGCTACATGGGCTGATCACTTATTGGCAATGGAAACCGGTGAAGTACGCGGAAAAGCCTCAGGAATATAATAGAGAAAAACAAGCTGATCCGATTAGAGTGAAGGCTGCCAGAGAAAGTGGTGTAGCATAGAACCGCGTAGAACCTCTCGTTCTACGCGGTTCCTTCTTGACAACTCGAGAGTTAGATATTGACACAATAAACATAAAATGTTAGTATAATTTTAAATTATTGAGTAGTTTTGTACCTTTTTAAAAGAGTAGATCACCACCTTCCATACCATAAATACCTAACTAACTGATCAGTAAACTGAAGGTTGGAGTAATCGTGATGATTGCTTCAACCTGTTTTTTTTTGTTAAAAATTTTTAAATATCGATAAAAGAGGGGATTAACATGGCTAACAAAACAGAAATTTCTTTTAGGACACAGTGTATTCATACAGGTAATGGGATTGACAAAGAAACGGGCGCAATCAGGCGTCCCATTACAATGGCAAACAGCTATCGCCTTCCTGAAGATTCATCAACTCTTGACTGGAGTGATCCCAATCAATTAGTTTACACACGAAATACATCAGCAAACCAAATCTATCTTCAAGAGAAATTGGCTGCTCTTGAAGGGGGAGAAGATTGTGTCGTATTGAGTACAGGTGTTTCTGCCCTGGCTGGTGTATTTTTCACTTTTTTAGATAAAGATGCCCATATCATTTGTTCTAACGTGTCCTATGTGGCTGTATATCGATTGCTCAAAGAATATTTTCCCGATAAATATGGTGTAGAAACCACTCTTGTTGATACTGGAAATTTGGATGAAATAAAGAAGGCATTACGTCCCAATACAAAAATTATCCATATTGAAACTCCTGGCAATCCCACGACCAGAGTTAGCGATATTGCTGAAATATCGAAAATTGCCCAGTCTGTTGGCGCATTACTTACGGTGGACAGTACCTTTGCCTCGCCTTTTTTACAACGGCCTCTTGAGCTTGGGGCGGATCTTGTTATACATAGTTTAACCAAGTACATTAATGGTCATGGGGATTCTATGGGAGGAGCTGTCATTGGTAGAAAGGACCTGATTGATCAAATAAAACGGCAGGCAATGGTTAATCTGGGAGGGGCTATCAGTCCATTTAATGCATGGCTCATCATGCGTGGCGCTGTAACCCTTCCTCTGCGCATGAAGCAACATAGCGAGAGTGCCATGAAAGTGGCTCGATTCTTGGAAGGACATTCATCTGTTGATTTTGTTGCTTATCCTGGTCTTGAGAGTCATCCGCAGCATGAAATTGCGAAAAAGCAAATGAGCATGTATTCGGGAGTTCTCTCCTTTGGACTGAAAGCAGACGTAGATACCCATAATAAATTTGTTAATTCTCTTGAACTTATTGTTCCAGCTGTTTCTATTGGCCATGATGAGAGTCTTATTGTTTATACGGGTCCCAAAGATGAACGAAATCATTTTTATCCGGATGAGTTTAAAAATGGGCATCTTAGATTCAGCGTGGGACTAGAAGAAGCTGATGATATTATTGCTGATCTGAAACAGGCATTTGAGAAATGTGGATTATAATTCAATTATAGGTTTTAATGAAATCAATGGTTGGCAAACGTACAATGCAATTGATGCATAGTTTTTTGTTGACCCGTATTGTTGAGTATGATAATATACAAATAATCATAATATCAAGAGTCAGCTGATCAGAACACTGAAGGCTAAAGAATTCCTCCGTATGAGGGGCTTCTTTAGCCTTTTTTATTTTTACTATTGAGCGTTAAAGGAAAAGGAGATGAAGATGATGCAGAATACTTTATCTGAGGTTATTAGTACTGACATACTTATTATTGGTGGAGGAACAGCAGGGCCGATGGCGGCTTTGAAGGCGAAAAAGAGTCATCCTGATCTTGAGGTATTATTGATTGATAAGGCAACTGTTCGTCGTGGTGGTTCTATTTGTCGAGGCATGGATGCATACAATAATGTTGTTGTACCTGGTATTGCGACAGTTGAGGACTATGTAGAATCCATTCGTATGATGACAGATGGTATATTTGATGCGAAGTTGGCCCAAATAACCGCGGAACATAGTTTTACGATACTTAAGGAATTGGAAACATGGGGCGTTGCCGAGTTCCCTAAGGATGCTAATGGAGAATATCTAGTTTCTCAATTCCATCCGAAAGGCAAGTTTCTTGCAGAAATGCGTGGTGATATAAAACCTAAAATGGAACAACTTGTACAAGAACAAGGGGTCAGGATTCTAAATAGAACGATGGCAACAAAAATACTAACGAATAATGGACGTGCTGTAGGAGCTACGTTGTTTAATATTCGTACAGGCGAGTTTACTGTTTGCAAGGCGAAAGCAGTTATTATCTGTGCTGGTGGTCAAGGACGTTTTGCTTTGCCAGATAGTGGCTATTTATTTGGAACTTTTGACTGTCCATATAACGCAGGAGATGGGTTTTCACTGGTGTATCATGCTGGTGGAGAACTTAGGAATATGGAATATATGTCCATGTCGCCAATGGTAAAAGATTATGAAGGACCTGGCCATTCCACATTTACTAGACATGGAGCGTATTTAGTGAATGTTATTGGTGAACGATTTTTACTAAAGTATAGTCATTTGGCAGAAAAAGCTCCAGCAGGAATTCGATCTAAAGCGATGCATACGGAAATTGCCGAGGGACGTGGTCCTATTTACTACGACTTGCGCCATCTGTCACCTGAGACTATTGAAATGATTAAAGAGGGAATTTTTGCCGCAGAACGACCGACGGAAAAAGAATTTTTTGAACTAAAAGGCATTGATATAGGTCAAGATTTAGTGGAACTTACGCTGTGTGGTCCTAATTTATGTGGTGGTCATGCACCGTCGGGAGTTGTTATTAATGAATATGGAGAAACAACGGTACCAGGTTTATACGCCGCTGGTGATGTAGCTTCTTCTGGATGGGGATTTGTTGGAGCCGCGTGGGTTTTTGGTACTTTGGCTGCTGAGCATGCTGGGCAAACAGTGGGTGATCTTCCAGAGCCTACTGTAGATTTACAACAGATAGAGACTGAAAAACAAAGAATTTTTGCATCATTTGAACACCAAAGTGAAATTGAACCTGAGGAATTAGAATATAAAATACGCCGAATGGTCAAACCGTCTCTGGCATCACCAAAGACTGGCCCAAGACTTACAATTGCCTTACAGTATATTGAACAGTTTCGGCGTGATATAGAAAAAGTGAGAGCCCAAGATTATCACCAAGTGATGAAAGTGTTAGAAATAGCAGCGATTATAGATTCCTTTGAAATGTCGGTCAAAGCATCCCTCGCCAGAACTGAAAGTCGTTGGGGGTATGCTCACTACAGGGTTGATTATCCAGAGCAAGATGCATCGTGGGGGAAAAACTTCGTGGTTATCAATAAGGATACAGTAACTGGTGAGATGATAACTAGGAAAAAACTTGTTCCTGGATATTGAATTTAGAAAGGGGTTGTAGGTAGTGCCAATTAAAGTAGATGTTAAAAAATGTATAGGTTGTAGTCGATGTGTAAGGGAATGTCCTGGTGATGTCCTTTGTATGGATCCAAAAACCAAACGACCTATTAATAAATATAAAAATGATTGTTGGTATTGTGGGGTATGTGTGATTGAGTGTCCAGTCGGAGCTGCAGAAATGGAGTTTCCGATTCTAATTGTATAATAGATCATAAGTTAATGGAGATAAAGTGAAGGGAGTTGAACTCAAAATCGCAATGAAACTAAAAACACTGAAAAATGTAATAAACTATATTAGTTTTCCTATTTTGATTTTAATTATTTGGGAGATTGTTGTTAGATTAAAGATTGTTCCATTAATGATTTTACCATCTATCGAGAGTATTGCTGATACTTTTATAGACGAAGCAACAAGTGGCCAATTGCTTGCTGATGTAACGATTAGTCTGAGAAGAGTCATGGAAGGATATCTAATCGCAGTTGTTCTGGGAATTTCCTTTGGTGTATTTATGGGGATTTCATCACGGGTAAATAAATTTTTTTCCCTTGTATTTGATGGAATACGGCAGATACCTCCAATGGCTTGGATTCCGCTACTTATCTTGTGGTTTGGTATAGGAGAAACTTCTAAGGTTGTTATTATTGTTAAGAGTGCATTTTTCCCAATTCTATTAAATACAATGAGTGGCATTAAAAATACACCAAAAGACTATATTGAAGTGGCGATGCTTCATAATATTACAAAGTTTGATTTATTTAGAAAAGTATATTTTCCTGCAGCGATACCATCTATATTTGTAGGTTTGAGACTTGGTCTAGGTGTTTCTTGGACAGTCGTCGTAGCAGCCGAACTGATTGCGGCAACCTCTGGTATCGGATATAGGATAAGCGATGCTAGAAGTCTCATGCGAGCTGATTTAGTGATTGTTGGCATGATCGTCATCGGTGCAGTCGGTGTACTCATGGATAATGCTTTAACAAACATTTCAAAGCATATGATCAGATGGCAAAAAGCATAGTAGTGGATGGAAATGGAGGGAGTCATGTGTCGGTGGGAAACAAAAAAGATCTTGTGATAAAAGATTTACATAAAGGATTCATTGTCAATAATGAGGAGATTGATATTCTTACAGATATCAATCTGAACGTAGCAGAAGGTGAATTTCTAAGTATCGTTGGACATAGTGGGTGTGGGAAGAGTACTCTGCTTAAAATTATAGCAGGACTAGTCGATTATTCAGTTGGGATGGTTACTTTTGGCGGAGGTGAAATTCGAAAACCAGGGACAGATAGAGGAATGGTATTTCAAGAGCATAGGCTTTTGCCATGGCTTACGGTTACAGAAAATATAGATTTTGGTTTATATAATATTACGAAAGAACAAAAAGAAGCCATTATCGCAGAGCACATAGAACTTGTTGGCTTAAAAGGATTTGAGAATGCATATCCCCACCAGTTATCAGGTGGTATGGCGCAACGTGCAGCGATGGCCAGGGCATTGGTAAATAAACCGCAGGTGTTATTGCTAGATGAACCGTTTGGTGCGCTCGATGCACTTACAAGAATTATGATGCAGAAAGAAATATTACGGATATGGAAAAAAGAAAAAATGACTATGATTCTTGTGACTCATGATATTGATGAAGCCATCTATCTTGGTGATCGTGTAGTAGTTATGTCATCAAGACCAGGTAAAATAAGGAAAATATTGCCTGTGGAATTGGAGCGGCCTAGAGACAGAAGTAATGTTGAATTTGCTAACATTAGAAAAGTTATTTTTTCTGAATTTTTTGCTGATGAAAAACAGTATCTAGATTATGCTATATAACAATAGAGGGGGAATGAAGAATATGTTAGAAAATATTGTTGCCAGGTTAAGAAAGAAAGAGATCATAAGAAGCGTTGTAGCATTTGTCATGTTGAGTATTGTTAGCTTAGCTTTTGCAGGATGCAGCTCAAATGATAAAGTTACAAGTAGCCAACAAAATGCAAAAGATAGCAGTAGTGCAAAGCAAGGGGAGCGAATCTTAAAAATTGGATCCCCATCGTCGGGGTCACCTTTTCCTGGTGACTTATTAGGGATTGCACTAGAGAAAGGTTTTTTACATGAAGAACTTGCTAAAATTGGTGTGAAAGAAGAACATATACCCTTTACAGGCCAAGGACCAGCTGTCAACGAGGCTTTAGCTAGTAAAAATATTGATATTGCCGTTTATGCTGATATGCCTGCTATGATTGCAAAGTCACGGGGACTTGATATTTCCGTAGTAGCAGCGAATAATACAGCGTTTGCCATAGGAATTATTGTGAAAAAAGATTCACCGATTAACTCTATTCAAGATTTAAAAGGTAAGAAAATTGCTGTAGCAAAAGGAGCAATTGCTCATCGATTTTTAATTGAGGCATTAAAGGGGAATAATTTATCTGTTAATGATGTCCAAATTGTAAATATGACGACAGATGCGGAATCCGCTTTAATTAGCGGTGATGTGGATGCATGGGTAGGAACAGGCACGATGGTTGCGTTATTGACAATTGATAAAAAAATAACAAAAATTATCGCAGAAAGTAAAAGTCATACTGATTGGGCTGGACTATTCATTACGGTAGCAAGAACTGATTATGCCAAGGAAAACGCTGACATTATCAGTGCATATATTAAAAGTCTGATTAGAGCAAAAGATTTTATTAAGCAAAATAAAGATGAAGCATATGGTATATGGACAAAAGCTAGCATTACTGTAGAATCAGCAAAATATATAAATGATAGAGATGATCTTTTTGAGGTGAGCATAACCGATCAAAGTATCAGTAAACTGAACGATACAAAAAAATTCTTGTTAAATGAAAAACTGATACAAAAAGATTTTGATACTGCAACATGGATAGATAAAAAATTTTATGAGCAAGCAATTAGATAAAAATTGAAGAAAATTAGAAACTTCCTATTGCTGATGCTGTAGTCTTTCTGCTACTTCGTGACCGACTGGAAAAACCAGAGGCCGGAAAGTTTGATTATGATCAAGCTCTCCGGCCTCTATGTATAATCAACGCCATTCTTGCCTGATTGAATCTTTTGCGTCATTGCACAATAACCAAGGTTATAAGCAAGGAACGGATTTGGTGCAAGATTGCCGAAATTTTTTGGATTTAGTAGAAAAAAAGCATAGGCGGATAGGACTAATTATTTTAGTAGAAGAAGGTGATAGATATGAGAGATCATATATGGTTAAGTAGTAGAAAGAAACGTTTATCTCTTATGGTTCACAGGCCTGCTGGTTTTGCGCAAGGAACACCGGTAGTTATATTGTGTCATGGATTTACCGCCGATAAAATTGGTGCTAATCAGTTGACAAAAAATCTGGCTGACTTTATAGAACAACTCGGTTATGGCGTTGTGCGCTTTGATTATGCCGGATCGGGAGATAGTGAAGGAGACTTTGCGAGCGATACCAGCGTAGCTGGCTGGCGGCAGGATTTAGAAAGTATATTAAGGTGGGTTCATGAGCAGGCTGACTTTAAACAATCCCCAATCGTGTTATACGGACACAGCCTTGGCGGGTTGGTTGTTTTAACCCATCCAGCTGATGATACAAGGATTGTTGCACGCATTGCTTTTGCACCGGTAACGCAGGCAGTAGAAAATTTCCGTGATATTATTTTCGGACAAGATTTGTGGCAGCAGGCTTTACAGGGAGAAAGTATAAAGAATTTTTATGGACGTGCCTTTACGTTAAACCCACAGTTTGTGGAAGATCTAGTTGCTAATACGTATAATCCCACTGAAAATTTAGTAGGAACAGAGCAACCTATGTTATTTATTCACGGTACGGCTGATGATGTAGTGCCTTTGGCAGGAACACAAGTCGTATATGCTGCTTACAGCGGCCAGAAAGAACTGGCCATAACTGATTTTGATCACGTTGCCGCTGGACAGCAGAACGAATTGCAGCAGATAATACGTAAGTGGCTCGCTGACCAGTTTCCAAGGGAATAGCTGCAATTGAATGGGGAAGACACGAATGCTAGTGAAATCTTCCAGGGATTACAAGCGGAAAGTGCATTCCTTTTGGCTGATTTAATAAGTAATAAGTAATAAGTAATATAGTACTTGCATTTTTAGGCTAATATAAGTATAATATATTAAAATATCATATAGTGATATGACTGATTGGGATGAACCAAAGGTCAGAAAAATTTTCCCAAGGGGAATGTTTTTCTGACCTTTTTTCGTTTTTTAAATTAGGAGGAATAAGGATGAGAAAAAAGATTAAACAAATTGCTATTTATGGAAAAGGGGGAATTGGTAATCGGCGAAGTGCGCTGTAAAGCAGAAGGAATTTAGTACTGCTAGTGCAGAAAGGAGAGATGAAAAGTGACTTGCCATTCCCCTAATTCTGTAAGTGAAGAAATACTAGAAAAAACGAAAAAGCATCCTTGCTATTCAGTCGATGCACACAATACATACGCGCGCATGCATTTGCCGGTGGCACCTAGTTGTAATATACAGTGCAATTATTGTAATCGGAAATTTGATTGTGTCAACGAAAGTAGGCCTGGCGTTACTAGCGAGGTTTTAACACCAGATTTGGCCAAAGAAAAATTCGTATGGGTTAAAAGAGAAATTGACCAACTGAGTGTAGTTGGTATTGCTGGGCCAGGGGATGCCCTGGCAAATTGGGAAGCTACCAAGACAACAATTGAAAAAATAAAAGCAACCAATGCCGATGTCACATTTTGCTTATCGACGAACGGGTTAATGTTGCCTGAATATGCTGCTGAAATTATTGCTCTTGGTGTTCATCATGTGACGGTGACCGTCAATGCGCTGGATACTGAAATCGGAGCAAAAATTTATAAGTTTGTTTCTTATAAAGGAAAAATTTATGAAGGTGTTGCGGCCGCGGAATTGCTTTCGAAAAACCAATTGCTAGGTATTGAATATCTAGCTAAACACGGAGTCTTAGTAAAAGTGAATATTGTGATGATAAAAGGCATCAACGATCAGCATATTCCTGATGTAGTGAAGAAAGTAAAAGAATTGGGTGTTTTTATTACCAATATCATGCCATTGATACCTGCCCCAGGTAGTGCTTTCGAAGATTTCCCTCAAACCAGTATGAAAGATATTAATGATCTTAGGAATACTTGTCAACTTGATATCCAGCAAATGCGACATTGTAAGCAATGCCGAGCTGATGCCATCGGACTTTTAGGGGAAGATCGTTCACAAGAATTTCGCATGTGCAATCGTCAAATACCAGAGATAGAGATACCCAAGATAGAGGAAAAACAATATAAAATTGCTGTTACATCAAAATATGGCAAACTTGTTGATCAGCATTTTGGTCATGCTTCTGAATTTATTATTTATCAAGGCGATGGTCGTAACTTTCAAATATTGGAGACAAGAACAGTCGATAAATATTGCCAGGGTATGGAAGAGTGTGATCGTGATGAACCCAAAAGGGAGAATACAATTCTATCTGTGCAAGATTGCGATGCTGTCTTAACAATGCGTATTGGGCATCATGCCAAACAACAATTAATGGCAAAAGGAATTTACAGTGTAGAGTATTGTGACACTGTGGAAAATGGTTTGCACTATACAGTGAGTCAATTGGCAAAGAAGGCGTTATTATGAGACCTAAGATTAAGTAGTGCTGCAGAGTAGTTAATTTATAATTGACAAATGCTGTTATTTATGGTATTTTTAATAAGATAATATTGTGAGTTAGCTGATCAGAAAACTGAAGGCTAAGGAATTGTTCCGTATGCGGAACTGCCTTAGCCTTTTTCTTTTTGACTAGTAATAGATAAGTGCCATACTTCTATAGATATTGTGGCATCAGTTAAATGGCTGATTAGAAAAACTGAAGGCTAAAAGTTTCTCATAGGTAGAATTCTTTTAGCCGATTATATCATCTTAAAGCTGACTGGATAACCAGAGGCTGGGTTTTCGCGGGATCGAAGAGTATAACACTTTCCGATTCCAAGTAAGGGCAACTAAGGCTTTGTGCAAGCCAAGTTTTCTTTATATAGGCGGAAATCCAGTCTCTTTTTTATGATAAGGAGAGTGTATTATGGAAAAAAATAAAGATCAGATGACTCCGTTGGAACGTTTTGCGGCTTATAACAAGCAAGAATCAATTGATCGTCTGCCTTGTGTTCCCATTGTCGGTAATACGGCAGCACGGGTTATTGGGGTTCGCGTATCGGATTTTCGAGGGAATGGTAAGTTAATAGCGAAGGCCCATATTGAATCCTATCAGCTGTTTCGTTATGATACCGTTCGAATCTTTACAGATTTGTATGTGCAGGCTGAGGCTATGGGGGCCGAAGTTCATTATCCAATGGATGAAACGGCATATTTGAAAGTGCCTGCCATTGAAGCAGTCAGTCAGATTGACAACTTGCAACCAGCTAATCCTTACCTGGATGGTAATTTACCTCACCACCTTGAAGCAATGAAAATTGCAATGGATGCCATAGGTCATGAGGTTCCGATTACTGGAGCTTTGATTGCACCTTTTACCAATGCTGCTTTTTTAATTGGTACAGAGAACCTAGTGCGATTGGTAGGTAAAAATCCAGAGGCCGTTCATAAACTTTGTGAAGTTTCCTTGCAGACGGCACTTCAATATGCTAAAGCCATCATTGACATAGGTTGTACACCAAGTTTGACTGATGCCATGTCTTCTACTACGGTAATTAGTCCGCGACAGTTTCGAGAATTTTCGGTTCCTTATTTAAAAAGGTTAATTGATTATATACATTCTCGTGGAAAAACAGTGACTTTGCACGTTTGTGGCAAGACAGCGAAGATCTGGGAGGATATGTGTGATGCTGGAGCTGACTGTCTTAGTATTGATAATGATGCTAGTTTGTTAGACGCAAAGGCTAAAGTTGGTTTTAGGTCTAGGTTGATGGGGAATATCAAACCTTCTGAAACTATGTTACAAGGTACAATTCATGATGTCCGAAAGGCTGTATATCAATGTGTTGCTCAAGGATTTGATAATCCGAAAGGATATATTGTCGCTAGCGGTTGTAGTCTACCGACTGAAACACCATTTGAGAATATTAAAGCCATGTTAGATGCAGTAAGAGAAATAGGTTATCCCATACATGGGAGCCAGTTGAAGGAAGGGGTCGTGGAAGGTGTTAAGTTCTAAAGAACGGTTACTTACAGTATTGCGAAAGGGTAAAGTAGATCGTCCACCTGTTATTTGTACAGGTGGCATGATGAATGCAGCGATAGTAGAGATTATGAATAATACAGGGCATACCCTGCCAGAGGCTCATAGTGATGCAGAGTTGATGGCTCACCTTGCTGGTGATGTATATGAGCAGACAGGGTTTGAGAATATCGGAATTCCCTTTTGCATGACAGTGGAAGCCGAGGTTTTAGGTAGTGAGGTTACTTATGGAACGCTGATTTGTGAACCGAAAATCATGCAAGAAGTTTTTCCCACTGTTAGTGTGGTAGAAACAAAAAGTATTAATACCATGCTAGATGACGGGCGTATAAATACAGTGGTTAAAGCTACGGCCATACTGGCGGAGCGTTACCCGGATGTGCCCATTATCGGAAATTTAACAGGTCCAATCAGTACAGCAGCTTCTTTAGTAGATCCCATATCTTTATTGAAAGAGTTTAGAAAGAAACCAGCAGAATGTCATCGGGTATTGGATTATGTTACAACTCTAATTGTTGGTTTTGCTGAACGGATGATTGCTAGTGGTGCTACGGTCATTTCGATTGCTGATCCAACGGCTACTGGTGAAATATTAGGGCCTAAAGTGTTTAGGGAATTTGCTGTTTTATATCTTAATCGGATTATTGATGCAGTACATGCTAAGAATATTCCCGTTTTGGTGCATATTTGTGGGAATATGAATACTGTACAATCTTTAATTCCTGAGATTAGAGCAGATGCCATCAGTACCGATGCCCTTGTTAACCTAAGGCAACTAAAGGCTGATTACTCCCAGCTTACAACCATGGGAAATGTGAGTACTTATTTGCTGGAATTTGGCTCTGTAGAAAAAGTGGCCCAGCAAACTCAACGATTAGTTCAGGATGGAGTGGACATTATTTCACCTGCTTGTGGATTGAGTACGTCCACTTCTTTAAAATTAATCAGGGCGATGACTGACGCGGTGAAGGAGGGCTAATGTTATGATAGAAGTCGTTTTTCATCATGCAGGTCAAGAGACAAGTGCTAGGGTTAATGTGGGCGATGATCTGTTAACTGCAGCTAGACAGGGGGGAGTAATACTAGAGTCTCCTTGTAATGGGAATGGGACGTGCGGTAAATGCAAAGTAAAAATCCTATCATCCTTAGCAGAAGAGGAGATTGTACTGGCGTGTCATACCAAGGTTGATCATGATGTAGTGGTAGAAATCATTGAGCGTCATGACAGTGGAAATCTTCAAATTAAGCAGGATGGCTTGGTTAACAGTGGTGAGATTGACAGTATTATTACCAAGAAGTATATTTCCCCGAGTAATGTTACCCATGTATATCGAAAAAAGGAATTGATTTCAACAGAGCAGGGCAATACAGAGGAAGAAATTTATGGTTTAGCCATTGATATTGGTACAACCACATTAGTTGTTTCGCTGGTTAATTTGTTGACAGGGGAAGAACTTGCAGGAGCAGGTGCTCTTAATCCACAAAGTAGACTGGGGCAAGATGTATTATCGCGGATAAGGTATGCATCTAAAGAACAGGGTTTAGTAGAAATGAATCAACTGATCATTGAAGAATTAAATAGAATGATCCTACAAGTAACAGCAGATGCTGCCATTGTGGCTCACCATGTTTATGAATTGGTATTGAGCGGCAATACGTGTATGTTACATTTAGCAGTAAAGGCCAATCCAGGGCCGTTAGGTAAATATCCCTATACGCCAGTGATTCGCGGTGGCAACTCCATAGCAGCAAATGACCTTGGTCTTTACGCTGTCCCTAATGCAGAGGCATATTTGTCACCTATTATTTCTGCCTATGTAGGAGGAGATATTACTTCAGGTATTTTGGTTTCGCGTTTGGCTGAGCGGGAAGATACCAATCTATTTATAGACATTGGCACAAATGGGGAGATTGTACTCGCAACTGGCGGAAGGCTAGTAGCAACATCCACTGCTGCTGGCCCGGCTTTTGAAGGTATGAATATTTCTTGTGGCATGCGGGCAGCACCAGGTGCAATCGAGGGTTTTTCTTTAACGACAGACGGGGAGAGGACATTGAAAAACATTGGCGATCAAGCTGCTGTTGGCATCTGCGGTAGTGGTTTACTGGATATAGTAGCAGCGTTGGTCCAAAATGGAGTCATTGAAGGCAACGGAAAGTTCAGTAAAACCATGAATGAAAACCTGAGTGCACTACTCACTCAAGTGAATGGGAAAGTTGTTTTTTCTGTTGCAGAGGGAGTCTATCTATCTCAACCAGATATACGTCAGGTTCAATTGGCAAAGGGGGCAATTCGGGCGGGGATTGAGGCACTGCTTGAATATCAGAATATAACTGTCGCAGATGTAGATAGAGTGTTGATTGCTGGTTCTTTTGGTTATCATTTGAATCCGGACAGCTTAATTGGGATTGGTTTGTTGCCTGAAGCATTTCGGGATAAAATAGAGTTTTTGGGAAATACATCCAAAACAGGCGGGCAAGAATTTTTACTAAATCAAGGATCTCGTTTGGCTATTGATCAGACGATTGCAGAGATTGCGGTGCTAGAATTGGCTACTGTAGATAAGTTTGATCGATTATTTGTTAAATGTTTAGAATTTTAGGAGGATGAATATGTCAAAACATACAGAGAATAAACTTTCGTGCACCTATTGCGGGGTATTAAATTGCCACAAACAAGACAAAACATTTCCTGAGTTTTGCCTGACATCAAAGTATGATGATGAGAATGCTGTAGCGGTAGAACTTTACCGAGAAGAAGGTGAAACAGCAAAAATTGCTCGTGCCGCAGCAGAAATAGAAGGAATTTATTATGGAAAATTGACCAGGGTAGAAGAAATTATCGCGTTTAGCAAAAGAATAGGAGCTAAAAAAATCGGGATTGCGACTTGTGTTGGCTTGATTAATGAAGCTAAAACATTTATGAGAATATTAGAAGCTAAGGGGCTGGAAAGTTATAGTGTACTCTGCAAAGTTGGATCAGTGGATAAAACAGAAATTGGCATTCCTGAAGAATTAAAGGTGCAGCAAGGCGCCCATGAGTCACTTTGTAATCCTGTTTTACAGGCGATGATACTGAATAAACAGCAGACTGATTTGAATGTAATTATTGGTTTGTGTGTTGGTCATGATTCTTTATTTATCAAGCATTCAGAAGCCCCGGTGACCACACTGATTACTAAAGATCGTATTCTAGGTCATAATCCAGCGGCGGCATTATATACCAGTAGTTTTTACTATAAAAGACTTTTAGAGAAAGAAGAGTGAGGAGTTGATGATCATGTTTAAGAAAACGAGTCTATTGGTATCCCTGGTTTTAATCTTTAGTTTGCTTATTGCTGGGTGCAGTTCCTCATCAGTTAAGACCTCAGATAACAATACACCTGCAGCGGCAGTGGAAAAAATTAAATTTAATGTTGGCTATTTGCCAGCTGTGGGTCATGTACTGTACTTTGTTGCTCAAGAAAAAGGCTTTTTTGCCGAAGAAGGTCTTGATGTAGAATTATTTCAATTTACCAATTCAGGGGAAGGGTTAAATGCCATCAAAAGCGGTAAATTGGATGCTGGATCTTTTGGTACAGCAGCACCCTTAACTTTTATTGATAAAGGTACACCTTTTGTCATATTTGGTGGGATGCAGAGTGAAGGACATGCCGTTGTTACAAAACCAGAAAATGTGGATAAATTTAAGACGTTGCAAGGTTTCGTAGGAACCAAAGTAGCGACAGTGAGGCTGGCGACTGGTGATGCGGTGTGGCGTCATGCCTTGTCGAAAGCAGGTATTGATTGGAAGACACAAGTAACAGTACAGGAATTAGATTCTCCAGCCGCTGTTTTGGAAGCCGTGAAAAAAGGCAGCGCTGATGCCGGACTCGTCTGGGTTCCATTTACCGAAATGGCTGAACAACAAGGACTTAAAATAGTTGACTGGTCATCTCAGTATCTTAATAGTCATGTTTGTTGCCGTTTAGTAGGTCTTGCTGATAATGTTAAAAATAATAAAGAAGGCTTTACTCGTTTCAGTCGTGCTTTAATTAGGGCTTATGATTTTTATCTTAATAATCAGGATGAAACTGTTGAGATTATTAATAAATATGTAAAATTGGATAAAACCCTGTTGAAACAAGCAGCTTACAGTGGTCATATTCACAGTATTCCTGATCCCGACAGAAAACGGGTAGTTGCATTCTGGGAAGCTATGAAGGCCATTGGTTATCTTAAAGGGGAGCAAAATATTAATCAGTTTATTAACACTGATATTTATCATGAAGCGCTAGAACAGTTAAGAGGACGTTATCCACAAAATCCTATCTATATTCAGCTAGAAAAAGATTATAAAGCCAATGATCTTTAAAAAGGAGGATTGATTATTCTGGGATTTTTAAGTTTAAAAGATGTATCTCTTGTTTATCCAGGGCAAAAGAATGGTGAACCTTCTCTCCAGAATATCAATCTGGAAATAGAGGAAGGAGAATTTATTGCTGTTGTGGGTCCAAGTGGTGGTGGCAAAAGTTCAACCATCTCTTTATTGGCTGGTTTAGTAGAGCCGACCACTGGTCAAATTTTGCTAAAAGGAAAGCCGATAACTGGACCTGGTCTTGATCGAGCCGTAGTATTTCAAGACTATTCCCTTTTTCCCTGGATGACAGCCTTAGAAAATATTTATTTTGCACTCAAACAAGTCGGAAATGTTTCCCGAGAAAAAGCGAAAAAATTTTTAGATATAGTGGGTCTAGGAGAGGCTGCTACGAAATATCCTGGTGAATTATCTGGAGGAATGAGGCAACGGGTGGCTATTGCCCGTGCCTTTGCCTTGGGAGCACCTATCTATCTTATGGATGAACCTTTTGGGGCAGTAGATGCTAAGAATCGGATATATCTGCAGGATTTATTAATACGGCTTTGGCAGGAAACAGGGGTGAAGAAGACTGTATTTCTTGTTACTCATGATATTGATGAAGCGTTATATTTAGCGGATAGAATCGTCGTTTTTACTACAAGTCCAGGTCGTATCCGTAAGGTGATACAAGTACCATTCAAGCGTCCACGTAACCGGATTCCTCTCATTCAGGACCAGTCATATATACAATTGCGCAATGAGCTTCTTTCCCTATTGCAAAGCGAAATCATTGAAGAACTCCAAAAGGTGGAAGGCGGTGCAGGGATTTGAAACAAAGTGTCGTTGATCGGATATTGTTGTTTGTTGGATTACTCCTGTTATGGCAGACGCTTACTGGTTGGTTCCCATTGCTCGATCCATTGTTGTTTCCAGCACCGAATAAAGTATTATCTTTACTGGTTGAAGATAAAAGTGTTTTTTGGAAGAGTATTTTAAGTTCCTTTCGTCTGCTTTTTGGTGGTTATGTATTGGCAGTTATTTTGGCTATACCATTAGGATTGGTTGTTGGTTGGAATAAACGATTGCATACAACGCTGGAACCACTGATCAATATTTTAGGACCTATTCCACCGATTGTTTACATTCCTTATGCCATAGCGTTATTGCCAAGTTTTACTCATTCTTCAATTTTCATCATTTTCATTGGTGCTTTTTGGCCATTATTTATTAATACTGTGGCTGGGGTTAGAACAGTGGAAAAAGGAATTATTGATTCAGCCCGCACATTAGGGGTTAGTCAGTGGAGCATGCTGATTCATATTTTATTGCCTGGTGCTATGCCGCAAATTTTTACAGGTGGTACAGTTAGTTTGGTATTGGCGTTTATCTTACTTACAGCTGCAGAAATGATCGGAGCGACTAGTGGACTGGGCTGGTATGTTAAATATTTTGCTGATTTTGCCGATTATCCTAGAGTAGTAGCAGGTATTTTGGTGATAGGTGTAGTTGTATTGGGGTTGACTATTTTTTATAATCGTTTAGAACGCCATCTTCTTCGTTGGAGAAAAATGGGATAATGATAGCAATTTTGCAAATAAATAAGGAGGTTTTACCATGTCGACTAAAGAACAAGAATTATTCAAAAAATTATCGGATGCTGTTGTTGAGATGAATGAGGATGAGGTTGTAAGTCTTTCCCATCAAATTGTATCTGAGGAAATTGATGCCTATGAGGCCATTGATCAAGGTCTTTCTGATGGAATGGAAAAAGCGGGTAAATTATTTGAAGATGAGGAATATTTTATTCCTGAATTGCTGTTGTGTTCAGATGCAATGTATGCCGGTCTAGATGTATTGAAGCCTCATATAAAACAGGAAGAACATGTAGAAAAGCATAAAGTTATCATCGGTGTCGTTGAAGGTGACACTCATGACATTGGTAAAAATTTAGTCAAAATTATGCTTGAAACTTCAGGATTTGAAGTTTTCGACCTGGGTAGGGATATTCCACCACAACAATTCGTTGCGAAGGCAAAAGAAGTTGGGGCAAAAATTATTGCATTAGCAACACTCATGACGACTACCATGGATGGCATGGATGCAGTGATACACTTGCTGAAGGAAGAAAATATAAAAAATGAATATAAAGTCATTATTGGTGGTGGCCCCATTTCCCAGAGTTTTGCTGATAAAATAGGGGCAGATGCATATGCTGTTAATGCTGCCGATGCTGTAAAAATTGCTAAGAGGCTTGTAAAGGAGGCTGTTTAGTTAAAGGATACAACATAAATTTATAGGGGTAAGACTATGAGTTTTGCACAAAAAAGCAAAGGTTGGAGAGCGTTGAAGGTAGTTCTCTAGCCTTTGCTTTTTGCCTGCGGCATCAGAAAGTATAACACTTTCTTGCTTCCAAGTAAGAACGACTAAGGCTTCTGCTCGCGTCTGAGGACTTGGCAAGCCTTAGTCGTTCTTATAGTGTACTTCTAATGGGCAACTCGGTAGAGTTGCCCATTTTGTAGATTAAATACTTCATCAGCGCGTGCTGCCAAAGCAGGATCATGGGTAATAATCACGACACTGGTTCCCGTATTCCGTGCTTGTAGCAAACAATCGGCAACGCTTGTAGCCAAGGATGGGTCTAAGTCATTGGTTGGTTCATCAGCCAATAAGATGGGTGGATTCAATAATAAGGCTCTTGCAAGGGAAACACGGCGCAATTGACCTAAACTAAGTTGTTGGGGTTTGTGATTTAGGCGGTGTTCCATGTTAAAGTGAGTTAATAATCCGATTGCTCTATTTTCTAAGGTTTTATCTTTCAGGGTTAACCAGGCAGGTACCATTACGTTTTCGAGGGCAGTGAGAGAGTTGATCAAACGGGCCCTTTGAAAAACAAAGCCAAAATATTTTCCCCGTATTTTGGCTTGTTCTTGTTGATTTAGGGCACCCACATCAAGGTTATCAATTAGTATTCTCCCAGAAGTAGTATTTTGCAGTAATCCCATGATGGACAAGAGGGTAGTTTTTCCACCACCCGAGTCGCCAACAATGGCTAACGCTGTTCCTTTTTTTACAGTAAGAGATAGGTTTGATAAAATTGTATCCTCGCCATAACGTTTACTAATATTTTGTAGTTCAATTAAGTTGTTCATGTTTCCCTCCACATTAATCAAATTCCCCACGTGTCATGACAGTACTCGGGTCGACTCGACTACTCCGGTAAGCAGGTAACCAGGCGGCCAGAGCTCCTAAGCCCGAGAAAATTACCGTCAATGTGAGAGAAAGAGTAGCAAAGAAATACCAGGTTGGCTGAACGAAGGGAAAGGATTGGTGGGACTTAAGTAGTACTAAACTTGCCATGTATAACCCGCCACCTAAAAGAAGACCAGCTAACGATCCAGCTAAAGCGATGACTATCGCTTCTCCCACTATAATAGAAGTTATCTCTTGACTAGAAGCCCCAAGTGCTAGGTAAAGTCCCCATTCTGCCTGCCTATCAACAGTTAAAGTATAAAAACGCGAAAAGAGTTGAAATAACGACAGAAAGACTACCAGCAAGCCGATGCCCCCTAGTAACCAAATGATAACTGTAAATTGATCATTGATGCGTTTTTTAACATCTGCTGCTACGATGGTTTGCACGTAATCAACTTGTTGAATTTTTGTCACGATATCCATGATATTAGCTGATTCGTCGACTTGCACTAAAATTGTGGAAATGAGTTCAGCAGGCGGGCCTTGTTTTTCCCATATTGATTTTAATGCAGGGGTTTTGCCAACAACACGTCGTGCTTCAGCCATACTGACAAAGAGTGAATAATCCAGAGTTGTTCCAGTTTCTTCCGCTACCGTTACAATGTCATACCAAGTTCCGAGAATCATAATTTTATTTTGCGTCCAAGTGGGTACTTTCGCTCCGAGAATGACCTCATTGTCTTTGAGTTCTGTTTTTTGTAGTTTTTTTAGCCATGGCGCAACAACCCAGTCGCTGGTTGGATCATAGCCAATCATACGGTTATTTGTTCCAATGTCATGGCAGTCCGCTGTCAAACTGTGAGTGAAAAATTGGGGTGTTGCCTGGTGAATTCCAGGAATGGAACGTATGGCATCAACGGTTTTTTGTGGCATGTAGGTATTGGCTGCCGCTCCGCCAAATAATACAAGGCTAGGTTCTATGGTTGCACCACCAGGTATAATGACAATATCAGCCCCCATGCGTTGTTTAGAAATTTCCATACCGGAAGACACGCCGTTATAAAGAGCCGATATGCATAAAATAATGGCAACCCCGATGGCAATGGAAAATAGGATGGCAAAGCTTTGCAGCTTGCGATGCAAGAGACTTTTCCAGATTAGAAATGTCATGTAACCTCCTCCGATTGTGTTTTGCTGATTAAAAAGGCGATTAAAAGTCCTGTGATAGCAAGTATGCTACCGCCGATTGTCGTAAAAGAGGCGGTTTTTAGGCAAGCTCCATTCTCGCAGATACCGATAGCCCACGATTTGGGTAAGATGATGACGGTAATTCCAAGCAAGAGGACAATAAAGCTAGCTAATAAGCGACCTTCGGTCGTGCGTAGTACCAACAGACTGGCAGAAAGTATTACAGCGAGTAATGTAATGATAAATTCAGCCTGATAAGCATAATGGCATTGCATAGGACTTCCGTTACCTGTATGCCCTGTGCAAATTGATACAAACCTGGGCAAAATCAAAAGTGAAACGCTAATGATAAGAGCGATCCATGATAATATTTTATAACGATTCATGATGGTTAACTCCTTTTTTGTATAAGATCCAAGTCATTGAGAAATAGTGAAGAGTGCCCATGTTTATGGGGTGTGTTAGGATCTATTTGTCTCAAAGGAACCCTGTTTAGTCCATTGTACAAAATGACAATTCCCAAGGAAAATATTAGAAAAGCCAAGACTAGAAATCGATTAAGTGCCATTGTTTATCACCCTTTTAATAGTTATTTTACTTATCTTCGTTTTCTTTGCCGTAACACTTATCTTCTAACCAATTAAGCCACCTCCCTTATAAAAAATAAAAACGAAAAGGCCGAGTTTATCCCGTAGGATAGACTCGGCCTTTAGTTTTTCTAACCAGCCAGCACTTATTTGGTTGTAAGCACTTTTATTTTGGTGTTTGATAAAAATGATAACATCTATGGTTAGAATTGTAAATATATTTTTAGCAAGATTACAGATCAGGGAATTTAAACAGCAGATTGTAATAGACTTTTATATTTACACCTTATAACTTGCATTTTTCAATTTTCAATAAGGTTGAGAAAATGTATTGACAAATCAGTAAAATAAATTATACTATAAAGAAAGTAGAGTGTTTATATCGTATTTTGTGGCTGATCAGAAAAACTGAAGGCTAAAGTAATGTCCTTTTGGATATACTTTAGCCTTTTTTATTTAGCCATACAGTATCTGGCAGGTATTCAATACCTGAGGGCTGCAGAAATGGCAATCGACAAATGAAGAGTAGTTTTGACTGATCAGTAGTACATACTGAAGGCAAAGACGGATCCTAATATAAGGATCAATCTTTGCCTTCTTTGTTTATTAATAATATAAGGAGGAAGAGATATGAGCAAATTTATTGAGAGACCACGCTATTTATGTACACTTGGGGGTGCAATAGCAACTTTGAAAGTCTTGCCACGTGTAGTGCCTATTATCCATGCTGCAGCTGGTTGTGGTGGTAATATTGCCAATGCCTTGCATGGTGCATCTGGCTATTTGGGCAGTGGCTATTGTGCAGGACTAGCGCTACCGAGTTCTAATATCTATGAAAAAGATATTGTATTTGGTGGAGAAGAACGATTAACTGAACAAATTACTACAACACTTGAGGTTATTGATGGTGACTTGTATTTTGTAGTCACTGGATGCATGGTGGATATTATTGGTGATGATGCAGTGGCGGTGGCAAAGCGGTTTCACCAAGATGGCAAGCCGGTTTTGGCAGCTGAGACAGGTGGCTTTAAAGGCAATTCTTATAAAGGGTACGATATTGTTCTAAGTAAACTATTTGCTGACTTTGTTGAAAAGAATCCAGTAAAGGAAAAGAATGTTGTTAATTTATTTGGTATTGTCCCCATTCAGGATGTATTTTGGAAAGGTAATTTGAATACCTTAAAAGCACTTCTTGAAAAAATTGGTTATGAGGTTAATAGCTTTTTTGGTGAAGGAGAAACACTGGAAAATCTTAAATATGCTGGTGCTGCTAGTTTTAATATCCTTGTATCTGATGTATATGGGGTTGAACCTGCCAAAATATTCGAAGAAACCCATGGAGTACCTTATGTGATTGCAACCTTACCTATTGGTTCAGCTGGTACTGAAAGATTCTTGCGCACAGTAGGCGAAGCCTTAGGGACTGAAAAGACCCTCGTTGAGCAGGTCATTGCCGAGGAAAAAGCCCGCTATTATAGCTATATAGAACGATTGGCTGATGTCTATAATGATTTGGATTTTCAACGGTACAGTGTAGTGGTGGCTGATGTGAATTACGCTCCAGCTCTGGCTAGATTTCTGGCTGATGATTTGGGATGGTTACCAGAGCTCGTGGTGATTACCGATGTCCTTACGGAAGAAGAGCAGCAATTGGTAGAAGCAAGATTTGAAGACTTTACGTCTGGTATTCGTCCTAAAGTTGTATTTGATACCAATACATCGAATGTGAGCAAACATTTCAATGCTTCTTGGCCGCGTAATAACAACGATCGATATTTCGATAGTTTTAGCCCCGCATTTGTTTTGGGAAGTAGTTTAGACCGGGATTTTGCTTCATCCATAGGAGCACCGCACTTAAGTGTATCTTATCCGGTATCCAACAGGGTTGTCCTGGATAGAGCCTATGTTGGTTACCGCGGAGCATTAAGTTTAGTGGAAGATATTTTTGGATTATTAGTAGAAAGCAGATAGGAGAGAGAATGAAATGGATTATATAAAAGATAAAGCACCTCCAGTACGTGAAGATCGTTTAAGAGCTTGTAATGCATATGGAGGATCATGCAACAATTTGGTGGAACAATCCCAAAAGGGATGCCTTAATGGCATCAAGAGGACATTTTCCCAAACTCAAGGATGCCAGTTAAACTTAAGTCTAGCTATATTGAACACGATTCGTGATGCAGTGGTTATTGTGCATGGTCCCCTTGGTTGTGGTGGAGCTAATTTATCAGTTGCTGGAATCAATAAGAACTTCCAACAATTGCGAGACAGTAACGCACGGGGATTGCTATGGGTTAATACCAATATGGGTGAGTCAGAAGTCATCAATGGTGGTGAAAATAATTTACGAGATGCCATTTTGCATGCTGAAAAGGAATTTCGTCCGAGTGCCATTATTATTGTGAATAGCTGTGTACCAGCCATTATCGGCGATGACATTGATAGTGTTGTCGAAGGAGTACAAGGTGAAATAAAGGCCAAAATTGTACCTGTGCATTGCGAAGGTTTCAAGACGAAAATCATGGCTAGTGCTTATGATGCAGTATATCATGGAATCTTACGGAATCTGATACCAGAGCTGGATGCAGATGCAGTATCTAAACAAGACAATAAAAATCAACTTGAAGAATTACAGGAAAAATATCGTATGAGTCGTACGGTGAATGTGCTCAATGTTTCGTCTATGAGTCGCGTTGACGAGTATGAATTGGTGAGGTTATTAAAAGCTTTGGATTTAAATTTAAACATATTGCCTTGTTATGCTCATCCTGAAGATTTTCTTAAAGCCACTGAGGCGGCACTTAATGTGAGTATTTGTGCGACTCATGACGATTATTTTGTTGAACATTTAAAAACAAAATATAATATTCCCTTTATTCTTCGAACCATTCCAGTTGGTGTTAAATATACAAATCGTTGGATTGAGGATATTGCTAAATTCTTTGGCCTTGAAGAAGAGGCTCAACGATTTATTGCCCAAGAAACTAAATTACTCGAAGAAGCATTGGAACCATATCGAGCATTGTTTAAAGGGAAAAGAGTCGTGATTGGTGGTGGTGAAATTCGTGTTGTTGCTAATGCTGAACTTCTTACTTACCTTGGATTTCAAGTAGTGGGTATGCGTGCTTATCATTATGATCAGTTTGCTGATGAAATGCTAGAAGAAGTCGCAGAAAGTGATAAAGTTCCATTTAATGTAGCCACTGGACAGCCATTTGAACAGGCCAATTTGCTTGCCAATTTGAAACCAGACTTGTATGTCGGTCATGTTAATAACAATGGGTGGGCAGGAAAACAGGGGATTCCCGTTTTACCAATCTTTCACCAAAGTAATATCTTCCTCGGTTATACAGGGGTATTCGAATTTGCTCGGCGTTTAGCCAGAGTGCTACGAAATTCTTCATTTAATCGCAATTTAGGTGAAAATACGAAACTTCCTTACTTTGAAAACTGGTATGAAAATGATGCTTTTTCCTACATCGATGAGGGAAATGTATAGCATGAAGTGTAAGTGAAAAATAAGAGGAGTGAATTTTATGTCAAAAATCGCTAATAATATTACGGAATTAATCGGTAGTACGCCACTACTTAAAATCAACAAAGTTGCCCAAGGAGCGAAAGCTGAAGTGGTCGTTAAATTGGAATCTTTTAATCCTGGTGGCAGTATCAAAGATCGTATTGGTTTCAGCATGATCAAAGATGCCGAAGAAAAAGGACTAATTAACGCAGATACTGTTATTATTGAGCCGACAAGTGGCAATACAGGGATTGCTCTGGCACTCATCGCTGCATCTAAAGGCTATCGCCTCATCTTGACAATGCCTGATACCATGAGTGTGGAACGGCGCAACTTATTAAAAGCATATGGGGCAGAATTAGTATTGAGTCCAGGTGGTGAAGGAATGAAAGGAGCAATCCGTAAAGCGGAAGAATTAACAACGCAAACTCCGAATTCTTTTATTCCACAGCAATTTAATAATCCAGCCAATCCAGAAGTTCACCGGGCAATTACAGCTGAAGAAATATGGAAAGATACAGATGGTAAAATTGACATTATCGTCGGCGGTGTGGGTACAGGTGGTACTATTACTGGCGTTGGTGAAGTACTTAAAAAACGCAATCCATCGGTTCAGGTAGTGGCTGTAGAGCCTTTTGATTCCCCCGTTCTTTCTGGAGGTCAGCCTGGGCCCCATAAAATTCAGGGGATTGGAGCAGGATTTGTTCCTAACGTATTAAACCTTCCCATTGTTGATGAAATTTATAAAGTGAAAAACGAAGAAGCTTTAGATACAGCGCGGCGTCTAGCAAAAGAAGAAGGTGTATTGGTAGGGATTTCTTCTGGGGCTGCAGCATTTGCAGCGTTGCAGATTGCTAAGCGCCAAGAAAATGAGGGGAAATTAATTGTAGCAATACTGCCAGATACAGGTGAAAGGTATCTTAGTACTGTGCTCTTTCAAGAGAGCTGATTTTTCAGAATAGGATCGTTAAAATAAAAATAAGTAACTTGTCTGACTAGAAAACTAGAGGTCAAGTTCCCTAAGGAGGGGACTTGACCTTAGATCATTTATTGAGGTATATGTCGACGAAACGGGAGTTGCCTGTGGCCCAGGCTGATGAAAAAACGGCTAAAATTGTTGCTCGTAATATCAATCGTATATATCAAATTAGGAGTAAATTTGATGATAAGCCTACTGCGTTCCAAGTTATTAAACAATTAGATCTTACTGTAAATAAAGGTGAGTTCCGCATAAAAGTGTAGCAGAGTCCATATCTACATTAGCGACGTTATAGGAGAGAAAGTTTATGATTGCCATTAAAAATAATCTGACTCGTATAATTGCCTTGCCTCCTGTGTTTAAAGGAAAAAAATACGAGAGAATATGCACACGTTAGATGTGAAAGCAGAGCTAACGGTCGAAGTTGACGCTTTGAGAGTTCTGATGAAAATTATTCCTGGACAGAAGATTGCAGTGGCTGTCGCGAACCAAGGAATGACTAACTTAATTGCAATGGTGAAAGTATTAATCACTCGACTGCGATCAGTGGGAGCAGAGCCTTTTATCATAACTGCAATCGGTGGCGGTGAGCGACTTTCAGCTGATGAGCAAAGACATATTTTAGAAACTATAGGAATTACAGAACAGGCTGTAGGTGCCCCTATCTATTCAACAAAGGAAACTGTCCTTATTGGTGAGTCTCCCCAAGGTATACCAGTGTTTATTGATCGCTATGCCTATGAGGCTGATGGTATTATAGTTGTTAATCGGACAAAATTTCATATTAATTAAAATTATATTGAATGAAAAGTTAGTACTGGGTGCAGTCTCAAGATAATATTGTATTTAGTATAGTTTAATCATGAATTTATCTTAGTTTATCAGATAACTAAAGACTGAGGATGTATTTATGGACCATAGTGAAAGAATAGAGTCATGGAATATAGAACTAACTGGATTTAGAGATATTAGAGAACCGTGATTCCTTAATGACACTAGAGGTTAACGTTTCAAAAAATGGTGGTGAATGATGGCCGGATTTTGAAAGATCCTAAGGCCAAATGCCAGAAGGGCTGCATAGTATAGATCAATATAATCAGTTCCCCGATACAAATGAGGCCAGCGGCCGAGAGCGCATTAGTAAAGAATCCTGTCATGAAAATCAGATTATCAAATTGTTCTTCTGATCCAGCCCGTAAGCCGCCAAACACCGAGTCTAGGGAAGCGAGCAAGGCTACAGACATATAGTTGGTATATTCTATGGGCATGCGCAGGATCGTGGTTGGCAGATGGTTCTTTCTATAAAAAAAGTATTGACTCAATGTAATACTCATGGTAATCTTAAAATAAGTTGAATATTGCATTGCTGATCAGATAACTGAAGGCAAAAGAACTGTTTTAAAGCAGATTCTTTTGCCTTTTCTTTTTCGATAATTATAAATAGAGTCAATTCTTGGAGTGTTGTGATTTAAGTTGCTTTATTTCTGGCATTAGCATGCATATACATTCTGTGGAAAAAATTGGGGGGGTAATGGTATGTTAAAGATTGCAAAGAATTTAACATAATTAATAGGCAATACGCTATTGTCAGAGCTGTCTAACTATGGTGAGCAGCATGGGCTTAAGGCTAGGATCATTGCAAAATTAGAATATTTTAATCCGTTGGGTAGTGTCAAGGACCGCATTGGTTATGCCATGATAAAGGATGCAGAAGAAAAAGGTTTAATTAGTGCGGGTTCAGTAATTATTGAGCCAACCAGTGGTAATACTGGTATTGCCGTGGCTTTTGTGGCAGCTGCTAAAGGGTACAAATTGATTTTAACCATGCCTGAGACCATGAGTATAGAAAGACGGAATTTGCTTAAGGGTTTGGGGGCTCACTTAGTGCTTACTCCTGGCGCACAAGGTATGAAAGGTGCGATCAGCAAAGCTGAAGAACTGGCAAAGGAAACTACCCATTCTTTTATTCCGCAACAGTTCCAAAATCCAGCCAATCCTGAAATACACCGCAACACAACAGTTGAGGAAATATGGCGGGATACAGATGGCAAAGTGGATATTTTCATCGCTGGGGCTGGTACAGGTGGCACGGTTACTGGGGTCGGTGAAGTGTTAAAAGCTAAGAATCCAGATGTGAAAATTATAGTTGTCGAACCAGCAGATTCTCCTGTTTTGTCAGGAGGCAATCCTGGTCCCCATAAGATCCAAGGGATTGGGGAAGGATTTGTTCCTAGTGTTTTCAATAGTAATGTTATTGATGAAATATATAAAGTTCAAAATGAAGAAGCATTTGATACAGTGAGGCAGCTTGCGTCATCAGAAGGGTTGCTTGTCGGTATATCTAGTGGTGCAGCAGTATTTGCTGCGACGCAAATTGCAGCTCGTCCCGAAAATTTAGGGAAAATCATTGTCGTGTTGTTGCCTGATACAGGGGAACGATATTTGTCGACACCGCTGTTGTTCCAATCAGAGTAATAATACTGTCATGGATACGTATCAAAGGTGCAGGTGCTATTTTAAGAGGAGGTTAATAATGGAAGAAATTAATATCAAAACTAAACAACTTAATGATTTTCTCAGTGGATTTGGAAGTGTAGTGGTAGCTTTTTCCGGTGGTGTGGATAGTAGCTTTTTGGCTGCGGCAGCACTGCGCGCTGTAGGAGATAAGGCGATTGCGGTCACTGCTTTTTCAGAGACGCTGGCTGAGAGCGAGAAAAATGAAGCCGTCTTAATTGCTAAGGAAATTGGCATTCAGCACATACTTTTAAATATTAGTGAACTGAATAGTTCAGAGTTTGTGGAGAATACCGTGAGTCGTTGTTATCACTGTAAGAAAGAACGGTTTTCAGTCTTAGCTGAGTGGGCTAAGGAGAATCATTATAATTGGGTGCTTGAGGGATCTAATGCTGATGATCTATCTGATTATCGTCCTGGAATCAAGGCTGTGGAAGAACTTGAGTCTGTAAGGAGTCCTTTGCTTGAAGTCGGTCTTACTAAGAGTGAAATCAGAGAGATATCAAGACAATGGAATTTGCCGACCTGGGATAAACTAAGTGCGGCTTGCCTATCTTCTCGGGTAGCCTATGGAATTTCTGTTACTGCAGAAAGGCTTAAGCAAATAGAAGATGCCGAAGAACTGGTAAAGAAGTTTTGTTCAGGGCAAGTCAGGGTTAGACATCACGGAAATATTGCAAGGATTGAAGTAGTACCTGAAAATATTGGGTTAATTATCGCTCCCGAAATCGCGAGCATACTTGATCAGGGTTTGAAAGAAATCGGCTTTACTTATGTCACTGTTGATTTGGCTGGCTATCGAATGGGTAGTATGAATGCAAATATATAGTGGGTTTACTATAAAAATAACACTAAGTTATGGAAAATTCTTTTAATTATCTTTAGTAACAGATGAAAATATTGGTGATATACCAATAAAAAATAAATACTAAGAGCTGATTGGAAAACCAAAGGCCGAGGATGTCCCCTATTTAGGGAGGACATCTGAGGTCTTTTTTATTTTGCAATCATTCACGAAATGACAAAGGAGGATTATTCAATGGCAGGTGCAACACAATCGACGCTTCCTTGGTATCAAAGAGAAGATACATGGGCAATTATCATTGCTTTGGGACTTGTTCTGGGCATTAGTGCTGCGTTCTTTGGCGGTGTGATGGGATTATTTAAATCAATGGCAGTTAGTATTCCTGGATGGTCTAATGATGTAAGTAAAGTGACTGCTGGGTTTAGTAAAAATATTTCTGGACTCTTTATATTATTTGGATTTTTTCTTATGGCTTTTTCGATAGGTGCTCGTGTGATGGGCTATAATGTTAAACATTTTATAGCAGGTTTCACAGTGTTATATATTGTATCGGTGTTTGTTTCTATTCTGGGTTCCAATCAATTTATTAAAGAGTGGCAGCTAGAAACTCCACTACTTGCCTTGATGGTCGGTCTACTTATCGGCAATACTGTGACCCTGCCACGGTGGTTTCAGGCTGGATTAAGGACTGAGTACTACGTAAAAACTGGTATCGTTCTTATGGGGGCTACCTTACCATTCACCATCATTATGCAAGCGGGTCCTTTCGCAATACTGCAAGCGACAATTGTTTCCGTTATCACTTTTGCAGTGATTTACTTTGCCGCAACTCGTTTGTTTGGTTTAGATGAACGTTTTGCTGCCTGCTTGGGGGCAGGTGGCTCGATTTGTGGTGTATCGGCTGCAATTGCGATTGGTGGCGCTTGTCGTGCGAAAAAAGAGTATGTTTCTGTGGCTATATCCATGGTTATTGTTTGGGCCGTAGTGATGATTTTCATACTTCCTCTGTGGGCGAAGCAATTGGCCATGGATGCTGGGCCTGCCGGGGCGTGGATTGGTACTTCGGAGTTTGCTGATGCAGCTGGTTTTGCAGCTGCCGAGGCTATGGGAGATGAAAGATCTGTTAAAACTTTTACGCTGATGAAAGTTGTTGGTCGAGATATGTTTGTAGGCGTGTGGGCACTCGTGGTTGCCTTTTTATCGGTAACAGCTTGGGAAAACAAAAGTTCCGCTACATCGGAGCGTATTGATAAAGGAGAAATCTGGCGTCGTTTTCCTAAATTCATTATTGGTTTCTTTATAACTTCAATCTTTATCACTGTGCTTATTGCGATGATGGAGCCTAAAACTGCGTCGGCTTTTTCAAAAGATGCTTTAGGATCTATCAAAACATTACGTGGTTGGACATTTACGTGGACGTTTTTAAGTATTGGGTTTACCACCCGTTTTCGTGAGCTGACTTCTTTTGGTTGGAAACCGCTAGTGGCATTCACAATTGGTGTATTAATCAATGTTCCCCTTGGTTACTGGCTATCTAATGTAGTATTTGTAGATTACTGGTTGAACATTAAATAATTTAAATTTCACGGAACTAAAAACAGTTGGCAAGGCATTGTATTGACGTGTTGCTAAAGGAGGACCAATCATGGGAGAATTGCATAAATCGATGGTAGATCATCTGACTCGGATTATATTAAAACCGGTGGAGGAGCCCTTGCGTTGTCAACAATTTCTGATGAATGATATGGCTGATGCGCAGGCAGTAAGATGTTTTGGCCTACAATTGCAACGCAGAACGAAACGGGTAGCATTAATGATGGAATTGCTGTTGACAAAGGGGTTTGTTTTTAGTTTTCAAAAGGGCTATATTTTTGCTGACTCGCCAGTGATGGAAGCGCAGGAGGCAAAAGAATATTTACTGGAGAATGGATTTTTTGATCAAGAATTTCAAATATTTCTAGAGTATGGGCGTAAATGGGGCGTAATGTGAAATGAAAACAATATCCTATAAGATAGTGTAGAAATAAAGGCCTCGGCTGTCCGGGATGTCCGAGCAGGCTGTAGCGGAAGTCAGATGGATGGGAAAGGAAGCACTAGTTCCGCAAAGCAAGCCGCTACGGTAAGTAAGGCGCAGCCGACTAGCCTAAATCCTAGTATAGGAATAAAGTGGACATAGCGGTATAGGAGTATATAACGAAAACGAATAATGAATGATGAGAGGGTAATGACTATGAATAAAAAAGTAATACGAATGATTGTTGCTGTATTGGTAGCGGTGCTTGTATCGGGAACGGTATTGCTGCCAACTACGGCAACGATATTTGCCGTAGAACAGACGGCTGATCAGGAACAGTCGACGCCTCCATCGGAGAATGCTCCGAAAGACGGTGGTAATGAACATTCAGGTCATCATATGTAATAGCAAAGCAGCCCTTCTATAGAAAGGGTTGCTTTTGTATATAGAACAATTAGAAATAAACCGTGAATTCACATAAGTTTTTCATATTTTCTTCAAAACTTCTTCACAATATACTTGTATACTAAAGATAAAAAACGCGGCTAAAAGCAAATATAAAAATGAAAATGTTATGTGAGAGGGGGGCTTCTTGTGGCCCAATATTCAGTATTAATTGTAGATGATGATGTGAAACTAGTTATGCTTTTACAAACCTATTTTGTAAAAGAAGGCTATATCACTTACACAGCGAATGATGGTTTAGATGCATTGCAGGTGGTGTGGGAACGGAAACCGGATATTATGGATGCTGCCAGGCCTCGACGGTTTGGAGGTTTGCTGGAAAATTCGGAAGAATAATGATATTCCTATTATCATGCTTACCGCCCGGGATGAAGAAAGTGATCGGTTAATAGGTCTTGAAATCGGAGCCGACGATTATGTGACCAAACCATTTAGTCCTAAGGAAGTGATTGCTCGGGCCAAGGCCATTTTGCGCCTTGCGAATAAAGAGGTGGTGAGTCACGAACCAATTAAAGCGGGCACGATGATCATTGACTTGGAACGTCACCATATTACCAATGGTGGTCAGATTGTGGATGTGACACCTACTGAGTTTAAAATTATGGAAATATTGGCTGGTAATGCCGGTAAGGTTTATAGTCGTCTGCAGATTGTCGAACAAATTCAAGGGTATAGCTTTGAAAGGTATGAACGGACAATTGATGCACATATTAAAAATTTACGCCGTAAAATTGAGATCAACTCGAAGGAGCCTCACTATATTCATACAGTATACGGGATTGGCTACAAATTTGCCGGTGAAGCGGATGAATAGCATTAAGTATCGCATCACTGGTCTGATGTCTCTTGCGGTGGCTTTTACCTTATTTTTGCTGCTTTACCTGATTAATGGGCAGATGAATGAGCATTTCAAAGAGTACCTAGTCGTACAGAATATGGAAATGGGCCCAAATGGCATGATGACGCATATGGACGTCGACAATTCGACAGTGACTATCATCATGGGACCTCTAGAAGAAACTTTTTTGGCTTCCGTCCATAAATCCTTCGCCTGGGTGGCAGTCGAAAGTAAGTTGGGGGAAGATAGCATTTTTCAAGTACAATTACCTGTTGGTTTGGAAGACTACAGTCGGGATAAGGGAAATCTGTCATGAGACGCATTCTGTTGCGTCTCTATTTTTATAAAAAAAGTAGATATAAAATTCATATGAGACAAAGATAAGTAAAAGGATTATTGAGTAACTAGAAATAACATTAGTTCTTCATACTTTCTTCATGAGATATTCATAACTAGTCTGTATAGTAATAAACAGGATTATTGCGCTTTTAAGAGCTTGGAATAAAAAATGAGTTTGTCATTCGAGCTCTGAAAGTGGGGTCGAAAAGGAGGATATATGAAAACAGGAAAATGGTTTCAGAGAAAAGCATTGACTTTGACCGCTGTGCTGGTATTGGGAGTTATGGCACCGGTTATGGCAGCGGAAAACCAGGAGGCATTAAGCCTCAAGCAAGTAATAGATACTGCACTACAAAATAATCCAACGCTACTGGAAAGTCAGAAACGTTGGGAAGGAAAAATGGATAGTGTCCCAGTGGCGACAGCCTTGTCAAATCCAAAGTTCGGCATTATGAAAGATGATGCAAATGGATTGTTTTCGCCTGGTACAGCGATGATGACGGAGTATAGCTTGACTCAAGAAATCATGAACCCGTCTAAACTGAAATCCATGGGTAAAATGGCTATCAGTGATGGGTTGATGTCGAAAGCCAACTATATGGATAAACGAATGGAAGTTTATAGCACAGCCAAGCAAACATATTATGATTTGCTGTATGCCGAAAAGGCCTTGGAAATTGGTAAAGAAAATCAGCAGCTAATGGGTCAGCTGGTGCAAATAGCTCAAGTTAATTATTCAACTGGCATGGTATCCCTGCAAGATACGCTCCGGGCCCAGACCGAGTTTTCCAAAATGACTACCGATTTGTTAAACATGGCAGCCATGGAAGCAGTGGCTAAAGCTCAATTGAATACTGTGATGAATCGTTACGCAGATAGTACACTCGCGGTGAAGGAAGAATTCAGCGCGTCGGCACCCAATTTTGATTTAGCTGGCTTAACACAGCAGGCACTTGATGGAAAACCAGCCGTCATCAGTATGCAGCGTCAAGTGGAGATGGCTCAGGCAGGTGTGGAAGTAGCTAAAAAACAAAAGCTGCCTGATTATGAAGTGCAACTTGCTTATAAAGACCGAAAGCAAACGGAGATGCAAACTCAACCGGATACTTGGAGAATTGGTGTGATGGCAATGCTCCCCATTTGGCAAGATAAAAATAACGGTCAAATCAAATCCGCTGGCGCTATTCTAGATGCCGCTAAAGCTTCATTAACTAATATGCAAAATATGACGTCACTGGATATTCAGATGGCGCTTACGGTCGCGCAAACGGCTTGGAGAAGGATTGATCTTTATCAAAATACGATCATTCCTCAAGCAGAACAAACTTATCAGGCTGGCATAGTTGGCTATACCAATGGCAAGGTGGATTTTATGGCAGTGTTGGATAGTCTGAATGCTCTCAGAAACGCAAAGCTAGATTCTTATAAGGCACGAGTGGATTATGAGAAAGCTGTTGCGAATGTAGAAAAAGCTGTAGGGAAACCCTTATTTACCAGTGGGCCACAACCATGATGAATGATCTGGATGAAAGGAAGAGGATAGTGTGATAGAAAGATTTGGGGGAAAAAAGAAACTGATCATTGGAGTAACTGCTGGCGTGTTAATTGTTGGTTCAGTAGGATATTATACTTATATTCATCAGAAACCAGCAGTGGTAATGGATCATTCTGCTCATCAAATGGGTGCAATGCCTATTATGGCAATGGGAGATACAGTGACACTTGATGCCAAAGCTAGACAATTAGCAGGGGTGCAGACGGCGCAAGCTGCAGTGAAGGCACTTTCTAAAGATATAAAAACAACTGGTAAAATCGCGATGAATGAGAGCGGGCGGACGTATATTACTTCCCGGGTGGAAGGGCGGATTGATGAACTCTATGTATCTGCCGATGGTGAAACCATTGCTGAAGGGCAGGCGATTGCCTCGGTATATAGTCCTACTTATATAGCAGCTCAAGAGGAATATTTACTAGCTTTAGAGAGTGTGCAAAAACTCAAGGGAGCTGGCGCGAATGTGGTGCAAATTAACAATCGATTATTAGAAGCAGCTCGGCGAAAATTGTACTTGTTAGGTGTATCGGAAGAGGCAATTTCCCAGCTTGAACAGACGCGTCAAGCTAAGGATCATATGACAATTTACGCCCAATTTGGTGGTACTGTTTTAGAAAAACTGTTACTACCTGGCGCGTACATTATGCCGGGGGAAAAGTTATATAGTCTATCTGATTTATCAACTGTTTGGATGTACGCTGATCTTTATGAGAAAGATTTAGCTGATATTAAAGTTGGACAGCCGGTTACCGTAACAAGTAATGCCTATCCTGGTGAAACTTTTAAAGGGCAGGTAACGTTTATCAACCCAATCTTAGATGATAGCAGCCGGACAGTAAAGGTACGGGTGGCCATGGGCAATCCGGGCGGTAGGCTGAAACCAAATTTATTTGTGAATGTCGCCATCAATACACCATTAGGTGAAACACTTGTTGTGCCCGAATCCAGTCTGCTTGATACTGGTACTCGTAAGGTGGTGTTTGTGGCTCAGGGCGAAGATACCTTTGTGAAAAGGGACGTAGTAATTGGTAAGGAAGCAGATGGTTATATCCAAATACTCTCCGGACTTGCGCCTGGCGATGTTGTGGTTACAGCTGCTACATTCCTCATTGACTCCCAGACTCAGTTAGGCAGCGGTAGTATGGCCGGCATGAAGATGTAAGGGGGGGCACAATGCTTAATAAATTAATTGAGTTTTCTCTGAAGAACAGAGTGATTATTATTTTTTTATCAGTGCTCCTTGTCATTTGGGGGGCTTTTACGGTTCAGGATACCCCAATTGATGCATTCCCCGATTTAAGTGAAAATCAGGTGCTGGTATATGCTGACTGGATGGGACGCGGCCCGCAGGAAGTGCAAGATCAGGTAACCTATCCTTTGGAAACGGCACTCAGGGGACTACCACAAGTCAAAGAAGTACGATCCAATTCTTCCTTTGGTTTCTCCATGGTAACGGTTATTTTTGAAGATGGCGTAGATCCCTATTTTGCACGGCAGGTGGTGAATGAGAAGGTACAACAAGCCATTCCTAAGCTGCCGAGTGGAGTGCAGCCTGCATTAGGTCCTGTGAGTACCCCCATGGGCCAAGTCTTCATGTACACGATTGAAAGTGATCGGCATAATCTAGCCGAGTTACGGACAGTACAGGATTTTACCATTAAACAACAGTTAAGTGCTGTTCCTGGCGTAGCCGAAGTAGCGAGTATTGGTGGCTATGTACTGCAGTATCAAGTCAATTTAGATCCTAATTTAATGAAAGCATACAGGGTTACTGTTGGCCAGGTATTTAGTGCGATTGGGGCCAATAATGCCAACGTGGGTGCTAAAGTTGTGGAACAAAATGGCCAAGAATATGTTATACGTGGTCTTGGACTTGTGCAGTCCATCGAAGACATTAAAAATATTGTGATTACCCAAAATAATAACATACCCATCTATGTGAAAGATGTGGCGAGAGTAACGACTGGCCCGGATTTTCGTAGGGGTGTGCTAACTAAGTCTGGTAATGAGGCGGCTGGTGGTATTGTCATTCAGCGTATGGGTGAAAATACACTGAATGTCATTGACCAAGTCAAAACAAAAATTGCTGAAATTCAGCCAACTCTGCCTCAGGGAATGCGTATTGTTCCTTACTATGATCAGACTGAGCTGGTAAAAAATGCGGTTAATACTCTCAAACGAGCTTTGGTTGAAGAATTTATTCTGGTATCCATCATCGTTCTGGCCTTTTTAGGAAATTGGCGATCAAGCATTATCGTAACAAGTGCCATTCCGATTGGGATTCTCATTGCACTGATTACGATGAAAGGTATTCATTTATCTGCAAATCTAATGTCCTTGGGAGGCATTGCGATTGGAATCGGAGTTATGACCGATGCGGCTATTGTTATGGTAGAAAATATTTATCGGCATCTGGCCGAAAATGGCGGCCGACGAAATATTGTGGACGTGACTCTGGAAGCGGCCAAAGAAGTGGCGGCGCCGATCTTCTTTTCAATCACCATTATCATTGTGACCTTCCTGCCAGTATTTACTATGACTGGCACAGAGGGCAAAATGTATACTCCCATGGCCTTCGCAAAATCCTTTGCCATGACAGGATCGCTTCTACTGGCCTTTACGGTGGTACCTGTATTATGCACTTTGCTGCTCAAGGGAAAAATCAAAGAAGAAGATACGTGGATCGTAGCTAAAATGCACAAGTTATATGTGCCACTACTAAAGAGTGTCATGAAGAATAAAAAGGCTACAATTACGATGGCTTTAGTGGTGATTATTGCAGGATTCTCTTTATTGCCGCTGATTGGAACTACCTTTATGCCTGAACTGGATGAAGGAACCTTCTTGATCATGCCGACCATGCTGCCTAGTGTATCCTTGACTCAAGCAGTAGAATCTGCCAAGACCATGGATAAGCTCATCATGGAAATACCGGAAATTGATATGTCGGTTGGGAAAGTGGGTCGAGCAGAATCAGCTTTGGATCCAGCCCCAGTTAATATGATCGAGACAGTTGTTACTTTAAAGCCGAAGGAACAGTGGCGTCCTGGTATGACCAAGGAAGCCATTAAACAAGAAATAACGGACAAATTAGGGAGTGTTGCTGGCCTGAACCTCGCCGTTACTCAGCCCATTGCCGGTCGATTGTCAATGCTGACAACTGGTGTACGGACAGAGCTAGGTATCAAGTTGTATGGAGAAGACCTGCAGGTATTGCAGCAAAAAGCCTCTGAGATTGAAAAAGTTTTGGGGGATGTTCCTGGAGCCACTGACTTGTATGCTGAGCGGGTCTTTGGAGCGCCTTATCTGGAAATACAACTGGACCGGGAAAAAGTGGCCCGGTATGGTCTTAACGTTGGTGACGTAGAAGACGCTATAGAACTGGCGATAGGTGGTAAAACGGCCACGACTACCGTCGAAGGCAAAAAACGGTTTGATGTGTTGGTACGTTATAACCGAGAAAGTCGTGAAAAGATTGACGCCATGCAAAACATCTTAATTCCAGTGACTGGTGGTGGTGCTAAAACTGCCAACAGCGGTATGGGTAGTGGTATGGCGAGTGGCTCGGCTAAAACAGCAGCTGCTGCAGCTGGCGGTGCTTATGTACCATTAGGCGATGTAGCCAAATTTCAAGTCGTTGATGGTCCGTCTATGATCAGCAGTGAAAATGGTATTTATCGTATCGTTGTTCAGATGAATACCAAGGACAGAGATGTGGTCAGTTTTGTCGATGAAGCCTCGAAAGTCATTAAAGAGAAGGTCGACTTACCACCAGGTTATTCCCTGAAGTGGACTGGGCAGTACGAAAATCAACAACGGGCTAAAGCACGTTTGGCAATGGTAGTGCCGGCGGTGATTGTCCTCACCTTCTTCCTGCTGTATATGAGCTTTAAATCCGCTGATGATGCCTTTCTCATTATGCTTAATATTCCGTTCTCACTGGTCGGGGGTATTGTAGCCATTTATGCGACAGGCACCTACATGACAGTGGCAGCGGCTGTAGGCTTCATCGCACTGTGCGGTATTGCGGTGCAGAATGGTGTCATTATGGTGACTTATATTAAAACACTTCGAGAAGTAAAATCCCTGGAGAAAGCAATTACTGAGGGTGCTATTACGCGGCTGCGTCCTGTTATGATTACTGCTTTGGTAGCCAGTCTAGGTTTACTGCCTCTCATTTTTTCCACTGGTACTGGGGCTGAAGTACAACGGCCTATGGCAACTGTAGTTGTTGGCGGCTTGGTTACCTCGACGATTTTGACCTTGTTTGTATTGCCTTGTATTTACTTAGTGTGGCATCAATGGCGTGAACGTAAACAGCAAATTAAGGTATCTGGAAGTTCCGTTGAAAAATAATTGATAATAAATAGGAGGAATATAAAATGAAAAAAAGTAAATTAGTATTAGGAATTTTGTCCATAACGGTGGTATTAGCGTTAGTAACAGGTTGCGGTTCTAGTGAAAAACAAGCGGCACCTCAAGCTGCTACTGGGCAGGCAGCCGATCATAAAGGCATGGATATGTCAGGTCATGAAGGTATGAATATGCCAAAAGAAGATCCTATGCCGATAATGAAAATCATGGATCAGCAATTACAGGATCTAATGAAACAAGTGAAGGCTGGCCAGACGATGGAAGCCCAGAAAACTGCAGGACTACTGGCAAGTACTACGGAAAAAGTTATGCCTCACATGATGGATAACGGTTTAAAAGACAGTTTGCGCAGTGCAGCAGGTGATATTAAGAATACTGTTAATTTCGGTAAAATGGATACTAGTGCCATGGAAAGTAAAGTGAAAGCCATGCAAGAGATTATGAAACAGACTACAACACATCTGCAAACTATGAAACATTCATAGCAGCTAGCTGGAGAGGAGGAGCGGATCATGAAAAAATGGTTAGTTGTATTATTTGCCGGGATTATTTTTAACGGCACAGGAGTGGTTCAGGCTTCTCCGACCTCTGGTTATAGTCAGTTCATGCAGTCATTAGATTCTATAGTAGTAGGTGCAACCATGCCGGTAGCGGACGAGCAGCAAATTGCGGCTCGATCTGCTACTTTGCCTACTGGTCAGTCTGGGCAGTCAGCACAGATATTGGCGGTGGCTAGAGAGTTGCTTGGTCAGCCAGTAGTGTGGGGGGGAGCTTCACCAGCGCAAGGGTTTGATTGCTCAGGATTGGTGCAATATGTATATAAGCAGGCAGGAATTAATTTGCCGCGTACGGCTGATATACAATTTTTAGTGGGAAGAACGGTGTCCCCATCTTCTTTGCAACCAGGGGATCTGGTGTACTTTACTACCTATGAGCCAGGTGCCTCACATGTTGGAATTTATATTGGTAGGGACAAGTTTATTCATACGTCCTTTTCCAAAGGTATAGTTGCCATTGCTGATATGAATGATAGTTATTTTGTGCAGCGATATTACGGCGCGAAGAGAGTGTTATAAATAAGATCAGGCAGTCTTTGGGGTGCCTGATCTTATTTATAGTTAGTTGCAGGGGAAAAATGTAATTTATTCAATACTTCTTCACTGGATTTTTCTTAACTATCCAGTAGCATAGAGTAAAGCAAAGCTTAGAGGATATATTCTAATCTCAATATAGGGGGAATTGATATGCAACAACAGCAAGAAGGAATTGTAGTAGAAGTGAGCGGTCGTATTGCCAAAGTGAAAACGAGTCGCCATAACGATTGTGAGAATTGTGGGGCTTGTCCTGGTAATAGTGCAATGATCTTAGATGCTCTCAACACTATGGGGGCCAAGCTTGGTCAACGAGTTTTGGTAAAAATCCAAGAAATAAATATGCTAAAGGCGGCTTTTACTGTATACATACTACCGCTATTTGCCGCCTTTGTTGGTGCGGTTATTGGTGATTTCATAGGCAGATTTTTAGGAATAGAAGAATTAATTTCTAAGTTAGCTGGCGGATTAGGAGCGACCGTACTGTCGATATGGTATATCAAATATTATGATGATAGTTCACGGGCGGATGAAAAAATGCAGCCAGTGATTATAAAGATCATCTGAAAAACAACTATAATATTTTCAATCCAGTCTTCCACAGTATGAACGTCGGTTGTCTAAATCCTATTAGAAAAATCAGGAAAATTGCTAAGGAACACGGTATTATTTTTTTGGTGGATAGTGCTCAAACAGTCGGTGTTTTTCCCATCAATGTGGAGGAGATGAACATTGATCTATTGGCTTTTCCTGGGCATAAATCACTTTTTGGTTGCCAGGGGGTAGGGAGACTATATATTAATCGGAGGCTTGTCCTAAAGACATTGCGTGAAGGTGGCACCGGTGGTAAATCCGAGTCATTAGAACAACCTTTACGACTGAAGAAGACATTCAAACATGTTTGCAGGCAATTGCTATTATTGCTAATGAAATATGTTAGGTGGGGGAATTTAGATTTCCAAGGTGTTTTTACAATGCTACCTTCCAATTCGCGACCACAACAGAATACGGTAGTCGATATAGATAAATATTATAACATAAATACGATAGTTCGATAAATTTACTAAAATAATAAAAATTTGTGATTGACAATACTAATTTAATATGGTAATATCATAAAAAAATAATGAACTCTTATTTAGAGTGGTCGAGGGACTGGCCCGATGACACCCGGCAACCGGCAGCAATGCAGTGGTGCTAATTCCAGCAGGATAATAATCCTGAAAGATAAGAGGAAGACGTTTGTATTAAACCTCTTTCCTTGGAAAGGGGTTTATTTTATTTCTTAAAATAAAATTTAACATATAGGAGGATTTTATGAAATTAGATTCGAAAATTGCACACATTGGAGTGTGTACCGATGAAAAAACTGGGGCTATAAGTACTCCTGTGTACCAGTCGGCAACTTTCCGGCATCCTGCTCTTGGTGAGAGTACAGGTTTTGATTATACTCGCAGTCAAAATCCCACAAGAAAAGTATTGGAAGAAGGAATTGCTACATTGGAAGGTGGAGCAATAGGCTTGGCATTTGCCTCAGGTATGGCTGCCGTTACTGCAGTACTGCTGCTGTATAAAACAGGTGATCATCTGATTGTTATAGAAGACTGTTATGGTGGTACATATAGAGTGATAGACAAGGTATTTAGTAACTTTGGGTTAACAGTAAGTTTTATAGATGGCAGCCATATTGACGAAGTCATACAAGCCATCATACCTGCTACTAAAGCAATCATAGTAGAAACTCCTACCAATCCGCTAATGAAGATTATTGATATACAGGCTATTGTAAAAACGGCTCATGAAAATAATATTCATGCTATAGTGGATAATACTTTTTTAACACCCTATTTTCAAAGGCCTTTAGAAATGGGGGCTGACGTGGTAATACACAGTGGTACTAAATACTTGGCAGGTCACAATGATTTAGTGTGCGGGCTTGTTGTTGCCCGTGATGCTGAACTAGGTGGACGTATAAGGTACATTCAAAATTCAACAGGGGGAATTCTTGGCCCCAATGATAGTTGGTTATTAATTCGCAGTTTAAAGACATTGGCATTGCGGATGGAAAAACACAATAGCAATGCTAAAGTTATTGCTGAATGGTTAACAAACCATCCACGGGTATTGAATGTATATTATCCAGGCTTGCCTGGACATCCTGGCAAAGCGGTACATGAGAGTCAGTCATCAGGTTATGGCGGTATGTTGTCTTTTGTCGTTGATAGTACCCAATTAGTCGAGCAAGTATTGCGTAAGGTTAAGTTGATTCGATTTGCCGAAAGTTTAGGTGGTGTAGAGTCCCTCATTACTTTGCCAGCAGTACAGACCCATGCTGACGTACCTGTTGATGTTCGAGAGAGACTAGGGATATCAGACTGTTTGCTACGGTTGTCCGTAGGAATTGAAGATGCTGAAGATATTATTAGTGATTTAGAACAGGCGTTGTTTGTCTAAAAAGATAACATTAGTAAATCTGGAGTGGAAGACAATTATGGCGACGGAATAATAGAAACGTTATCTATTGACAAAACTATTTGCTTTTGATAACGTAATAATAATCTAAAAGTGAGCCGATTAGAAAACTGAAGGCTAAGGAAATGTTCCCTGTGTGGGAATTCCTTAGCTTTTTTTTTGTAGGTGAAAGTATGTCGGTTATACTCGTTGGTGCAGACCCTTTGGGTAGTATTGAAAGAAAATTACAGCCGATGGGTATTGAATCTATTGAACACATAACTAGCAGAAACGTTGGTGATCGCAAAAAGTTTAAATGTTCATTGTCGACAGTTTTAATTGTTATATTTAATATCATATATTATTGATCAATATTTGTTCATTGGCAAATATGATTTGTTTCCTGCCATATAATAGTCGAGCCATATAAGCATGGAGTGTATGATGATTATGCGTAATGGTCTCTTCTTCATGATTTATCCGAAACGAAAAGGCGAAGAATAACTGTTCGTCTGCAGACCATGGAACGGCTGAGTAAAGAGATGTTGTACAACTTTCAGGAGGTAACTTATTCACCTGAAGAACAAGAGCTGCTTTCCACCGAAAGCACGTTATTAAATGGGGAAATCGCGGACCTGGCTAAATTAATTCTTTTCTGGAAATGATCTAGGAAAAGAGGTAGAATATATATGGCAACAAACCGATCCGCCTACTCAAATCCAGATCAAAAAATGGGAAGACCTACTAAATACAATAATCCGGAAACGAAATAAAGACGCCATGCGTAATATAAACAACCTCGAAAACTTTTTAGAATTTGAATCTCCGGAAACCGACGAGGAAAGCAAGGTTCAAGTAAAAACGCCTATCCTAAAAATAGGGCGCGACAAGAAAAAGCTCATATAAAAGGGGATTAATAATGAATCTTTTCGACCATGCAGCTAGTCAAGGTGATACATTCAAACCTCTTGCCGAAAGAATGCGACCTAGAACCTTAGACGAGTTTGTAGGTCAAGAGCATTTATTGGGAAAAGGAAAACTAATGCGTAAGCTCATCGAGACAGATCAAGTACAGTCGATGATTTTACAAGGGCCTCCTGCAACAGGTAAAACTAGCCTTGCTTCAATTATAAGTAAACTGACCAATGCCGAGTTTGTGAAACTAAACGCAGTGTCATTATCAATAGCAGAGCTAAGGGCTGTTATGGACAAAGCGCGAGACAATCTAAAATTTCACAGGAGAAGGACTATCGTTTTTATAGATGAAATACACGCAATGAAATCTAACATTCAAATGTCCTTGCTTCAAACTGTGGAGAATGGGACACTAACATTAATTGGGGCAACTACTGAAAGTGTGACACACGATATTATTCCACCACTAACTTCACGTTGCAAAGTATATACCTTTCAGACTCTGACCTCCAAGGAAATTAAGAACATTATTACCTATGCCTTAGCTGATTCTGATCGTGGGTTAGGTAGTAGTATCAAAATCGAGCCAGATGCATTGATATATTTATCAGATGTTTGTAATGGGGATGCTCGCAGTGCGCTGAATGCCTTAGAAAGTGCTGCTTTGTCAATAAAAAGCGGATCTAATATTGATCTTATTACAATTCAACAGACATTCGAGTCTCGAGTAAGCGGAATATCGAAAACCGATTTATATGATCTCATATCTGCGTTTATTAAGTCTATGCGAGGGAGTGAAACCGACGCAGCGTTATACTGGTTAGCTCGTATGCTCACTTCTGGAGTCGATCCAGTGTTTATTGCAAGAAGAGTGGTAATTCAAGCTGCTGAAGACGTTGGGCTTGCTAACCCGCAGGCGCTAAACATTGCAATAGCAGCAAAACAAGCAGTAGAATTTATTGGAATGCCAGAAGCACGCATCCCTTTAGCTGAGGCCGTAATATTTGTTTCCGAAAGTCCTAAGTCAAACTCTGCGTACAAAGCTATTAATAATGCACTAGAAGAAGTGCGGACTTCTTGTGCATATCCTGTTCCGAGCCAACTGAAGAATAGCACAGGCTTATATGTTAACCCATTAGATCACCCTAATGTTAAAATCAATTATCTTCCCTCAGAATTAAAAGATGTCGAATTCTATCGCCCAAATAATTCTGGCGTAGAGGCGAAGATATTCCTCAAATATAATAATACCGATAACTCATAGTTTTAATGTACTTGACTCAGTTTAGTATTTTGCTATAGTGTCATTGGATTTTTCTCCAAACTGTATATATAATACCGAAAGCATAACTCATGATATCATTCCTCTCCTTGTTTCTCGCTGTAAGATACATAATCTCCATCCGCTGGCGGGGAATGAAGTAAAAAAAATAGTTTGTGTTGCTTTAAATGATGTTGTTAGGGGTCTGGGAAATCGACATCTAGAGATAGAAAAGGATGCTCTTGATTATTTAACCGATGTTTGCAATGGTGATGTGGGTAGTGCCTTGAATGCCTTAGACGTTGCATCTTATTCAGTGCAGAATGAAGGTAAGATTGATCTTGATACCATTCAGCAAGCTTTTCAGTTTAGGCTGAATGGCACCACGACTGATTTTTATGACCTTACATCCACCTTTATCAAGTCCATGAGAGGACGCCATACTGACGCGGCTATATCCTGGTTAGCTCGTATGTTGAATTCAGGAGTTGCCCCAATTTTCATAGCAAGAAGAGTTGTAGTTCAGGCTGCAGAAGCTGTTATATTTGTTACAGAAAGTCCAAAATCGGATTCGGCATATAAAGCGATAAATAGTGCGCTCAAAACAGTAAAGAATACCAGCGCTTTTCCCATTCCAAGCCAGCTAAAAAATAGTTCAGGACTATAGTCAATCCAATAGATCATCCTAATTCTACACTCGATTATTTGCCTAATGAATTATAATGATTTTATTTGAAGCTTACTTTTACCGTTAGGTAATTGTGAGCTTCAGTTTGCATAGTGGCAGAAATCATGATGTACTGCTTTTATAAATGGAATTTATAGGATTACGTTTAGTATTTTATGGTGATAATAAATTTGAAATATAAATTTAATCTTTGAATGTTGGAGCGATGTATTTGAAAATACGTATTGGAATTCCACGTGGGCTACTATATTACTATCACGGTAGAGTTTGGGAAGATTTCTTATGTAAACTTGGAGCAGAGGTGATTATCTCTGGGGAAACTTCTAAGAAGACATTACAGTATGGCAGCGCCTTGGATGAAGTATGCCTGCCTGTTAAAGCATATTTTGGGCATGCTTATGAGGTTTCCCACGACGTTGATTATTTATTTGTTCCTCGTATTGTCAGTGCGGCAAAGGGACAGTATACTTGCCCTGAAATGATCGGTTTGCCGGATATGTTGCGCAGCAATATTTCTAATTTACCGAAACTGATTGAGATTACTGTTAATCTTCGCAATGATTGGCGTAATTTATACCATGCAGTGACAACTGTGGGTAAAATACTTAATGTAGGAATTGCAGCAAGTCTTTATGCATGGTATCAGTCTTGGCGGTCTAGGCAGCAGCAAACCTGCCTGCCAATTGCTAACAGTAAAAATTTAAGTATTGGTCTTATTGGCCATCCGTATATTATTTATGACCGTCAGATTAGCATGAATGTGCTAGATAAACTTAGTAAATTAGGGATAAATGTAGTAACGCCAGATATGGTTGATGCTGATCAAGCTAAAAATAGTGCTGCCTGCCTAGATAAAAAAATTTTTTGGTGTTATTGCAGCCACCTAGTTGGTGCGGCATTTGCTTTAATGCAGCCGGCCCAGGTGGATGGGGTGATATTGATGACTTCATTTAGCTGTGGGCCTGATTCGTTAATAGGTGAAATAATAAAAGGGCGTGCCCAAGCCCTTAATATTCCGTTTATGCTTTTAACGATAGATGAACACATGGCTGAGGCTGGTTTTATTACCAGATTGGAAGCTTTTATTGATATGCTTGGTCGGAGGCGGCAACTATGATTGTTACTTTTCCTCATATGGGAACAATGCATATTACCCTTAGAACTTTATTCGCAGACCTTGGACTAGAAGTTATGCCTCCGCCGCCTATCACTAAGAAAACAAGGGATTTAGGTGCAAAATATGCTCCTGAAATGACTTGCCTGCCTTTCAAAATTACATTAGGTAATTTTATTGAATCACTGGAGCAAGGGGCAGATACAATTATTACTTGTGGTGGAGTTGGACCTTGTCGTTTGGGGTATTATGCAGAAGTGCAAAAGAATATATTAAAAGAATTAGGTTTTAAATTTGAGCTCATTATTATTGAACCTAATATTATTGAGGTATTAAAGACTTTATACCGACTTACACCGGGGAAGAGTTGGAAAAGGATCTACACTGCTTTTAAGTTAGCTGGTGCTAAAATGACCGCACTTGACAGCATAGAGGAAAAGATATGCTGTATTCGTCCCAGGGAAAAGGTATCAGGAATAGCAGATTTATTATGGCAGCAGGCTGTGAATGGGATTGAAGTAGCCCGGGATATTGACAATGTTAAGACGGTGACGGAAGTATTTAATGAAAAAATGAATAAGGTTGAACTGGAATGGGGTTATGACCTGCTGCGAATTGGAATAGTAGGTGAAATATATGTTATGCTTGAACCCTTTGTTAATCAGGATATTGTACGGCACTTAGGGAAAATGGGAGTAGAAGTACATAAGACGATGTTTCTTACCGATTATGTGCGGGTGCATCTACAACGAGACCGCCAGTACTATAATGCTTATCGGGAAATTGCAGATATGGCAAAGCCTTATTTGGGTCACTATGTAGGCGGACATGCTATTAAGAGTATCGGATGTGCTGTACAAATGAGTAAAGCTGGCTTAGATGGTATTATTCAAGTTTTTCCATTCAATTGTATGCCGGAGATTATTGCAAAAAACATTCTGCCACAAGTCAGCCGAGAGGTTAATATGCCGATATTATCCTTAGCTTTTGATGAGCAGTCAGGCGAGGCTGGATTATTGACAAGATTGGAAGCATTTATTGATTTGCTAGAATATCGCCGGGGCCAAAAGGGTAAATCATCGGCAATAAAGGGCACAAAATAATTTATTTATTTTGTGCATATTTTATTTTGACAACTGGGGATTTTTTTGGTATATTAATAATTAATAAAGCCTACTATATTACTCGGAATACTTGGTAATAGCAGGGGAGATTATTGTGAAGATATCCACAAAAGGACGTTATGGCGTAGCAGCCATGTATGATTTAGCGATGAATTATGGTCAAGGACCGATTTCTTTAAAGAGTATTGCGGAACGCCAAAAAATCTCTGAAAATTATTTAGAGCAATTAGTGAGTACATTGCGTAAAGCAGGATATGTTAAAAGTATTCGTGGCGCACAAGGCGGATATATTTTAAGTAAAGATCCAGCGAAAATTTCAGTAGGTGATATTTTACGAATTATGGAAGGACCTATAACCTTAGTGGATTGTTTATTAGATGATTCTAATGATCATGATGGTTGTGAGCGAGCGGGGATTTGTGTTACCCGCGATGTTTGGGCCAAAGTTTCTGCAAGTATAATTTCGGTTGTAGACTCTATTTCTCTTGCTGATTTATGCCGTGAAGAAAAATTACGAGGAGATGTATAAGATAATGAGAAGAGTTTATTTTGATCATTCAGCAACTACACCAGTTGATAGTGAAGTGGCAACTTTAATGATGGAATACATGACGGAAAAATTCGGTAACCCAGGGAGCATTCATTTTTTTGGCCGTGAGGCTAATAAAGCGGTCAATGAAGCGAGGTCAAATGTAGCAGCCTTACTAGGGGCTAATACTAATGAAATATTTTTTACCAGTGGTGGTACTGAGTCGGACAATCTTGCACTGAAAGGTGTGGCTTTTGCCAATCGTAAAAAAGGTAATCATATTATTACGACAGCGATTGAACATCATGCAATACTTCATGCGTGTGAATCTTTAGAGAAACAAGGTTTTACCGTTACATATTTGCCAGTTGATGAAAATGCAATGGTAAATGTGGAAGATGTGAAGAATGCGATTACTGATAAGACAATATTAATCAGTGTCATGTTTGCGAATAATGAAGTAGGTACAATTCAGCCGATCAAAGAAATTGGACAATTGGCCAAAGAAAAAGGGATATATTTTCATACAGATGCGGTACAGGCTGTTGGTAATTATCCTATTGATGTGAACGAATATAACATTGATATGCTGAGTGCTTCTGGCCATAAATTGTATGGACCTAAAGGTGTTGGTTTTCTTTATATTCGTAAGGGCGTAAAAATTGAATCCTTGCAGCAAGGTGGATCACAGGAACGCAAATTGCGAGCTGGTACTGAAAATGTATCTGGTATTGTCGGTTTAGGAAAAGCAGCTGAAAAAGCTCGGCTTGAAATGAGCGAACGAATTGCTCATGTTCAAGGGCTTAGAGATAACTTGATCAAAGGTATTCAAGAAAAAATTCCTGATATTAAGCTAAATGGCCATTTTGAAAAGCGTTTGCCCGGCAATGTTAATTTTAGTTTCTTCTATATTGAAGGAGAATCCTTGCTCTTAAATCTTGACATGAAAGGTATTGCAGCATCTAGCGGCTCAGCATGCACGTCGGGATCTCTTGATCCTTCTCATGTACTACTCGCTATGGGTATGACCCATGAAACGGCTCATGGCTCTCTTCGTCTTTCATTAGGGCGTGGTAATACACAAGCAGATGTTGAGTACTGCCTGGAAGTGCTGCCACAAATTGTTGAAAAATTGCGTAGCATGTCGCCATTAAATGCAACAAGTAAATTGGCTCCAAGTAATCCATGTAGCCAGTGTCATCATCATTAATTTAGTTGAGAGGAGATAGTTTTTATGTATACTGAAAAGGTAATGGATCATTTTACGAATCCGCGCAATGTAGGTGAAATAGAAAATGCTAATGGTGTTGGTGAAGTTGGTAATGCCAAATGCGGTGATATTATGAGAATTTATTTAGATGTACAAGATAATATTATTAAAGATGTAAAGTTCAAAACTTTTGGCTGTGGTGCAGCGATTGCGACAAGTAGTATGGTCACAGAGCTAGTTATGGGGAAAACTGTTGAGGAAGCGCTCAAGATTTCTAATGATGCAGTGGCTGAAGCTTTAGATGGACTACCACCTGCCAAGATGCACTGTTCAAATTTAGCAGCTGACGCATTACATGAAGCCATTAAGGACTATATACAGAAAAAAGGAAAGTGATTTTTTCATGGGTGCGAAGCCAAGAGTTCTTGTAGCCATGAGCGGAGGGGTGGACAGTTCTTTAGCTGCCGCCCTTTTGGTTGAGCAAGGATATGATGTCATTGGTGCAACAATGCAAATATGGGATAAAGATGTACCTGAAGATGATGCAGAAAATCGGGGATGTTGCTCACTCAGTGCTATTGATGATGCTCGGCGGGTAGCGGACAAGATTGGTATTCCTTATTATGTACTTAATTTTCGGGACATGTTTCAAGATACTGTCGTTGATTATTTTATTCGTGAATATGGTGCGGGTAAAACTCCCAATCCGTGTATTGCCTGCAATCGCTATGTTAAGTTTGAAGGCTTGTTACAAAAGGCATTGGCTTTAGGTGCCGAGTATGTGGCTACAGGTCACTATGCTCGTATTGGCTATGATGAGACGTTAGGTAGGCATACTTTGCGCAAAGGGGTAGATCATACAAAAGATCAGTCTTATGCTTTATATCACTTAAATCAAAATACATTAAAGCATTTTTTAATGCCTCTCGGTGATTACACTAAGGTTAAGACTAGGCAATTGGCTGCTGAATTTCAGCTATCAGTTGCCAATAAGCCTGAAAGCCAAGAAATTTGTTTTGTGCCAAATGATGATTATAAAAGCTTTTTAACGGAGAAATCACCTGCTGCTCTTAAACCAGGTCATATAGTAGATGTGCAGGGCAATATTTTAGGTAAACATCAGGGATTACCCCTATATACTATTGGACAACGCAAAGGCTTGGGAATTGCTACAGGAAAACCTTTATATGTGGTGGAACTTAATTATGAAGGCAACCAAGTTGTTGTAGGATCTGACAAAGATGTTTTTGCTAGCGAACTCATTGCTGGTGATTTGAACTTCATCACAATCGATAAATTGGAAGGCCCGATGGCAGTGTCAGCCAAAATTCGCTATGGATCCCGGGAAGGAACAGCTATAGTCACCCCCTTAAGCGGTGGTATAGTAAATGTTAAATTTAATGAACCGCAGAGGGCGATTACTCCTGGGCAGTCAGTGGTGTTTTATGATGGTGATATGGTTATTGGTGGCGGGATTATTATAAAGTCAGTACGATAAAGAGGGGGCAACCTCTCTTTTTTTCTATATCAGAGAATATATCTAATAAAAAGTCAGTATTGTGGTTATAATACTATTACAGTCTGTTTTGGAGGCCCCTCTTATGCAAAAGTTGCGCTATGTAATTGGCCTGCCAGTGCTCGAAACAGAAACAGGTATGCAGATTGGTGAAATTGCAGAAGTCATTGTGGATATCGAAGCAGCATTTGTATGTGGTTTTATCATCGCTGGGGAAAATTGGCTTGTATCTGAAAGTATCATTGCTTTTGAAGACTTATCTAGTTTAGGTCGGGATGCCATGATGGTGCGTAATAGGCATGCTATACGTCAATTAAATACACTGGTTCTTGTAAATAATAAATATTATTTACAAGATTTATTTGATAAGCAAATCTTTACTGACTCTGGGTTTCGCCTAGGTGTCTTAGCAGATATTCTTTTTGACAATATTACTGGCGAAATTAAGTGGTATCAAGTATCTGATAGTATCATAACTGATTTGCTGTATGGTCGTATGATAATGCCATTGCCACAGGTGCAAACTATCGGCCAGGACAAAGTAATTGTTCCTGAAGGAATGACCAAGCTTCTTCATGCCGAAACAGAAATCGTTGATACTCAGTAAAGAGATTGTTTTAAAATGCTCAGATGATAGGAAGAGGGACGCAGATGGGTATTTTAAAACAGCCTTGGGGAATATTGTATGAGGTGTATGTATAATGACAAGTTGTCCTGTGTGCAGTAATAAGCGGGCCATTGGTAAAGTAGGGTCAGCACAATATTTTTGTTGGGATTGTTGTATCGAGTTTGTTGTGCGTGACGAAGAAACTACGGTTTTTAATGTAGAACCTGACGGTACTTTAACTCTATATTTAGAGCCATTAGATCATGTTATGTAAAAATCCTAGATAGGTTGATACCCAAATTTAATTAGAATGAAGCGGAGACCATGGGGTCACCGCTTCATTTTTAATGAGGTGTTTACTATGGTTATTAGCAAATCTTATATCAAAATTACGATTATTATAGGTATTTTAGTAGGCTTCTTCTATTTTATTTGGCTAGTGCGTAATGCATTATATCCATTTATTATTGGCTTGCTGTTAGCATATATGTTAAATCCAATAGTATGTTATTTAGAACGGAAAGGTTTGAAAAGGTTATGGGCAATCATTATTTTATACTTATTTCTATTTGGCATTGTCATTATTGGTGGCAGTAAACTACTGACTCTATTAATCAGTGATCTAGAATATTTTGCTCAAGATTTACCACAGATCGTAGCTCGTATCAATGAAGTGCTTATATTCATTCAGTCTCAATATCAAAATTCATCATTACCCTATTCTTTACGCTTAGCCATTGATGAGGCATTATTGTTAGCGGAAAACGACATGCAACAATTTATTGGGCAAATAGTAAATAGTATTATTAATATTGCCCGCAACTCCATCGGACTCGCGATTAGTCCCATCCTTGCTTTTTATTTACTCCATGACTGGTATGAGATTAAATCTAAACTGCTGCTCATATTGCCAGGTCGCTGGCGGGCAGAATGGGTTTTGTTTTTTCGTGATGTGGACAAAGTGCTCTCTGGGATTATTCGTGGTCAATTGACGGTAGCGTGTATTGTTGGCGTTTGTGTCACTGCCGGTCTATATTTATTGCAGCTAAAATTTGCGTTGATTATTGGAATTTTAGCAGCGATGTTTGATGTAATCCCTTATTTTGGGCCGATAATAGGTGCTGCACCAGCTGTTATGTTGGCTATTCTAGAATCACCATGGCTGATGGTTAAAGTTATCATTATGTTTGTTGTTATTCAACAAATAGAAGGTAATATTATCCATCCTAAAATTATTGGTGAGAATATAGGGCTACATCCTCTAACTGTGATTTTTTTTGTATTTGTCGGCGGAGAAGTGGGTGGACTGATAGGTATGCTCCTTGGTGTGCCATTAGCCGCAATTGGTAAAGTTTTCATGAGGCATATGGTCAAAGTATTGCTGTAATCACCATTTATTGACACTGAAAGATAATTTATGTATAATTGCGATCATGGGTATCCCTAACAATTTGGAGGTCGATTACTATGATTAATATGACAGGAAATGAGCTACGCAATAAATTTTTACAGTTTTTTGCTAATAAAAATCATTTAGTATTAAAGAGTTATCCATTGATTCCAGAAAATGATCCTACATTACTCTTAGTTGGGGCGGGTATGGCACCATTTAAACCTTTTTTTACAGGAAAAATGAATCCGCCTCATCCACGTATTAGTACAAGTCAGAAATGCGTACGTACAGGAGATATCGAAAATGTTGGTCGTACGGCCCGGCATCATACGTTTTTTGAAATGCTCGGAAACTTCTCCTTTGGTGATTATTTTAAACGTGAAGCCATAGCTTGGGCTTGGGAGTTTATTACTGAGCATCTGGAAATGCCAATCGATAAATTGTGGGTGACTATTCATACTACAGATGATGAGGCTTTTGCTATCTGGACGAATGATATTAAAGTGCCAGCTGAACGCATTATTCGAATGGAAGATAATTTTTGGGAAATAGGACCAGGACCATGCGGCCCCTGTTCAGAAATTTATTTTGATTTAGGACAAGAGCGAGGCTGTGACAACCCTGATTGTGCAGTAGGCTGTGACTGTGATCGCTATTTAGAGATATGGAATTTAGTGTTCACTCAGTATGACCGTGATGAAGCAGGTAAGTATACTCCTTTGGCTAAGAAAAATATTGATACTGGAGCAGGTCTTGAACGTATTGCTTCTGTACTGCAAAATAAGCCATCAAACTTCGAAACAGATTTGCTGTTCCCCCTTATTGAGCATGCAGCTAAAGTCGCAAACGCTACATATGGATGTTCGAATAAGGTAGATGTTTCTCTTAAGGTTATTGCCGATCATATCCGTAGCATGACGGTAATGATTGGTGATGGTATTTTGCCGTCTAATGAAGGTCGTGGATATGTTTTACGACGCATTTTGCGTCGTGCCGTCAGACACGCGCGGCTATTGGGGATTGAGAAAATGTTCTTGGTTGATATGGTTGATGTGGTAACGAACATCTTTGCTGAAGCTTATCCTGATTTAGGGGAAAAACAAGCCTATATCAAAAAAGTAATTCAATTAGAGGAAGAACGTTTTCAGGCAACTTTGGTTCAAGGTATGGAATTATTAAATCGACATATTCAAGGATTAAAGGAAACTGGTGTAACAATGCTTGATGGCGCTACTGTCTTCAAATTATATGATACTTTTGGTTTCCCATGGGAGCTTACGCTAGAAATCGTAGAAGAACATGGTATGGAGCTGGATAAACAAGCTTTTGATGCAGCCATGAAAGAACAACGTGAGCGGGCAAGGGCTGGACGGCAGGCAAATGAAGAACAAGTAGTCATACCTGATTTATCCCACTTGAAAGCCGAGGAACTTTGTATTAATGAGCAAGCTACTAATGGTAGAATTGTTTTGTTTTGGAAAGATGGCATCATTGTTGATGAAGTGCATGATGGGGAAGATGTCGGTGTGATTTTTGATGTGACCCCTTTTCATGCTGAAGGTGGTGGACAGGTTGGAGATACCGGCTTTATTGAAGGCCCATTGGGTAAAATGGAAATTAATGCAGTCAAAAAATTGCTCAATGGTACTGTCTATCATTTAGGGCATGTTACGGAAGGTTCATTAAAAGTAAGTGATGCTGCTTTACTGAAAGTAGATATTGCAAGACGTCGGGCTATTGCTCGTAATCATACTGCTACACATTTGTTACATGCTGCTCTGAAGAAGATTCTAGGCTCACATGTCAATCAAGCAGGATCTTTTGTTAATCCTGAGAGGCTGCGTTTTGACTTTTCCCATTTCTCTGGGGTAACAGCGGAAGAATTATCTGAAGTAGAGAAATTTGTACAACGCAGCATTTTTGAAAATATGACAGTTGGTATTACTGAAACAACTCAGGATGAAGCGAAAAAAATGGGCGCAATCGCTTTATTTGGAGAAAAATATGGAGATTCCGTACGAGTGGTAGCGGTTGGTGATGTAAGTACAGAACTTTGCGGCGGTAGCCATGTAGAGAGTACTGCTGAGATTAGTCTCGTGAAAATTGTTAGTGAAGCAGGTATTGGTTCTGGCATTAGACGGATTGAAGCCGTAACAGGTGCTGGGGCAATTGAGTATATAAATACACGAGAAACCTTATTACAAACTGCAGCTACTATGCTAAAGGCACGTCCCGAAGAGATTGTAGCTCGCGTAGAGAGTGTTATCAGCAGGGTAAAAGAGTTAGAGAATGAATTAGCTCTGCTTAATACAAAGCAAGCTCATATTGAAGTACAGGAATTGCTGATGAATTCTCAGGAAATAAATGGTATTCAAGTTGTTGTAGGTGAGGTCAGCAGTGCTGATATGGACGGACTCCGGATGGTGGCCGATATGGTGCGTGATCATTTGAAATGTGGCGTTGTAGCCCTAGGAGCTGTTAACGCTGATAAGGTTAATTTTGTCGCAATGGCGACTAAAGAAGCTGTGGTGAAAGGTATACATGCTGGTAATATTGTAAAAGAGATTGCTAAGATTGCCGGAGGCGGCGGTGGTGGTCGTCCAGATATGGCTCAGGCAGGTGGCAAACAACCAGAAAAAATTGTTGATGCCTTGCAATCTGCTATAGAAATCATTAAACAGCAGATTAAATAATGCTAGTGAACTATAGTTAGAGAAAGCAGATCTTCTCTAACTATAGTTTCTTAATAATTATTTTGATTATTTTAGAGGGAAAAGCTTGGAAGGGTAGAATATAATAGTATAAAGATGGAAATAATATTAGGGAGGAGGATGCTCAATGGTCAATATATCTGAAGAAACAATGATGTTTCGCGTAGATAACGAAGAAAATAATGCAGCTATGGTTATTAATACTGTTTATCAGTCACTAGTGACCAAAGGATATAATCCTATAAATCAGATAGTAGGATATCTTTTATCGGGAGATCCTACATATATTACCAGCCATAATAATGCCCGTGGTTTAATACGTAAATTAGAACGGGATGAACTTTTAGAAGAGTTGGTAAGAGCATATCTCAAAGATAAATAATATGGAATATAGGGTATTAGGTCGTACAGAGTTAAATGTATCCCGATTATGTTTTGGGGCGTTGACTGTTGGTCCTTTACAAGCTAAAATGCCTTTGCGCGAAGGTGCTGACGTTATTCGGACAGCCTTTGCTGCAGGGGTTAATTTTATTGATACCGCCGAATTATATGAAACTTATGACTATATTCGTGAGGCTCTATCTGGCTATAATGATAAAATTATTGTCTCATCCAAGTCCTATGCTTATACCTATAGTGGTATGAGAGATAGTGTCCACAAGGCTTGCCAGGCTCTAGGGCGTGATTATATTGATATTTTTATGTTACATGAACAGACTTCCCGTATGACGCTCAAAGGACACTGGGAAGCATTGGAGTTTCTAGTAGATGCCAAACGTAAGGGTTTGGTGCGGGCAATAGGTGTATCGACACATACAGTAGATGTAGTGCGGGCAGCGGCATTAATTGATGAAATTGATGTCATACATCCAATTTTAAACATGCGCGGCATTGGTATTTGTGGTGGTACTGTTGAAGAAATGTTGTCAGCTATTGAATTAGCTACGTATACGGGTAAGGGAATTTATACGATGAAGGCCCTTGGTGGAGGGCATTTAAGTTCAGTATCTGATGATGCTTTTCAATGGATTTTAGAAAGACCTAATATTAATGCAGTTGCTGTTGGCATGCAATCACTAGAAGAAGTGGCTGTAAATTGTGCAGTTTTTTCAAACCGCACTGTTGATAAGGCTTTGAAGAATAAAGTAACAGCTAAGAAGCGCCAACTATTAGTGGAAGATTGGTGTATAGGTTGCGGTAATTGTGCTGAAAAATGTCCCATGGGAGCCATTGTTGTTGAGAATGGCAAAGCAGTCTCTTTTTCAGAGAAGTGCGTATTGTGTGGCTATTGTGGCGCGTATTGCCCAGAATTTTGTTTAAAAATTATATAAGCTTCTGTTTTAGAAATCGCAGATGGACGTTTTAAAATAGATTCTACTATAGGGATATTTGGAGGATTTATGCGCATACTAGCTCTTGATGTTGGTGAAAAAACAATTGGCGTAGCGGCAAGTGATTTATTGTTATTGACTGCGCAAGGTATTGAGGTTATTCGTCGTACTTCCCTTGAAAAAGATTTTATCAGATTGGGTGAACTTATTACACAGTATGAGGTTGAGACAATTATTATTGGTTTACCTAAAAATATGAATGGAACCATTGGGCCTAGAGGTGAACTGATGCAACAATTTGCTACCAATTTACAGGAAGTTTTCCCTCAGATAAAAGTACGTTTATGGGATGAGCGTTTATCCACAGTAGCAGCAACGAAAGCACTTATTGCTGCTGATGTTAGTCGGAATAAAAGGAAAAAAGTAATTGATAAAATGGCTGCTATCTTTATTTTACAAGGTTATCTTGATAGCTTGTCCTGTTAATAACTTCCTTGACAGGATAACTTTTCTACGATAAAATTACAGTACATAAAAAGGATGAGGTGAAACAAATGACTGATATTGAAAAAGATGACCTCGAAGAAATGGGTGACGAGCTTGTTGTAGTAATGACAGACGAAGAGGGAAATGAATACTACTATCGTGAGGAAATGATTGTTCCAGTTGGTGATAAGAATTATGCAATCTTAATTCCTATTGATGAGGACGAAGATTGTGAATGTGGTGCTGGATGCGGTTGTTCTGAAGATGAAGTTGATGTATATATTGCTCGCATTGATACAGATGAAAATGGTGAGGAAATATATGTTGATCCTACGGATGAAGAGTTTGAAGAAGTTCGTAAGGCTTATGAACAGATGATGATAGACGAAGATGATGAGGATGAAGCCGAATAGGCTTCATCTTTTTTGACGGAATCAGAAAGTATAACACTTTCTTGATTCCAAGTAAGAACGACTAAGGCTTCTGCCTGCGTCTGAGGACTTGGCACAAACCAAGTCTTTTCTTATAATGACGGTTTTTACAGTGAGCTAGAGATTTGGTGTAAAACTAGTCTTTTTTTAGCTTTTTGTGTATAATATAGTCATTACTTTTAAAAGATAGATATGTGTGTAGCATTGAGGTGATCATAAATGGGGCAAAATTTGATGAAATTTAAATTGCAAATTATATTAGTATTCAGTTTCATTTGTTTAGTAAGTGTTATATATGGATTAAGACAAAGTGCAACTTCTGTCGCTGGTGATAATTTTGTAATTTTGGTTAAACCGGGAATGGTGGCTAATGATATTGGTGGTTTATTATATGAGCAAGGAGCTATAAAAAGTATATTTTTATTTCAGATAGTTTCTAAAGTGCAAGGAATGGAGAGCTCACTTCAGGCTGGAGAATATGTTTTTAGTAAAAATATGACAATGCAACAAATTGTGGCTATGCTGGCAAGGGGCGAAACATCTTATCAGCAGATTACCATTCCAGAAGGATATACTGTGGAGCAAATCGCTAAATTATTGCAAGAAAAACAGCTAGGCAGTGCTAGTCTTTTTAAGAAGGCAGCTCAAAGCTTTGTTCCGTATACGTATATGGTCAATGATAATTCTAATGTGATATATAAAGCTGAAGGCTATATGTTTCCTAATACGTATCGGATTACTAAAGGAACTACAGAAGAACAAATTTTAGGTATGATGACGTTACAATTTGATCAACAATTTACGGGAAGTATGCGAGCAAGGGCGAATGAAATTGGTTTATCAATTAAGGATGTTATTATAATGGCATCATTGGTGGAAAAAGAGGCTCAGTTGCCTGGTGATCGCCCACTCATTGCCGGGGTTTTTCTCAATCGCCTGAAGCAGAATATGCCAATGCAATCTTGCGCTACAATTCAGTATATCTTAGGTTATCCTAAACCCGAGCTGACCGTGCAGGATACTGAAATATCTTCACCCTATAATACTTATCAGCATATAGGGTTACCGCCTGGACCTATTGCCAATCCAGGTATAGCAGCGATTAATGCAGTTTTATATCCGCAAAATACGGATTTTGTATATTTTGTGGCTGATAAGCAAGGAGCACATCATTTTAGCAAAACATATGAAGAACATCTTATAGCAATAGAGCAGGTGAGTCGATAATATGATTGATATGTCAGATTTATTTAAGGAAATAGAAGAATATGCTGATGAAAATGACATTCCCATTATTAATAAAGTGAGTAGTCAGTTGCTAATAGAGACTGTTAAGAACAAAGCGCCTAAGTCTATCTTGGAAATAGGTACTGCGGTAGGATATTCCGCATTGTTAATGGCGAGTTATATGCCGATAGATGGCAAAATTATTACCATTGAGCAAGATGCTAATCGTATTGATACTGCTTATGATTTTATTACCAGAGCTGGTAGGATTGAACAAATACAGCTCTTAGATGGAGATGCTAGTGATATTTTATTGCAGCTTGAGGGGACATTTGACTTAGTGTTTATTGATGCTGCGAAAGGTCAATATCTTGATTATTTGCAGAAAATCATAGATAAACTTGTCGTCGGTGCTGTAATTATAGCTGACAATGTATTGTTTCGTGGCATGGTCATGAGTGAAGAACCACCGCAAAAGCGCTATCGGACGATTGTTAAGCGTTTACGAGAATATTTGGATTTCGTTAGCCATGATCCGCGTTTTTCCACTACCATTCATTCTGAAGGTGATGGTGTGGCTATTTCTTATTATCGAGGAGCGAATAAATAGTGAATAAACCTGAACTTTTAGCGCCAGCTGGTAATCTTGAAAAACTTAAGATGGCTCTGCTTTATGGTGCTGACGCAGTATTTATGGGTGGTAAGGCTTTTGGATTGAGAGCTTTTAGTGATAATTTTGATGATGATCAGCTAAAAGAAGGCATTGACTTTGCCCATAGTTTGCAAAAAAAAGCCTATGTGACGGTGAATATATTTCCACATAATGAGGATTTACTAGCATTGCCTGATTATATTAAATTTTTATATGATAGTCAGGCTGATGCAGTGATTGTTTCAGATCTTGGCGTTTATCGTATTGTGCGTGAGGTAGCACCAAAGCTGCCGATACATATTAGTACCCAAGCCAATAATACCAACTGGTCGTCAGTGCTATGTTGGCAGGAGTTAGGGGCTAGTAGAGTGGTGTTAGCCAGAGAACTTTCATTGGCGGATATTGGTGTAATTAGGCGCAAAGTAAATATTGAGCTGGAAGCTTTCGTGCATGGAGCCATGTGCATATCCTATTCGGGACGCTGTTTGATGAGCAATTATTTTACTGATCGTGATGCCAATCGTGGTCAATGTGCTCAACCATGCCGCTGGAAGTTTAATTTAGTGGAAGAAAAACGCCCGGGAGAATATTACCCAGTTTTGGAAGATGATCGGGGGACATATATTTTTAATTCTAAAGACTTATGCTTATTGCCGCATATCCCCGAATTAATTAATAGTGGCCTTGATAGTTTTAAAATTGAAGGACGTATGAAAAGTGTGCATTATGTGGCTAGTGTTGTTAAGGTGTATCGGGAGGCTATTGATGCATATATGACTGATCCTGAAAATTTCAGTATCAAGGTAGAGTGGTTAGAAGAATTACAGAAGATTTCTCATCGTGCTTATACGACAGGGTTTTATTTTAATAATACAACGCAGCATGATCAAATTTATGGTTCGTCTTCTTATGAGCAGACCCATGATTTTATTGGTTTAGTTAAAAGCTATGATGCTAGTACCCGAATGGCTGTTGTTGAACAACGTAATAATATGAAAGTTGGTCAGAAAATCGAAATTATGCAACCACAGCAACCTAATTTCAGCCAGGAAATTGCTGAAATATTTGATATAGATGGTAATCCTATCAGTGTAGCGCCTCATCCACAACAACTTCTTATGATGCGTATGAATAAACCTGTGAGGGAATTTGCCATGCTGCGCCGAAGGGTGAGAGAGTATGTGTGAAGAAATTTTAATTAAGATTGATTTGAAACATATTAATTATATAAATAGAATTATGGAAGGCTATGAGTATTTAGGAGTAGTCACTACTGTCAAAGATATGGAAAATGTACTGCGTATTCGGGTTACACCTGATACATATCGCGAAGTACAGGAAATTCTAGCAAACCTGCCATTAGAGTTTGAGTATGTAAAACTAAAATAATTTTATAACAAAATGCCATACTATTAAAGAGGTGATAGTGTGGCATTTCGTATTTCGCGAATTTATAGTATAGTGAATTTTTTTATTATAATAAGCAGTTTGTTGATTATTCGGTTATTTTATTTGCAAATTATTGAAAATACGAATTTGGTAAGGCAAAGTTTGAGTATGCGTATGCAGGAAGTGCCTATAGAAGTTCCTAGAGGTGAGATTGTCGATCGCTCAGGATTGGCTCTGACAAATACAGGGCAGCATTTTACGATTATCATTTTCCCTGGGCAAGTTAAAAATGCACAAATGGCAACTTCTCAATTAGCACAATTAACTGGGGTATCAGCCGAGTTCTTTTTATCCCAACTGACTGCTAATAAGCAACCATTTAAAATAAAGATGAAGATTGATGTTGTTACTGGACAAAAAATAAATAGCCTAAAAATACCAGGGGTTGTGGTCGTATCAGAAAGGTCTAGATATGGTTATAGCTCTTTAGCGGCTCATGTAACAGGTTATATTAATAGTGCAGATAATGAAGGTGTTAGCGGTATTGAAGGGATGTATGATAATGTACTACGGGGAAATCAGCCAGAATATGCTACTGTATTGGTTGATGCCACTAATCGCGTCATCCCTGGTCTGGGGTATAAACGCTTGCGTCTCTCGGGAGGTTCAGGACCTAGTAATGTTGTGTTGACTTTAGATCGAGATATTCAAAAAAATGTGGAACGCCTAATGGATCAGCATTCTATAAATGGGGCTGTGGTGGTATTACGCCCGAGTACCGGCGAAATTTTGGCAATGGCTTCACGTCCTAATTTTGATGCTAACCATCTTGGTGATTATCTAATGCAGGATACAGCGCCGCTACTTAATAGGGCGGTATCAGCTTATCAGCCTGGATCGGTATTCAAACTTGTAACAGCAGCAGCAGCTTTAGAATGTGGCATAGTACGGCCAGATGATAGGTTTTATGATCCCGGATATATTGAGGTTAATAATTTACGCTTTAAGGGGTGGGATTATGATAAGGGTGGGCGTGGACAGCTGACATTTACAGAAGCACTAGCTTATTCTAGCAATCCTGTTTTTATTGAAGTTGGCTTAAAATTAGGTGCAGAAGCATTGCTTTCCTTTGCACAAAAGTTTGGTTTTGGGCAAAAGAGTAAAATGAATTTTAATGGTGAATCAGCTGGTAACTTGCCAATCCTTGATACTATTTATCCCGGTGAACTTGCCAATTTTGCTATTGGACAAGGGGAATTTGAGGCTACCCCCTTACAAGTTGCATCTCTGATCGCGACGATTGCCAATGATGGTATTAAAGTTGATCCATATTTGGTCAGTAAGCTGACTAATTCTGAAGGCACCGTTGTTAAAAGTTATGGGGCATCTTCTGGTACTAGGGTTTTATCAAAAAAAACAGCTAGGCAAATGCAGGAAATGATGACTGCTGTTACTCGCTTTGGTACAGGACAGACTGCCTATGTTGAGGGAATGGGTTCAGCTGGTAAAACTGGATCGGCAGAAACTGGGCGAATGAATGGAGCTGGGCAGGGAATTAGTCATGCCTGGTTCGCTGGTTATGGGCCATTAAAAAATCCTCAATATGCCATAGTGGTTTTCGTTGAAGATGGTATGTCTGGTGGTGATGTTGCAGCGCCCATATTTGGTGAAATTCTTAGTGGAATATATGAGAGTATTCCTAAAAATGCGCCACCTTAATGCAAAGAGGTTGTTTAAAAATGTGCAGCAAGTACATAATGGACATTTTTAAACAGCCTTTGTAAAATATTCTAGTCAAAAAAAAAAATATATGTTAAAATATAACGACTAATAAATTATTATGTTAAGGCTGTGCTGGAGTGATAATTCATATTAGTTGTTTTGGGTTTTACAGTTATCTTTTAGCATTGGAGGTAGCTGCTCGTATCGTTAGCAGCGAGAACTAATATGGAAAGAAGAGTAAGAAAGCTTCGTAGATTTATGAGTGCGCATGAACTATGTGGCATCCTTATCACTAAGCCAGAGAATAGGCGATATTTTAGTGGTTTTAGCGGCTCAGCAGGGATGTTATTAATTTCTGAATATGCGAGCAAGTTGTTAACGGATTTTCGCTATATTGAACAGGCTGCTGCCGAAGCAGAACAGTGTGATATTTTACGTTATGCTGTTAGTGCTTATGAAATGTTATCAGAGATTACTGCCAAACTAGGCCTAACTACAATCGGTTTTGAAAGTGACTTTGTTACATATGATATGTATACTAAATTGGCTGATAGTTTGCCTAAGCTTAATTTAGTACCTGTTCAGATTGATGCTTTGCGTATGGTTAAAGATGCTAATGAAATTGCATCAATTAAGAAAGCGGTAGAAATTGCCGATCAGGCTTTTTCACATATATTATCATATATAAAACCAGGTATTAGTGAGCAAGCCGTTGCTCTGGAAATCGAGTTTCATATGGGGAAACTTGGTGCCGAAAAACCTGCATTTGATACTATTGTAGCTTCAGGAAAGCGTGGAGCACTGCCCCATGGTAAGGCTTCGCAAAAGATAATTCAGCTTGGTGATTTTGTGACTATGGATTTTGGAGCAGTATATCAGGGTTATCATTCTGATATTACACGTACGATATGTATAGGTACAGCTACTGCTAAGCAACGTGAAATTTATGAAATTGTGTTAGCAGCTCAATTGGCTGGCGTACAGGCTACTCATCCAGGTAAAACTGGTAAAGATATAGATTCTGAATCCAGAAAAATCATCATGAATGCTGGTTATGGTGAATACTTTGGTCATGGTTTGGGACATAGTTTGGGTCTTGCTATCCATGAAGAACCGAGACTTTCACCAGGGAATACACAGACTATTTTAAAGGAAAATATGGTGGTAACAGTTGAGCCAGGGATCTATCTGCCTGAGTGGGGTGGCGTTCGTATTGAGGATACGGTTTTGGTTAGTGCTAATGGCTGTCAAATATTGACTGCTAGTAGCAAACAGTTAATAGAGTGTATATAAAATTTAATACAATTATGGAGGTATATAATGATTTCAGTAAGTGATATTCGTAATGGTGCGACTATTGAGATTGATAATAATGTTTGGCAAATAGTGGATTTCCAACATGTTAAACCAGGTAAAGGTGCGGCGTTTGTGCGTACAAAGATGAAAAATGTAAAATCTGGCGCAGTTGTTGAGCGCACATTTAACCCTAACGAAAAGTTCCCCAAAGCACGTATTGATACTCGTCAAATGCAGTATCTATATGAGAATGATGGACTCTATAATTTTATGGACAATGAAACTTATGACCAGAGCGAATTGACTGCGTTGCAGTTAGGTGATGCTGTAAAATATCTCAAAGAAAACATGGAAATTAGTATTATGTTTTTCCAAGGGAATATTATTGGTGTTGATTTGCCAGTTGCAGTTGAACTTGAAGTCGTTGAAACCGACCCTGGTATTCGTGGCGATACTGCGACAGGCGGTACGAAACCAGCGAAAATGGAAACTGGTTGTGTAGTACGTGTGCCGTTATTTATCAATATTGGTGATGTTTTAAGAATTGATACTCGTACTGGTGAATATTTGGAGAGAGCATAACTTAATCGATGCTGTATTCTTACATTGTAAGGATACAGCATTTTTGCGGAATCAGAAAGTATAACACTTTCCGATTCCAAGTAAGAACGACTAAGGCTTCTGCCTGCGTCTGAGGACTTGGCGAAAGCTAAGTCTTTTCTTATATTATTATATGTTTTCAGATTTTTTTAATATTTTGCATAGATAAGCAAAAAGCTAGCCAAAATAAGCAATAGTAGCAGTTAAAATATTAAGAATTAACTGTTCATCTCATGGGCACTATATTAATAGGCCAGTAAAAATAGTTAGTGAGGGGGTTTGTGTATCTATGGGAAATATAAAAGAACGGGTGGCTTATTTGCAAGGCTTAACTCAAGGGCTTAATGTAAACTCTAGTTCTGCTGAAGGTAAAGTGATAATGAATATCATTGATGTGCTTGATGATATGGCTGAAGAATTTAATAATATCCAGATGGTGCAAGAAGATTTGGAAACTTTTGTAGAGAGTATTGACGAGGATCTAACTGATTTAGAAGAAGAAGTTTATGAAGATATTGACGATGAAAACTTTGTGGAAGTACAATGTCCTTCCTGCCGTGAAACTGTTAGCTTTGCATCAGATATATTAGAAGAAGATGATGAAGTAGAAGTTTCATGTCCTCATTGTGGTGAGACCGTATATGACAGTGGTTTAGAATATGATGATATAGACATGGACATGAACATGGATGATGAACATACTGATTATAATATTAGATATGGTATTCACCCAGGAATTTAGTAAAACGTCATAAATCATTCAGGTGGAAAATCCCGGTTAACCGGGATTTTTTTTTTTTGCTATTGGAATATATTTCTTTTTATTCCATATCTATATAAAGAAAGGATGAAAAATAAATGCTTAATATCAAAAAAAAAGAAATTGAGAACATATTAGAAAAATTTATTTTTCCTGTATTACCCCCCCACTTGGTTGCTATAATCAGTGCTATTCCGACTGCTCAGTTAGCTTATTTAATGGAAATTAGATTGCGGATAAATAGGCCCTTGCTACTGGTCTTAGGATCTGTAGATATAATGTTGAGCTCTATGGGCGCTATAGTAAACGATCTAGATGCGGCATATTTATGTACCCGAGAGGATGTTAATAAAATAGTACAGCTCATTAGTAAGAACTCGCTGTATGCTTTTGAACAAGAACTAAAAATGGGTTTTTTAACAATACATGGTGGGCATAGAGTTGGTTTGGCTGGACAGGCAATTGTTGATGGCGGAGAAATGAAGGCCCTGAAAAATATTAGTTCTCTTAATATTCGTATGGCCAGAGAAATAAAGGGCTGCGGGGATAAAGTTATGCCCTATATTATTACTAAGGAAAAAAAAGTATTAAGTACATTGGTGATTTCTCCGCCCTGCTGCGGAAAGACAACCATATTGCGTGACTTAATAAGGCAAATAAGTGTAGGAAATAAGGAGTTTAGGGGATTGCAGGTAGGGGTAGTTGATGAGCGTTCAGAAATTGCAGCCTGCAAAAGTGGTATACCCACTGTGGACCTTGGTCCGCGTACAGATGTACTTGATGGCTGTCCTAAAGCCAGTGGCATGCTGATGTTAATTAGGTCAATGTCACCAGCAGTAGTCGCAACAGATGAATTAGGACGGGCTGAAGATGTATGTGCTGTGAGTGAGGCGTTAAATGCTGGTATTAGTATACTAGCCACTGTTCATGGCCGAGATATTAATGAGGTACTGCAGCGTCCTTATGTGGGAGATTTAATACAGCATAAGTATTTTGACCGTTATATTATACTCAGTGATAGACCAAAGGTGGGCACAATTGAAAAAATTGTTGATAGTAAAGAACATAAAATTTTATGGGAAAAGGAGTAGAAAAATGTGGATAAAATTGGCAGGTGGTGTATTAGTATTGTTAGTAAGTTCGTGCATTGGTTTTCAATTAGCAGCCCGCTGTAGTGGACGACCACAACATATTAGACAGATTGTAAGTTGTTTAGGGTCTTTAAAGTCTTATATAACATATGCCTCTTTACCGCTGCATGAAGCCTTGAGTCAGTGTACTCATGGTACATACGGCCCTGTTGCTGAATTTTTTCATCATACTGCCACGTTGTTGGAGCAAAATGGTGGGCTATCGCCTCAGCAAGCAATCAATATAGTGCTCGGTGATATGCAAGGGCGGTTAATTCTAAAACAGTCTGAATTGGAAATATTGGGTATATTAGGCGCCAATTTGGGTATTATGAACCGCCAGGAACAGGGCAATTATTTGTCAATGATTATTGAGGAATTAGAAAAGCTTGAGAGTGAAGCGGCACGGTTACGTGATCTTAATACTAGAATGTATCGTTATTTAGGTATTTGTGGGGGACTCGCTATCGTGATTTTATTAGTGTGATAATTTGTGAAATTCTGTATTGCTAAATATGTACGTGGCGGAGGAGGCCTAATATGGAGTTGGACTTAATATTTAAAATTGCTGGTGTTGGAATATTGGTTTCAGTTTTTCACATTGCATTAAAACAGGCTGGCAAGGAAGATATGGCACATTTGTGTACTCTGGCTGGCTTTACTATAGTGCTGTTATGGGTTGTACAATTGCTAGGGCGGTTGTTCAATACTGTGCAGGATGTCTTTAAGTTATTCTAAGGGGTGCACAGCATGGAAATTATTCAGATTATCGGTCTAGGATTTGTGGTAACTCTACTTATTTTAATTATAAAACAACAGCGGCCAGAAATTGCGGTACAGTTAAGTTTGGCCCTGGCAACAATTATTTTTTTAATGGTACTGAGCAAAATTAATGTTGTATTAAATTTGTTCCGCGATATGGCAGCCAAGGCCAATATAAGTTCAATGTACCTCAATACGATTCTAAAAATTATTGGTATTGCATATGTTACTGAATTTGGGGCACAAGTTTGTCGAGATGCTGGGGAAGGAGCGGTAGCAGGTAAGATAGAGTTTGCCGGCAAAGTGTTAGTGATGGTTATGGCTATTCCGATTATCGCCTTGGTACTTGATACGATTGTGAGATTGATTCCATAAGGTGGAATACGAATGAGAATATTGATGATGATACTACTAATACTGATCTTAAATACCTTGAGCGTTGCAGGTAATTCATTTGATAATGTTGATGTTGAAAAACAGTTGCTGGAAAAGATATCCACTAATAATATCAACCAATTTATTAATAGGGTTAATCAGGAACTAAATGAAGAGATCCCATTATTAAGTAGCAGTAGTATTAAAGATATCGCTACAAAAGGTTTAAGTTTGAATTGGCAAAATATGTGGGAAACAATGAGTGATAGTTTGTTTAAGGAAGTGGCGGCTAATACTCACTTAATGGGCAAGTTATTATTCCTAGCTGTCTTATCTGCTATGCTTCAAAATTTACAGAATTCATTTGAACAATCAGGTATTTCTCTACTTGCATATAGTGTTTGCTTTATTTTTATGACGGTGATTGCTCTTACAGCATTTTACAATGCAGTGGTGCTAGCTACGCAGACGGTGGGGTATATGGTAGGGTTTATGGAAGCATTGTTACCCCTTTTAATTTCACTATTAGCAGGTGTGGGTGCATTAACGTCAGCAGCCTTATTTACCCCATTAATGTTGTTTAGTATCAGTAGTGTCAGCATTATTATAAAGGATGTGGTCTTACCATTGCTGTTACTTACGGCGACCCTTGATTGTTTAAATTATTTATCAGATAAGTATCGTGTAAGTAATTTAGCAAATTTATTAAAACAGGCAAGTATGATGACTCTCGGACTTCTCATGGCAGTATTTATTGGGATTATTACTATTCAAGGGGCAGTGGGCAGTATGGCTGATGGGGTAACTCTTAGGACGGCTAAGTTTGCTACATCTAATTTTATTCCCGTTGTTGGTAAAGTCCTTACCGATACGGTGGAATTGGTAATGGGTGCGTCATTATTGCTAAAAAATGCGGTGGGGATTTTTGGCGTTATCGTGGTATTTATGATTTGCTTATTTCCCTTGATCAAATTATTATCTGTAATTGCGGTTATAAAAATTTCTGGTGCCTTAGTACAACCTATGGGTGATGAGAAAATGGCCAAATTCCTTGATTCTATATCTAATAATTTATTATTAGTATTCGGCTCTGTAGTAATTGTGGCCTTGATGTTTTTCTTATCAATTACCATGATTGTTGCTGTCGGTAGTGCAGCTATGATGTTAAGGTAGGTGTTTTCGATGATAACTATATTGACTAACTGGGTTAAATATATTATTTTTATTGTTTTATTTGCCTCATTTTTAGAACTTTTATTGCCTAATAGCAGTATGCAACGTTTTGTGCGGGTCATTATGGGGCTATTTATCATGCTCGCAATTTTAAATCCAGTTATTGATGTGGTGCAGAATCATTTAACGCCAAGTCAGGTGCCAGTACTTAGTGCTAATTCGGCGAGTTCCATAATTATACTTAATAATGCTAAGACTGTCGCCCGTGACCGTGAGCAGCTGTCAGCTGAAATATATAAAAAAGAATTAGCTCAACAAATGAAAGTGATGATTACGGCCCTAGATGGTGTAGCTGATGCTAAAGTAGTAATTGATACTAAGCAGAGTAATAATAATAAATTGAGCAATATGATTAATAGTGTCGTGGTGTACGTTACACCAGGTAATGCTGCTAGCAATAGTAAAATAGCTAAAGTATCAATTGGCCAGCAAATTGGGGGAGCGGCAGATTTGAATGTAGAGCTTCAAAATAAAATTAAAAGGCTCATAACAGAGCTTTATCAATTACCTAAAGAAATAATTGAAATAAAAATATTATATTCATAAAGGGGATGGATTGCCATATGACTAGTTTAGAGGCAATTGTAGCAGGGGTTAAAAAAATGTGGCCAGAACAATTACTAAAAGATGGTGTTATAAATACAAGGTTAATTTGGTTAGGTCTTTTAGGCGTCATATTATTATTGGCAGGCGGGATGCTAGATAATTTAGGAGCGAAGACTAGGACGGAAGCTCCTGCTGAAGTTGGTAAAAGTATTTTACCTGTGAATAGTAGTTATGAAGAAGCATTAGAAGCAAAGCTGGCAAATATATTAACAAAGGTGAAAGGCGCCGGCTCTGTGGCTGTTAATATTACATTGGAAAATAGCAGCACCCAGGAACATGCTAAGAATGTAGTAAAAGAGAGTAAGATTATTCAGGAAAAAGATACTTCAGGCGGGATTCGTACTACCACTGAAACTAAAGAAAGTGAGCAAATTTTAATAGGTAAGGAAAATGGGGCTGACCGGCCGGTGATTGCGCGAGAAATAAAACCGATTATTAAAGGCGTATTGGTAACTGCAGAAGGTGCGTATGATTCTACAGTTAAGGCTAATTTGACCAAAGCAATTGAAGCAGGATTGGGTATACCGCCCTATAAGATTACTGTATTAGCTCAAAGAAAGTGAGGTTTATGATATGAAAATAGTCATTTGGCGTAAAATAAATAAAAATATTGTAATGCTAATGATCATGATGATTGTTTTAGCAATGATAGCAGGACTCTGGGGTAGTAAGTATTTATTACAGACTAGAGTTGATCGTTCTACTGCTATGCAAGTAACTAAGACTGTTACTGCAGAGGAAGTGATACCTGTTAATAGTCCAGACTTCTTTATTGAATATCGGTTAGAGCGTGATAAAATTCGTAGTGAACGCTCTGATTTACTGAGAGAAAGCATTAAAAGCGCAAAGAATGATGAGTCTAGGGTTCGTGCTCAAGATATAGTATTAAAAATGATCATGGAAAAACAAAAAGAAGCAGAAATAGAAAATTTAATAAAAGCCCGAGGTTTTGCAGACTCCTTAGTATTTATCAGGGATAATTCGGTGAGTGCTATCATTAAAGCAAGTTCTCTATCTCGGGAAGAGGTAGTACAGATAGCTGATGTGATTAGCCGGGCGAGTGGTGTTAAAGTCGAAGATATTTCAATTAGCGCCAAACCGTAAACAATTTTTTTAAAATGAGAAACCCTGTTTTTAACACAAAGAACACAAAGAAGATATTAAAAAATTCTTTGCGTTCTTTGGCACTTCTTTGTGTTTAATGTGGTTTTACAATTAATATTCTCAAAGGACGCACAAGTGTTTTTTTATGCTTATTTGTAAATATGGAAAAGCTTTGCTATAATGAGTAGTAATATAATAGTAAGGTTATAAATATATTTTTTTATAAAAAGTATATTGATTGGAGGTCTGTTAGTGGAAAAACGAGAGCGTATTGAAAAAATAGAAAATAATGATGTTGGCTGTATTCGGATTGCTGACGAAGTTGTTGGAATTATTGCCGGTATGGCTGCTACTGAAGTTTCTGGTGTGGCCGGAATGAGTGCAGGTTTAGTAGGTGGTATTGCTGAAATGCTTGGTAAGAAGAATTTAGCAAAAGGTGTTAAAGTAGAGGTTGGTGAACGTGAAGCAGCAGTAGATTTATATATCATTGTGGAATATGGTGTGCGTATACCAGATATTGCGCTCCGGGTTCAGGAAAATGTGAAGCGGGGTATTGAGTCCATGACCGGGTTGGATGTCGTAGAAGTAAATGTTCATATTCAAGGTGTTGGTTTCAATCAGGACAACAAGGGTGAAGATATTCGTGTACGCTAACAGTTATATTGTTTCTGCTCTAATAGTATTCTGAAAGGAGCTAGATATGGGAATTATTGATCGCATTATCTTATCTATTTACACATTATTATTGGCATTTTTATCAATAGGCGTAATTTTACTTTCACTACGCCTTATCTCTTTAGATGTGATTTGGACAGGTATTTCACAAATTAGCGGACAATGGGAAGCTGGTTTGGTAGGAGCAGTGTTTTTATTGATAAGTATTCGGTTATTATTAGCAGGGATGCGTTCTCGCCGGGTAAAAGATACGATTGTTCATCATAATGATATGGGCGATATACATATTTCACTCGAAGCTATAAAAAATCTCGTTGAGAAAACTGCTCGCCATACACGTGGGGTGAGAGGTGTTAAAGTCGATGTCAATCGTGAAGGACAAGGACTGAAAGTATCTATAAAAGCTGTTGTTAGTCCAGAAGTTCATGTGCCGAGTGCTTCCGCAGAAATGCAGCAAAGGATTCATGAGTATATTAAAAATACTGTTGGGGTAGAACTCGCTGATGTGGAAATTTACGTAGAAAATATTTCAAATGACTTTAAAGCTAAACAACGCGTCGAATAAAAGGGGTGATATTATGAATTATGTATTGCTGACAGAGATATGGCAGAGTCATAGTGGTAAAATCTCAGGCATTATTATTGGGATGTTATTTGGGATATTTATTCTTATGTTTGGTTTTTTCCATACCATGTTTGTAATGTTATGCATGATATCTGGTTATATTGTTGGTAAGCGAATTGATGAAAAAGAAGATATCATGGATATACTGGGGAAATTATTACCGCCAGGATATTATCGTTAAGGGTGTAGAAAATGGGGAATACAGTAATTTTTTGAAAAGAGGCAAATTATGAGTCGTAGAAAATCTCGAGAAATGGCATTGCAAACTTTGTTTCAATTAGACTATAATACTGCAGATAAAAATGAAGCATTGCAGGCTGTATTAAGTGAAAATAATAATCCAGGTGAAAATACTAGAGAATATACGGAGTATCTTGTTACTGGTACGCAAGAACATTTAGACGAAATTGATGTTATTATTTCTGAAGTGTCCAGTGAATGGAAGATTGATCGTATGGCTGGAATTGATCGCAATATTGCCAGAATCGCTATTTATGAAATGAATTTTGGTAGTGAGCAATTATCACCAAATGTGGTTATTAATGAAGCCGTTGAACTGGCTAAAATGTTTGGTACTGAGGATTCTAGCCGCTTTGTTAACGGCATCTTAGGTGCGTTGGTCAAGAAAAGTACAAAGTAATTGCTCTGCACAGTAAGAGATATTTTTGCATATGATATACAAAAAAACATATGTGGAGGTGTCCTTTATGTTTGGATATATTTTACTAGGGGCTTCGATTGGCGCAGTAGTAGGCTATCTTATCCCGCCAGGAAGCCTCTTCTGGTTTGTCATGGGGGCGGCTAGCGGTTATGGAACTAGCCGATATATAGATCATCGCCGGTTTTAAAGCAGGCACAGTTTGCTGAGAGCGATGTGATGGTCTTTATTCGATGGGGTAGTGATCGAAGATCCTTTTACAAATAAGGCTTGGGTAGGGCCAAGTTTTTTCGGAATTAGAAAGTATATTACTTTCTAAGGTTTCGAGTAAGAACGACTAAGGTTTCTGCCCGCGTCTGAGGACTTGGTACAAGCCAAGTCTTTTCTTATATTATTGTTGTATTATAAATTTAGGAAATTACGAATAAGTAGACTACATTACCATACGAGGGTGATTTATGAATATATTTAGTGTAAGTGAAATTACAAAATACATAAAAGAGCTTTTTGAATGTGACTCTCAGGTTGCTAACCTATTAGTTCGGGGTGAAATATCTAATTTTAAACGGCATTTTTCAGGGCATTGTTATTTTACATTGAAAGACAGTAATGCCACAATTAAGGCTGTTATGTTTAAAAGTCGTGCTCAGGATCTAAAATTCGAACCCAAGGGTGGCATGAAAGTAATTGCTGGTGGGCAAATCACGGTGTTCGAGCGAGATGGGCAGTATCAATTATACGTTCAGCAATTGGTACCAGATGGTATTGGGGAGTTAAGTTTGGCTTTTACTCAGTTAAAAGAAAAACTCGAGGCTGAAGGATTATTTGCTGATGAGTGTAAAAAGAAATTGCCTATGCTACCAGATACAGTAGGAATTGTTACTTCGGCCACAGGTGCAGTGCTGCGGGATATTATCACCGTATCTAAACGTCGTCATCCTGGTGTGACACTCATGTTATATCCAGTATTGGTACAAGGTTCAGAAGCGCCGATGCAAATTGCACATGCTATTGAAGTGTTTAATAAACTGGGCAATGTGGATGTAATCATTGTTGGTCGTGGTGGTGGCTCGATAGAGGATTTATGGTCTTTTAATGATGAAAGGGTGGTCAGGGCGATTGCTGCTTCAGTTATTCCTATTGTTTCAGCAGTAGGGCATCAGACTGATTATACATTGACTGACTTTGTTGCTGATCGTAGAGCAGCTACCCCATCCCAGGCAGCGGAATTTGTCGTGCCTGACGTTCGAGAGCTTATTAAATATGTAACTACCTTAAAAAACACGCTATTAAATAATGTTCATAATTTATTAGAAAATAAGCGTCTACGGGTAGAGCAATCTGCTATGAGTCGAGTTCTACAATATCCACATGAATTTTTAAGGGCTCGGCAACAGATGTTAGATAGTTGTATGGAGCGTTTGGATAAAGCGACAAAGCAAATTGTTATGGTAAAACAGCATCAATTTGAAATTACTGCAGAAAAATTGGCAATGCTGAGTCCCTTAGCTGTATTGGCCCGGGGCTACAGTATTGTACGTGACGCTAAAGGACAGTTAGTTAATGATGTAAGTACTACACATCCAGGACAACAATTAGAAATTATTCTCAATCAAGGCGTTATCGATGTTGAAGTCATTAATGTACAGGAGGGATATTATGGCAAGAACCAAGAAAAAAGACAATCTAGAGGAGATTTGTTTTGAGCAAGCTTTAGAAAAATTAGAGGTTATTGTAAAACAGTTGGAAAGAGGAGAACTGTCATTGGATGAGTCTTTAGGTAATTTTGCTGAGGGAGTGAATTTATCAAAAGTCTGTTTAAATAAATTAGATTATGCCCAGAAACAAATTGATAAAATTTTATTAGAAGAACAGGGGAAAATAATTGAGAAGCCACTAGTAGTACAGGAGGACGAATAATGCTCAAACAGTATTGTCGAGAAAAATGTGAAATTATTGATCAAGCGTTAGCAAAATTTATCCCAGGTGAAAATGTTTATCCGCCAATTCTTTTTGAAGCTATGCGGTATAGTTTATTTGCTGGAGGGAAGAGGCTAAGACCTATAATGCTAATGGCGGCTGCCGATGCTGTAGGTGGAGCAGGCATTCATTATCTTAATGTAGCCTGTGGCCTGGAAATGATTCATACCTACTCTCTAATTCATGATGATTTACCGGCGATGGATGATGATGATTATCGACGGGGCAAATTGACGAGCCATAAAGTTTTTGGTGAGGGTATGGCAATTTTGGCTGGTGATGCACTGTTAACTGCTGCTTTTACAACAATGTTGTCGCAGCCATCTGTTCCACCGGCAGTTGTATTGAAAGTCCTGGGAGAAATTAGTACTGCAGCTGGTGCTAATGGCATGATTGGTGGACAGGTAATAGATTTGTCTTCTGAGGGGAAAACTATTGATCTTGAGACTGTTAAATTAATGCATCAAGGAAAAACCGGAGCCTTATTTGAGGCTGCATTGCGGGCTGGAGCACAATTAGCCGGAGCAGTGGAATGGCAAGTTGCGGCGCTTACAGAGTATGCACAGCAGTTTGGCTTGGCTTTTCAGATTACCGATGATATTCTTGATGTGACTGGTTCTCAAGAGAAAATCGGTAAACCAGTCGGCAGTGATATTAGAAATAGCAAAGCCACTTACGTGACACTGTATTCTCTCGAAGAAGCAAAACGTATGGCGTGCCAGTCGGTCGATAGCGCTTTAAGCGCTTTAAGTCAATTTGGTACTGAAGCAGATGTTTTGCGAAAAATGGTGAGGTCCTTATTAACGCGAGATAGCTGAGGTGTTTATTATGGCAGAATTGATAGCTTTCATGGGGCAAAATATTATACTGGCAACGGCTCTTACTGCTTGGCTTTGTGCGCAAATACTTAAGACTTTAACTTCCTATTCGAAGCATGGTACTTTAAATTTTGAACGCTTAGTGGGAGCAGGGGGAATGCCTAGTTCCCATACTGCTTTAGTTGTAAGTTTAGCGTGGGCTGTGGGACTGCATAATGGTTTTGGCTCAGCCTTATTTGCTGTGACTATAGTCCTGGCAGGTATTGTAATGTATGATGCTGCTGGTGTACGTAGAGCAGCTGGTAAACAGGCTAAAGTGATTAATAAATTAGTGCGACAGCTGCGGGTTGAACATACTGTGCGTGATATTACTCTTAAAGAATTGTTGGGTCATTCGCCGATTGAAGTGCTTGCCGGAGCTATCTTAGGAATTGCAGTCGCATATGGTTTTGCCAAGTTTTGAAGAAAACTTGGCTTCCGCCAAGCAACAGCTCAGACTAAAGTATGTTCGACTGCTAACGCATTGGACAAAGTCTATCACATCGCCGCTAAAGCAACCTGTGCCTGTTTTTTGGAATCAGAAAATATAGCACTTTCTGATTCCATCGGAATTTGTTATAATTTTTGATTCCGTAAAAAATATGAAACCTTAATGTAAACAGACTATGATATAATAGTTTTACGGATTATAGGTTGCACCGAAAGAAGGTCGTTACATTTGAAAAAAATACTTGAAACTATTAATAAGCCCCAAGAATTGAAAAAACTTTCATTTGCCCATCTGAAATTGCTAGCTGCCGAGATTCGCCAGCTTCTAATACATTCGGTGTCTAAAACTGGCGGACACTTAGCGCCAAGTTTAGGCGTTGTTGAACTAACTATTGCCATACATAAAATATTTAATAGCCCAGTGGATAAAATAGTGTGGGATGTTGGTCATCAGGCTTATGTGCATAAAATATTAACAGGCAGACGTAATGATTTTAGTACATTACGGCAGCTTGGTGGCATTAGTGGTTTCCCTAAAATGAGTGAGAGTGAGCATGATTCATTTGGTACAGGCCATTCTAGTACATCTATATCTGCGGCACTTGGAATGGCGTTGGCCCGTGACATTCGAGGTGAGAAAAGTAATATACTTGCAGTTATTGGTGACGGGTCACTCACTGGTGGACAAGCTTATGAAGCACTCAATCATGCTGGACATGCGGGAACTAATATGATTGTTATCCTTAATGATAATGAAATGTCAATTGCCAAAAATGTTGGTGCTATGTCCGAATACTTGTCTAAAATGCGTACAGAACCTAAATATACAAAAGTTAAGCAGGATATTGATTTTATATTACGCCGTATTCCTGCTATTGGTGAAAGAGTGGCTAAAACTGTCGAGCGACTGAAAGATAGCTTACGCTATCTATTGGTTCCCGGGGTGTTATTTGAAGAATTAGGGTTTACTTATATTGGCCCAATTGATGGGCATAATTTAGAAATGCTTACCGAGGTGTTGGAAAAAGCTAAAAGCATGCAAGGACCGATATTGATTCATGTCCTTACCTGCAAAGGGAAAGGCTATAAACCAGCTGAATGCAACCCTGGCAAATTTCATGGTGTAGGGCCTTATTGTATTGAATCTGGTGAAGTAATTAAAAATGGGAATATGCCGACATATACTGGGGTTTTTGGTGATACATTAGTTGAGTTGGCTAAACAAGATTCTCGTATTGTGGCTATAACGGCAGCTATGCCCGAAGGTACTGGACTTAAAAAATTTGCCGCTCAGTTTCCTAAACGGTTTTTTGATGTAGGCATTGCCGAGCAGAATGCTGTTACTATGGCGGCAGGTATGGCTACAAAGGGAATGAAGCCGGTAGTAGCTCTTTATTCAACTTTTGCTCAGCGCGCATATGACCAAATCTTACATGATGTTTGTTTGCAGAACTTACCTGTCATATTTGCTTTAGATCGCGCAGGAATTGTTGGCGAGGATGGTCCGACTCATCATGGAGTTTTTGATTATAGTTATTTACGGCACATTCCTAATGTAGTGATTATGGCACCAAAAGATGAGAATGAACTGCGACATATGCTATATACTGCTATTCATATGAATGGTCCAGTCGTAATTCGTTATCCCCGGGGTAATGGCTTGGGTATAGGGATGGATCAGACTTTGCAGCAACTTACTATTGGCGCTTCAGAGCAGTTAAAAGATGGCAATGATATTGTATTCTTAGCTACAGGCGCAATGGTTGAGCCTTGCCAGAGAGCAACGGGACTCTTGGCAGCCCAGGGTATACAGGCAGGCGTCGTTAATGTTAGGTTTATAAAACCTTTGGATGAGCAGATGATACGACGCTTATCCCGAGATGCGGGCATCATCGTTACTGTGGAAGATAATATTTTAGCTGGTGGATTTGGTTCGGCCGTGCTTGAATATATCAATGAGCAAAGCTTGAATTGGGTTAAAGTGCTGCGGATCGGATTTCCCGATAATTTTATTGAACATGGTGCACGAGAACAAATATTGGGAAAGTATGGATTAACTGCAGAAGGTATTGCTACTGAGGTTTGTTCCTTTATGAAGAGATTTGGAGTGCGGTGAGTAATGTGAAGAAAGAACGTTTAGATGTTTTATTGGTAGAGAAAGGATTAGTTGCTAGCCGTGAGCGGGCGAAATCTTCGATTATGGCAGGTTTAGTATTTGTTGATGGTCAAAGAGTTGATAAGGCAGGCACAATGGTACCTGTAGAAGGTAAAATTGTTGTTACTGGTGATAGTATTGGCTATGTTAGTCGGGGTGGTTTAAAATTAGCTAAAGCCTTGGAGTATTTTGCAATCGATTTAATAGGCAAAGTTATGGCTGATATTGGTGCTTCAACAGGAGGTTTTACTGATTGCGCCTTGAAAAACGGTGCTATACGTGTATATGCTATTGATGTTGGTTATGGTCAATTGGCTTGGTCCCTCCGGACTGATAACCGAGTAGTCAATATGGAACGCACTAATATTCGTAATATTTCCCAGGTCGATTTAGGTCAGCCATTAGATTTTGCCTCGATTGATGTGGCATTTATCTCCTTGACGAAGGTATTGCCGACTGTTAAAAATTTGTTATCAGAGGCTGGTACCGTAGTGGCTTTAATTAAGCCTCAGTTTGAAGCAGGGCGAGCTAAAGTTGGCAAAAAGGGGGTAGTAAAAGACCCCATGGTACATATTGAGGTTATTACGAATATAGTGAATGCTAGCCAGGAATTAGGCTTTGTTCCGATCGGTCTTACTTATTCACCGGTAAAAGGGCCGGAAGGCAATATAGAATATCTGATTTATTTAGCTAATTTCCCTAATGAGATGGTCATTAATAATGACACGATTGAACAAATTGTCAAAGAGGCACATGCTAATGCAGTTTAGATAATGGAGGATTACGTGTGTTAACAATAGGATTATTCCCTAATACTAAGAAGCAGAGTGTAGGCAGTGTATTTGGATGGATGGTGCAATATTTTAAGGACCGTGGTGTAAGGGTATTGTTATCTGAAGAGACTGCACAAAAAATGGGTTATTTAGATTTAGCCTGCAGTCAGCAGGCTATGATAAACCAAATTACAATAGGTATCACATTAGGTGGAGACGGAACTTTATTGAATACGGCAAGAAAAATTGCCTCTGCGGGTATACCTATTTGTGGTATTAACATGGGACAATTGGGCTTTTTGACTGAGGTTGAATTACCTGATTTAGCCGCAGCACTGGATAAACTTATGAATGGAGATTATCAGATTGAAGAACGATTAATGCTTGATGCCAGTATTGTCCGGCAAGGCACTCCTATTCATATTTCGTCAGCCCTTAATGATGTGGTAATTTGCAAGAGTGGGGTTTCCCGCATGATTAAATTGAAATTGTATATTGATGATGACTTAACAGCCAACTATGCGGCAGATGGACTCATTATTGCTACATCTACTGGTTCTACTGGATACTCCTTGTCAGCAGGCGGGCCCATTATTAACCCAAAATTAAAAGTAATGGTTTTGACACCCATTTGTCCTCATACATTACATGCAAAATCCCTAGTGGTGTCAGAGAAAGAAGAAATTAAAGTAACAATGGTATCTCGTCAGGATGATGCTGTTTTAACGATTGATGGCCAGAACGTTTATAGTTTATTGCCTGATGATGTTGTATTAGTTAAGCGTACGCCATTTAGGGCACAATTTATTAAATTAAATGGTAGAAGTTATTATGAGACGTTGCGTACTAAATTATGGCGGGGCGAAGTAGATGGGAATTTTTAACGTAATCAGAAATTATAACAATTTCCGATTCCAAGTAAGGGCAACTAAGGCTTCAGCCTGCGCTGAGGCTTGGCCGAAGCCAAGTTTTCTTTATATAGTAAAAGCGAGGAGGGAAGTGCGTGAAAGCATTGCGCCACGCTAATATAAAAGAAATTATTGAAAACAATGTAATTGAGACACAAGAGGACTTAGCAGAAGCATTGAGTAAACAATCAATTAAGGTGACCCAAGCGACTGTATCACGTGATATTAAAGAATTAATGCTCATCAAAGTACCAGCAGGCGAAGGACGTTATCGCTATGCTTTTCCCGTGGAAAATAACACTGCTTTTTTACAACCACGTATGGAACGTATTTTTCAAGATTCTGTTGTTGGCATGGATTACAGTGCCAATATTGTGGTTATCAAAACATTGCCAGGTACTGCTCAAGCAGTAGCAGCTGCTATCGATAATACTAAATGGCCAGATATTATCGGCACTGTAGCAGGTGATGATAATATTCTAGTTGTAGTAAAACCCATTGATGCTGTATCTAGGGTAATGGCAAAATTACTTGCGTTAACACATCAGAGGTTAGGGGTGTAGAAATTTGCTAAAATCATTAGCGGTTACTAATTTTGCATTAATTGAACAGGCTATGGTAGAGTTTGATGAGGGCTTAAATATATTAACAGGGGAAACAGGGGCCGGTAAATCAATCTTAATAGATGCGTTAAGTGTTATTTTAGGCAACCGAGCTTCTGTTGATTCAATTCGTACCGGTTGTGATTTTTTTCGCGTTGAGGCAGTTTTTGATATTTCGCAGCTACTTTCAATTCATAAAATAATAGAAGATCAAGGTATTATTGTTGATGATGAGGCAACTATAATCATCAGTCGTCGTTTCTCTCGCAATGGTAAAAATACTATTCTGATTAATGGTTGTCATATTACGGTTAGTATTTTACGTCAAATTGGCGAAAAACTTGTTGATATGCATGGGCAGCATGAGAACCAGGCACTATTACGCCCAGAGGCGTATTTGATCATGCTGGATGCTTTAGATGTTAAAACCAGAGCAACACTGGAACAGTATCGCGAAATTTATGATAATTGGCTGAATTTAATCAAAGAACTATCAATATTAGAACGCAGTTCCAGGGAGCGGGCCCAACGTATTGATATGCTTAATTGGCAAACCAAGGAAATAGCTGCTGCTGAATTAAAACTTAATGAAGATGAAGAATTGGAACAGCAGATATTGGTATTAGCTAATGCTGAAAAGATTGCTAATGCAGTGAACCGTGCTTATATTTTATTAGATCAAGGTAGTAATGAGCTCAGTGGTGTTTTACCCGCTTTGTCTGAGGTAAAGCGTGAACTCGAAGTTGCTGTCCGTTATGATCAGCGGATAGAAGGACAACTAATTGGTATTAATAATGCTTTATATCAGCTAGAAGAAAGCTGTACGGATTTACGTTTATATGGTGATGACATTGAGTTTAACCCTCGGCAATTAGCTAATTTACAAGAACGTATGGATATAATTTACAAGTTGAAGAAAAAATATGGGGCAACTATTGGTGAGATATTGGCTTATCATGATCAGGCTACCCTTGAGCTCGCAGATATAAAAAATTATGATCAAAAATTTGCCAAATTGAGTAAACAGCAAGAGGAATTAGAAGATAAATTAACAAAAATGGCTAATGAGCTTGATTCCATGCGGCGGCAATCTTCCAGCGAACTAGGGGCGCAGGTATGTGGACATTTAGCTGATTTGGGTATGCCGAATGCCATTTTTATCATTGAGGTATTACCCACATCACAGTTTACTCCCAATGGTTGTAATGAAGTCTTGTTTTTATTTTCAGCAAATCCTGGCGAACAACCAAAATTGTTACATAAGATAGCTTCCGGTGGTGAGCTTTCCCGAATTGCCTTAGCAATTAAAACAGTATGTGCTGCTCGTGACGCTGCCCATATCATGGTGTTTGATGAAATTGATGCCGGTATTGGAGGGCAGACTGGGCATATGGTAGCTGGAAAAGTCGCTAAGGTAGCTTGTACCAGACAGGTATTGTGTATTACCCATTTACCGCAAATCGCTTGTATGGCTGATCGACATATTTATATAAAGAAGCAAATAGATGGCGATCGGACAAATACTATAATTAAGGTTCTGTCCAAAGATGAGCAACTAATTGAACTTACCAGAATGATTTCTGGTAATGATATAACCCAGATAGCGGTAGATAATGCTACTCAAATGTTTGAATCCGCATATTTAAAAAAAGAAAAATGGAAAAATATAACGAAAGCGTACAGTCCAGTAATACAAGATGCAAAAATTTAAGCTAACTCAAGATTGATTTTCGTACTAGTTATTTTTATTATAATCTCGAGGTTCAGTAGTACTTGATTTTTATCTGTTATTATTGTTTTCATTTGCTCTAGCGATATTTTCGTTGGAGCTTTTTTGTTTTTCAATTGCTATTTTTCATTGTGCAGTGGTATTCTTTTTCAGTAGTACGGTGAAACTGAAAAACTGAACCCGCTACATCTCTTACAATGTGGACCAGAGTGGCACATACCAAATGCACTGTCTTATCTTAATGGGTAGGGTGGTTTTTTTTGTTAACTATTGCAGGAAAAAGTTGATTTACATATAATTACAATAAGGTGATATTTTTTATTGGGGGAGATAAATATGACCAAGATACCGGCTTTTTGTGATGAGTGTGGTAAGGTTTTTTCATCAGGTTTTAATTTTAGTAACTCATTTAATATCTCTTTTGCGGGATGTCAGGCAGGACCTTGTCCATCATGTGGCGGGATGGGACATATTCCAGATGGTGTATATAATTTCATTGACAATGCAATCGAACTACTCCAGAGGCCAAATCGAACAGTTGAAGAATTAAAGATACTCGCTAATATTCTAAGAAAATCACGCATAAAAAACTCAACTATTGAACAGATAAAAGAAGAAGTGGCGACAACCGTTCCAGAATTATCACCTTTAACAAACTTCTTACCAGCAACGCGTCAAGAATTTTATACTTTTATTAGTATTATTTTAACTATATTAACCTTTATGGATAATGTTATGAAAAACGATAATAAAACCAAAACCGAGGTTCAACAAGTGGTTAATTATATATATCAGCAGGATATCCGATTTGATAATAATGTTATATTAAAGAAAAAAATAGGACGAAACCAAACATGCCCATGTGGAAGTGGTATTAAGTATAAGAAATGTTGCGGATTTAATTAAATGAAATAATAATGCCTTGATATATTTAAATGGAATGAGTCTGAAAAGTATAAAAAATCTTAGCCGTCTACCACTGCAGGCAGACGGTATTTTCTCGTTTATAATATGGAAAATAAAGTTTATTTGAGAACTCTAGTTTGACAAATTTTGCAGATTCTAATGTTTATAATGTCAATATATAAAGAAAAAATTATTATATAGGGTTTTATATTCAAATTGGAAAGTACCCAGTAAAAACCTCCCTATATATATCATTGAAATTTATTTTGTTCTTCCTATTTAGGTAATGGAATATGAATATTTGCTGTCGCTTCGTGGGAGCTGATGGACTGAAAAACTTCACATTACTCCAGGTTAACCACAATAAGTTGATGAAATAGGAGGTTATTATGAACAATAAAATGAGAAGTATTGAAATGAAAAGTATTCAAACAAAACTTACGGTTACTATTCTTACCATTTTTTTAGTTGCGATGAGCGTGTTGGGCGGTCTTAATTATTGGAAAGCACGGGAAATTATTGTCGAGACCACTACTAGTAACATTGAAAAAATAGCGGTGAGCGCTGCTGATGATATTGCCAATTGGTTGAAAATAAGCCAGTCAGAACTAGTAGGAATGTCACTAACACCAGTGGTTCAAAACGGTAATTCAGAGGACATTGTTCCTTTCCTAGCCGGTATAATGAAAGAAAATACTCATTTTGGATCATTAGGCTTTATTGCCCCAAATGGTATTTCTCATGATTCGGCAGGGAAAACAGGTAATCTTAAGGAACGGAGCTACTTCCAAAAAGCAATTGGAGGACAGGCGTCTATTGGAGATCCGGTGATATCATTAGCTACTGGTAAACTAGTATCCGTTGTGGCTGTGCCGGTTAAAGCTAATGGTAAGGTGATAGGGGTATTATTCGGAGCGATTAATTTGGATGAAATCTCCAAGAAAGTGTTGGACATAAAGGTAACTCAAACGGGTTCCGCTTACGTACTACAGAGTGATGGATTGATTATAATTCATGACAACAAGGATATGGCAATGAAGATCAATGGCCTGCAGGATAGTAGTCTTCAACCTGAACAGAAACGAGCTGCAGAGAAGATGGTAAGAGGCGAGAAAGGGGTTGCCTATTATTCATATAAGGGTGACGAAAGGATGGTGTCTTTTGCACCTGTATCTGGCACTGGCTGGTCGCTAGCAGTGGTGGCACCCATGGGAGAAGTAACTGGTGTACTATCAGTATTGACCACGATATCCATGACAACCATTGTTGTAGTGCTAGTTATCTCGGCACTAGGTGTGGTATGGTATGCTCGTCGTATCGCCAGACCCATTCAGGCATTAGAGGCAGCTGCCACACGCATTGCTGATGGAGACATCTCACTTATCAAGTTAAATATTGTTTCCAATGATGAGATTGGACGTTTGGGTCAGGCTTTTGAAAAAATGACTGAGAATTTGCGGACGTTAATTCAAAAAATTACTCAGGCTACTAATCAGGTAGCCGCCTCCTCGGAAGAATTGACCGCAAGCGCCGAACAGTCAGCTCTGGCCGTAAATCAAGTAGCCGAGTCAGTTAGTGGTGTAGCACAAGGTGCAGAAAGACAATTAAGGGCAGTGGTCGAAACAGCCGCCGTGCTAGAGCAGCTGTCATCTGGTATTCAGCAAGTCGCTGCTAATGCCAATCAGGTAGCTGGCAATTCATCTAGAGCAGTTGAATCAGCAAAAGAAGGTGATAAATCTGTTGAAAAGGCTGTTAACCAAATGGCTCACATTGAACAGACTGTCAACAATTCTGCACAAGTCGTTGCTCATTTGGGCGAGAGATCGAAAGAAATTGGACAGATTGTAGACACTATCTCAGGAATTGCTGGACAGACAAATCTACTTGCACTTAACGCTGCTATTGAGGCCGCAAGAGCTGGAGAACAAGGTCGTGGTTTTGCAGTAGTAGCGGAAGAAGTTCGTAAGCTGGCAGAACAGTCACAAGAAGCAGCAAAGCAAATTGCCAAACTAATAGGTGAAATTCAAGGGGATACCGACAAAGCTGTTGTGGCCATGGATGAGGGGACCCGTGAGGTTAAAGTGGGAACAGAGGTTGTCACTACAGCAGGTCGTGCATTTAAGGATATTGCGACAACTATAGCGCGTGCATCTGATCAAGTGAAGGAGATTTCTGCAACTATGCAGCAGATGGCCAGTGGTAGTCAGCAGATTGTAGCATCTGTGAAGAGAATCGATAAACATACTAAAATAGCTGCTGCAGAATGCCAGACGGTATCGGCGGCCACTGAAGAACAATCCGCAACGATGGAAGAAATCGCCGTTTCCAGCCAAGCACTAGCCACAATGGCGGAAGATTTGGCGCAGGCTGTCAGCAATTTTAAAATTTAAGGATGTTGAGGTCAATGACTAAAGAATAGATGATTTGTTGTGAGGAAAGAATATGATCCTTATTAGCCGTCTTACCTTTCAGGGTGAGACGGATTTTTCTTATTTATAATGGAAAAATAAATTTTATTAATAACTCTACTTCGACGCAATTTGCATAAATTTATATATAATAAATAATGTTGGAAATGATAGAAAAGAGTGAATGAGTGTTGTCATGGAAAATTTACAATGTAAGATAGAGCGCTTGAGGCAAGAAATGCATGTAACGACAATCGCAAAGGGCATATCACATCCAGACGTTTTAAGGGCTAGTCAGGGAATGGATGAAGTAATAAATGAATTATTTACAGTAGAACTGATGTAAAAGGCTGGATACAGAAGAGGATATTATAAAAAAAGGTCGAAAAAATCATATAATGAAATAGTTAGGCAAACCTTCCTAAAGGGAGGGACGCAAAGCCGTGGGTCTAAAGACATTTTAGTCTATGATTGCCAGGTTGCATCAATTACTCTATGTGATGCTATCTGGTGTTTTTTTATTTCTATATAATAAAAGGAGGCATTATTATTATGAATGAAGCCGAGGTCCAATGTGAGATGAGCAAGGATGAACTTGAAGAATTTATTATGACTATACCTCAAATCTTAAAGGAACTTGAAGAATGTGTTTTAGGGGAAAAAGATGATTAATAATCTACATAGATTTTAATGTAGATTATTTTTAAAATGTAAATTAGAGTTGTTTAAGTGCAAGAATGGCATTAAAAAGTAGTCGCACATGGAAAACAGCTTGCTGAAAAGTCGTAAGTATAGATTTTATTACTGCTTTATGCGGCATGACTAGGTACAATCTCTGAGTGAGTTAGCCGCATCAAGAGTGTTTATGTACATTATCATGTAAAAAAATGCCCGGCTTAGTTGCCGGGCTGAGTGGAAGGTAATTAATAAAGGAAACTATTGTTATATTTATGGAATTAAAATACATTTATGTTGGCATAAATATAATCTGGAGTTATATCCAATTTATACTTTGAACTGCGCAAACAAGAGATTGCGCTTTATTTTTCGCCAAAATACTTAAAAATCAAATTGCTAATTAATATACGCTCAAAACCCCAGAATAATCACTTAAAAATTCGGGAATCTTTAAATTAGAGAATTAAATAGTGACATATTATGTAATTAAAAAATAATGTGCTAAGGGGTGATGACAACAGCATGGCAAATATTAAGTACCGTTCCATATTAGGAGTGTGTATCGCTGTATTGATTATCGCATTCTGTTTTTCACCGCAATTTCGTACTATTTATGGTCTTCCGCCTCATATACGCATTATTGAAGGAGAAATCGCCTCATTTAACGTAAATTTTCCTTTAACACTAACTATTAATCCAGAGTTTGGACAAAGTATTAGAGCTCAGTCACCTATGCCAAGTTATGCTCTATCTCGACCAGTATTTTTAGAAACACTTAAACTAGGAAATACTATGGTACAATTCAAACTTCTCGGAATTGTACCGATAAGAACGGTTCAAGTAGATGTCTTACCTTCCATGAAATTAGTTCCGGGAGGCAATTCAATTGGTGTAGTATTACATTCTCGTGGCGTTATTGTAGTTGGCAATTCCCCGATTAATATTGCGGGCGGAGGGGTAGTGACTCCAGCCAAAGATGGAGGTATTAATATTGGAGATGTTATTCTAAGTATCAATGGTATTGCAGTACAAAGCGATAGCCAAGTAGCAGAGGTTATTGATAATAGTGGCAAAGAAGACGGTATGCTAGATATAATTTTAAAACGTGGTGATAAACAAATTAGTATTAGTATAAAACCAGTATTATGTGATGATACAAAACGTTATAGAATTGGGCTATTTGTACGTGATAGTGCTGCTGGTGTAGGAACACTAACTTTTTATGATCCTAAATCTCAAGCTTATGGTGCATTAGGACATATCATTACAGATAGTGATACCAATCAGCCAATTGATTGCGAGCAAGGGAAAATTGTGGCTGCAAAAGTATCAGGCATACAACATGGCCTTAGAGGTCAGCCAGGTGAAAAAATTGGTGTATTTATTGACGAAGATCAATTATTGGGTAATATACAGAAAAATACCAGATTTGGAATATATGGAAAGTTGACGGCTGATATTCCGAATGAACTATATCCAGAAGCAATATCAGTGGCTTCTATGAATCAGATTCAAATTGGCAATGCGGAGATGTTAACAGTGGTAAATGGGCAGGCTATCGAACGGTTTAGTATTGAAATTCAGAAAGTAAATTTACAAGAATCACCGGAAGGTAAGGGGTTAGTCATAAAAGTGACGGATCCAATTTTACTGGAGAAAACAGGCGGTATAGTACAAGGTATGAGCGGTAGTCCTATAATTCAAAATGGTAAGTTAGTAGGTGCGGTAACACATGTTTTTGTTCATGATCCGACAAGAGGATATGGATGTTTTATTGATTGGATGCTTATGGAAGTGGGGGCAATTCCTAAAAATGAAAATAAAATAACCAGAAAACTCTTCACGTTTTCTGGTTATCCCTTGTTAAAATGTGCTTAAATGCGCATTAATGCTGAATTATTACTATGAAAAAATGCTTTAAAAAAGGGCGATGATTGCAAATTAGATTGCAACCAGCATTTTTTTTGATAGTTAAAGGGGGTTATTAATGTTCAAAAATAATTAAAATTATGGCAAGGGAATGTTATTTTGATATTGAAATTTTATACATACAAAAAAGAACCAGCCATTAATTTGAAAGCTAAGTGCTTTAATATTCGGCATTGACAGGCTGACTACCGTGTCACAAACGTGTCTTTGATATGTCATAATGGACCGTAGTATAATACAAAATGAAATGAGTGTGAATTAAAAACCGCTTACAATTGTAGGCGGTTTTTATGTTGGTAAATGTCGGGAAAAAAATAAAGGAATTATTTACCTTTTATCGAAGTGTATAAAAAATATTAAAAGGATGTGAAAAAAATGATTCCTGTATTTAATAAGAATGGTAAAACAATTGCTTGGTTAAAAGATAGCATTGTCTTTGCTAAAGATGGGAGTAAAGCCCTAGCGTTTATTGAGCAGGAGAATATCTTTAGTTACAGCTCAAAACATCTTGGGATATTCCAGAATGGTTATTTTAGAGATAAAAAAGGAGATGCTATCGCGTTTATTAAAGGTGCATCTGGTGATCCTTTCCCTCCAAGACCTGCAATACCACCTTTCCCTCCAAGACCATGTATTCCTCCGGAACCACCTACGCCATCAGTACCGTCAGTGTCAGCAAGAGCTTCACTAGCATGGTCACAAACAGATTGGGAAGCATATATAAATGGAGATGGTTAATCAGTTATTTAGAAAGTACTAAATATTAGCGAGAGTATCCGCCCTTAATGGGCGGTTTTATTTATGTTTAAATACAAGAGAGGTGTGTACTATGAAAGCGTATTGCCTCTAAGAAAGATGAGTATATCATGACATTAATGGTTGTAAAGCTGATGCAATCTATTGTAGTACAGACCTGTTTTGTGTGTCATATAAACGCACGGACGAGAATGATTATAAGCAACTGATGGGGGAGAGTGAGCCAAAGGGATATAAGAAGAATGGGAAATTTTTTCAGCCAAAGTATCTGGTAATACATATATATGTGTAAGTTTAACTAAAGATAATAAAACGTTAATTCCTTGTGCCAGCACTTTGGACATACAAAACCTTAGGGCCAGCGTTTCTGGAATAGATAGGCTTCATACGTTGTCTCATTGACATATTTTCGCTGAAATTTAAATAAACTCAGATGATCCACCTTTACCATAATACCACCCTACCCAACCGAACTGGGTTCTTGTATAGATGTCCACGAATTGCACAAAATAGCGATATGTTCGATGGCACTTACCATGTGCTAAGCTCTGAGGGTTTAGTTTAGAAGCAACAATTTAGCAAGATATATCAAAATGTAAGGAAGGAGTTACTATGAGTAATCAAGTACTATTATGGGCCATGGTAATTATTCCGTTGCTGAGTCTTTTCTTAATGAAGAAAGAAGATATTAGACGATACATACCCGCTGGATTATTTAGCTCATTCTTGCTTGTAATCTTACAAGAAGTAGGGGTTGCAAATAGTTGGTGGTATTTTCGAGAAACTATCTACCCTTTAGCTGTTTTTACACCTTTCACTGAGTCGGTTGACCTAATAATACCGATGTGGGTTTTAAAATATACCTATGGACGATTTTGGCACTATATTTTATTTGAAATCGTTGGAAATGTAGCTTTTTTCTTTATTATTCTCCCTTGGTTTGCCAGCAGAGGGATTATGAGTTGGCCAGCTTATGCTGGGTTAATAGCATTTATTTTCTCAACGGTAATAAATTTGCTTGTGTACCGTTTCCATATGTGGCAGGAAGATGTCTTCGGTTGTTCGGAGAAAACTGAGGCTTCGGTGGCCTTGTGACCAGCGGCCTCTAAACCATTACCCAAAGACCCAAAAGATAAGGATGACGATTTTTAAGTCCGACATAATAGCACGTCTTAAGTCGTATGAATAGGGCGGTTTTCTTATACCTGAAATTTACAATCATATTTTCCTTTGATATTGAGAAATCTATTTATCAAAGGAGTTGATACAATTGTCAGATTTAGAAGATATATTAAAGAGCATTGAAGAATTACGGAATAAGCTTAACAAATTGACGGATGGACTAAAGTTAACAGATCCGGAAGTTGTATCATCTAGTCAGATGTTAGACGCGCTACTAAATGAATACCAAAAACTTATGAAAGAAAAAATAAACCACTCGTAATTTGAGTGGTTTTCTTATAACTAAAAACAGAAGGTACGCTACGCATGCTACTACATTGTAATAATGAACTACAAATATAGGCGTTTTTTTGTATGCAAAAAACCACGCCTTGGTGAAGCGTGGTTATAAAAGGGAAGTATATTTGGTTTGGCTGAGTTTGGTGGATAGCTTAGAAAAATTATAAACAAGTGGAAGAATCGTCATCACAACAGCAGAAAAATAACAAGAGGATGATTATTATAATAATAAAGCCGCCACCGCGGCCGTTTCCAAAACCGAAGCCCATAAGTATTCCTCCTTTATCGTAGATTAATATAGTATATGACAATTGATACAGGAGGTGTGTATCATGTCGCCGGTGATAATTCATTATTTTAATAAAGCAAATAGATAGTTGTAATTACTATGATTGGCTTTATTTATGTCCAATTATAAACGAGGTGTACCATGACAAAAGTATTTTGTGACAAAAGAGAGTGTTTATATTGTAAAATATTATAAAAAATTGGATATACTAAATGTAAGGCTAGATAAGGAGGCACTGTATGAATAAAGAACATATCGATGAATGGACAGAGTTAAATAAATTCGTCCAAAAACTATCCGACGAAGATCGGCAAAAATTATACCAAGAATTGAAACGTTCAGGATCAATTGAAAACCCTATTAAATATACCGAAACACATCTTGAGGGTGGTATAGAAGATGTTATGGAAGAAGAAAATGATGATAAAATAAGTGTATCTGAATAGAATACGAATGGCTGATGGAAGTAAAAAGTAAATGTAATTTTAAGCCGTCCAATAAGGGCGGTTTTATTATATCCAAAATAATAAGAGAGGTATGTACTGTGACATATTGCGATGATACCGAGTGCCAGTAGTATAATAATGTATTTGCTGTAATTAATATTTAATATAATTGTAATAAATTGATTGTATAATTAAAATCAATTTTATTGAGGGCGATATATGTAATGTTATTTTTTGAGTTGGAATTTTGTTAGTATATTAATTGCACGTTGATTGCAGGGGATGGATGCATCATAAAGAAAATATAGATTGTGGAATGGGAAGCGGGGGCAGGTATTTTGAATGATGTTTTATTAGAAAAAGAAATATTTAGTTGGGATGAAAAAGATCTAAGGTTTATATCAGCGATTGCAAGAGGGGCAGGCCCTGAATTTGGATTTAAAGAGGCTTATATTTCTAAAACGCTGGTAAAGCAATATAAACACCTTGGTATTTTTACAGTTAGGTCAACACTTAATAAAAAAGGTATTAAAATAATGAAATTTCTGCAAAAAAAATAGTTTCGTGATAGTTTAAGCGTCCTACTTACGGGGTGCTTTTTTATACCCACAAAGGAATTTCAAAGAAAATTGTTAGATATTGACAGAAAGTGATGTGTATTAATGAGATAATGGAAATGTTTATTATAAGCACAGCAATTTGTATCGGTATTATAATTACATTGTATTGATTGGATATTGCTGGATATAAAGAAGATAAGTCTGAAGATTATTATAATCGTGAGCCATAAGGCTCTTTTCCTTTTATACAATTACAAACGAGGTGTATTATGACAAAAGTATTTTGTGACAACAGATAATGTTTTATTATGTTACACCTGAGTGTGTAGCAAGAGAGATGGCATACGAGTGAGGGGGGTGTACTGCTTATCGGAGGCTTAAGAATGATACGCCTTTGGGATATAATCGTTTGTTATGTCTATTATGTAATAATTGGCAGGATTTTAAATGAAAATGACAAATATACTAGATAGAAAGGTGGTTATATAAATGAATAATCGACATTCTATCTGTCTTAAATGTAAAAGCGGTAATTTGACTGTAAAAATGAAAAAAGAAAGAACTATATTGTCGTCGTTATTTGTATGGCTGTCAGGGAGTGGGATATTACTATTTATTCTTGGATTAATCCTTATAATTTTAGTTCCCGACGATCAACCTATTACAAGCCTTAGCAATGATGATTTAGGCTATATAATTACAGTGGTAGGTATGATAATAGTTTTTCCTTATGTATTTTATAGGAATCGTACAGTGAGTGTAAAAAAATATAACTGTATAGAATGTGGATATAAATGGAAATATGAAATTAAAAAAGAGCTTTAAAGCTCTTTTTCTTTTTACATAAATACAAGAGAGATGTGTATTATGAAAGCCTATTGCCCTGAAGTAAGTTATGAGCACCATTTTAGCTGGCAATCGTCTGGGTGGGAAGCTAAGTATACGGTTAAGACAGATAAATTATTGTTTTTGTTTTAGGGAACGATTAGAACTACAAGAGGAAATTAAATAGTGAACAAGGTATGTTCCAACGATACAGGTGGCCCATTTTACGATTGGCCATAAAGATGATTTCAAAGCGCCAATGTTAATCACAATAATTTCTTCATGCCGAGCTAGTAAAAGAAGCAAAAATACAAAGCTAATGTTTAATTTCTTAATCATTACCATATACCTGCCCCAAATATTTACTGGAATTTCCTTGATAGACTATCTTTCAGCAGTTTCTTCAGTTGCCTTATTGGTAACAGCGATAATAGGACAGCCAATTTTTCGCATAATTTTTTACCCGTAATCAAGTTCTTCAATAATACGCTCCATATTAGCATAGGAGGTAGATTGGTGTAACCCCATTGTCCTCAGGCGTTCTTTACGTATTTCAAATAGTAGGGACGGTTTGATCATAAGTACGACAATTTTATGGGGGCCACCTGAAAAAGCTCTAGTGTTGGTGGAATTTCTTTGATCAGGGGTACATTGACAGCTTTGATGCCTTTATGTGCCAGATACATGCATAATGGAGTTTTGGATGCTTGCGAAACGCCAGTGACGACAATGTTGGCTTGGAGGAGTCCGCGAGGATCTTTACCATCATCAAATTTTACGGCAAATTCGATAGCATCAATTTTGGCAAAATAGGCTTCATCTACTTTGCGAATTAATCCTGTTTCGTTGCGTAGGGTATTTGAGAGAGTATTGATAATGCATTGCAGACCCCATAATGTCTACATTGGGAATCCCTAAGGTTTTGGCAGAGGATTCTAAAGCGCCTTTTAAATCAGTACGCACCAAAGTATACATAAATGGATATGTGCCTTTAGAGCTACAACGGAATTTTAGTAAAGATGCTGCAGTGAGCATTGAGTATCATGCTGGTGGCCGTGAAAAAGGTGTAGAAGCAAAATATACTCGTAGAATTGATAATTTATTTTTATTGTTTTAAAACGTCCCTGGGTGATGACAAATATAGTTCAATGTAGTTATCCACAAAAGCCACTATCAGGTCATTGATAGGGAGGGGATCTTTTTAAATCCGGTACATCAAACGATCATAATAAAAAATTCATAGTCATTTGGTAATATAGAGCGATTATGGCAACAAAGGCACGAAATAGCACTCGAAAAAGGAATATCACATCCAGAGGCTTTAAGGGCTAGTCAGAGGCTGGATGAATAAAAATTCGGAGGTGATAACATGTACCCAAGAAAACAAGCAATCCTTGATTTCATTCGCGAATATCCGCGCAAATACCCACCGACTGCGCGAGAAATTGCTGCGGGTATGGGGCTTAAGAGTAGCGCGACGGTTCATGAGCATTTGAATACGTTGGTTAAGATGAGATTGTCGAGCGCAGGTCTGATAGCCCTAGGTGTATAGTGTTGACTGAGAAGCGTCTGTAATGGATGGCTTTTTTATTTGTCCAAATTAAATATAAAACTTATGCGATTTTAAGAAAATGTTAATTATTATACAGTATTATAAAGCTAATAGCAGATGCTATTTAAATGAACGGAGGTTGTTAATAATGAAAAATATAATTAAAAAAATAGCCATTTTCTCAATGGTAGGTATGATGCAATTAGGTCTAGGTATATCAGCAATAGAAGCTTCACCGCTACATGATAACTCAGCTCCAATGCAGCAACAATATAATAGGGAGCAAGGGCCACAAGAAGGAAAACGTTTTGAACATGGGGCACAAGAAAGAGAACGTGCTGAAAACGAGCGACATGAACGAGAAATGAAACGGCGTCCACACGAAACAAGAAAACAGTGGCACGAACGACAGATTCATGAAAATGAACGCCATGAAAGAGCTTTACATGAAATAAGAGACCATAGATAAGATAATATATAGTGTTAGCCGCTTTTTCGGGAGCTGTTTTGTATTTGCCTAAAAATATAATCATCCACCAAACTGGCAACAATATACCTATAACGACTTAACTGAGGGCGTCTATGATATGTGATATTAATTATACCAAAATTGATCTATCTGGAGCGGATCCGGCGGGTTTCTTGCTATCTAATACCGATTTGAGCCATGCTAACCTGATCGAGGCTAAACTTGATTTATCCAAAGGTAGTGGGTGGGCTATCTTAACCGGAGCTACAATGCCTGACGGTACGAAACATAAATGAACGTATCAATCTTTTACTGTTCCTGAGGTGAAACCATTGCGAACAAAAGCCGTTTTCCTAAAGCATAGGAAAACGGCTTTCAATTATGTCTGCAAAGTTTTTATCCGATAATCCGAATACCCGTAGGAAAACTGTCACGATGTGATAGTTTTCCCCTATCGATTGGTCACATTAAGTTGCTTAGGCGGGTAAAGTCATATGGACATCCCACGCTGCCTCCGCTTACCGCCTCTAATTTATCGTCGCTGAGTTCACCTTGTGGCACGGCGATTTCCTCGGCAGTAAATACTTTAACATCGAAGAGGTCTGGGATTCGAGTCCGCCTAACCTCGCTAGAGATAATACAAGGTTTTAGCGATAGGCTGGAATCCTGATTTTGTTGCGAATACAGTGAAAAATACAGTAACTAGGATTATTTATTTGGTGTTATCATTGATAGTGCTATGGTTGCAAAGGAGAATTAAATTATCTGGAGAATTATGTGATAATTCATATGAATGAGAAGTGAATTTGTTAAAATATCCCCTTTACTTTCGCTTTACATTTATGCTTTAATGTTAATTATTACCTATTTTTAGAGAGGTGTTTACATTGAAAGATAATAATATAACGGGCATATTTCCTGTAATAACAACAAGACGGTTAATTCTTCGCGAATTAACAAATCAGGATAGTACAGTGTTAGATAAATATTGGTCAGATTCAGATGTTTTAGAGTATCTTTCTCTTGAACCTTTTACCAGCATACAAGAAAGCCTTGATATGATTGACATCTTAATGAATTTATACCGTGATAATCAAGGAGTCAGATGGGCGATTACAATAAAGGATAGCGGCAAGGTGCTTGGCACATGTGGTTTTCATAATTTTAAAAGTGAGCACCGTAGAGTTGAAATAGGGTATGAGCTGGGAAAAGAATACTGGAGCCAGGGAATAATGACGGAAGCGTTACTAGCCATTGTTCATTACGGATTTGAGACGATGCAATATAATAGAATTGAGGCCTTTGTTAATTTTGGGAATATAAGGTCAACAAAATTATTGGAGAAAAACGGTTTTAAACTAGATGGTTTGCTTAGAGAATATGAGCTTAATCGTGGTAAATTTGTTGATCAATATTGTTATTCTTTATTAAAGTCAGAGTATCCAGTTTAAGAATCAGAGAATGAGGACTTTCAGATCGCATTACCAATGCCTGCAGTTATGAACATGATCATGGTGCCCGATTATAAATAAATTTATTGTTACAATGTTGCTACCTTGCTTTATTAGGACTGTACCAAGTTTAAAAATAGAATAAAGCATTTAAGTCATATTATCCCTGATATAGGTCGGGTATCTTTAAAGAATTTAGAGAGAATTGAGATATAAAACTTTATTAATGAAAACAGCTAGAGGGGGTTTCTCCTGCTCTATTAATAAAAAGCATGCGGTTTTTAATCTAGCATTAAATCAGGTAATGGTTGATGGATATAGATTAAAAAATCCTGCCAAAGGGGTAAAGAGCCCTAAGAAGAATATAGAGAAGAGGACTATATCTGATAGCTATAGTAAAAGTGATTAAGTGTTTGTGACGAGGTTGGTTGTGGGCTAACTCATGATAGTATTAATATTGAAGCGTATCCTGAAAAATGCTGAACTACAATATAATTCACTAATAAATAATAAACAGAATATGGCTTTTTTTTCCAAAATAAAAAGGTAATTGAGCAGGTTTGTCGAATCAATTATAATATAAAATTTTTATACAAAACTATAGGGAGAGGATTTTACGTGATTAGAGAAACAATAAAAGTCGCTATTGCGGATGACAATCGCGAATTTGTAGGAATCATTCAGGAGTATCTTGCTAGTCAAATGGATTTTGAATTAGTTGGTGTAGGTTATAATGGTGAACAGATATTAACAATTATTGAAGAAAAGAATCCTGATGTGGTAATTCTAGATATTATTATGCCGCATCTTGATGGGATTGGTGTTTTAGAAAGTCTTCAGAGCCTCCGAGGTAAACGTCCTAAGATTATTATGCTGACAGCATTTGGGCAGGAAAGTATTACTCAGCGGGTAGTAGAATTAGGCGCTGATTATTATATACTGAAACCATTTAATATGGATGTTCTGGCTAGTCGAATAAGACAATTGGCGACTACAATAACAATGCAACGTCCAGTAGTAGCACAAGCTATTAAGGCACAACCTGTCGATGTTGAAGTTACTAATATTATCCGTGAAATTGGTATTCCAGCTCATATAAAAGGTTATCAGTATTTGCGTGATGCTATTATGATGATTATTTCTGAAATTGAATTATTGGGTGCTGTAACCAAAGTATTGTATCCTAGGATTGCCGAAAAGTATACTACTACTCCTAGTCGTGTGGAAAGAGCTATTAGACATGCTATTGAGGTAGCTTGGAGTCGTGGCAATATGGATATGATTAATCGCTTATTTGGCTATACCATTAAACTAGAAAAGGGCAAACCTACCAATTCGGAATTTATGGCAATGGTTGCCGATAAATTAAGAATGGAAATGCGAGCATAGACCTGAATTTTTATTATTCAGTACATAGTTAGCTCCGTGGAACTAGATTTATCTGGTTTTGTGGGGCTTTAATGTTTTTGCTTTAATAATTGAGCAACTGTTGTATAATGAATACAGAGATTTGTAAGAAAATGACGTAATTCTTTTATCGTACCGAAAAAATAAAATCCATTAGGTGTGGTGAAATGCATAAAAACCCCTCCTCTAGAGGCAATATATGTAGGTCTAATCTTGAATATGTCCCCAAAATGGAGGTAATTATATGAATAATTTAGAAGAAAAAATTTTAGACTCAAAAGTAGTTTTTAAAGGTAATTTGCTTACAGTATATTGTGATAAAGTAGAACTGCCAAATGGTAAGGAAGCAGGGCGAGAGTTTATTCGTCATCCTGGAGCAGTAGCGGTTGTACCTATTACTCAAGAGGGCAATATTGTTTTAGTTCGGCAATATCGCTATCCAGTTGGCAAAGCTATACTAGAAGTTCCGGCTGGTAAGCTTGATAAGGGCGAGCATCCTGAGGATTGTGCACGGCGTGAACTAGAAGAAGAAACAGGTTATGTGGCTCATACGATTAAAAGGCTAAGCTCCATTTATACTACGCCAGGTTTCACTGATGAAGTGATACATCTTTATATTGCTGAACATTTAACATTAGCTAAGCAACGTCCTGATGAGGATGAGTTTTTAGATGTGGAAGTGTATACGAAAGATCAAATAAGACTCATGATTAATGATGGTACAATTAATGATGCTAAAAGCATGCTAGCTTTATTGTTGGCAGGGATATAAATGTGTTAGAAATTTTTGCTGATTTACATATACATGTGGGTAAAAGCGCAGGGGGAAGGTGGATTAAAATACCAACTTCCTCTAAGTTGACAGTCAGAAATATTCTAACAGAAGTAATTGAACGTAAAGGTATCGATATTATTGGTATTATAGATGCCTTATCACCTTTAGTATTAGATGAGTTATCCAAGATGGTTGACGCGGGGGAATTGATTCTTTATAGTGGCGGTGGCTATTCATATAAAGAAAAAATAACACTGATCTTGGGAGCTGAAATCGAAACTAAAGAATTAAATGGAGGCTTAGGGCATACATTGATATACCTTCCTGATATTGCTAGTATGCAACAGTTTTCTAAGGTCATGTCAAAGTTTATCCGTAATATTAACATTAGCTCGCAAAATGCTCATATGACATTACAAAAATTAATAGATATTGCCAGTGGCTTTGAGGCCGCGATTGTGCCAGCCCATGTTTTTACTCCATATAAAAGCTTGTATGGGTCTTGCTGTAGTCGGTTGTCACATATCTTATCAGATCAAGCAATTACAAAAATTGCTGCCATTGAAATTGGGCTGAGCGCTGATAGTTTGTTAGCTGATCGTCTTGAGGAATTGTCAAAATTTACCCTATTAACAAATTCTGATGCTCATTCCTTAGAAAAAATCGGACGTGAATATAATGTGATATCATTGGCTGAACCGAGCTTCCAGGAATGTATAAAGGCTTTTAGATGTCTGGAGGGACGAGCAGTGAAGGCTAACTATGGCCTTAATCCACGGCTGGGGAAATATCATAGTACTTCATGTGCTAATTGTGGAAAAAATGATATAAATATTATAGATAGTAAATGCCGCAGTTGTGGCAGTACTAAACTTGTTAAAGGTGTTGCTGATCGAATTGAGGAAATTGCCGATTTTCCAGTGGCCAAGCATCCGAAGCACCGGGGAACCTATTTTTATCAAATACCCCTGACATTCATACCAGGAATAGGCAAAAAAACTTTGGCTAAACTTCTGAAAAACTTTGGCACAGAAATGAACATCATTCATCATACAAGCAAAATAGAGTTGACAGCTGTTGTCGGTGAGGCTTTGAGTAATGAAATTATCAAGGCTCGTTCGGGGGGAGCTACGGTAATAAGTGGGGGCGGCGGAGTTTATGGGAAAATAGTAAAATAAAAAAAGGTTTAAATCCAGTTTGCATTGCATACATTGTAACAGGAAGGACAGGGAGGACGGTTGCATGCTGGGTTATTTTCGTCAGAATGTCGGTGGATATTTAAGGGCAAATATTGTTGCTTATTTTTTTATGATTCTTATTTTTGTTATTGGTGTGGTAGTGGGAGCATTAGCAGTCAAAACATTGCCTGATGAACAAAAAAGCGAACTTATTAGTTATTTGCATATTTTTTTCACAGGACTCACTCAGGGGACTGAAAATATTACTAATGGCGGAAATATGATTAGTTCAGTCATGTTTAATAATGCTAAGACAATAGTATTGATGTGGATATTAGGATTTACTATTGTTGGTATCCCTTTTGTATTATTTATTTTATTCACACGAGGCTTTATAATAGGCTTCACTGTGGGATTTTTGGTAAATGAATATGTTATGCGCGGCTTATTATTTGCCTTTGCCTCGGTGCTTCCACATAATTTTTTTGCTATACCCGCTGTTTTGGCGATGGGCGTATCAGCAACTAAATTTTCGCTGCTGCTCGTACGTCGTAAGACATATGGTAAAATTAATCTATGGTATGAAGCGGCAGGATATTCTGTACTATGCATGGTAATGTTGGTGGTGATGTTGTTCGCAGCTTTGCTAGAAGTTTATATTTCACCAGTATTTATGAAGGTAGTGGCAACATTACTCATTAAAGAGTAAAAAGCTATAGTGATTTATCTAGCAGGCATTTGTTGCCTGTTTTTTTTTGCGGAATCAGAAAGTATAACACTTTCCGATTCCAAATAAGGGCAACTAAAGCCTTAGCCTGCGCTGAGGCTTGTCGAAAGCCAAGTTTTCTTTATAGTATCAAAATTAATTCACTAGTCTCTACAATTGTCGATGAAAAGTAAAGAAAACAGTAAAGACAGGCATTTGTAGGCATAAAAAAAAACTACGTACATAATATGATATTAAGGTAAAGTCAGTTAAAAAGTGGGGTGGGTAAATGGTAGTCACTTTCTCATGGCATAGTATTATTAAAAAGGCTAAATTATATTTTAAAATAATAATTTTGGCTATTATCTTATTTTATATATTACCCAAATTATTAAGTTTGCTATGGTACATACATTATCCAGAACCAAAAATACGAGATGATCATTTACTAGAGAAGCCACTGAGAGTGACAGCTACTTTGTTAGATATGGTGTAATAGAAATATACAAAAAAAAGATATATTTTGATAATCCTAGACAGGAAAAAACGAATATTGTGTGGAATTAAATAGAAAAAACCTTCCTTTACTTTATGGCTGGTAAATCGGGGGAAAAGGTGATGAAAATGGAAAGTTATGTTAATCAGTTTATTAACTATCTTGAAGTAGAACGAGGTTTGGCGCAAAACACTTTAGAATCATATGGGCGTGACTTACATCAATTTCAAATTTACTTACAAAATGGTAATATGGAAATTTTAAAAGATTCTAATCGGACTACCATTATTACTTATTTAAGTAGCCTTCAATCTAAAGGGCGGGCTGTTTCGACTATTTCACGCAATCTTGCTGCCATAAAATCATTTTATCAATATTTAGTTCGCGAGCATTATTTGGAAAATGATCCTGCCGCCAACCTTGAGTCGCCAAAACTTGAAAAAAAATTACCTAAAGTTCTTACTATTACTGAGGTAGAAGAACTTTTAAAACAACCTAGTGGTTTGTTACCTACTGGCCTAAGAGATAAAGCAATGCTAGAACTTTTATATGCAACAGGTATTAGGGTTTCTGAATTAATTTCTTTAAATATTTCGGATGTTAATTTGGAAATGGGATATATAAAATGTTATGGTAAAGGCGCAAAAGAACGTATTGTTCCTTTAGGAACTATTGCTGTTAAGTGCGTACAGGATTATCTTGTTAAAGGTCGTTCAAAATTAATACGGACATATGAGGAGGCATCCTTATTTGTTAATCATCACGGGAATCGGCTGACACGTCAAGGCTTCTGGAAAATTATCAAGAAGTATGCACATGAAGCTGCTATTAACAAAGAAATTACTCCTCATACTTTACGACATTCTTTTGCTACACATTTATTAGAAAATGGCGCTGATCTGCGATCAGTGCAAGAAATGCTTGGCCATGCTGATATTTCTACTACTCAGATTTATACCCATGTTACTAATAATCGTTTGAAAGAGGTGTATGATAAAACTCATCCCCGAGCATAATACTATGATAAGCTGAGTAGCTTATTCAAAGGAGTTTGCGTAATGTTCAAACGAGTGCTTGTTATAGTATTAGATAGTGTAGGGATTGGAGTTTTGCTTGACGTAGCCGAGTATGGAGATTTTGGCGGAAATATCCAAAGGGAAAAATACTAATTTGTTATTCTATCCTGATGGTTTTCCGCCAGAAGTTATTGTGAATTTTAAAGTAAAGACGTTATCATATAGACAAAGTTTTATAGAAGAAATTTTGAGGTAACGAGATATGAGGATATTGGATATTATCGCTAAAAAGCGTGATGGTTTTGTTTTAAATGAATTAGAAATTAATACAGGCGGAGTTGCTGATACGACTACTTTAATTCTAGCACCAATGGTAGCAGCCGCTGGTGTACCTGTGGCCAAAATGTCTGGACGTGGGCTGGGGTTTACTGGCGGCACGATTGATAAATTAGAGTCCATTGTCGGGTTTAAAACTACTTTACCCCAAGATGAGTTCATTAGTATATTAAAAAGGAATAATATGGCAATTGTTGGTCAGAGCACCGATATTGCACCAGCAGATGGTAAAATGTATGCATTGCGTGATGTTACAGCCACAATTGAGAGCATTCCCTTAATCGCCTCATCAATTATGAGTAAAAAAATTGCTGCAGGTGCTGATAAAATTTTACTTGACGTGAAGGTTGGCAACGGCGCCTTTATGAAAAAAATGGAGGATGCTGTAAAACTGGCAGAAACGATGGTGCATATTGGTCAATTGGTAGGCCGTGAAACAAGGGCGGTACTTAGTAGTATGGATGAGCCCCTCGGACAGGCTGTTGGCAACAGTTTAGAAGTTGAGGAAGCCATTGATGTTTTAGAGGGTCGTGGAGAGCCGGCCTTGCGGCATGTATGCTTGATTTTGGGGGCTAATATGCTCAATATGGCTGGTATTGTTCCAGATGTGACTGCTGGTTATGAAAAGCTCAGCAATTTAGTAGATAATAAAATGGCATTGCATAAATTTACAGAATTTGTTACTGCCCAAGGTGGGAATGGGGGCATTGTTAATAATCGAAAATTACTCCCGCAGGCTAAAACTAAAATTACAGTAGTAAGTGATGAGCAAGGGTATGTGCAAAAAATTGATGCTGGGCAAATTGGCTATGCTGCAATGAGGCTAGGGGCGGGAAGGGAGTATAAAACCCAATCAATTGATTTGGCAGTAGGTTTGATGTTACAGTGCCGGATCGGTGATTTTATTGGAAAGAATCAACCACTGGCGACTATGTATGTCAATGATGAAACTCACCTTGAACAAGTAAGGGCGCTAATTAAAAATGCTGTAAAAATAGGCTCTAGTAATGTTCCTAAGACTAAATTAATTTTGGGTATTGTTGATAAAAATGGCTTTAAAGCTATGTAATAGAGCATATTTCGAAAAGGATACTAAGGCTGGTATAACTAGCCTTTTTTTTATTGCGAATTTCCAGTGTAATGTTTTTTCATCTTGGATAAGCTAAAAAAAACAATAAAAGGAGTGTTGTGTTATGTGCCGACTAGGTAAGTTCAAAATTGCTATTCTTTGGGTTTGTATACTGGTTTTGGCAAGTATTTGCAATCACACCTTGGCTGCTGAGCAGAAAAAAACAGCGACAGGAGAACTTGAAACCGTAGCTCAATCAGCAGTATTAATGGATGGGAATGGAACAGTGCTTTATGAAAAAAATTCACACAAACGATTACCACCAGCAAGTGTAACAAAATCAATGACACTATTATTAGCTGTAGAAGCTGTAGAAGAAGGAAGAGTTAAGTTAACTGATTTTGTAACTGTTACTGATAATTCTTGGCGCCAGGGTGGCTCCCAAATATGGCTAGAGCCGGGTGAAAAAATGAATTTACATGAACTGATGATTGCAATTGCTGTGGTTAGTGCAAATGATGCTGCAGTGGCTGTTATGGAACATATCTATGGAAGTGAGCAGGCAGCTATTGAAGCAATGAATCAGCGCGCTAAAAGTTTAGGACTTGTGGATACCCATTTTGCTAATGTGAATGGTCTGCCAACTCCAGATCATTATATGAGTGCCTATGACACAGCTCTTATTGCCAAAGAAGCTGTCAAGCATCCCTTCTATATGGAGTTATGCGGCATTAAAGAATATTGGTTGCGTGGTGGTAAAAATTGGCTAGTGAATACTAATAAATTGTTATGGTGGTATAAAGGAGCAGATGGTTTAAAAACTGGTTGGACGCAGGAAGCGCAGTATTGTTTTGCTGGCACAGCTAAGCGGGATAATTTAAGGCTTATTTCTGTAGTCTTTGCCACACCTGAGCCTAGATCACATCTGCGAGAAAGTATGAAATTGTTTGATTGGGGCTTTGCTAATTTTACTGCTCAGCAAATTGTAGAGTCTGGTGCAGTTGTTGAACGATTAGCAGTGAATAAAGGGATGGAAAAAGAGGTTCAGTTAATTGCTGCTCAAGATTTGAATTTACTACTCGGTAAGGGACAAAATAAAAATCTGCAAAAGAAAGTTGTTACAGATCCAGCAGTAACCGCACCTATTAGTAAAGGACAAAAATATGGTGAATTATTGGTGCTTCGAGATGGTAAAGAGATTGGCAAGGTAGATTTATTGGCCGAAAAGAGTGTGGAAAAGGCATCCTTATTGAGAACTATGCAAAATATGATCAATAATTTATTTGTCATAACGCGGTAAATAGATTCATCGTTAAAAGCGGAAATTTTTCCGCTTTTTTTACGTTTTTTTTATATTTCTTGCAGGAAAATTTTACCTTTAATAGAATGTTATTACTAGAACACAAAAAAGGAGGAAATAGATATTGAATATAACTACTTTTCTGAAACGAGGTGTTTTAATAGTAAGAGTTGAAGGGGAATTAGACATGCATGTTGCGGACAAATTCAGACAAAAAATAGATAATGCCTTGGAGACAAGTGGTGTAAAACATATTTTATTTAATTTGGAAGCAGTCAAATTTATCGACAGTTCAGGACTCGGTGTTATTTTGGGACGTTATAAAAAAATTAGTGCAGCAGGCGGTAAAGTACTTGTTGCCCAAATTCAGCCTCAAGTATTACAGATATTTGAGCTATCTGGATTATTAAAAATTATTAAGTTATACAATTCAGAAGCGGAAGCTTTGGAGTGTTTATGAGGAGGGCATCATGGCAATAAAAAATCAAATTAAAATTTATTTGCAAAGTCTTAGTGAAAATGTTGCTATTGCCAGGGTGACTGCTGCTGCTTTTGCGGCTCAGATTGACTTTACATTAAATGAGATTGAAGAAATAAAAGTGGCTGTATCTGAAGCCGTTACCAATGTTATTATACATGGATATGAAGAACAACAGGGGCAAATTCAAGTAATTATGAATTTGTATGAAAATAAGTTAGAATACATAATTGCTGATAATGGTAAGGGAATTGCCGATATTGCATTAGCACGGCAGCCTTCCTACTCTAGTGATCCAGAACGTATGGGCCTGGGGTTCGCATTTATGGAATCATTTATGGATGAGCTTGATGTTTCATCTGAAGTTAATAAAGGCACAACAGTACGAATGGCTAAGAAAATTTTATCAAGCGCAGCGCATTAGGTGGGGTGGCCATGCTTGGAAATGACGAGATAAAAGATTTGATACATGAGGCGCAGGCTGGTGACCAGACCGCGAAGGAAACTATTTTAGAGCACAACCTTAATCTGGTAAGAAGTGTTGTGCATCGTTTTACTAATCGTGGTTATGAGTGGGATGATTTGTTTCAAATAGGTTGTATTGGCTTAATCAAAGCAATAGAGCGTTTTGATATGACTTTTGGTGTTCAGTTTTCTACATATGCTGTACCTATGATTATTGGTGAGATACGCCGATTTATGCGGGATGATAACCCTGTTAAGGTTAGCAGGCCAGTAAAAGAATTAGCATATCGAGTACATCGCACTCAAGAAAAATTACAGGGCTTATTAGGGCGAGAACCGACGATAACTGAAGTGGCTGCGGATTTAGTTTTAGCTCCCCAGGAAGTAGTAGCAGCCCTTGAAGCTATTCAGTCACCATCATCTTTATATGCCAATGCTTTTCATAATGATGGTGATTCAGTACTTTTACTTGATCAAATTAAATATTGTGATGGACAAGACGGTGCTTATTTTGATAGATTAGCGTTAAAGGAAGTTTTATCACGTTTGCCGCCTAAAGAACGTATTGTTATTCATTTACGCTTTTTTGAAGACAAGACACAAGCCGAAATAGGTGAAATAATAGGATTATCTCAGGTACAGGTATCTAGAATTGAAAAACATGCTCTCAAATTAATTAGGGAATTTATGCAGACCTCATGAAGGAGGTCTTATTTTTTTTGGAAAGACAGGACATAATAATTATAAGAGGTGAGAATAATGTTTGGTAAAAAAATATATATCCTCATGGCTGTATTTTTAGCCATCAGCGGTAGTATTTTGACATGGATTTTACTTTACGGTGATTTTCCCCACAATTCACCTGTGCGGGCAAAGCAAGTCTTTAATATTGGCGATAAAGCAGATTTCCCACTTTTAAGTAGTAAATTTTTTAGTAAGTATAACACTGTCATTAATGTACAAACTATAGGTGAGGTGAGATCATTTTATTAAGGAGGAAATAAACATGGTTGTAAAAGTTATTGAGTTAGTGGGGACTTCTAATCATAATTGGACAGATGCAGTCGATAATGCAGTAATGGAAGCTTCTAGAACGATTGATGAGATACTTGGTGTTGAAGTGACTAATTTTACTGCTAATATTGACAATGGGCATATAGCCGAATATAAAGCAGACGTAAAAGTGGCCTTCAAAGTTAAGCATTAAGAGGGAGTAAAGATAAGAAAAAGTGCCTCTCAGAGGCGCTTTTTCTTATCTAGTGTAGTGCATATTTAAGATAGGTGTGGTCAAAATAATAAGGAACATGGTTAATAATGTTTTCAATGCTGTAAGCTTATTTTTGGGAAAAAGGATGGTCATATGTCTAATGAAATGATTTCTAAACAAAGTAAAGAGCAGCTAAAGCAGCAAATGAAACAACAAGAATATCAAGACAAAGTTGATATTCTTACTCCTAAACCACCACTACTAAAAAATATATGCTGGGCTTTTGTTGTTGGCGGACTTATATGTACATTTGGACAATATATTACAGATTATTTTGCAATGCTTGGCCTCAGTAAGAAAGAAGCTTCAAGCTATACAACAGTAGTACTGGTGTTCTTAGGCGCACTTTTTACGGGGCTGGGGGTCTATGATGAATTAGGCAAAAGGGCAGGAGCAGGTTCGGTAATCCCAATTACTGGATTTGCTAATTCCATTGTTGCACCAGCTATGGAGTTCAAACGTGAAGGATATGTATTTGGTGTTGGTGCAAAAATGTTTGTAATTGCTGGACCAGTATTAGTATACGGTATGATAACGGCATTTATTGTGGGAGTAATCTATTGGATAAGGCAATAGGGGGAGAAAAGGTGAATAAAAAACGGGGAAAACAAAGTCTTGTATTTGCGAGTCCACCCATAATAACAAGCACTGCTAATATTGTTGGACCAATGGAAGGGGAAGGTCTATTACAAGAATATTTTGATTACATCATGCCTGATAACTTAAATAATCTAGAGAGTTGGGAACAGTGTGAATCATATATGATGGAAAGGGCGATTAAAACAGCCGTAAATAAAGATAACAGTACGATGGAAATGATAGATTGTATTTTGGCAGGCGATTTATTGAATCAGTTAATGAGTACTCATTTTGCTGTTAGAAAACTCAATCGGCCGTTTTTGGGATTATATGGAGCTTGTTCTACTATGGTTGAGAGTCTACTGTTAGGTGCTATGTTTCTAGATGGTGGATTTGCAAATAAAGTTGCTGTTGCAGCTTCCAGTCATCATGATGCTGCTGAACGTCAGTATCGGTTTCCCAGTGAACTTGGTGTGCAGCGGCCGCTTGGTTCCCAATGGACGGTGACTGGGTCAGGTGCGGCAGTATTATCGATACTAGGTAATGGCCCGCGCATTACTGCAGCTACCATTGGTAAAATTGTTGATTATGGTATTAAAGATCCTAATGCTATGGGGTCTGCGATGGCTCCAGCGGCGTCTGATACCTTATTGAGACATCTTCAGGATACAGAGCGGGCACCAGAATATTATGATATGATTTTTACTGGAGACCTCGGAAGTGTTGGTAAGCAATTAGTCATACAATTAATGCAGGAAAAAGGAATGGATATTTCTAGTAATTACCAGGATTGTGGTTGTATGATTTATCGTGAAGAACAGGATACTCACGCAGGTGCTAGCGGGTGTGCTAGTTCTGCAGTCGTATTTAGTGGATATATATATAGAGCGTTAATGACTAATAAATTAAAAAAAATTCTCTTACTTGGTACAGGTAGCTTACATAGTACTACGTCTTATCAGCAAAAAGAGTCAATTCCTTGTATTGCCCATGCAGTAGCAGTGGAAGTGTAATAAGCAGAGGTGGTTAAGATTATTATGGAAATATATATAATATCCTTTGTTATTGGGGGCCTAATATGTGTTGTGGGACAATTATTAATGGACTTAACAAAGCTAACACCTGCCCATGTGCTGGTGTTATTTGTAGTATTGGGGGGGGTCTTAAGCGGGCTGGGGCTATATCAGCCGTTAGTAGAGATTGCCGGAGCTGGTGCAACAGTCCCGTTGTTAGGGTTTGGCCATGCATTAGTGATGGGAACCATTGAAGATATAAAAAGTTTTGGCTTTATTGGAATATTTAGTGGTGCACTTAGAGTAACAGCTGCTGGCATAATGGCTGCCGTAGTTTTTGGCTTTTTTATATCAGTATTATTTAATCCCAAAGGCAAGGGCGGGTAATGTTAGGTATAGACCTAATTGGCTTGTTGGCAACAATATTTTTAGTTGGTTTACGTTATCCCCATTATGTTCTATTGGCAGCTTTTATACATGAATTTGGTCGTATCTTTGTCGCCTTATTTTTGCATAGTCATATTGATTATATTATAGCAGCTGGCGCATTTGGGACTATGGCAGTTAGTAATTATAAATCGGGTCCAATAGGAATTGTGCTTATATTTAGTGGGCCATTAGCTAATTATATTATTTGTTCGATTGTTGGCGGTATTGCCTTTGAGCCAACAAAAAATTTATTAAATCCTTTAGTTAATCTTAAGTCTCCCTTTGCAGTGATTAATTTTAGATTATGCATAATATCATGCCTAATACTGATATGGAAGAATTTTATATGAGGTGTAAATGATGCCCAGAAAGACTTCACGGAGATTTACGAGCTATTCTAAACAGAATGATCAGCAGGAAGATAATGAGCAACAACAGCAATATCAGCAACAATATCAGCAACAAGATCAACAGCAAGATCAGCAACGAGATCGACAACAATCTAACGAATGGCAACAATCACAACCCCGAATGCAATCGCAACGTTTAGATGGTTATGAGAATAAGGCAAATGATAAGGATAGCTTGATTGCTGATATGGCCCAGGAATTCATTCAAGCACAAGCAGTGATGGCTGATAAGGCTATGAGTGTTAATAATCTGGAAATTGCGTTATTGCTGCAAAAGGTTAATGATCAATTAGAAGAAATAAAACGTTCAGCCCCAAACTCTTCTCAAACAGGTGAGCAAAGTAGTAAAAGTTCTATGAGGCAAGATTCAAGGCAGCAAAATGTAGCAGGCGGGGCTTCACAAGACAATAGTAAGCAGCAAGTAGATGGTGGGGCCTCAAAAAAATTACAAGAATTATTGACCTCTGTGCTACAAGGTAAAAACAACAATGAAAATAGTGCAAACAAATCTGCGAATATACAAAGTAATGATGTCGACAAATCAAATGGGAGCAAAAGTCCCCAGAATATGATGGCTGTACAAACCGTGAGCCAAGTATTAGCTCAGGCCCAATATGAATTGGCGAATGAATTGGAAACTAGCTTAAAAAAACTTAAACAGGTTATTAGTGAAAGCGAAAAACTAGCTAATGATATTAGTAATTTATTGGGTGAAGAAACGATGAAGAAATCATGAGGTGATAATAGTGGCAAACAAGATAAGGGTTATACTTATTACCGATGGTGATAGTGTAGCACAGCAGGTGATAGAAGAGCTTGCTGCAAATTTAGGCCTCCGTTGTATATCTGCATCTGGTGGGAATCCTACTCCTATAACGGGAGAAGAAATAGTGGGGTTATTAAAAACAGTTCATCATGATCCCGTATTAGTCATGTTTGATGATCGTGGTAGCAGCGGTAAAGGTCTTGGAGAAGTAGCAATGGAATATGTAGCATCCCATCCGGACGTTGAAGTATTAGGGGCAGTAGCGGTAGCATCAAACACTATTGGTGTAGTAGGTATTGATGCTGATGAGTGTATTACAGGGAATGGTGATATAGTAGATCGTTCTGTGGATAAAACGGGTTATCTTAAGGGGGGAAGTGGCGACAAGGCTAGCATAGATGGTGATACTGTAGATGTACTTAATGATTTGGAAATACCGTTTATTGTAGGTGTAGGCGATATTGGGAAAATGGCTAAAGCTGATGATGTTAGACGTGGTGCACCCATAACGCGCAAAGCTATTGAGGAGATTTTAAAACGGAGTGGCATTGAATATGACAGAACAACAGAAGTTTGACAAAGATATCGATAAGAATATTAATTATCTGAAAGATTTATTAGGTGTTGGTGAAAGTTTTGACATTATTTTCCGCGAATATAGAGTAGGGCGGAAACGAGCGGCTTCTTTCTCTATTAATGGTATGACAAATGATGTGTTACTTACCAATGTATTTCAAGATATGCTTACTTTACATCCAGAAGATTTATCGATTAATACTATGGAAAAGTTATTTTATACTCGGGCAACTCATTCTCAGGTAAAATTAAGTGAGAATATGAACGATTCTATCACTAGCCTGCTATCGGGTGAATTATTGTTTTTACTAGATGGTGAGGCACAAGTAATAATATTTGATGCACGGGCTTATCCGGCTCGTATGCCTAGTGAATCTACTATTGAAAAAGTGACAAGAGGCTCAAAAGATGCATTTGTTGAAACACTACCCTTTAATACTGTATTAATTAGACGCCGTTTACGTGACCCTAAATTACGGTTTGAAATCGTTAAAATAGGTACAAGATCACAAAGTGATATTGCAGTAGGCTATATCAAGGATATAACTGATCCTAAATTAATTGAGATTATAAAAGAACGTTTAAATAAGATCAATATTGATGGTATCCCGATGGCTGAAAAGGCTATCGAAGAATACATTGTAGGAGGAAGTAAGTGGAATCCACTGCCTAAGATACGTTATACTGAACGCCCGGATGTGGCAGCAGTACATTTACTAGAAGGACATGTTTGTTTGGTTATTGATACTTCACCTAATATTATGATTTTGCCTACAACACTTTGGCACCATGTACAGCATGTGGAAGAATTTCATCATCATGTGGTAGTTGGTTCTTATCTTCGTTTGGTAAGACTATTTGGGATAATGTTATCGTTACTACTGACTCCTCTTTGGCTAGCGTTGGTATTGCAGCGCCATTTACTACCTGAGGCTTTTATGTTTCTTGGACCTAAGGACCCAGGTATTATCCCTCTTGGATTACAATTTATTCTTGCTGAATTAGGCGTGGAATTAGTGCGTATGGCTACAGTGCATGTACCAACAGCTCAAGCGACAGCTCTTGGGTTTATTGGCGCATTTATGATCGGTGAATTCGCTACCAAAGTAGGCTTGTTTGGCAATGAAGTTGTTTTTTTTACTGCCGTGGCAGCAGTAGGAGCTTTTGCTACACCTAGTATAGAATTTGCTATGGCTATAAGGTTCTTCCGGGCTATATTAATAGTGCTCGTTTTATTCTTTAAATTGCCAGGCCTATTAGTTGGTCTAATAGGCGTTTTTATAGTGATGGCAACAACTAAATCTTTTGGTATTCCCTATTTATGGCCTCTTTTTCCCTTTAACTTTGGCGGTATGAAAGATGTATTGTTACGTTTGCCATTGCCAAGTAAAATTTTGCGTCCTGCTGCATTGAAACCGCAAGATAAAGATAGACTTAATAATAGTGATAATGAAGAGGATAGTAAAAAAGAAGAGGATAGTAAAAAAGAAGAGGATAGTAAAAAATAATTAATCCCCGCATATGCGGGGATTAATTATTAACTTAGGTCATCAGAAAGTATACCTTTCCGATTCCAAAAAGCAGGCACACGACGCTTCAGCGATGATGTGATCGCTTTGTTCGATGCGTTAGCAGTCGAACATCCTTCTGCCTACGTCTGAGAGCTTGGCGCAAGCCAAGTTTTCTTTAGAATTTATTTACCTCGATAATATTCTCTGATGTAACCCATATTTTCATTGATATTGGCAATATGTTCATCAATAGAACCTTTATTTTCGGCATCGACAGCGTCTTTCATTTGTTTGACAATAGAGTGAGCTGTGGTTATTCTTCCTAAAATACCGACGCTTTCCATGCTAGGTTTAGCTTGTCCCCAGGTACTGTCAAGTTCTTTCATTTTGGCTTTTGCTTTATCCCAATCATTATTCTCAACATAAAAACTAACAGTTCGAACAGCATTGCCGACTGCGACTATATCTGATAATGGTGATAGTTTATAGGATTTACCAATATCGCTAACACTGCCCATAAATTTGGTAAGACTTTCAAATGAATCTAACTTTTTTTTCTCGTTAATAGCGGTTGTTAACTTTTCTAATGCTGCACTTGCATCGTTAACACCCTTTTTATCTCCAATTAATATTGTTGTCTGAGGCCATAGCTTTTGTAAGGTATTAAGACCCGCTTCAGACTGTAACCAGTTGTTTTTAATGATTCCTTCAAAAATAACGCCAGCAGTTGCTTCTAAATCGTATAATTGTTCTGGTGGCGACATAAAACGTTGGGTTAATGGTGGATTTGCTTTTGCTTCTACAGGCTTACCAGCAGGGCCTATTTCAGGCTTTTTTAAAGGACTGAACATACTACAACCACTCAATAGTAGTGAGAGGCTAATAATAGTGCCGATCCCTAAGGGTATTAATTTGCTCAAAGTGTTATCCCTCCTTAACAATAGTTTTTACTGTGTTTATATTATTTATCCCCAAGGACTTTAATTTCGTATTATTTTGCTTTACATGCTCTTTTCTAGTATAATTAGAATGATATCTGCTTTTTACGGGATTAACTTGAGGAGGAAAAAATATTGTTTGGCTTTGATGAGAATATGATATTTAGAATTCCAGCATTGCTTATTGCATTAACTATTCATGAATATGCTCATGCTCGAGTAGCAGTATGGATGGGGGATGATACTCCAAAAATTATGGGGAGGTTGACCTTAAATCCTATTGCCCATCTTGATCCATTTGGGCTTATTATGTTATGGCTATTCAAATTTGGTTGGGCTAAGCCTGTACCGATAAACCCCAATAATTTTAAAGATTGGCGAAAAGGTACAATATTAGTTTCTTTGGCAGGACCTGGGGCAAATATAATTATGGCATTTCTTGTTGCAATAACCTATGGAATCTTAGCTAAGTTGCAATTATTGTCCGGCAACGTGGATACAGTACTGAAATTTACATATAGTTATAATATAATTTTTGCAGTATTTAATTTGATTCCCTTGCCACCTCTTGATGGATCAAAGGTGTTAGTAAATTTATTGCCAGGACGTCAAGCTAATATATTTGAGAAAATTGAACCCTATGCGCCATTTATTTTATTGGCCTTGGTTTATCTTAATGTGATTAATATTATTATAACGCCTTTTTATAATGCTTTGAGTTTTATAATTAATCAAATTGTGATGATAATTCTTTAAAAAGGAGAAAAGTAAAATGAATAAAGGTCGTATTTTTAGCGGTATGCAGCCGTCTGGGCGATTTCATCTAGGAAACTATATGGGGGCGCTGGAAAATTGGGTGAAACTACAACATGAATATGAATGTTTTTTTAGTATCGTAGATTTGCATGCTTTGACTTCTTCTTATGAGGATACCAGCAAAATACCAGAACGTATTCATGACATGGCAATCGATTGGCTCAGTGCTGGACTAGATCCGGAACGGAATGTTATTTTCGTACAATCACATGTTAAGGAACACGCGGAACTGCATTTATTATTATCAATGATCACTCCTCTATCATGGCTTGAGAGGGTACCAACATATAAAGATAAGCTTCAACAACTAGGAATTCAAGGTAAAGATATTAATACCTATGGTTTTTTGGGGTATCCAGTTTTAATGACTGCAGATATACTTTTGTATAAGGCTGACATTATCCCCGTGGGCGAAGATCAGATACCACATTTAGAATTGTCACGAGAAATAGTGCGGAGATTTAACAATTTGTACCAACCTGTCTTCCCTGAGCCAAAGCCGAGTCTGAGCAAATCGTCGGTCTTACCTGGTATTGATGGTCGGAAGATGAGTAAATCATATGGAAATGAGATACCTTTTGCTGCGAGCCCTGATGAAATGAGAAGTCGGGTCAAACTAATGATAACAGATCCCAGTAGGGTAAAAAGGACTGATCTAGGTAATCCCGATGTATGTACCGTGTATACTTTTCACAAGATTTTTAGTGGGGAGCAGTCTGTTGAAATTGCTCAGTCTTGTCGTCAGGGATCAATAGGTTGCGTAGATTGTAAAAAATGCTTGGCTGAGACAATGGTTACTAATTTGGCTGATATGCATGTGCGCCGTAGAGAGTTGGAAGCAAATCCGGGGCGGGTTAAAGAAATCTTAGTTTATGGTGCTGAGCGGGCGAGAAAGGTTGCTGCCCAAACAATGGAAGAAGTTCGTCAGGCTATGCATCTTGCTTAGTGTATGTCAGATTATAAAATAAAGCTGGAATTTTTTGAAGGTCCCATGGCCTTATTAATGCATCTATTAGAAAAAAATCAGTTAGATATTTATGATATTCCTATTGCAGTAGTAACAGAGCAGTACTTAGAATATCTTCAGGCACTTGAAGAATTTAATATTGATATTGCCAGTGAATTTCTACTGATGGCAGCAACGTTACTGCAAATAAAGTCACGTATGTTGTTACCTAAGTTACCTAAAATTGTTGAGGAGATTGATGATGAAGGCGACCCGCGGCAAGAACTAGTTGATAGACTTCTGGAGTATCGTAAATTTAAACAAATGTCTACTGTAATGGAAGATATGATGCGGCAACGGGAACAGTTTTTTACTCGTTTACCACAGGATTTCGGGCTAGAAATTCCGCTGCCTGTGGGGCTAAAACTTGATGATTTATTAGCAGCTTTTGCTGCAGTATGGGAAAGTAGTATTGATGAGTATGAATTAGTCGCCCGGGAAGAGTTTAGTGTGCAAGATAAAATATATGATATTATTCATTTATTGTACAAGCATAAGGGTAAAATAGAATTTGGTCAGGCTGTTATTAGAACCGGGACAAGATCAGAGGTAATAGTAACTTTTTTAGCTATGTTAGAGTTAATAAAATTGCAACGTGTGATAATTAGTCAACAAAAAAGTTTCGGGCCTATCTATATTACGTTGAAAGAGTGAGATACTTAAATGTTTTATTTCAAATTTAAAGCGCATATAGAGGCTTTGCTGTTTGCGAGTGGCAACCCTATTGATGCCAAAAAAATTGCACAAATTATAGAAGTTCCACAAGAACATGTTGAGTTATTAATTGACCAGCTTATTTTAGAGATGGCTGATGATATTCGAGGGCTTACAATTGTCAAAGTTGCTGCTGGTTATCAATTGTGTACTAAACCTGAATTGTCAACTGTTGTGAAAAAATTGGCGCAAGTTCAAGACCCGAAATTATCTTTAGCCGCAATGGAAACGTTGTCGATTGTTGCATTTAAGCAACCAATTACTAAACAAGAAATAGAAAATATTCGCGGTGTAAAAGTTGATAAAGTACTTGCTAAGTTACTTGAACGTCAAATGATTAAAGAAATTGGTCGTAAAGAAGCAATTGGCCGCCCCATTTTATATGGAACTACTGATGAGTTTCTGAAATCATTTGGCTTGAATGGCTTACAGGATTTACCGCCACTAGTCGAATTATTGCCCTAAGAGAAACGGTAATCGTTATTCACTAGTTCTAAAACTTATACTTTCTGATGACCTAAAAAACAGCCCTGAGGGGCTGTTTTTTACATATATAAATATAATTAGGTTAACAATAAGGGAGAGTGTGAAAGAATATAAGGAGTGAGGTGAAGTAGCATGGAAATTTGGCTTATCATTACATTGGCAAACATAGTAATAACTTGCCTGCTTTTTTATATTAAAGTTTATATAAAGCTAAAGTATCAACGTGATGGTTCTAATGATTTTATTGAAGTAGAGGTTTATATTTTCAGGAGATTCTTGGCATATAGTATGCAAGTGCCAATTATTGAAATTGGTGATATCAAGAACTCATATTGGCTTAAGTCTAAAATAGAAACTGGTCAAAGACATGATGAAACCCATATTAAGCGTGAACAAAGATTTATAAAAAAAACTATATTGCATCCTAGAAAGCTAATGCGTGTTGTTAGGCTAGTTCGCTATTATACACGTTTATATTGTCACGTGATGAACAAAAGTATTAAGTCTTTGCATTGTGAACAGCTACAATGGAAAACCATTTATGGAGCAGAAGATGCAGCGATAACAGGCATGGTAACTGGTATGTTGTGGGCTGTCAAAGCATTAATGATAACTAGATTGGAAAACCATGTTATTGTTACTAAGAAACCTATTGTTAATGTAAATCCTATATTTGGTTGTAATAGTTTTAAGGTGGATTTTCAGTGTATATTCAGTATAAGACTTGGTAATGTTATAAATGCAGTGAGAATTTTTTATAACATTAAACGATAAAGGGGTAATGAGTCGTGGCTGAACATCCAATTCAAGGTTTAATGAAAACCGCCATGGAAAGTATTAAAGATATGGTAGATGTTAATACCATTGTTGGTGATGCAGTGGAAACTCCAGATGGTACTGTCATAATACCAATTTCGCGAGTATCTTTTGGTTTTGCAGCTGGTGGGGCAAATTTTGAACCAGAGGAAGAGCAGTCACTAACAGCTAATTCCTTTGGTGGTGGGAGCGGCGCAGGGGTAAGCGTTAAGCCGGTAGGTTTTTTAGTTTGCTCACCGGCTAATGGTGTTCGCTTTATGCCAGTAGAAGGAAATCTAGTTCATGAAAGAATTATTGATTTAGTACCTAAAGTGCTCAGTACTATTCAAGAGATGTTAGATGGTAAAAAATCAGATGAGTTTGATGAATTAGCGAAAACTGCTGAAACTCAGGGCGAGTAGATTTGAATGTCTATTGCCTAGGTAAACATTGAAAAAATATATTTTATGATTAGTAAAAAAACCGCACATAAAGTGCGGTTTTTTTACATATGATTTAATGTAATATTAACGTAATTGCTCTAACTTTTTCTTGATTTGAGTAGCATGTAATCCTTCTGCTTCTGCAAAGTGACTATACATTTTAGAGACATCACTATCATCAATTTGCGAAGCAAAAGTTTGATAGTCTCGGACTAATTCTTGTTTGTGTGTTAGGGTATTACGTAAAGCTGATTTCACATCTAATTGCGTCATGCTTTCACCTCCTTAGGATACTTTGTATTAGGGATCGCTAATATTGTTTCCCCTAAAATTAGTAATAATGCATCTTAATTTTGACGAGTGAGCAAAATATAGCTATAATAGTAAGAGTCTTTTTGAAACTAGATATTGAGAAAGGAATATTTTACCATGAATAAAAGAGGATTGTTTATCAAAATTTTGCTATTTGTATCATTGGTTATTACAAATGTAGCAGTTGCAGCACCAAATCCTCCTAATATCACAGCCAAAGCGGCCATTGTCATTGATGCAGCGACAGGCAAAGTTTTATATAGTAAAAATGCTGAAGAACAACGTTATCCTGCCAGCACTACTAAAATGATGAGCTTGATTGTCGCTCTAGAGCATGGTAATCTTGATGAGTTGGTAACAGCTAGCAAAAATGCTGCTAGTACTGAGGGGTCAACTTTATGGTTAACACAAGGCGAAAAATTAAAAATGATTGACTTATTATACGGGATAATGCTTATTTCAGGTAACGATGCTACTGTGGCTGTTGCTGAACATATTTCAGGGTCTGTTGAAAATTTTGCAAAATTAATGACGCAGAAAGCACATGCTATCGGCGCTAAGGATACTAACTTTACCAATTCTAGCGGTTTACCTGATCCAAATCATTTTACAACAGCTCACGATTTGGCACGTATTGCGGCTTATGGCTATAAAAATCCCAAATTCACGGAAATTATCAGTACCAAGCATAAGATTATTCCATGGGCAGGTAAAGATTATGATCGTGATTTATATAATGAAAATCGAATGCTATGGCTTTCTGAGGGGGGCAACGGGGTAAAAACTGGTTATACTGATGCGGCTGGTCGTTGTTTGGTATCAGGTGCTAAGCGTAATGATATGCAGTTAATTGCTGTAGTTCTAGATAGTGAAACGATGTGGGATGATTCTATAGCACTTTTGGATTTTGGCTTTACCCAGGTAAAACCAGAAATTATATTTAATCAAGCTGACATATTAAAAACCATTCGAGTCGTAAATGGTAAATCTGAAGTAATTAGATTGATAACTAGTACCAATTTAGTAGTGCCTATATCTGGAAATGATAAAGAGGAATTTAGCACTGTAATTGATGCTCCTAATAAGGTAGAAGCACCTGTGGTAAAAGGTCAAAAAATTGGTGTGGTTAGAATGCTATATCAGAATACGGAGATTGCTAGTGTCGATTTACTGGCAGATGAAAATAGTGAGAGAAAATCTTTTTTTAACATCTTAGTTGAAAAAGTAAAAGATTTATTTGCATTTTTTACTGTTAAATAATGAACTCTACCAATATTGTTCTAGTGGCAGGATATCAATCATAACCTCATAAGGGGTGGTGATGATATGATTAATTTAATTTGGCTGTTATTGCTGGTAGCGGGGATTGTATATGCCGGCGTACAAGGACGAATTGATGTAGTAACTCAAAGCGCTATCAGTGGGGCTGAAGGGGCGGTTGCCTTATCATTAAAGCTTATCGGCGTCATGTGTTTGTGGTTAGGTATCATGAAAATCGCTGAATTAGCAGGTATTCTACGATTTTTTGCGCGTCTGATAAGCCCTTTAATTTGTTTTTTGTTTCCCAGTGTGCCGAAGAATCATCCGGCTATGGGGGCAATCATTATGACACTGAGTGCCAATATGCTGGGAATGGGTAATGCTGTCACACCTCTTGGCATCAAGGCTATGCAAGCTTTGCAACAACTTAATGCTAAAAAAGATACAGCTTCAGATGCAATGTGTACTTTATTGGCGTTATGTACTGCTGGATTTACGCTGATACCTGCGACTATTATTGCCATAAGGTCAGCAGCAGGTTCAGTTAACCCGGCGGAAATTGTTGGGGCGACCCTAACGGTGAGTTTTATGGCAACCGTTACTGTGATCGTTGCTGATCGTATTTGCCGGATTATTTACCATGTTCGTATAAGGAGGTAAGCCAAGATGTTTACTGAATTTTGCGAGCAACTATCGATCTGGGCTATACCGGCGGTTTTATTAATTGTTCCAGTGGTTGGTTATTTTCGCCATGTGAATGTGTATGAGGCTTTTGTTGATGGGGCGACTGAGGGGTTTTATACTGCTATCCGCATTATGCCTTTTTTGGTAGCGATGATGGTAGCGGTAAACATCTTTAGAGTATCAGGGGCGCTGGATGTGTGTGTAGAGTCTGCAAAGCCTATGCTGACATTATTAGGTGTACCGCCCGATGTGGTCCCTCTGGCTATGATGCGTCCTCTATCAGGTACAGGTTCTTTGGGTCTTGCTACTGAACTACTTAATACTCATGGCCCTGATTCTATGATTGGACGTATTGCATCCACGATTTTGGGTAGCACAGATACTACATTTTATATTTTGACAGTATATTTCGGTGCTGTTGGTATAAGCAAACCTCGTTATTCCGTTTGTGTAGGCTTATTGGGTGATATGATTGGTTTTTTAGGTTCAATATATATTTGCCAGCAATTATTTAAATAAAAGCGTTGTTTTAGCGGCGATATGATGGGCTTTGTTCGATACGTTAGCAATTGAACATCCTTCTTTCTTATCTGAAGACTTGGTAGAAGCCAAGTCTTTTTTATTTGTCATTGAGTGACATTAATTGCTGACAGGAATACACTGTAATGTAATAAGAAAATTAAATGGAGGGGATGTTTATGATAAAAGTGGTGGTGGTTGGTGGGGGATGGGCAGGGTGTGCTGCGGCATTATCGGCAGCTAAAGCTGGGGCGCAAGTACTTTTGTTAGAACGTACCGATTTACTACTAGGTACTGGTTTGGTAGGAGGAATATTTCGCAATAATGGACGTTATACGGGAGCAGAAGAAGCTATTGCTATGGGGGGCGGGGATCTTTTTGTCGCCATGGATGCAAATGCTCGGCATAAAGGTATTAAGTTTCCTGGACATAATCATGCTTCTATTTATGATGTAATAACCATGGAGCCTTTGGTGAAAAGAATATTACAAAATTATGGAATTGAAATTAAAACTAATACCAGAGTGGTAGATGTGTTGAAATATGGTAAAAAGATACAGGCGTTAATCGTAGATGGTGGAAATGAAATAAAGGCAGATGTATTTGTTGATGCTACTGGTACAGCAGGACCGATGGGTAACTGCCTTACATATGGAAATGGTTGCGCCATGTGTGTGCTGCGCTGTCCGGCCTTTGGACCACGAATTAGCGTTACTGCCAAAGCAGATGTAAAAGAGATAATGGGGCGAAAAGCTGATGGGTCATTTGGCGCTATGAGTGGGTCTTGCAAAATTAATAAAGACTCACTAAGTCGGGAAATAAGAGATAGATTAGAGAGTGAAGGTGTTGTCGTACTACCAGTACCAGAAAAATTACAAAAAAATGGATCTTTAGGTAAAAAAGCTTGTACCCAATATGCCATCACTGAATATGCAGTGAATTTAGTATTACTCGATACTGGTCATGCGAAGTTGATGACATCCTATTTTCCTATAGAAGATCTGCGGACCATTCCAGGTTTGGAACAGGCTCGCTACGAAGATCCTTATGCTGGCAGTATTGGTAATTCTATGAGATATTTGGGAAGTGCTCCTTGTGATAATACGTTAAAGGTTGAGACAATCGAAAATCTATTTTGCTGTGGGGAAAAAGCAGTAATCCTTGTCGGTCATACTGAAGCTGTGATTACTGGGCTGCTCGCAGGGAATAATGCAGTTCGTCACTGTTTGGATATGCAATATTTAGAATTGCCACGAACTTTGGTTTCTGGTGACTTTATTGCTTTTGTCCATGAACAGATGCAATCAGAAATAGGTTTACGCATGCGTTATACATTTTCTGGTTCTGTATACTTTGAACGTATGAAGGCGATGTCTCTATATTCCACCAATCGCGCAGAAATAAATGAACGGGTAAGGAATGTTGGGTTAAATGAGGTTTATAATGAATGTCTGGTATAGGAGGTATAAACATGCGTAAGAATATCTCCCAATGTATTGATATCAATTCAAAATATTGCCCATGTCTACTTGCTGAGACCAATCACTGTATTTTTTGTAGCCACCTTAAGGGGGAGGCAACTTGTAACTGTAATTGGTCAGGAGTATGCATATTATATGAACAGCATTGGCAACATAAAAAAACACAACAGATCGAAGAACCTATAAAAACAAGAATCGAGGAACAAGTTGAGTTTATTATAAAAGAACAAATTGGGCAAAATACATATGTCCTTGAATTTGAGGTAACGACTGAATTGGCAGAGCAATTAAAAAAAATAGGATCATTTGTATTTGTACGCTGCCCAAACGATCCGCACTTTTTTTATTTTCCGATTAATATTATGAAGGTTGAGGGAAATACTTTGCGGGTAGGTGTTGAGTCAATTGGTCCTAAATCAATCAAAATTTTAGGGTCAAATAATAATAAATTAGTAGTGCGCGGTCCTTATTATAATGGAGTTTTAGGAGGACCCTGGATTGACAATATAACTGATGGTAATATAATATTAGTAGCTGGTGGTATAGGGCAAGCGCCTGCATTTCCCCTTGCTGCGAAACTGATGAGTAATAACAATAAGGTCATGGCAATGTTAGCACCTGGTAAGGTCGGCAAAATTTTCATCGACAAAGAATTAGGTGAAATGGGCGTACAGGTGCATAATGTGCCTTCTCTACGTCAGTTTGGTATGCCGATGCTCAGAGAATGGTTTGCCTTGAACCCTGATTTGATAGTAAGTGCTGGGCCTGATGAACAGCATTATGGAGTTATTGAAGCTATGCAGGCCGCAGGAGTTAATATACCGATGGTAGCGACTAATAATGCCACCATGTGTTGTGGTGAAGGTATTTGCGGTAGCTGCTTGAGAAAAACCAGGGATAATAAAATTATTAGAATGTGCAAACAACAAACTGACTTCTCAAAAATTATTGAGGATTAATTATAGTTGTAAAGGAGTTTATTATGTTAGAACGTCTGCAGAAAGTTATGAGTCAAGCTGGAATTGCTTCCCGGAGAGAGTCTGAAAAAATAATACAAAGTGGTAGAGTCACGGTAAATGGTAAGGTGGTTACAGAACTGGGCACCAAAGTTATGCCAGGCAACGATAAAATTATGGTTGATGGTAAGCGGATAGAAGGACAAAAATTTGTATATATTCTTCTGAACAAGCCTAAAGCTGTATTAACTACCTTGAATGATCCCCAAGATCGTAAAACAGTAGCATCTTTGGTTAGTGATATTCCGCAAAGAATATATCCTGTAGGTCGCCTTGATTATAATACAGAAGGATTACTCTTATTAACTAATGATGGGGCGTTAACACATTCATTGATTCATCCAAGTAAAAAAATTAATAAGACATACATAGCTAAGGTTTCTGGAGAACCCTTGCAAGAAAAAATTGATTTATTGAGGGTTGGTATTGAGCTAGAGGATGGCAAGACAGCGCCAGCCATCATAGACTTTGTGGAGTATGATCGGGAAAAAGATCTTACAAGCTTAAGAGTAACGATTCATGAGGGGAAAAATCGTCAAATTCGGCGAATGTTTGAGGCGATTGGCTCTGATGTGAAGCAACTGAAACGCATCAAATTTGCCTTCTTAACCCTTGATGGTGTAAAACGTGGTGGATATCGGCATCTACTTGCTAGTGAAGTAGAAGAACTGCACAACCTTAATAAATAAATAAGAGTGTGAGCCCTTATTTGTAACATAATAAGGGCTTTTTGTTTTAGACTATATAGGTATAAGTATAATATGAAAAGGTGATTACATGAAAAAAATTATTGTAATTGGCGGCGGGGCAGCAGGTATGATGGCAGCTATTAGTGCAAGTCAACATGGTGCTCAGGTAACCATTTTAGAAAAGATGTCTGTTCTTGGTCGAAAATTATCTATAACTGGTAAAGGTCGATGTAATATTACTAATGTTGCTGATAAACAAACCATTATCAAAAATATGCCGGGAAATGGTTCTTTTATTTATAGTGCTTTATATCGTTTTAGCAACCAAGACATTATTGATTTTTTACATAATCATGGTGTCATGACTAAAGTAGAAAGAGGCGGCCGGGTTTTTCCTGTTAGTGATAATGCTAAAGAGGTGGTTGACGCTTTTAGAAAAGCCTTTAAAGAACTTAATGTTGAAGTCGTGATAGGACAAGCAGTAAAAAGAATTATTATGCATAATGGCCGTGTTACAGGGGTACTTGCTGGCAATAATGTAGAATATGCTGCCGATGCTGTAATTTTAGCGACTGGCGGTGCTTCCTATCCGGCCACGGGCTCGACTGGAGATGGCTATCGTATGGGGCAAATGGTTGGACATACGATTGTACCATTAAAACCATCCTTGGTGCCACTTGAAGTTGGCGAAAACTGGATAGGTGAATTACAAGGATTATCACTAAAAAATGTTGTAGCCAGTGTAATTTTTGATGGCAAAAAAGTAGCAGATGAATTTGGCGAAATGCTATTTACTCATTACGGCTTATCCGGGCCCATCATTTTATCATTGAGTAAAAAAGTTGCCGAATTATTAAGTGGTAAGCCAGGACAAGAAGTTTTGCTAGCAATCAACTTAAAGCCTGCGTTAACAGCGGAAGTTCTTGATAAACGTATTCAACGAGATTTTGAAAAGTTTGCTCGCAAGCAACTCAAAAATTCACTTGGTGAATTGTTGCCCGCTAAATTAATTAATGTGATTATTGATCTTGCTTATCTTGATCCAGATAAGTTTGTGCATCAGATCACTAAAGAAGAGCGTACTCGTCTGCTAGAACAGATTACGAATTTGACATTTACAATAACAGGTACAAGACCGGTCAGTGAAGCTATTGTTACAGCAGGTGGCATACATGTAAAAGAAATTAATCCTAAGACCATGGAATCAAAATTGGTTGAAGGATTATATTTCGCGGGTGAAGTTATTGATATTGATGGCTATACCGGTGGGTTTAATTTGCAGGCTGCATTTTCTACAGGTTATGTAGCTGGTCAGAGTGCTGCAGAAATATAAGGGCTGAATTCGTATAACCTGATCAGCAAAGGTTGCATAATAAGTTAATTGATAAAAACGGAGGCATCAACAATGAGGAGATCCAAAGATAAATGGATTATACGTGTTGAAGATGTATTATTGCGTTTGATAATAATTTGTATTACAACGCTACTGCTATCGCAACTATTGCTTTTGAAAGATGGAACACGACAGTATTTATCGAAAGTTGATAAAATGGAAGGTGAGGACCTTACTTCGACCATGCCTTTATATGCAGATACGCCACTGCAAATCACTGAAGAAACTACGGTGCTAAAAAACTATCAAAATTTACTGCGAAAAAGTGAAGTAATCGTGATTAAAATGATTAAAAACTCTAATAATCCTTATGTTTTTATTATGGTAAATGGCAAGAAAGTATCTGACTTCGGTAAGGGTGATAATAAGCTTACAGTCTATGATGGTGATTATATTGAGATAGATGCTACAGCACTTAGCCAGCCTGTTCAATTTATTATTAAAGTTCCAGATAACAGCTTGTTATCTCCGCAAGATGGCTTGGTTGTGGAAGGGGCAAAGGCGATTATTGCAGTTGGTAAAATAAAATTCAAGAATTAATGAAAAGGATAATGATATTTTATGGTGAACTATATATACATATATTCTTGTTCATTCTTCGGAGGAACATATAAATGATTATTATTATGACTGATCCAACTACGCAACAAATTGACCGTATACTTTTGAAGCTGCGGCAGCATAAATTAGAAGCTAATTGTCTGCAAAGCTATGGAAAGACAGTGATCACTGCGATTGGTAATTCAGATACTTATGATGCTGGATTTTATGAACGTATGCCTGGCGTAGAAAAAGTAATATCGATAGTAACACCATTTAAGTTGGTTAGCCGTGAATTCCGGCAGGAAAATACGGTGGTAACAGCTGGTAGTGCCATATTTGGCGGTAATGCTGTAGCAGTGCTTGCTGGTCCATGTGCTATAGAAAGTTATGAACAGTTATATGAAACCGCAGTGTTGATAAAACAAGCAGGGGCATGCATGCTGAGGGGGGGAGCATATAAACCAAGGACATCTCCATATAGCTTTCAAGGATTAGAACAAGAAGGATTGAAAATACTCCAAACAGTATCCAGGGAAGTCGGACTACCTGCTATATCTGAAGTGACTGATCCACGCCATGTTGAATTAATGAGTGATTATGTAGATATGTTGCAAATTGGGACGCGTAATATGCAAAACTTTGCACTTTTAAAAGAGGTTGCTAAGAGTGCAAAACCAATATTGCTAAAACGTGGAATATCGGCTACTATGGAAGAATGGCTGATGGCAGCTGAGTACATAATGGCTGGTGGTAACGAAAATATTGTCTTATGTGAACGTGGTATTCGGACTTTTGAAACATATACACGCAATACATTAGATTTAAATGCAGTACCTATGATAAAGTATCTCAGCCATTTACCTATTATTGCTGATCCTAGTCACGGCACAGGGAATTGGCGTTTGGTTACTCCTATGTCTAAGGCTTCCCTAGGCGCAGGTGCTGACGGTTTAATTATTGAAGTACACCCATGTCCAGAGGAAGCTGTATCTGATGGGCAACAGTCATTAACATTTAGTAATTTTAATCAATTAATGGAAGAACTTCAGCCGGTGGCCATAGCTATGGGACGCAGTCTTTAATAATGGAGGCGCTTATGAAAAAAATAATTATTGCCATTGATGGACCAGCTGGGGCGGGAAAGAGCACAGTAGCTCAAATTGTGGGCCAGCGTCTTAATTATACTTATATTGATACAGGAGCAATGTATCGGGCGATAGCTTGGAAAGTGCTGCAAGATGGCTTAAGTGTGAATGATATAGAAGAGATTATAACTATTGCCCAAAGTATTAATATTAAGTTAAATTATATTAATGGTAAAACCAAAGTATTTGTGGATGAATATGATGTTACTGCTGAAATACGTGATCCTAGTGTTTCATGTATTGTGCCAGAAATCGCTCAAGTTGCAGCTGTACGTGAGGCTATGGTTAGACTTCAGCAATCAATGGCAGCTCAGGGTGGTGTGGTTATGGATGGTCGTGATATTGGTACACATGTGTTGCCAAATGCAGATATAAAGATATTTTTGACAGCATCAATTGAGGAACGAGCACAGCGCCGCTGGCGAGAATTAACAGATAAAGGCTTTGTTGTTAGTTTGGAAGAACTTACGAGAGATATAGCAGCACGTGATAAAAAAGATTGCGAGCGTGATATCTCGCCATTAATACAGGCATCTGATGCCATATTGCTTGATACTACCGCGATTTCTATTGAACAAGCGGTAATTGCAATTTTGAAACTTTGTGAGGAGCGACAGGATTTTGTATAGTTTTTTCAAGATATTGCTATATTACTTTTTTAAAGTATTTTTTCGCTTTAAAATTATTGGGGACGAACATATTCCGGCTAGTGGCGGTGCTGTTATTGCTGCTAATCATATTAGCTTATGGGATCCTCCTGTGATTGGTGCTGCTTGTACTCGATCAATTAATTTTATGGCTAAGGAAGAGTTATTTGCCATATCTGCATTTAAGTGGATTATTACTAAGTTAAAAGCTTTTCCTGTACGTCGTGGCGCAGCTGATCGTACAGCCATCAGACATGCTATTAGTTTATTGAAAAATGGTGAAATTCTGGGTGTTTTTCCTGAAGGGACACGTAGCATAACAGGGGAGTTGGGCAAACCAGAACCAGGAATCGCTATGATTGTATTAAAAGCTGGGGTACCAATCATTCCTGTGGCGATCATTGGTACGAATAAAGTATTTAGAGGTGGATGTATATTGCCACAATTTATAATAAAATTTGGTAAGCCAATTATTATAAAAGAAGAAAAAGCAGATAAAGAAATGATGGAAAAGATCAGTAATACAATCATGCTAGAAATTTCATGTTTGTTAAAAGAGAGGTAAATATGAAGATAATTGCGGCCCAGCACAGTGGTTTTTGTTACGGCGTTAAACGTGCAGTAGGGATGGCAGAGGAGTGTATTGGCAAACCTGGCACGATACATACACTAGGACCGATTATTCATAATCCGCAAATGGTTAAGCGGTTGTCAGATGAAGGTATTAGTGTGGTGAATGATTTATCGCAAATTAATGATAGTAGTACAGTAATAATTCGTTCACATGGTGTAGGGCCAGAGATATACGCAGAAGCTAAGGCTAAAAGTGTGGAAATAATTGATGCTACTTGCCCCCATGTGAAAAAAGCTCAGCAAGCTGCTCATCAACTATTTAAAGATGGCTATACTGTGGTAGTCATTGGAGAGAAACATCATCCCGAAGTTAAAAGTATTGTAGAATGGTCAGATAATACTGCTTTGGTGGTGGAAACAGTAGCTGAAGCTATGAAAATACCTGATTACGCCAGAATAGGTGTTGTGGCACAGACTACTTTTGGTGGCAATGTTTTTCAAGCAATTGTTGATGTTTTACAAGGTAAGTGTGATGAATTAAAAGTGAGTCGCACGATTTGTACAGCGACAGATCTTCGTCAACAGGCAGCCCTCGCGCTAGCAAGTAAAGTGGATGTAATGATCGTGGTTGGGGGGAAAAACAGCGCTAATACTTCGCGTTTGAAAGAACTGTGTAGTGATGCTGGTAGTATTGTTTATCATATAGAAACAGCTCAGGAATTAATGATAGAATATTTTGAAGGGGTACAAACAGTAGGTATTACTGCAGGTGCATCTACCCCAGACTATTTAATTGAGGAGGTTTATCAAAAAATGCAAGAATTTGATAAGATATTAGACAGTGGGCTCAAAAAATTAGAGCAAGATAGCATTATAAAAGGCACAGTGGTAGGTATTCGCCAAGCAGAGGTGTTTGTAGATATTGGCTACAAAGCGGAGGGTATTATCACTTTAGCAGAACTGGCATATCCAGTACCGGAAAATGCGGCTGACGTGGTAAGTAATGGGGAAATTATTGATGTTTATGTATTAGATGCTGAGACCCATGATGGTGTAATAAAACTTTCTAAAGTAAAAGCTGATCAAATAGTCGCGTGGGATAAATTGGAAAGTGCATTGCATGATGAGCAAACTGTAGAAGGTAAAGTATTGGAAGTTGTGAAAGGTGGTTTAAAAGTAGCAGTTTTTGGCATCAATGGCTTTATTCCTGCTTCTATGGTTGAACTTAGCTTTACAGAGGATTTATCACCTTTTGTTAATCAAACACTCACGCTGATGCCAATTGAAGTTGATCCCATAAAAAAACGTGTTATATTATCCCGTAAAGTTTTACTAGAGAAAGAACGGCGCCTTCGAGAAGAGGCAATTTTTACTACCTTAGCAGTGGGACAGTCCCTAACAGGTACAGTGCGGCGTATTGTTGATTTTGGTGCTTTTGTTGATATCGGCGGTATCGATGGGCTAGTTCATATTTCTGACTTGTCTTGGCATCGTGTTAAGAGCCCTCATGAGGTTGTCAGTATCGGTGATGAAGTACAGGTAACAGTTTTAAAGATTGATAATGCTGGAAAGCGAATTTCCTTGAGTTTAAAACAAGCTGGGCGTGATCCTTGGCTAGATGTGGTAGAACAATTTTCAATCAATAAAATTGTAACAGCTACAATCAGCAGAATCACGACTTTTGGGGCTTTTGCAGAATTAGTACCAGGTGTTGAAGGTTTGATTCATGTTTCGGAAATGTCAGATCAGAGAGTCCAGAAGGTAGAAGAAATAGTCAGTGTAGGGCAGCAAGTAACTGTAAAAATTTTGGATATCAATAAAGAAAATAAGCGTATTGCTCTTAGTATCAGCAAAGCGAAGGAAGATGTTGAACGAGAAGAGTATAGTGATTATTTAGGTACACAAGAGAGTACAGGTCTTACACTTGGTGATAAATTCGCTCATTTATTCAAGCAGCGGGATTAGGGAGATGACAGGGTGCGTCAATCACGGAAATTAGATCATATAAAATATTCTCTATCACTTGCAGACGGTCCTGGCATTAGTGGGTTTGCCGATATTGGGCTTATACATAATTGTTTGCCTAATTTAGGATGGGATGAGCTTGATATTTCAAGCTCAATTGCTGGTATACCTATTAATAATCCGCTTATCATTAATGCGATTACTGGTGGCGCTCATGATGTTACAACAGTGAATGGACAGATTGCTGAGTTTGCACGCTTGACAAATACAGCAATGGCTGTTGGTTCTCAATATGCAGCACTTGAATATCCTGAAGTTGAGCAGTCTTATAAAATTGTTCGAGAAAAGAATCCTAACGGCATTATTTTTGCAAATTTAGGAGCTTATGCTACCCCAAGGCAAGCACAGCTGGCAGTAGACATGATAGATGCACAAGCTATTCAGATTCATTTAAACGTAGCCCAGGAACTTATTATGACTGAGGGCGACCGAGATTTTTCAGGGTATTTAATTAATATTGCTAATATTGTTGAGAGGGTTAAGGTTCCTGTCATTGTAAAAGAAGTAGGTTGTGGTATTGCTAAAGAACAAGCTAAACAACTCGCAGAGATAGGCATTAAGGCTATTGATGTTGGCGGCATGGGTGGAACTAACTTTTTGGCGATTGAAGCAGCCCGCAGTCAAATTGACATATATCCTGAAACATTGAGCTGGGGAATTCCGACGGCAATCAGTGCAGTGGAAATAATGTCAGTCCTTCCCAGACATGTTGATATGGTGGTGTCAGGTGGTATACGTACAGCCCTCGATGTGGTGAAATCCCTGGCATTAGGGGGCACCGGGGTAGGTATGGCTACACCGATCATTAGAATGTTGCATGAAAAAGATATTGAGTATACTGTGAATTGGTTTAATAATCTTTTGCATGAGATTAAATGTTATATGATATTATCAGGGATAGCTAACATAAAGGATTCAGCAAAAGTACCAGTGGTCATCACTGGTTATACTAAGGAATGGTTGATGGCCCGTGGAATTGATACAACTCAATATGGAATTAGAACGTAATACATATTCTCATTCCGCGTAAAAATAATACGAAAAAAGCATGACTGATGTTATGCTTTTTTTCGTATTACTTTTACGATAAGGGGGAAAGATAAGCCATAAAATATAGTAGAGGTGAATAATATGAATATGCCAATAGGAATGATGATGCTATTGGTGGTTGGAGTCTTGGTTTACTTTGGTATTGCCCACAGAATACTTGATAGAATGCGTTTAACAGATAAGCAGGCTTTACTGTTTATTGCCGCTATCATAGTGGGTAGCTTTATCGACATTCCTCTTATGAGTGCTCCAGTACAGCTAAGTATTAATGTAGGAGGAGCACTGCTGCCTGCCTTACTAGCTGTCTGGTTAATTTTTAAGGCAGATGAGACAGGTGAGAAATTACGAGCAATATTTGCAACTATTTTAGTCGCTGCAGCGGTATCTTTAGGGTCACGTTACTTGCCATACGAACCAGAAAATATGTTTTTGGACCCTAAACTTATTTATGGTATTTCAGCAGGCATGATTGCTTATTTGGCTGGGCGCTCCCGTCGCAGTGCCTTTATAGGTGGGGTCTTAGGCATTGTTTTAAGTGATATTATCCACATGACTACAATTATTAGGTTGGGTATTCCTGGAACAACTGACGTTGGAGGAGCTGGTGCTTTTGATGTAGTCATTATTGCCGGTATTGTAGCTGTAATGGTTGCTGAGCTTGTAGGAGAAACTCGGGAAAAATTGCAGGGTGGACCCATTCTAGGTAACCATCGTCCAGAAGGATTATATGAATTTAGTAAGGAAATCTCTCACACTGATCAAAAACGTAAAGCGACTATTAAGCAAGATGATAGTAATTCTGATCATAATGATCAGAAAAATAGAGGTGATAATAATGAATAGGTTATGGGGAATAATTGTTGTTTTATTGTTCTTGTGTAGTACAATGATTAATTATGCTTACGCTCAGCAACCAGCTGAGCGGGGTTATGTTTCCTTTATTGATGAGAATGGTGTTACTGTTTATATAACTGGTTGGCAAACACGGATAGGCGATCAGTGTATTACAGAAAATAATAAGCGGTTTGAAGTTGTGAATATTGAAGGCGAAATAGCTCACGTAAATTTTATTGGTGAAGTTGATTTGACCCAATATGGACAACCTATGAATAATAAGTTATTAAGTATTTTAAGTCCACACATTGCCTGGGCTCAAGGCAAAGGCAAGGTAGCTATTTATCATACTCATTCTGATGAGTCTTATGTCCCGACTGATGGAAAAGAAAGTATCCTAGGGGCTGGGGGAATTTATAAAGTAGGGGATTCTTTTACAAGTGCTCTTCAAGCTAATGGCATGGAAGTTATTCACTCTGATGCCAAACATGATCCCCATGACAATATGGCTTATGAACGATCTCGACGCACTGTTGTAGATCTTTTAAAACAACAACCTGATGCTATTTTCGATGTTCATCGTGATGCTGTGCCACCTGAAGTTTATAGTACTACTATAAACGGACAGGATGTTAGCAAAGTACAGTTAGTGGTCGGTAAATATGGAGCAACTGGTAAACAAATCGAAGACTATGCTCTGCAAATTAAAGCTGCTTCAGATAAGCAACATCCTGGTCTGATAAAAGGCATCTTTTTTGCAAAAGGCGGAGATTATAATCAAGATTTATTTCCCAAATCTATGTTATTGGAAGTAGGGGCACATACTAATAGCCGCCAATCTGCAGAGAGAGGTGTTGCGTTATTTGCTGATGTTATTCCTACTATATTAGGGAAAACAGCTGCTACTCCTGAAAATACAGCGGGAACAACTGGATTTGGTACTACAGAAGCAGGGCCATCTGGTGCTAGTAAATCAATAGGATGGATTGTAGGATTCGTTATTGTTGGTATAGCAGCCTTTTTGTTCTTAAGCACTGGCAGTATGAAAGAAGCAAAATCAAAACTTAAACAGTTTACTACAACTGAATTCGCTAACTTTTTCGGTTCTGTTAGGAAAGGCAAAAAACAAGCTAAAAAAACAAATAATGAAAAAGATGAAGATTAGTATTGACGTAGATCAATTATTTTCACATAATATAAGTAGTGCCTCATTAATAATTGTAGTATTTATTGGAAATAGTATAGATTCCGTAAATACAGAGTGATGCTTTTTTCATCACTCTGTATTTATTTGCAGGAAATAAATAAATAATAAGGAATATACACAAGAGGTGAGAAATTTGGCATATAACGGTATTATTGCAACAGTTATACCAGATACAATTGCCGCTCAATTGGGATTAGAGCCTGGCGATCGTTTAATCACAGTTGACGGAGAGAGTATCAGAGATATTATTGATTTGAGTTTTGCATTAGCAGATGAGAGTGTAGAACTTGTAATTGAAAAGCAAAATGGTGATCGGGAAATTCTGGAAATCGAAAAAAAATATGATGAAGATTTAGGTATTGAATTTGAAAGTGCGGTTTTTGATGGTGTACGGCGGTGTGCCAATAAATGCATTTTTTGTTTTGTAGACCAAATGGCACCAGGTATGAGGGAAAGTTTATATGTCAAAGATGATGACTATAGGCTATCGTTTTTATATGGGAACTTTGTTACACTAACTAATAGTGGTCCCCAGGATATTAATCGAATTAGCAGGCTTCACTTATCACCCCTATATATATCAGTACATACCACAAATAGTGATTTGCGTAAAAAAATGCTAAATAATAAGAATGCAGGCAAAATTATGGAGCAGTTAAGCACGTTAATTACTAATGGTATTGAGATGCACACTCAAGTTGTATTATGCCCAAATATCAATGATGGCGACGAACTGGAAAAAACTATTAATGATTTATATTCCCTGCATCCTAGTATTTTATCTATGGCTATTGTTCCTGTAGGACTCAGCCGCTACCGAGAAAATTGTTATTCCCTAGAAGTATTTACCCCTAAGAAGGCCCTTGATGTTGTTACTATGGTAAATAAATGGCAGCAAAAGTGTCGTAAGAAAAGCGGTACATCTTTTGTATACTTATCTGATGAATTTTATCTTGCCGCGAATCAACCTATACCTGAATACGACTTGTATGATGGATTTCCCCAATTAGAAAATGGTATCGGCCTTATTCGAAATTTCCTACATGAATGGCAGCGGGAAGCTATAGTGGCAACTGGTTATCAAACGCCCCATCACCTAGATGTAGTATGTGGTGTATCAGCACAACAAGTTTTGGAACCTCTATTAGCTGCTGTAAAAATCCCCAATTTGACAATTGGTGTTATAGTTGTTGAGAATGAGTTTTTTGGTAAAGATATAACTGTCAGTGGTTTATTAACTGGTCAGGATATAGCTCGCACGTTGACACAAGGTAGTGAAGCGCGAACAGGGGTTATCATTCCTGGTACCGCCTTAAGAAGAGGTGAAGGGGTCTTTTTGGACAATATGACATTGGATGAGCTAGAACGCCATGTAGCTGTTCCTGTACGTGCTGTATATGGTGCTGAAGATTTACGGGAATTATTACAGTCTTGGAGGTAATATTATGGCTGATCTTGGGCTGATTCAAGTATATACTGGTAATGGTAAGGGGAAAACTACTGCTAGCATGGGCTTGGCATTTAGGTCATGTGGACATGGATTTAAAGTATGTATGATTCAATTTATGAAGGATAATAAAGAATACGGTGAATTCAAGGCCACTAAGTATCTGCCTGGTTTCAAACTTATTCAAGTTGGGCGCAATGATTTTGTCAATCTAGAAAATCCCGAAGAAATCGATATTAATCTGGCAGCGCAAGGTTGGAAGCTGGCAAAGTCCATCATCTTGTCTGGAGAATATGATATTGTTATTCTTGATGAAATTAATGTGGCTATGGCTTCAAAGTTGCTCGATGTTGATGCAGTTGTAAAGTTTTTAACAGAGGATTGTAAAATTTTGATAAAAATGCCGGAAGTAATCTTGACAGGCCGATATGCCCCACCCCAAATTATTGAAATTGCCCATTTGGTAACTGAAATGCAGGAAGTTCGTCATAATTATGCAGATGGGATGGAGTCTCGTCAAGGTATTGAATTTTAAAGAATATATTGATGTGTATAGGAGATATATATATATGAATAAACCAATAGTAGCCATTGTTGGACGTCCGAATGTTGGTAAGTCAACTTTATTTAATTACATAGGCCAGAAAAGGGTTTCAATTGTGGAAGATATGCCTGGGGTGACTCGAGATCGCATTTACCTTGACGCAGAATGGCTTGATCGTGAATTTACGATGATTGATACTGGTGGTATTGAACTAGAATCAACAGACAAAATTTTAACATCCATGCGTTATCAAGCTAAACTGGCCATTGAAGAAGCAGATGTAATTTTATTTATTGTGGATGGTAAGGTGGGTTTAACATCCGCAGATGAAGCAGTTGGTATCATTTTGCGTAATACGCGTAAGCCAGTAATCGTAGTTGTCAATAAAGTTGACAATATGCAAAAAGCCAATGAAATTTATGAATTTTACAATTTAGGACTTGGTGATCCAATTGCAATTTCAGCGGCAAATGCCTTAAATATTGGAGATTTGCTTGATGAAGTTGTTAAATGCTTGCCAAATGAAGAAATAGTAGAAGAAGATAATGAAAAAATTAAAGTTGCAATCATTGGTCGTCCGAATGTAGGAAAATCTTCATTGGTTAATCTTTTGGTTGGTGAAGAACGGGTTATTGTAAGTGATGTAGCTGGTACGACTCGTGATGCTATCGATACTCATTTTACCAAAGATGATACTGAATTTATATTGATTGATACTGCTGGCATGAGGCGTAAAGCTCGAATAGAGCTGCCTGTAGAACGATATAGTGTTATGCGTGCCCTGCGGGCAGTTGACCGCTCTGATGTTGTCTTGATGGTGGTTGATGCAGTAGATGGTGTTACTGAACAGGATAAAAAAATTGCAGGCTATGCCCATGATGCAGGTAAGGCTTGTGTTATTATTGTCAACAAATGGGATTTGGTGGAGAAAGATAGTAAGACAACTCTTCGTTATACTGAAAATATTCGCACAGAGCTCGCGTTTATGCAATATGCACCTGTCTTGTTTGTTTCAGCTCTTACCAAGCAACGGGTATCACGGATTACAGAATTAATAAAATTTGTGGCGGAGCAACATACCATGCGTGTAGCGACCAGTGTTTTAACCCAAGTTATTGAGGATGCAGTGTCCATTAATCCTCCACCGTCCCAACATGGTCAACGTTTAAAAATAATGTTTACTACCCAACCAAATGTAAAACCGCCGACATTTGTCTTTTTTGTGAACGATCCGGAAATTATGCATTTTTCCTATTTGCGCTTTTTAGAAAATAAACTACGGGAAAGCTTCGGTTTTGAAGGAACACCTTTAAAATTGGTGGTGCGTGGACGTAAAGAAGAAGATTGAAAATAACATAGGGAGGAGAGTGATGAAATGGATTATTTAATAATCACGATATTCGGTTATCTAATTGGCTCAATTCCCAATGGACTCATTATTGGTAAGAGACTATATGATGTTGATTTACGCCATTTTGGCAGTAAAAATATCGGTGCAACCAATGCTTTTCGGACACTGGGTTTGTGGCCAGCTGTATGGGTGTTTCTGACTGATGCCGCTAAAGGCGTTATTGCCGTCTATCTTGCTAATTATGTTTTAGATACACCCATAGCATTATTATTGGGTGGTATTGCCGCTATTGCTGGACATAACTGGTCGATTTTTTTGAAATTTACAGGGGGCCGGGGTGTTGCTACCGGTTTAGGTGTTATTGCTGTATTGGTTCCTAAAATTACAATAGTAATATTTTTAGTATGGGCAGTTATTGTATATGTTACTCGCTATGTATCGTTAGCCTCCATCGTGGCAGCTGTATTTGTGCCAATTTTTATGTGGCTCATGGGCGAGCGAATTGAGTTCTTATGCTTTGGCATTATTGCAGCTCTATTTGTTGTGGTTAGACATAAGCCTAATATTGAGCGATTACTTAAGGGGCAGGAATTGAAAATAAAATTAGGTAAGATGGCAACTGACATTAAAAAAGAAAAATAGTAGTGATTAAAGAAAAGACTTGGCGATCACCAAGTCTTTTCTTTATTTTGTAATAATATTATCAGCATGTCATATATTTATAAAGATGAATTTGCTATTAGTTAATTACTTTTTAAAATACTAAGACCTATTACTCGGTTATGATTTTGCTTCAAGGGAGGGATGACTGCGGGTGTAACAACGTGCTCTAATATTTTACATAAAGCGCAGTTATGGGGAGGGGAATATTGAATGGAAAAATTTGACTTGTTTAGAGATATTGCCGAACGTACTGGCGGTGATATTTATATTGGTGTTGTAGGTCCGGTACGCACAGGCAAATCAACATTTATCAAACGTTTTATGGAAACAATGGTTCTTCCAAACATTATAGATCCTTACGAAAAAGAACGTGCTAAAGATGAATTACCACAAAGCGCAGCTGGGAAAACAATTATGACGACTGAGCCTAAGTTTGTTCCCAATGAAGCAGTAGAAATTAATGTCAAAGATAATATTAATGTTAGAGTCAGAATGGTTGATTGTGTAGGTTATACAGTTGATGGAGCTTTAGGCTATGAAGAACAAGATGGCCCTCGAATGGTACTTACGCCTTGGTTTGATCAAGAGGTCACTTTTCAAGAAGCTGCAGAAGTAGGTACTAGAAAAGTAATTGCCGAACATTCTACTATTGGTTTAGTAATTACTACTGATGGTAGTGTGACTGATTTACCTCGAGAAAAATATATACCATCCGAAGAACGGGTGATCAGTGAGCTAAAAGAATTACAAAAACCATTTTTGGTGGTATTAAATACCAACCGTCCGTCAACTAAAGAAACGCGTGAGCTCATTGCTAAACTTGAGAATGCATATGATGTACCTGTTATTCCAGTTGATTGTGCTCAACTTAATCAAGATGATATTTATGCTATTTTACAAGAGGTGCTATACGAATTCCCCGTAAAAGAAGTTAACATTTCTTTACCCAAATGGGTGGAAGAGTTGGAAACTGAGCATTGGCTACGAGGAAAATTTGATGGGGCTGTACAGGAAGTGGTGCAATATGTAAGGCGACTCCGGGATATTGATAGGGCTATTGATGATTTGTCAGGCTATGAATTTGTAGCAGATGTAATTCTGCATGATATGGATCTTGGTAATGGCATTGCCGTCATTGAGATAACTGCCAGAAATGATTTGTTCTATCAAGTATTAGAAGAATTGACAGGCTTTACTATTTCAGGTGAACATCACTTGCTACGGCTGATGCAAGATTTGTCAGTAGCTAAACGTGAGTATGACAAACTAGCAGGTGCTCTTGAACAAGTCCGTCAGACTGGTTATGGTATTGTGTCGCCACAACTGGATGAAATGGTATTGGAAGAGCCTGAGATCATTCGAAATGGTAATCGGTTTGGGGTAAAGCTAAAAGCAGCTGCTCCTTCATTGCATATTATCAGAACTGATGTGCAGGCTGAAATCTCACCAATTATTGGTAGTGAAAAACAAAGCGAAGAACTTGTTCAATATCTTATGAGGGAATTTGAGGGTGAGCCAGAGAAAATATGGCGCACTAATTTATTTGGTAAATCCCTTAACTCGTTAGTTCGAGAGGGCATTCAAAATAAACTCTCTAGTATGCCGGAAAGTTCTCAAATGAAATTGCGTGATACGCTGCAAAAAATTGTTAATGATGGTAGTGGAGGACTAATCTGTATCATTTTCTAAATAAAAAATTAGCCAGTCTGTACAGATTGGCTAATTTTTTATTATTTATACTTGTTTTAATAATATGTTAATGCTATAATGTCTACTGAGAGTAGATAAACATCCATATGTATAATACTGAAGGAGGGTTAAGTAGTGATTGGGCAAAAAGCCGTATTTTTTTTAGTTCGTGAAGAAATATTACCTGAAGCAATAAAGAAGACCATTAAGGTAAAGGATATGTTAAAACGTGGTGAAGCACGTACAATTAATGAAGCTGTAGAGAAAATGGAACTAAGCCGTAGTGCTTATTATAAATATAAGGATTATGTATTTCCTTTCTATGAAGCAAGTAAAGAAAAGATAATAACACTAGCTTTATTGCTTGAACATAAGCAAGGGGTACTATCTAAAGTGCTCAATACAATTGCTTATGATCATGGCAGTGTGTTGACGATTAATCAAGGCATACCATTACAAGGTGTAGCGAACGCTACTATTTCAATTGAAACAGCGGAACTCGTTATTGATCTAGAAGCTCTACTCGATAAGGTAAGAATGATAGAGGGTGTAAAAAGATTAGAGGTATTAGGTCAAGCTTAAAAGGAGGATAAAAAAATGGAAAAGATAGTTCATGCTGGCTTACTTGGTATGGGAACTGTCGGGACGGGTGTTGTAAAAATACTAGCTAAGAATGCTCATGATATTTTACAAAAAGTTGGGATGCCTGTCAATATTAAAAAAATCATGGTGCGTCAGCTTGATAAACCCAGAAATGTGGATAGTAATGCTGAATTTACTACAAATATTGATGATATTATTAATGATAAAGATATAGATATTGTAGTTGAATTAATGGGTGGTATTGAGCCTGCTAAAGATTATATTCTACAAGCACTACGTGCAGGTAAGCATGTAATTACTGCTAATAAGGATGTTGTAGCTAAATGTGGCCAAGAAATACTCCAAGTTGCCGAGGAAAATAAAGTTGATTTTTTATTTGAGGCGAGTGTGGCTGGCGGTATTCCCATTATTCGGCCATTGAAACAATGTTTAGCAGCAAATAAGATTAGTGAAGTTGTGGGAATTATTAATGGTACAACAAATTATATGCTCACTAAAATGACGAATGAGGGGCTAGATTTTGATAGTGTATTGGCTGAGGCTCAGGCCAAAGGCTATGCGGAAGCTGACCCTACTGCTGATGTTGGAGGATTGGATGCTGCCCGTAAAATTGCCATATTGGCGTCGATTGCATTTGGTAGCAGAGTTTCCGTAGATGATGTTTATGTGGAAGGTATTACTAATATTTCCAAAGCCGATATTGGTTATGCCAAAGAGCTAGGGTATGTAATCAAACTATTAGCAATTGCTAAAGATGATGAACGTGGCATTGATGTACGTGTACATCCTGCATTTATCCCTTCTAGTCATCCTTTGGCTTCAGTACATGATGTTTTTAACGCTATCTATATTAAAGGTGATGCTGTAGGAGAAACCATGTTTTATGGGCGCGGTGCTGGGGAAATGCCTACAGCTAGTGCGGTGGTGGCCGATATTATTGATGTGGCTCGTAATATTAAGCATAATGCAAATAGCCGGATTCTATGTACTTGTTTTGAAGAAAAAAGCTTCTGTCCTGTAGAACAGACCGAATCCCCTTATTATATTAGATTGTTAGTCGAAGATAAGCCTGGAGTGCTCGCTGCGATTGCTGGTGCATTTGGTGCACAACTCGTTAGTTTACATTCAGTCATCCAAAAAAGTAAAGTGGCTAATTGCTCAGAACTTGTACTAATTACTAATCAAGTAGCTGATGCCAGCTTGCGCTTAGCTATTAATACACTTGCTGGTTTATCAGTAGTAAATAAAGTATGCAATGTGATTCGGGTGGAAGCCGACAACTTTGGTTAATCATACCTGATAAGATAGGAGAGAATGTATGTCAGCTGCTGTAAAAGTTCGTGTGCCAGGAACGACTGCCAATTGTGGTCCTGGCTTTGATGCATTGGGCATAGCCTGTACTATTTATAATGAACTGGAACTAATTTTATCGCAGGAAGGTAGTTTAGTCATTGAGGTAGAAGGCGAAGGAAAAGGAATGATCCCTGTTGATGAAAGGAATATTGTCTATCAAGTTATACAAAAGGTTTTAAGAAAAGTAGGTAAAAAATATCACGGTATTCATATTAAGATGGTTAATCAAATTCCGTTGTCTCGTGGTCTAGGTAGCAGTGCAGCTGCGATTGTGGCTGGACTATTTGCTGCAAATATTGCTACAGGAAATACCTTGAACAAAGATGATATTTTAGATATGGCGACAGCCATAGAAGGGCATCCAGATAATGTTGCTCCAGCTATATTTGGTGGTATTACAACAAGTGTAATACAAGGCGATCAGGTCCGTTATTTGCGCTTTATACCACCAGCGAAACTTAGCATGGTTGTAGCAATACCTGATTTTGATTTGTCTACTCATGCAGCGCGGAACGTCTTACCACAAACAGTTCCTTTTAAAGATGCTGTTTTTAATATTAGCCGGACGGCCTTAGTCATTGGGGCCTTATGCCAAGGTGAATTTCATCATCTACGCTATGCCCTAGAAGATAAAATACATCAGTCTTATAGAGAACACCTGATTCCTGGCATGCAGCAAGTATTTGATGCAGCCTTAGATAAAGGCGCATTAGGAGCTGCTATTAGCGGCGCAGGACCTTGTTTAATCGCCTTTGCCCAGGACCATTGTGATCAGATAGGTGCAGGGATGATACAGGCTTTTGCTAGCAAGCATATCAAGGCAAGTTATTTGGTTCTAGATATTGATACTGAAGGTGCAAAAGTAATTGGTGATTAAGAATAATTCATAAAACACTTTATAAAATATTGACATAATGTTAGAAAAAAGGTAAAATTAATGTTGTTAGTCGGGGCGTGGCGCAGCTCGGTAGCGCGTCTGTCTGGGGGGCAGAAGGTCGCAGGTTCAAATCCTGTCGCTCCGACCATTATTTATTAATCCCATATATAATAATATTAATACCTTGCAAATTTATCTTGCAAGGTATTTTTTGATGGAATTCAGAAAGTATATCACTTTCTCGATTTCAAATAAGAACGACTAAGGCTTTTCTTAGTGTAAGATTTTCTTACTTATTAAAGATTAATGATTGCAGGGACTTTGGGCCTAATGAAAAAGACGATTTAGTTGGTGGATTTTACTCAAATCATACGTAACTATATAATCATACGAAATTTGAGATATAATTCCACATAGGAGGTGCAATAGATTCCAATAGGAGTTATTATTTTTAAAGTAAGCGGGAAGCAATTAGTTATGCTTGATTTAAAAGCTCAGGATTTATGGGGAAAAGTAGAGGGACTACGTGAAGAACTTTATGATGTTGTTGATGGAAAAGGTATAAACTCCCCGGAAGCTATTCAGGTAAGGCGGAATTTAGATGAGAAGGTGAATGAATATTATCGTTTAAAAGAATGGGCTATCAGGCTGACGGAAATAGCTATTCTAAATATTAAAAAGCTTACAATGAAAGAAGTGGAAAAGGAAGTGGAATTATGAATAATATTATTCAACCAGCTATACAGCGGCAGGATGTTACTGTGGTAAAAAAAGGCCTATATCGCCACTATAAAGATAAATCCTATGAAGTGCTTGGAGAGGCAACTCACAGTGAAAGTCTTGAACCTATGGTTGTATATAAGGCGTTATATGGAGATTATGGCTTATGGGTAAGGCCAAAGAAAATGTTTCTTGAAAAAGTATTGTATAATGGGAAAGAAGTTCCGAGGTTCTGCTATATAGGAGAGGACAACCGTCCCTAAATTAGAGATTGAAAAAGAGAGAGTTGGCTAATAAAAAAAGACGTTTCTTGATAACTGACATGAGGCAGGTATCAAGAAACATCTTTTTTATTGTATCACCAAAAAAAACGAGAACACACTTGTAGGGAACATATGTACTGTGGTATAATTTGATAAACAGAACAAGTGTTCCGAAGGGGTGTTGGTATAAAATGATGAGGATATTATTGGTTATGACATTAATTATTACTTTATGGTCGATTACGCCGTTAGCTAGTTCCAACCCATATCTTCATGGAGGTACTTATGTCAATATTTACGTGAAATCCGGAGATACAGTATGGAGCATTGCTGCTAAATATGTGACTGATAGGGATGACATTAGGGATTTAACGCAAGCTATTAAACAACTAAACGATTTGAACAATAATACACAAATATTTCCGGGACAAGTCTTGAAAGTGCCTATGAAAATAATTAAGGTTTAATTCAATGCACTCAGCTAATCTGCGCTAGGTTTTTAGGTCATCAGAAAGCATAACCCTTTCACGATTCCCAAAAGCAGGCACAGGTTATTTCAGCAACGTTGTGATGGATTTTGTTCCATAGGCTAGCAGTCGAACATCCTTCTATCGGGATCTTGAGGCTTGGAGCATGTCAGGTTTTCTTTACGTTCTAGATAATTTTCATACCATTTTTTTATAAGTAGAGTCAGGGATATATTTACACTATAAAATATACATAAATACATTAAATAATCCCAATCCCAGAAGCCAAAAAGTATGTAAGTCCATCCAACGCTTACTATTACAGCAGCGAAAAAGGAAATAATATTTACTTTTATTGCTATAGCAATGCCATTTAAAAGATTTTGTGCATTTAATAATTTATCCATATGATGCCTCGCATAAAATTTATTTCAGTTAAATTATTACCATAATTTAACTGAAATATTCATAGGAGTATATATTTATCATGCTATTTATAACAAAAAATATCTTTGAAGTTAAAGCAAGGAGAAGTATAATTGGTAAAAGGATATTTGATAATTTTTCATGGTGAAAATAGATGTTGTTAATATGAAGATAATACCGATTTGAGGGAGCGTATATATCATGAATAGTGCCTTATTAACAGAACGATCCTTCGCTGAAATCATAGCATTTAACGGTGGACGGGTGTTTAGAGTGGGTGGGTGTGTCCGTGATCAGTTTATGGGAGTCAGTCCGAAAGATATTGATTTCAGCATAGTGGGTATGGTTAAGAAAAATTTCAAAATGATTTTCCCGGATGCCGAAGAGTATGGCAAGTCTTTTCCGGTTTTTCGACTGCCGATAGATGGCATAAAGTGTGAATTGGCTTTTGCGAGAACCGAGCGAAAAGTCGGTAGTGGTTATAAAGGTTTCAAAATATCATCCAACCCCAAAATAACTATTGAAGAAGATCTTTTCCGGCGCGATACGACCGTGAATTCCATTGCTATGGATTGCTTAACTGGAGAGATTATCGATCCTTTTAACGGTATCCAGGACATTAATAACAAGATACTTAGAGCCACTAGCCAGCATTTTGTAGATGATCCAATACGTGCACTGCGTCTTGCTGGTCAATCAGCCCGGCTGGGCTTTACAATCCATCCTGAAACTTTAATTCTGGCAAGTACTGTGGTGGATGAACTTAGAGATGAATCTGTTGAACGCATGCTCATTGAATTGACAAAAGTTTTGAATGAAGCTCAGAAACCGGGGACTTTTTTTCGAGTTCTGGCAGAAACAAAGTTATTGCAGGTGACCTTTCGAGAAATCTCAGATTTGTCGAAAGAAAACTTTGAAAGAGCAATGGTTGGTTTAGATGGAGTGGCGCAAGTTTCCAAAAATCTTAAAGTAAGATTTGCTGCTTTGGGGCTAGTATTGGATAGGGAAGCTTTATTAAACTGGGATAAAATAATGAGGTTACCAGCCGATTGGCTTGATTCAGCAATTGCTGTGGGTAAATTCACAGCAATATTAGAAACTCCGAGTCCTGAAAAAATTGTAATGGCAATCAACAGCTTGCGGCGTGGTGCATTGAGTGTGGAGGAGTTTGATATGATTGCTAGGGGAGCAGGACTAAACCTACCTATACTGAGCACATTCAAAGCTGCGATGACTTTATCTCAGTATGGTGATATGCCAGAGGATTTAAAAGGAAAAGAATTTGGTGAATGGTTAAGGAAGAAACATGTAGAGGTTATTGGGAAACTACTCTAGCTAAAAAGATCAGCATCTTATTAACTATTATCGTTAATGAGATGCTGATCTTTTTATAATATTTAAATCAAATTATATAGATTAGAATTGTTTATTGTTAATTTTATTAATTCGATTAGAGAGTTCTTCGGCACTAATGTCATTTTCTACTAGATTGGAAATTTTTTGGTTTCCTATGTACACAGCTCCGTCTTCGCCAACGATGGCAGTACCGATATCGATATTGTGGTAGGCTCTGGCAAGGTTCCCGGCAATTATATATGTTCGCTCTTCGGCAAGATAGTTATTCGTTTTGACTGGCGTTAGTACTTCTTGATCATCAATCATGATGGTCTTGTCATTTTTAACCCTTACATGATTATTACTGTATGTAGTCAATTTGGTTGAAAAATTATTTACTCGATCACTGGCTTTGGGATGATTATTAGGATTGACTACTTTGGCTAATCCTTCGTGATGTAATTCACCGTATATTGAACGCATTTTTACCATGGCAGCTGCTGCTCCCCCTGGGTTAAAGCCTGCTGCTACCGCGTAATCAAAGCCGAGATTATCAGCCTCCCACTCTTGTCCCATGGTGAACATTTCATTATTAATATAATTCGAACCGATGGTTGATAGGATATAACTGGTGTTATTTTGATTATTCGCTAAAAACAGGTCAACAGCGAATCCGAGGCTTATGCCTTTTGTAATACCTGTAACCACATGCTTTTCTTCTCCATGACCTATTTCATGGCTTATGACAACCGCCAGTTCATCATCATCAAGACTATCTAATGTACCTTTATTAATGCTAATAACATGTCCTAATGTACAAAAAGCGTTAAATTCTTTTTTAGGATTGGGATAAATAGCATAATTAGCTCTAATCAGCCCTGAGGTTTTAAGTCGATTTTCTATAAGGTTTATACGTTGTTTGGCTTCTTCGTTATCATATACGCCAGTCCGCTTCTGGGTGCTTGCGAGACTTTCTTTCTGTCCTTTATCATTGACATTATTATAGTAAGCAGTGATTAGTGAAACAGCTGCTGCGGAATAAAGTAATTTTTCTACAAAACTGGCTGCTTCTGCTTTTTTAGTTTGTGCAAGCGGCATGATGAGTAAGCAAACAGATAATGAAAGTATCATTGATTTATTAAATAGTATTTTTACTAACAACATAAATCCCTCCATATTCTGATATGATTAAATGTTAAAACTATAGTAATTTAATCATATAGAATCTGAATATTTTAGTCAAGCAATGGGGTTAGTTACCTGCAGGGACTACAAAAGCCGTTGCAAAATAGCAACGGTTTTCGTCAAGTTAATAGATTTAATATAAAATGCGTAAAATTCCATATTGCTACTAATATGTTTTTTGTATGCGATGTCGCCAGAATTTTCAGTGGAAGGAGTAGACTCAAGATTTGATTTGAGTATGGTGCCCATTAACATATAAGTGTAGGCCATTAATAATGAACCAATTCCCTTATTTAAGAGCTATCTACGTCTATTTAATGAGTTGTTTGTAATCGAAATTATAAAGTAAGAAATATTACCAAATTACAAAAAAATACTGCTTTTTTCTGTTGTTTAAATTCCTTTATAGATGGCTCCATTTGGGCAAATTTTAGCACATTCTCCACAATCACTACATTTTTCAGTAATTACATATTGAGTTGACTCTCGATTATTGCTCCCGCAGGACAACCGTGAGCTCCACATTGAATGTAGCATGAATGCCCATCGCAGCCTAGCGTCATTCCGCAACCTGGTGCACAAGTGCCGCATTTAATACATTGATCACTAATAATATACATATTTTTTCACTTCCTTTTTTATTTTTAGTCTGTTAAACTAAGGCGCTTAATGCCCCAATAGCTAGTTTGGTATTATGAAAGAGATTAATTTTTCGTCGTAAAAGACCAATCTCGCTAGGGTCTGCTGGAATGTCTAATTGTTTGTCCATGTTCTGCCATGGCTTTAGCATTTGCTATTTTCATAACAACGTTAGACAGATACTCTCATTAGAATAGAATACTAAATAACCTTTGTTTTAGTATTCTATCTTCAATACTAGGCCGTAATGTATGATTGTATAAAGTTATATAAGTTGAATTACATATTATAAATAGCAATCAATAGTAAGGAGATGTTGAGGAGTGTTACGCGGGAAGCGAGTGTGCCTTATATCTCTTTACTGACATTATAGATGTAATTTATTTAATGCATTCTATATTGGCAAAATATATTAATTCGTGTCACGATTTGCAGTCGATTTTTGACAAGCAGGATAGGATAAATTATGACAACACTCTCCTGTTCCTTGAGGCAAGGTACATTTGTGAATACAGGTAAGGCAGAAACAATGACGTAGGTCTGTTTGGCATTGATGAGCAATACGAATTCTACCGCCATCTACACGTAGTGCTTGCCCATGCCATAAGGCAGTAGCTATTTTTTGATGAGTCATATTGACAATGCGATGGAAAGTGGGGCGTGATATTTCCATACTGGCAGCAGAGGACGCCTGGTCTAGATGTTCAATATTTGCTAAGCGAGTAGCTTCCATTTCTTCAATAGATAATATCATTTCATCGACTTCATGCAAAGGAACACCTACGAGTTTGTAATGAGTGAGAAGAGGTAATTTTTCAACTCGACGCTCTTTATGTGGACGAACCATAATGCTCCCTTCAGATTATGAAATATATTTTATAATGAATATATAACGATAGAATTCCATTGTCAAGAGAAATTATCCATTTTTAGGAATGAAGTAAGAAGTGGAATAAGTCGACTATTCGTACATGCATTTTCTTAGCTCGTATCTTTCTATCAAGAAAGTGGGACAGGTATTAAAAAATATCACTCAAGTATGTAATGTAAGGGTAATTACCAATGAATACAATCAGTAGTATTAATGAAGGATCTTGCTCTTATTGCCATAAAGTTCATTTTTCTAAAATACAATTTCGTTACATGAGTAGTATTTCTCTTGTAGCTGTTGCGGAAAAAGTATATAGTGTAGTTGAGACATACTGTACAATTTTCACACAATAAGTAATTTTAGGGAGGGTATTATGGATATGCAGCAATGGGAGAAATGTGTAGAATTTCATGGACATGAGTGCCCAGGTTTAGCTATTGGCTTCAAAGTTTGTGAAGCTGCGATAGAAAGACTGGGGATTACATTTTCGTCAGATGAAGAAGTGGTGTGTGTAACAGAAAACGATGCCTGCGGTGTGGATGCTGTCCAGGTAATCATGGGCTGTAGCATTGGTAAGGGCAATCTTTTACACCGTAATACAGGAAAACAAGCATTCAGTTTCTTTAATAGAGGCACTGGAGCGAGTGTTCGACTGGTACTAAAGCCATTGAATGGTGAAATGGATCGAAAACAACGTCAAGAATACTTACTCAATACACAAGCTTCTGAACTATTTGAGTTTAAGAAACCTCACTTTTCATTGCCAGAAGAAGCAAGAATTTTTACAACTATTATTTGTGAAAAATGCGGGGAGGGAGCTCCAGAACATAAAATTAGATTTCAGGAGGGAAAAAAAGTCTGTTGTGATTGTTTCGTTGACTATCAGAGAGGATGGTAAATAAGTTTTTTTCATAAGAAAAAGCCGTTTTTCCATACATTAAGTTAAGGAAAACGGCTTTTCTTGCAGTCAAACTTGTAATCTGCATAGACCTCATTATTGCTGATTTAGCGTAAGCTTTGGAAAAACAGAAAGATGGTTAATACTTGTTTCTGATTTCCTCATATTGATTAATTAAAGTATATACAGCCTTCTTGTCGAGAGCATTAATGACATTCGTTATAAAATTTTCCATTGCCGTTTTATCACTTTCGTCTACTTTCTTCGAGCCACCAAATATACGATTATTAAATATTGTCATGGCATGAGCTACTGCAACTTTTGTCTCTTCTAAACTTCCTGGCTCAAATACATCTGTAGCTACAAGAGCGGCCAAATCACTACATCTGCCTTTATTAAATGCGCTCTTAATAAACAGTTCATAGGTCAAATTATCGTCAATACTCATATCTTGCTATTCTCCCTTTTTGTCCTTTTTATCCCTTTTTATAGTACTATTCAATAAAATTATATAAAAACCTTCAATAATATAAAAAATTATATTACCTTAAAGTAAAAGAATACTTTAGCGGAAAATGACGGGGCTGGGCTTAGAGAACATACCGCGGTTTTGGGGGGGATCGAATTTAAATCGACGGTGATGAGTTTTCTTCCTATAAATTTAATAGAACTATAAACATCCTGAGCGTAAAATGAATAATGAAAAAACTACAGTTACATTATAGCTAACAGACTGTAGACAAAAGGGATTCTCAAAACCGTTATGGTTTGAGAATCCCTTTTGTCTACAGTTTGCAAATTGTTAAAATTTATGATTTACACCATAGGATATACCTTTAGACTCGATATTATTGCTTGCTCCGCTGTTTTTATAGTTATGATAGCCAAGATCTAAAGATGTAGCCTTTCCAAGGTTGTAGATTAGACCAGCTTTCCAATCTTTCACATTAGTTGATTTGAGATAAGATGCATAGCTTTCAATATTGTTACTAATCTGTTGCTTATACGCGATGCCGCCGAAAATTTCAGTGGAAGGAGTAGAGCCAAGAGATGATAGAAGCTCTGATTTTATACTGCCTGCTGAAACTGCGAGAATATTATTCACTTTATACTGAAGTCCAATTGTTGTTGAATCAAACTTGATACCACTGACAGTTTGATAGCCAGAAGTAGTATAAACGTTGAAATTTTGCGGATTGGAGCTGAGGTAGTCGCCGGTAATAGCAAGTTTGTTACTGAGACCATAAGCTAATTGATATTCATTGGCATTTAAGGTTCCCAGGTCGCCAAAGGTATTTGTTTTGGTTTGCAAATTGCCGTACGAGTATCCAAATTGTGTCTGGCCGGATACTAAGTCCAATGCAGGAGTTGCTGCAAAAGCTGTGCTAGCTAAAGATAACAATGCAAGTGTTGTAGTGAGAGCCTTTTTCACGATTATTTCTCCTCTCCAAAATTGAAATGAAACAAACAGACATAGTTATAAAATATGGGTAATTAAAGTTAGGTGTTGTTGATTGAGTATATAGATAATATATCTGATTTATTTTAGAATTTCTTTAGAAAAAAAGCTGATATAATTTGCTACAGATTTTAAATTTAACCACATTAGGTATTTTGCGCAATTGTCATAATTTTGTCATAAGTATATGCAATACTAAGATTATCTAGTAAAGAATTGGAAAATTAAATCTAAAATATAAGTTAAAGCTCTTTATTCGAGATAATAAGTTCTTATTTCAATAATAGTAGGCAATAGTTGTGCAAACAAATATTGTCTACTATTATTGAAATATTTGAAATTGCTTTTTAGGGCGGCTTCAAATGAAAGAAAAACACTACATAGGAAAGTAGATAGCTTGTTTATACTAAATTGGGCAATCCTTCTTTGATCAATATTTTGATGAGTACGGTATTGGTCTTGGTCATTATTCGTGTTTTCTTTGTCTTTTTCAGGAGGATGGCATTACTCAAGATTGCATCAGCAAATTTATGAATACTGATAAGTTCACTACGAATCGATCTATTACGAGATTAGAGGAATTAGGATATGTGGAAAGACATGTTGATCTTGATGATCGGCGGGCTTATAATATTTATCTACGGGAAAAGGCAGAAAAATTGAATCCAAAGTAAGGAAAATACTTAAAAAGTGGGCGGAATTAATCACTGATGGATTTACACCTGCTGAAGCTAAAAATGCTTATGATCTTATAGAAAGAATGGCTCTGAATACCATTGATCATAAAGCAAGGGTGAATAATGAGGGAAAATACAGAGAGGTGAAAAAAGTGAATGAGACAAGAAATTTGAAACAGCATTTGTTAAGAGAAGGTAATAAAGCAAAAATATTGATTGCCATTGGGATTATGGTCGTACTCATAGCTGCTTTTTATGGTTTTAAGTCCAAAACTGTTGTCAAAGGACAACGTGCAGGAGAGTTAAAGCCAGCAGTTGATGTTCTAACTGTAGAGCGTAAGGATATGATAAAGAATATTGGTTTGACAGGTCAAACCGTTCCTGTATCCCAGGTGGATATTGTGGCAAAATATACTGGCAAAATTACGCAGGTTAATGTTGATTTAGGACAAAGTGTATCGCAAGGTCAGGATTTAATTATCCAGGATATGAGTGATGTGAATATATTGTTAGCTCAGAACGGAGCTAGTCTTCGTCAAGCTAACGCTGATGCTCTCGAAAGCAATGCAAACTTTGAAGCAAGTTATCAAAAAGCCCAAGCTGATTATCAGCATAGTGTGACTAATTATCAACGTTATAGAACCTTATATGATCAAGGAGCTATATCAAAAGAAGCTTTAGATAATTCTGAGCAACAAGTGACTACGGCGCGCGCTTCTCTTGACACTTGGTCAAAACAAATGGCTTCTGGAAGTGCTGCAACTGTGATGTCAAAACGAGCTGTGAGTGATAAAGCACAAAGTGCTATTGACGCACTGCAAAATCAAAAAAATGACTTGGTTTTGCGTGCACCTAGAAATGGTGTTATCGGCTTTCGGCAAGCAGAAGTAGGAGCGATGGCGCAGGCTGGGCAAAAACTACTATCAATCGTCGATAATAGCAATATCTTTATCGATTGTTCGGTATCAGAACAAGACATTGGGCAAATTGCCCTAGGAATGCCTACGACTGTTTCTGTTGAGTCCCTTGGTAAATTTTATACTGGTAAGATTATTTATATTAGTCCGGCAATGGATACTAAGACACAAACCTTTACTATTCGGATTGCTCTTGATAACCCTGACAATAGTATTAAAACTGGGATGTTTGCAAGGACAAATATTAATGTAATTTTAAGGCCGCAAACCTTATTCATTCCCAAAGAAGCTGTATTTTCCCTAAACGGTTCAGATCGGATTTTTGTCGTTGATGGCAATAATCAAGTTACTGAACGTGTTGTGAAATTGGGATTACGTAATGACAAAAGTGTGGAAATTCTTAGCGGAATTAATGATGGTGAACAAGTGTCAGTGACTAATTTGGCGCGTCTTAAAACTGGAGTTACCATTGTGCCAAACATGATTTCTCAATAATTAATATAGCTTAATTTTGGTCAAGGGTAGGTGTTACAATGAATATTACAAGATTTTCCATACAAAGACCAGTAGGTATTACGATGATCATTATGTTTTTTGTTGTTCTTGGTCTATATAGTTTTCATCGAATTGGTGTTGAACTTCTGCCGGCACTGAATACTCCTTATGTTACAGTTTCAGTTCGTTATCCTGGCGCTGGGACTGAAGAGATGGAACTACAAGTGATTAAGCCGTTAGAAGATTCTCTATCTTCAGTAGCCCATTTAAAGCATATGACTTCCATTGCGCGGCCTGAAAGGGCAAACATTATTTTAGAGTTCGATTTTACGGCAAATGCTGATATTGCATCCATTGATGCGACTAAACAGGTAAATGCCGCAAGGCGTAAGTTGCCAGATGCCATTGATGAACCAACTGTTGTCAAACGAGACATTAATGCATCGCCGATCTTAGAGATTGCAGTTACATCAAATCAGCCTTTAGCTGATCTATATACCAAGGCTAACAACGTCTTTAAAGAACGTTTACAACGGGCAGAAGGGGTTTCTGAAGTTACCCTTGATGGTGGCAGAGATAAAGAAGTTGCTGTGGAGGTAGATAGTAATAAACTCCGTTTTTACAATCTTTCTCTTAATCAGATTATAAGTAAAATAAAGGGAGAAAATATATTACTCCCGGCTGGTACTGTATTTAGCGACAAAACACAGATCGATGTTAGGATGCTGGCACAATACGCAACTCCTGATGAAATAACTAAGCTACAAGTGAACAATGCTGATGGAATTGCCGTGGCGCTCAAGGATGTAGCGACAATTAGTGAAAAGGACAGTCGGGTCAATCGTTACAGTCGTGCCAACGGGTCAGATGCTGTTTCCTTATCAGTTTATAAAAACAGTGATGCCAGCATTGTCGATACAAGTAAAGCTGCTAATGAACAATTAGCTACGCTAAAAGCTGAGTTTCCTGATTATAACTTTGTTGTTGTTACAGATGGATCACAATTTGTTGATAATTCATTACGCAACACTTTCGGTAATATTATAGAAGGTCTTTTTACGACAGGCTTAGTATTATATCTTTTTCTGCGCGGCTGGCGATCCACCGCTGCTGTTCTCATTGCCATTCCCACATCGTTAATTTCTACATTTTTTGCTCTCTATGTAGCAGGTTTTACTTTTAATATGATGTCACTTATGGGAATGGCCCTGTGTATTGGTATTTTGGTCGATGATTCAATTGTTGTTTTAGAGAATATTCATCGTCATATGCGTATGGGGAAATCAGCGGATATCGCCGCTGAAGAAGGGCGTACTGAGATCGGTATGGCAGCTATTGCCATTACTCTTTGTGACGTAGTTGTATTTCTGCCGATTGCATTCATGGCAGGCATGACTGGCCAATTTTTTAGACAGTTTGGCCTTACCATAGTTTTCGCGACACTATTTTCTATGTTTGTTTCTTTTACTCTTACCCCATTGCTAGCTTCCCGGTTATTTAAAAATGAAGTTGTTGAGCCTCAGGGGCGTATTTGGGACTTTATGGAGAGGCTGGAACAAGGTGCAATTGAAAAATATGAATCAATGTTACGTTGGAGCTTTCATCACACCAAGAAGGTCGTCGCTGTTGCTCTAATCTTGTTCATTTTATCAGTTGCCTTGGTTCCATTAGGCTTTATTGGTTCAGAATATATGCCTCGTACAGATGAGGGGAGTTTCCGGGTATCGGTTGAATTGCCAGTTGGGCAAACTATCGCTCAAACGGACAATGTTATTAGTAATCTAGAACAATATTTATCCTCTATTCCCGAAGTGGTCAATTGTCTATCCAGTGTTGGTTCACCGACAAGCAATAATGGCTCAATTTCTGTACGTCTGCTTGATCGAAAGGATCGTAAACGCAGTGTCTGGGACGTGACTGATCAAGCACGTGCATATGCTGCTAAAAATATCCCTAATGCCACCATAAGAATCAATGAGACTCAAACTTCAGTAGCTGGCGTTTCCGGCGGTGGTGGAAATGGGCCATCTGCACCAGTACAAATTGAACTACTGAGCGCTGATATGAATAATTTGATAAAAGCTTCATATCAAGTTCAATCAGTGCTTTCCCAGATGACTGGCCTTAAAGATATTCGCAGTTCTTATACAGAAGGCATGCCGGAGATACAACTGAGCGTTGATCGTGAAAGGCTGAAGTTTTATAATGTCTCTGTGGCCCAAGTGACAAATGATTTTAGTGCTGCCATTGCAGGTCAAACAGCTGGTGTATATGCTAATGACCCTACTAATGATGGTCAAGATACTGATATTGTAGTCAGGCTGAAAGGTAGTGATGGATTTAAACCTTCAGATATTCGCTCATTACCAATTATGGCTGGTAACCATCAAGTGTATCTTGGTGATGTGGCAACGATAAATGAAGGAACAGGTCCAGTAATGCTCCGCCGGGTTGATAAACAGCGAGCCATTAGCATACAAGCAAATATAACCGATCGGCCCCTGCAAGAAGTGTTAAATGAAATTAAAACGAAGCTTACTCCCCAGGAATTAGGAGCTAGCGTAAGCTATCGTTTTACTGGGCAAGCAACGAGTATGAATGATTCTTTCGGCGAAATGCTCCAAGCATTAGCATTGTCGCTAATTCTAGTATATATGTTGTTGGCTATTCTCTATGAATCACTGCTAACTCCCTTTATTCGGATGTTCTCTCTACCTTTAGGGTTAATTGGTTCTTTGCTATTCTTGGTTATAACTAATAATACAATCAACTTATATTCCCTTATAGGGATACTGGTTATGGATGGTTTAGTTGCTAAGAATGGTACATTGCTATTAGATTACACCCTGACGTTGATGGATCGGGGTACAGATGCTTTTGATGCCATCATCGAAGCGGGAAAAACTCGATTAAAGCCCATCGTTATGACCACAATTACTATGGTAGTTGGTATGTTGCCAACGGCATTAGCGATGACGGAAGGATCAGAAACAAGAGTTAGTATGGCGTGGGTTCTCATAGGAGGTTTGCTATCCTCTACAGTATTTACCCTCATTATCATCCCTATCATTTTTATGTTCTTTCAGCGTCATCCTGTTAAAAATTGGCATCAAGATATAAGAATTTGGTTAAAACATAAAAGTAGCAACATGCCGAGTGCATGAAGTTATTGATAAATGGTGCAGAAGAGAGTAAAACCTACGTTAAACACAAGAGTTATAAAGAAACGCAAAGAACACAAAGGGTACTTGTTTAATAACCCTTTGTGTTTTTAAACGTGGTTTTGTATTTATTTCACAAGAAAGGGGCACTCTTGATATAATGGTAATTTATTGTAAAATTAAAATAGTTTAGGAATCGCATGTACATAAAAGAGGAATTTAATTACTATTAAGAGAAAATAATATAAAGTAGTAGATGATTGTTTCTTGGAGGTGTTGACATGACTAAAGAACAGATTATTAGTGAAACCATTGATAATTATGAAAAATTTATCAATCCTGCTATGGCTAAATTATTTCGTTTTATAGGATTGTCTACAGTGGAATGGGAAGCTGAAGGCAGTATTATACGTGATATTGATGAAAAAGAGTATATTGATTGTTTGGGTGGTTATGGTGTATTTAGCTTGGGGCATCGTCATCCGCGAGTTGTGGAAGCGGTGAAAAAACAACTTGATACTATGCCGTTATCCAGTAAAGTACTATTTAATAAGCCTATGGCTGATTTATCCGCATTACTTGCTGAAATTACACCAGGAGAGTTGCAGTATAGTTTTATTGTCAATAGTGGTACTGAAGCAGTTGAGGGAGCACTTAAATTAGCGCGTATTCACACTGGGCGATCTAAAATAATCTCTACAATCAATTCTTTTCATGGTAAGACATTAGGGGCCTTGAGTGCGACTGGTCGTGATTTGTTTCGTGATCCATTTAAGCCGTTACTCAACGGTTTTGAGCATGTTCCCTTTAATGATATCCTTGCAATCCAAAAAGTGATTGATAGTGAAACTGCAGCTGTCATTATTGAGCCTATTCAAGGCGAGGGTGGAATCATTGTTCCATGTGATGATTATTTGCCAGCAGTATGTAAGCTTTGTGATGAATATGGTGCTCTGCTTATTTGTGATGAAGTGCAAACCGGACTCGGGCGTACTGGTAAAATGTTTGCTGTTAATCACTATGATGTAGTACCTGATATTTTAGTAACTGCAAAAGCTCTGGGGGGTGGTGTTATGCCGATCGGGGCATTTACGGCTAAACCCCAAATATGGGAAAAATATATAGCAAGCCCATTTTTACATACATCTACTTTTGGTGGTAATCCCTTGGCATGTGTTGCAGCAACCACAGCTATTCATGTTTTGCAAGACGAATATATTGTCGAGCGATCGGCAATTGCTGGTGCCTATTTTCTTGAAAAATTAATTGCCTTGCAACAAGCCTTTCCTGATGTTATTCAAGAAGTACGAGGCAAAGGGCTGATGATTGGTATTGAACTGACTAAAGAAGGCATTGGCGGCTTACTCATGGCTGAAATGATTAACAAAGGGGTTTTAGTTGCTTATACTCTTAATAATCCCAAAGTAATTCGGATAGAACCACCACTCATTATTAGTCAGGAACTAGTCGATGTGGTAATGAAGGCTTTGGCGGAAGCGGTAGAATTAGCTCATGATATGATTGAAGATTTATAGGGGGATCTATTATGCCATATGTTGAGGTGACTATTTCAGTTAAGTGTCAGCCCGATAAGATTTATCCAATCTTAAAGGATATGGAAAAGTATCCAGGCTTTATGACTGACTTGGTCAGTGTAGAAGTATTGGAACGCACGGGTAATACAACTGTGACTAAATGGGTATCAAATGTTGATGGACGAGTTATTAAATGGACAGAATTAGATACTTTTGATGATGAAAATATGCATATTTCTTATAGTCAAATTGATGGAGATTTGAAAAAAATGGCTGGCGAGTGGATATTAACTCCCACTACTGAGGGAACTGATATAAATTTAACAGTGGATTTTGAATTTGGTATTCCCATGATTTCTGGCCTTCTAAACCCAATCTTGAAGAAAAAAGTCCGGGATAATAGCATGAATATGCTCAAATCTGTTAAAGAAAAGATGGAAGTCAGTGTCTAATGTGGATATGTGAGGGGATGCGAATTTGAATACGGTAAGGACGACAGCTTTATTAGCCGCTCTAACAGGATTATTATTGGCGGTAGGCGCTTTTTTCGGTGGCACTAGAGGCATGACAATTATGATTGTGATATCTTTGCTGATGAATTTTGTTAGCTACTGGTTTAGTGATAAAATTGTTCTTAGTATGTATGGCGCAAGAGAAGTGACTCCTCAGGATGCTGTTGATTTGATTAGAATGGTATCCGGGTTAGTGCAAAAATCTAAATTGCCAATGCCTAAGGTATATATTATTGATACGGATGTGCCGAATGCTTTTGCTACTGGGCGTAATCCTCAGCATGCTGCAGTAGCTGTAACAACAGGTATAATACGTACTCTTAAAACGGAAGAACTTGAGGGGGTAATTGCTCACGAGTTAGCCCATATAAAAAATCGTGATACACTGATTAGTACGGTAGTGGCTAGTATTGCCGGCGTGATTACTATGATTGCGAATATTGCTCAATGGACAGCATTTTTAGGTTTTGGGCGGGATAATGATGAGGAAGGTAGTGGCCTTGCTAGTATTGTTGAATTTATCTTTCTAGTCGTATTGGCTCCTTTAGCAGCAACACTTATTCAATTAGGTATTTCACGTTCGCGGGAATTTAAGGCTGATGAAACAGGCGGCATTATTTCAGGGAATCCTTTAGCCCTAGCTAGTGCTTTGGAGAAAATTGAGTATTATGCGCAAAATAAAGTTATGTTAGAGGCCACTCCGTCCACATCTCATATGTTTATTGTTAATCCATTTAGCGGAGCTGGTAATTGGTTGATGAGTTTATTTAGCACTCATCCTGCGACTACTGATCGCATCGCGAGATTGAAAGAATTATCAAAGCGCGGACGTTGAGGGGGAGTTTAGAGGAAATAATAGGTCGATTAACATGAAGAAATGGTGTGATGATAGTGGAAAATAAATTGATACCATATAAAGGTATTATCCCTAAAATACATGAAAATGTATATTTAGCTAATGGTACATATATTATTGGTGATGTTACGATTGATTCTCATTCTAATATATGGTTTAATACTGTTATTCGTGGTGACGTACATCCCATAACAATTGGTAAATATACTAATATTCAAGACAATTCTACTATTCATGTTGTACGTGATCATCCTACAGTCATTAAAGATTATGTGACTGTAGGCCATGGCGTTATTTTACATGCATGTCATATAGCAAGTAATTGTTTAATTGGTATGGGAGCAATTATTTTGAGTTATGCGGAAATTGGTGAAAATTGCATTATTGGTGCAGGTGCTCTTATCACTGAGCATAAGAAGATTCCACCGAATTCTTTAGTTATGGGGTCACCTGGTAAGGTAGTGCGTACAGTAACAAGAGAAGAAATTGAGGCGATTAGAATGTCGGCCCTCAACTATTATGAAGAGTCCGAACAATATCGCTGATTGAGGTGAAGAGGATGGAAAATACATTAGTTTTATTAAAACCTGATGCTGTTGCCAAAGGAGTATGTGGAGAAATTATTGCTCGCTTTGAAAAACGTGGAATTAAAATCATTGGGATGAAAATGCTATACTTATCAAGAGCGCAAGCTGCAATCCATTATAGTGAGCATCAGGATAAGCCGTTTTTTGATGAGTTGGTTAATTTTATTATTTCAGGGCCGCTTGTTGCCATAGCTCTTCAGGGTGAAAATGTCGTTAAGCTAGTACGGACCATGATGGGGTCAACTAATCCGCTAGAAGCAGCGCCTGGTACAATTCGTGGGGATTTAGCCACAAATATTAAAAATAATATAATTCATGGCTCAGATGGACCAGTCAGTGCTAAGCGAGAGATAAATATTTATTTTAATGACAGTGAACTTTGTAAAGAGGTGGCTTATGAAAGTTTATACAAAGACAGGGGATAAAGGTACTACTGGCTTATTAACAGGTGAGCGTATTGAGAAAGATAGTCTTAGAGTGGAAGCTTATGGTACGATTGATGAAGTAAATTCTGCCCTCGGTTTGGCGAGAGTTTGGTGCACAAAGGCTGATGTGCAAGAGATTATTTATAGTGCGCAAAAGGCACTTATGATGATTATGGCTGATCTCGCCAGTATTCATAGTAGTACATACTATATATCTGAGGAACATAGCAGGCAATTTGAACAGTTTATTGATAAACTTGATGCCCAGTTGCCTCCCTTACAGGCCTTTATTATTCCAGGTGGCAACGCTGGTGCGGCTGCTTTAGATTTGGCGCGGACAGTGACGCGGCGAGCCGAACGTCAAGTACTAAGGTTATCGAGGCAAGAAGAGGTAAACGAACATATATTAATAACGTTGAATAGGTTATCAGATTTATGCTTTATGTTGGCTAGAGTTGAACTAGGTGAGTAAAAATAATTAATAGGATAGTATGTAGTGCTAGCACTAATATGGTGGTTGCAGCATACATTATCAATAGATATGGTGTACTGCATGCAATAATGCTGTGCTAAGTAATAAGGGGGCGAACATGGTGAAATCATTTAAGATTTATGTCATGTCATTACCTAAACCACTGCGTAAACTAATGCAAATATTTTGTAAAAGTAGTTAAAATAGGTAATAAAAATAGCCGCCTCACTAGGCGGTTATTTTTATTTTTGATGTATAATAAACTGAAAAGAAGGAAAATTACATATTAACAGAGAATTCCAATAATGGTTATATTAATTAGTGTTACTGAGAGGCTAAATTAATATAGGGGGGATATCAATTGAAAGAGTATAAAAGTGATAAACTGAGAAATGTCGGAATTATAGCCCACGGCGGAGCTGGTAAGACAAGTCTTGTAGAATCATTACTCTTTAATGCAGGAGCAACAACGCGTATCGGTCGTGTGGATGATGGAACGACGATTACTGATTATGAACCTGAAGAGATTAAGCGTAAAGTAACAATTAGTGCGGCTTTGGCTCCGTGCGAATGGCGAGAAAATAAAATAAATTTTATTGATACTCCTGGATATGCTGATTTTGTTGGAGAAGTAAAAAGTGTGCTAAGAGCTATTGATAGTACATTGGTATTATTATGTGCGGCTTCAGGTATTGAGGTGGAAACGGAGAAAGTCTGGAAATACGCTGATGAATTGAAGTTGCCGCGGCTGGCATTTATTAATAAAATGGATCGAGAAAATGCGGATTTTTATAGTGTTGTACAAGATATGAAAGAAAAATTTGGCGCAAGTGTTTTGCCGATTCAATTACCAATTGGAGCAGAGGAAACCTTTAAAGGGATTGTTGATCTGCTGAAAATGAAGGCGATTACACCTGTGAGCAAGCAGGGATCTCAATATGTGGAAGGTGATATTCCAGAGGATATGATGGAAACAGCCCTTGATTTAAGGCAAAAGTTAATTGAATCAGCTGCTGAAGCTGATGATGAACTGTTAGTTAAATATCTTGATGGCGAAACATTGTCTGATGATGAAATAAAATTGGGCTTATTTAAGGGGATCTCTCAGGCGAAAATATTCCCGGTAATGTGTGGCTCTGCTTATAAAAATATTGGTATTCAACAAATTATGGATGCTATATTGGAATATTCACCCTCGCCAGAGGCTAGTTGTGTTTCTGGCGTACATCCTGTATCTAGAATGCCTATAGAAAGAAAAATTTCCGATGCTTTTGCCGCAATGGTCTTTAAGACTACTGCAGATCCCTTTGTTGGTCGTCTTAGTTATATAAGAGTATTCTCAGGAGTAATGAAGCCTGATAGTATGTTGTATAATGCTTCTAGAGACAAAACTGAACGTGTGGGGAACCTTTTCACATTGCGTGGTAAACATCAAGAGGCATTAACTAACGTATATGCTGGTGATATTGCAGTTGTCGCTAAACTTCAGGAAACGGTGACAGGGGATTCCTTGTGTGAAAAAGATAAGCCTATAATTTTTGCGCCAGTATCATATCCTAAACCCATGTATACCATGTGTATTGAAGCTAAAAATAAAGGCGATGAGGATAAAATAGGTAACGCCTTACAACGTCTCGTTGATGAAGATCCAACATTTAAAGTTGTAAAAAATACTGAGACCAAACAATTGTTGATTAGTGGCATTGGTGAAGTACATACTGATATTATGGCAGAGCGTATGAAACGAAAGTTTGGTGTAGATGTATTACTATCTGATCCTAAGGTGCCATATCGGGAAACCATTCGTGGCAGTGTTAAAGTTGAAGGTAAGCATAAAAAGCAAAGCGGGGGTCATGGTCAGTATGGTCATGTATGGTTACAACTTGATCCCTTGCCAGTCGGTAAGGAGTTTGAATTCGTTGATTCAATTTTTGGTGGATCAGTACCGCGGCAGTATATTCCTGCCGTAGAAAAGGGGGTGCGAGAGGGGCTAACCAGTGGTATTTTGGGTGGGTATCCAATGGTAGATATTAAGGTAACTCTGTATGATGGATCATATCATAATGTTGACTCCTCGGAAATGGCCTTCAAAATTGCCAGTATAATGGCTTTGCGCAAAGGAGCTTTACAGGCTAGACCAGCTTTGTTAGAGCCTATTTGTAATGTGGAAATTAATGTACCTGCGGCCTTCATGGGGGATGTTATAGCTGATTTAAACGGTAAGCGTGGACGCATTCAAGGTATGGAACCTGTCGGACAAGGGGAGGGTGTTATCAAGGCGCAAGTACCTATGTCTGAGATGTTTAAGTATGCTATTGATTTGCGCTCAATTACCCAGGGACGAGGCTACTTTGATTTAAATTTTTCCCACTATGACGAAGTGCCTGGGCGGATTGCCGAAATGATTATTTCCGCTAGCAAAAAAGAAAAAGCGGAAGATCATTAATATAAAGAAGAAAAAAGCCAATCTTTATTTAAAGATTGGCTTTGTATATTCGATGATCATAAAATGGCAGGGGCAGCTGGACTCGAACCAACGCATACGGGAGTCAAAGTCCCGTGCCTTACCAACTTGGCTATGCCCCTAGAAGATAATGGTCGGAGCGGCAGGATTCGAACCTGCGACCCCCTGGTCCCAAGCCAGGTGCTCTACCAAGCTGAGCCACGCCCCGATCTCACAGTTATTTATTATATAGAAAATGTGGAACATTGTCAACATAATAAATAATTTTTTTTATTGGTATTACTCATTGATAAATGCTAAGGATAATTTGGGTTTTAGCCATATTTCAAAAGTTCGTTGCCAAGGAAGATTAGTTTTGATATTTAAATCAGTTATTATAATTTTTTGTGGTCCTTGGTTGGTTTCAATAATAACAGGGCGGTTATATAATGCTTCGCTGAGCAGCCAGCGAGCTTTACTAAACATCAACTTTTGAATTTTATAATTAGTTTGGTAATAATGAGAACCTAAATTGTATGGATCAATATGTACTCGTTGTAGCTGTTTATTTATATAAGGGTTTACTTCTTTCTGATAATATAAATCATCTAAAAACCGGGCGGTCAAAAATTCTAGGTTATCTTGATATAAGCCTACAAGTCCAGGTGTATCCGCCTGAGTGGTTAATGCGTTGCTGAAAATACAAGCTTGAGTGATTGCAGTGCCAATCGAGTTGCTCGTTGTATTCCAACCGGCATAAGCAATAAGTTTCGGGAGATCTACATTTTGCGCTAATAATACAGGTAGCAGGGTCTCGTCTAGTTGGAAATTTTCTGTCAAATCTACTAATGCTACTTTATAGCCTTGATTTAATAAGGTTTTAAGTTGCTCCGCTGCAGGCTTATATATAGACTTATTTTTCTTTGAACCAACATGTATGTATAGAATAAAATCAGCTTGTTCAGCATTATCAACTTGTAGACCGCCAGCTATGCGAATTTTTTCCTCGACTGTTGTAGCTACTGTGTTCGGCATATACGGCATTGTTATTTGTGCCCCCTCATTTGTAGAATATACTACAAAAATATGAGGCTGATAATTAGATAAGCTCGTGACAATATGAGAGAGTAAAGTTAAGGCTACTTCGTCAGTACCCCGGGTAATGAATACTTTATTCGCTAAAACGGGTTTCTGTAGAAGTTGATGCTGGAGTTTTTGTTTGTTAATATTAGGCATCCCGAAAGGCTGACCATCATCTTGTCCGATGATTAAACTGCTTAAGATTCCTTGCTCTACCATATCCATGAGTGCACCATTTAGCTTAGTATTTTGCTCATACATAGCTGTATAGTGATTCATTATATGAACTGGTATCTGTTCCTCAAGTGCAGTTAGTTTTTTTATATCTTCAATATTTTCAAATGTATAAATCTGATCTTTTAATATAGAGTACTTAAGCATATTTTTTTGATAAATAGCATTTTCTTGACTATCGGCAATAAGCAAACGGGGGATTATACTAAAAACATACATTTTAAAGTTAGGGTTTTCTTGATGCACCGTTGTTAATAGCTTTAATACATCATTAGTATCATTTACTGTGCCTGAAGATAAACGTGATGCTACTAGGCTGCCATGAATAAGCATATCAGTTGAAATAATCGCGGCATCAGCCTGTTTGCTTGTTTGACGGAGCCAAATTCGCAATGCTTCTTTATTAGCCGGAGTTTTATAATCATCTAATAATTCCGGCTGCGGCATCAGCAGTTTGATGCCAGCTATGTGGGCGAGTCGCTCTACGAATTGAGTGCAAGGCGGTCGGCTATCGAGAGGTAGCAAGATGACGGTAAGCCAGTATTTATTAGAAGCGTTACTGTTGATCGGTGTTGCATTATAGACTTTTCCATAACAAATATATAAAGCAATACTTATAATGCTAAATAGTATAACTAATGAGAGGGATAGTTTGGAAGGTTTAGACATAAGGCACCTCATTGTATGAATAAATTATATAATTCCAATATTATACATAGGACATAAAGGGTATAATAATACTTTCACTTATATTCGACTGATTCCCTAAATAAACCTGTAATTTTTATTTTTAAAATATAAATGTTATATAGTGAAATTATGTAGTATACTATAAAATGTGTTAAAATATAACATGAGATTATAGGGGATTTTATATGAGAATAATAACTGGAAGTGCTAAAGGCACAAAATTAAAAGCACCACCTGGTTTGGATACTAGGCCGACAGCTGATCGAGTTAAAGAATCCGTATTTAATATCCTCGGTGACATCGTTATTGATGCACGTGTATTAGATATATTTGCCGGGACTGGGAATTTAGGTTTAGAAGCCTTAAGTCGAGGTGCAAAATCAGCGGTATTTGTTGATAATAGTAATGATAGCATTGCTATTATCAAAGAAAATGCTCATCATACTAAATTAGTTGAACATACGGAAATTTATAAAAATGATGTGCTAAGAGCCATGGATAGGTTTGTTCAAACTGGGCGCTCCTTTGATTTGCTATTTTGTGATCCGCCTTATCAACAAAGATTTGTACAAACGGTATTAGAAAAACTTGATAAACATCCAATTATGGCTCTAGGAGGCGTTGTTGTTATAGAACATTCTCGGCATGAAGAGATAGCTGATGAGTGGGAACATTTACAACTAAAGCGTACTGAGCGATATGGAGCAACTTTGGTTAGTTTTTTACTATATAAAACCAAGTAGGGGGTTACATAGTGCGTATTGCAATTTGTCCAGGAAGTTTTGATCCAGTTACTAATGGCCATGTTGACATTTTTGAACGGGCCAGTAAACTCTTTGATGTACTTATTATTGCCGTGTTTAATAATCCTAATAAGAAGCCCCTTTTTGATATGGAAGAAAGGGCAGAGTTGTTAACGTTAGCTACTCGGCATATTCCTAATGTTCGTATTGACCGCTTTTCAGGACTACTTACTGAATATGCACTTCAACAACGGTCGTATATTATCGTTAGGGGCCTTAGGGCATTAAGTGATTTTGAATATGAGTTTCAGCGAGCATTGCTAATAAAAAAAATTGCACCGATGATCGAAACCGTATTTATCATGACGAGTAGTGAGTATTCTTTTGTAAGCTCAAGTGGTATTAAAGAATTAGCCGCTTTTGACGGGCCTATTACAGGATTAGTGCCTACGTGTGTAGAAGATAGAATAAATAAGCTTATGAGAAAAACATAATAGATATAGAATGTATTGTTTAAGGCGATGCATATAGTAGAATAATACCAAGTTGGGAGAGGTATTTATGACTATTGAAGGAATTTTAGATGAGTTAGAAAGTTTATTAATCGATGCTTCCCGTGTACCTTTTACGAATAAGAGAGTGTTAGAAGAAGATGATGTTATTCGGCTGCTGGATGAATTGCGGGAAAAATTACCTAGTTCAATAACTGAAGCTAGTCAAATTGTGGCTGAAAGGCAACGTATCTTAGAAAAAGCCCAAGAAGAAGCACAAAAAATTGTTGATAAGGCGAAGAATTATGCTGCTAAATTAACTGATGAAAATGTTATTGCTAAACAAGCCCAGGAGCATAGTAATGAAATTGTTATTCTGGCTCACAAAGAGGCAGCTGACCTGCAGAATGATGCGGTAGTTTATGCTGATGATGTGTTTAAACATCTTGAAGGGCAAATAGAAAGAACATTAGAAGTAGTTCGCCAAGGACACATTGAATTGAATAATTCAAGAAGAAAATAACTGAATTCAGGGCGGTTTTAGCAACCGCCCTTTATAATGTAAAATTATATACGAAGCAGATGCTTCATTTTTCTATATTAGCAAGTATAAGCTTTTGATGATAAAGAATAATAATTAACCGCAAAGGGCATAGAGATCGCAAAGGAAATAATAATGGTTTTCTTTTTGCATGCTCTTTGTGCCTTTTGCGGTTTAATAGAATGTGCTAGCGTTTGAAGGTATTACGCAGTAGCGAGTCTTTTCTGATGTAAATATACAGTTCTTTTATAATGTGTATAGCAATTGACAAAGCGATCATAATACTCATTAGTAATATAATTTGATATCCCACCTGTTCTATCCGTGTAATTAATGAAGTTAAGGCATTGGAGTTGCTAGGAGTAAACATAACTGGAATGGTAAATAGTTTGGTTATGCTATGGGCCGGGTCTAGCATCAAAATAATAGTGATCAATCCTGCGATAATGGTATGTAGCAATCTAGCCACCATATATGGGACCATTCTTATGCCAGATTCGATAACAATGCTAGCAACTTGACCGTGAACTGAAAGACCGCTCCAAGCGATAATTGCACTGACTGCTGCCACTTTTTCGATTAAAGGTGCATCTGCTTGACTAGCTGCCAAAGCGCCTAAGTCTAATTCGAATAAGCCGCTGACCATAGCTGGAGCGAGGTTAGTATTAAAACCGATTACACTTAATAAACCCGCAAAGGCGGTTGTCAAAACATCAGTTACACCAAGGACAGATAAAATTTGCAAGAATACCGAGAATAAAATGATAAAGCCACCTATCAATAAAATTGTATTCATGGAATTTTTTACCGAATCGCCTAATAGTTGCCCCAATGAGCGTTTATCTTCCTGTTTTGCCTTATATAATGCACGTAATGCTCTAAGTATAATGTTGCCACTCCCTAGTTGTGTATCATTAGTATGGCTATCCCGTTTTCGACCATGGAAACGAAAAATCACTCCGACAATAAAACTTGAAAGATAATGAGCTAGTGCAATCGTTGCACCCAGTTCTGGCATGCCAAACATTCCTACAGCTACTGCGCCAAACATAAATAAGGGATCTGCAGTATTAGTAAATGACAATAATCGCTCGGCTTCGACAGCAGTACATAATTGATTTTGGCGAAACTTACATGTTATTACAGCATCCATAGGATATCCTGATGCTAATCCCATGGACATAGCAAAAGCTCCTATACCTGGTACGTTAAAGACTGGGCGCATTAAAGGTTCTAACAAAACACCGATAAAATGTACTACGCCGAGTCCCATGAGAAATTCTGATAGAATAAAGAAAGGAACCAACGAAGGGAAGACCACATTCCACCATAGGTTTAGCCCCATAATGGCTGCGTCAAAGGCTACTTTAGGATATTGCACCATAGCAATAGTAATAAATACTGCACCAAAGGCCATCGCATATGCTAGTAGGCGCGAACGATAGCGTTTGCCTCTGCCGAAATTTATCATATGATAATCTCCTCCTCAACCCGGGCGATCTGTAATATGTATATTGCAATAGAGTTGAGAATATAACCATATAAAATGAGGAATTAATAAAATAAGATTAATCACCTAAAATTGTTTATGGATAAATCACGTGGATTTTATGGCAGATAAAGAGGTGAAAAACGAAAGTCCCATGCACCTGTATTCCAATTAGATGGAGGCATTCCTAAGGAATAAATATCGCTGGCCAACGTATCGATAGCTAACATTTTTTGTAATGGCGTAAGATTATCTTTGCCTCGCTCGTTGCTACTCAGAAAGTGTGTAGTTTTAGTAATGACTGGTATATTACTATACTGGTTAATGTGTTTCAAAAGTATGCGGCCCTGTTGATTAAAGGCCAGTACGCGGGCATATAGTGGACCATATTCATCAAAAAAGGCTAGCTGATCTTTAGTAGTTCCAAGTAGTGAATGTATAATGATACGTTGCAAACGTGTATAGGGGTAACGTTTACTCTTAAGAAGAGAAAAGAGCTGATTTATGTTGGCTGACCGCAATGCAGAATCCCGAAGTTTATAATGCAGACCTTCCGATACGCTAGGTAATTGTTCTAATTTTTCAAGGCTGGCAGTTCGTAATTGGGCGAGTATTACATTGGAAAAATTGGAAAAAGTAACTGGTCCACGTTTTTTCATTAAAATATTCTTAATTATATTTAAAGTCGTTATAGGTATAGCTGAACTTATTTCGTCTGTAATGGACATGCTATTTAATAATGCATGCCGAATTGCGGTTGCACTGGCGAAAGGAGCTGTGATATTTGTATCACTATATTGAGATTGTTGCCTAGTAACAGGAATGGGGATTAGCTGTGGTGCAAACTTTTCTATGGCACGCAGATACTCTACAGCTAAAATATCGTTGGGAGATGTAATAATATCAGGAGAAATATGATAGTTGCTTTGTAATGATTTTCCCAGGGCGGCTGCATATGTACTGCCTGATTGTAAGTGGATGTGCAGATCCTTGATAACCTCAGCATTCTCTGCTGAGGTGGCAATTTTGTTCAATACAGCACGGTCAGCATGTTCAGCTCCAAAACAAATATGACTGACAACACCTAATGAATTCAAAAGGCGGATGCCACCGGTGGCAAAGTATTGAGCACTACGTACAACAAAGGCGGTCGGCAGCTCAATAATTAAGTCGACGCCACCGCGAATAGCCATTTCGGCTCTCTTCCATTTATCGAAGATAGCTGGTTCGCCTCTTTGCATAAAATTACCGCTCATAACTCCTATGACAAATGGACAATCTGACTGCTTTTTTGCGGCATCTAAATGCCATTTGTGTCCATTATGGAAAGGATTGTATTCTACAATAATACCAACTGCTTGCATAATTATTTAGTCACTCCAATTATTAATAAATTTTGCTTATAATCGACAAATTTAGATTTAAATAGTACTTTATAAAAATCTAGGAGGAGAAAACAATATTGTGTCGAATTTAAATTCAATTGTGTAGTTATCTATATTATGTAACGATGTATAAATAAAAAGGGGGATATTAATATGAAAGTTTTAGTCGTTAATTGTGGAAGCTCTTCTCTAAAATATCAATTATTTGAAATGAATGATGAGTCAGTATTGGCTAAAGGTTTGGTTGAACGTATTGGCCTTGAGGGTTCTGTTTTGACTCATGAACCTACTGATAAGGATAAAGTTAAGATCAATGCTGATATTAAGAATCATACAATTGCTATTGGTTTGGTTTTAGAAGCATTAATTGATGCTAACCATGGCGTAATTTTCAGTATGGCAGAAATTGACGCCGTTGGTCATCGTGGTGTTCATGGTGGTGAAATGTTTTCTGATTCCGTACTCGTAACAGCAGATGTAATAAAAGCCATTGAACAGTGCATTGAAATGGCACCACTTCATAATCCACCAAATATTTCTGGTATTAATGCTTGTACAGAATTAATGCCTGGTGTACCACAGGTAGCTGTTTTTGATACTGCATTTCATCAAACTATGCCTAAAAAAGCCTACATGTATGCGCTTCCTTATGAAGCTTATGAAAAATATGGCATAAGGCGTTATGGCTTTCATGGAACATCCCATAAATATGTTTCACAAAGAGTCGCTGAGATGATGGGCAAAGATTATAAGGAGCTAAAAATTATTACTTGTCATTTAGGTAATGGCTCTAGTCTTGCGGCAATAATGAATGGACAATGTGTTGATACAAGTATGGGTTTCACACCACTTGAGGGTTTGGTAATGGGTACTCGTTGCGGTAATATTGATCCAGCAATCATACCGTTTTTGATGAAAAAAGAATCTATGACCATGGAAGAAATTGATACTTATATTAATAAGAAATCAGGAGTGTTAGGTGTTTCTGGAGTATCAAGCGACTTCCGTGATATTGAGAAAGCGGCTGAGGGTGGTAACGAACGTGCTCAATTGGCTTTAGATATGTTTACATATGAAGTTGTTAAATTTATTGGCAGTTATGCAGCAGCAATGAATGGTGTAGATGCTATTGTATTTACCGCTGGCGTTGGTGAAAATGCTATTTCCATGCGTGCAAATATTACTGCTGGTGTGGAATATTTGGGTACTAAAATTGATAACGAAAAAAATAATGTCCGTGGCAAAGAACGGGAAATTAGTGTTGACGGCTCAAAAGTAAAAGTATTTATCATTCCGACTAATGAAGAACTAGTGATTGCTCGTGATACAGCAAAGATTTGCAAAAAGTAATCGTTCATTCCTTTACTAATAATACATTGTTTTTTGTTCAACTTCAAACGCCGACTTATATTTCTTGCTGATTCAAGAGTTTGGTGCAAATTAAGCCTTTTTTTGTTGACAAAATATAGAGGGGTAGCTATAATAGATGAAGGTTGAGGTGGAAAATGATGAAAATTAATATCCTACAAGCTAAAAAAAATATTGGTAGCCGGGAAAAATTTAAATTTGTCACTTCTACTGAAGAAATAGACCTAGTGGGTGAAGGCCCTTGGATCAGTAATGAAATAAAGGTTGAAGGCGAATTAACAAATAATGGGCGGGTATTAAAGATTAATGGCGTTATTCATGCTACAGCTAAACATCAATGTAACTACTGCTTAGAGGATTTTATTACTAATATGGAAATTCCTTTTAGTGAAGATTATCAAGAAGTCAGTAATGAAGAAATTGATGATGAAACTGATTTAGCTTATTATAATGGTGATGAAATTGATATTGCCGATTTAGTGCGTGAAAGCATGATATTAGCTGAACCCTTGAAAGTTGTATGCAGTAAAAGTTGCCTGGGGTTATGTCCACATTGTGGTATTAATCTTAATGTCTCAGAATGTTGCTGTAATGACAATGTAATCGACCCAAGACTTGCAGTATTAAGTAAACTATTAAAGTAAATTACAGTAGCCATGATTGAAATCCTGTTAAGGAGGTGTGTAATAATGGCAGTACCTAAGCGTAAAACGTCTAAAGCCCGTCGTGATAAGCGTCGTGCTAATTGGAAATTAACCGTTCCTGGTTTGATTGCATGTCCGCAATGTCACGAACTGAAAATGCCTCATCGAGTATGTCCTGAATGTGGTAATTATAACGGTAAGGTAGTTATAAAAGCAAAAGCAGAATAAGATTATTTTTAGTGAGCAAGATAAGAGTTGATAAAACTTTTTTCTTGCTCACTGTTTTTTCCTTGCATTTTAAATAGTAACTGGTTATAATACTAAGTGCTAAGTGTTAGGTATATAAGAAAAAAATTAGGTGATATTATATTGCGAATTCAGAAAAAAGTACGCCAGACAAATCTGCAAGAAAAATTAGCGTCCAGTCCTTTTTTGACTGATGGAGAGCTGGCCGTATTGCTTAATGTTAGTGTGCAAACTATTCGTTTGGATCGTTTAGAATTAGGTATACCTGAATTGCGCGGTCGCACAAAGCAAATGGCCGAAAGTGCTCAAGATAAATTAAAAGCAATTTCTAGTGGCGATATTATTGGTGAGCTCATTGATTTAGAGCTCGGCGTACAAGGCATTTCGGTTATGACGATTACCCCGGACATGGTTTTTGAAAAGACGAAAATTGCTCGTGGCCATTATGTATTCTCACAGGCCAATTCATTAGCTATTGCAATTATCGATGCACCAACAGCCTTGACTGGTGTTGCTAACATAAAATATAAAATACCGATTCATGTTGGTGAAAAATTAGTTGCCAAAGCAGAAGTCATAAGAAAGCGTGGTAATAAATATTTTATTTGGGTAAAAACTCGAAATGAAAAACAAGAAGTATTTCGAGCTAAATTTATAATGGTCTCATTGGAACCATGAATGGAGATAAACGAATGAAGGTTGCCGTTGACGCCATGGGTAGTGATTATGCGCCAAAAGAGATTATTCTCGGAGCCATACAAGCTGCTCAAGAATATGAATGTGAAGTTGTTTTAGTTGGAGATGAATTTCAAATAAAACAAGTTCTAGAAACAATTGAAAATTGGGAAGCACTTAATGTTAGCATTTATCATGCCAGCGAAATAATTGAAATGCACGAACACCCTGGTGCAGCTGTGCGTAAGAAAAAGGATGCATCAGTCGTTGTCGCAACACGTTTAGTAAAAGAAGGAGCTTGTGATGCTGTTGTCTCGGCGGGTAGCACTGGTGCGGCAGTAGCGGCAGCTTTGTTTGGATTAGGCCGGATTAAAGGCGTTGAACGCCCAACAATTGCAACTCCAATTCCTAATCTTACTGGAACTACTGTACTGTTAGATTCTGGTGCAACTATAGATAGTAAACCAAAGCATTTGGTACAAAGCGCAGTGATGGGTTCCATTTATTCACAATATATTTTAAATATCAATCATCCACGTGTTGGTTTATTAAATATAGGTGAAGAAGAGACTAAAGGTAATGAACAGGCCTTAGCTACATATCCATTATTAAAACAGTTGCAAACTATCAACTTTATTGGTAATGTGGAAGGCAGAGATATTCCTAAAGGAACCGTGGATGTCGTAGTTTGTGATGGATTTGTTGGTAATGTAGTATTAAAACTAGGTGAGGGTTTGAGTAACACAATTATGCATTTGGTAAAAGAAGCTGTAAAAAGTAGCGGTATTTTAACAAAACTCGCATCATTAATGGTGTTACCTGCATTAAAAAACCTAAAAAAGAAACTTGATTATGCTGAATATGGCGGAGCTCCATTGCTCGGAGTTGACGGATGTTTTATTATTTGTCATGGTAGTTCTAAAGCGAAGGCTATCAAAAATGCTATCCGTGTTGCTAATGAATTTACACAAAATAGAGTTGTTGAACATATACGGGACAATATTGCGCAAGAAGGGGTTGTGACTAGTGCAGGAGATTAAAAAATCAGTAGGTATTATTGGTATAGGTACTTATTTACCAGAAAAAGTACTTACGAATAAAGATCTTGAAAAAATGGTGGATACATCAGATGCGTGGATTGTTGAACGAACAGGTATCAGAGAACGGCGCATTGCTGAATCAGACATCGCTACATCTGATCTAGCTGCCTGTGCTGCCGAAAAAGCGCTCAGTGACGCTGGAGTGTCTGCAGATGAAATTGATTTAATTATTGTAGCGACAGTAACGCCTGATATGCTTTTCCCATCAACGGCTTGTCTTGTGCAAGATAAAATAAAAGCTAGTAAAGCCGCCGCATTTGACTTGTCAGCAGGATGTTCCGGTTTTGTTTATGGTTTGGTTACTGGTAGTCAATTTATACAAAATGGTATATATAAAAAAGTTCTGGTTATTGGAGCAGAGGCTCTTTCAAAAATTATTGATTGGGATGACAGAAATACTTGCGTGTTATTCGGTGATGGCGCTGGAGCTGTTGTATTAGGAGAAGTAGAGTCAGGTTATGGCATTTTAGGGGTTGAACTTGGTGCTGATGGTTCAGGGGGAGATCTCTTGAAAATGCCTGGTGGCGGTTCGCGTCTACCAGCAACAATGGAAAGTGTGAATAATCGTCAACATTTTCTACAAATGAGTGGCAGTGATGTATTTAAATTTGCAATTAAGGTGATGGGCGAAGCTGCAGTTAAAGCATTAGATGGTGCTGGACTCACCAATGAGGATATCGATTGTCTGATTCCTCATCAAGCCAATAATAGAATTATTCAATCAGCTGCCAAAAGATTGAAAGTTCCAATGGAAAAAGTAATTGTGAATGTTGATAAATATGGTAATACATCATCTGCATCGATTCCTATTGCTATGGACGAAGCAATTAAGAGTAATAAAATCAAAGATAATGATATAGTCGTCTTAGTGGGTTTTGGTGCAGGACTTACTTGGGCATCTTGTGTCATAAAATGGTGCAAGGAGGGTAATACTGTTGCTTCAAAGTAAACTTTGTAGAATGCTAAATATAGAGTATCCGATATTACAAGGCGGTATGGCTTGGGTAGCCACTGCTGAACTGGCAGCTGCTGTTTCAAATGCGGGTGGATTGGGTATTATTGGTGCTGGCCATATGCCACCAGATGTTTTACGCAAGGAAATACAAAAAACAAAAACTTTGACCAAAAAGGTTTTTGGTGTTAATATCATGCTTATGTCACCATTTGTTAAAGAAGTCATGCAAGTGGTTATTGATGAACGAGTTGCTGTCATTACTACAGGAGCTGGTAATCCTGGCGAATACATATCAGCATTAAAGGAAATTGGTACGAAGGTTATTCCGGTTGTAGCATCGGTTGCATTGGCTAAAAGATTAGCGCGGATTGGTGTTGATGCCATTATTGCTGAAGGTCAGGAAAGTGGTGGGCATGTGGGTGAAATTTCGACTATGTCCTTAATACCTCAGATTGTTGATGCTGTGAATATACCTGTAATTGCTGCAGGTGGGATTGCTGATTCAAGGGGGTTTGTTGCGGCACTAGCCTTAGGTGCACAAGGTGTTCAAATTGGAACACGTTTTGTGGCATCATTAGAATGTATTGCCCATGAAAATTATAAAGCAGCTATATTAAAAGCTAAAGATCGTTCAACAGTTGTGACTGGTGTTGCGACTGGGCATCCAGTAAGGGTATTGACTAATAAATTTACTCGTGAATATGAAGCTGCAGAAAAAAGAGATGCATCTCCTGCGGAACTTGAAGCCATGGGTGCAGGTAAATTAAGGATAGCAGTCCGTGAAGGTGATGTGAATCATGGCTCAGTCATGGTAGGGCAGATTTCAGGTATGATTACAAATATAAAATCAGTCGAAGATATTATTCAGGATATAATTGAGGATATACCAAAAGTATTAAGTGGCATAAACGAGACTATCTAACAATAAATAAAGGGAAGGTATGATATGAAAAAGATAGCTTTTATTTTTCCAGGTCAAGGTTCACAAACCGTAGGAATGGGAAAAGAATTATATGAGCGTTTCGATGTGGCAAAAGCAGTATTTGATGCAGCTGATGAGGCATTAGGTTTTTCTATCACCAATATGTGTTTTAATGGTCCGGAAGATGAACTTCGAAAAACTTTTAATACTCAACCGGCAATCCTGACAGTGAGTATTGCTTGTTATGAAGTGCTAAAAGAACATGGTATTATGCCAGACATTGTAGCTGGACATAGTTTGGGCGAGTATTCAGCCCTAGTAGCAGCTGGTGCATTATCTTTTGCTGATGCTGTGCAATTGGTGCGTAAACGTGGTCAATTGATGCAAGAGGCTGTGCCTTTGGGTGAAGGCAGCATGGCGGCAATTTTAGGTCTTGAACGTCAGATTGTTATTGATATTTGTCAAAAAGCTCAAGCAGAATTCGGTGCAGTGCAAGCTGTAAACTTTAATTGCCCGGGACAAATTGTTATAGCTGGTAAAAAAGAGGCGGTGGAAAAGGCTGCCGAAATGCTTAAGGAAGCAGGAGCTAAACGGGCCATTATGTTACCAGTTAGTGCGCCGTTTCATAGCACATTAATGAAGCCAGCAGCTGAAAAGTTGGCACTTGAATTATCAGCAATAACGGTGAGTGATGCTATGATCCCAGTTGTTGCTAATATCAACGGCCAGATTATTACTAATGGCCAGGAAATTGAAAAATCACTGGTGAAACAAGCAGATCACCCTGTAGAGTGGGAAGAGTGTATGGCACAAATTATAAAATCTGGCGCTTCGGCATTTGTAGAAGTTGGACCTGGTAAAGTATTGTCAGCCTTAACGAAAAAAATTACTAAAGAAGTAGATAACTTGAATGTGGAAGATAGTATTTCATTAGAAAAAACCCTTGATTATTTCAAGGAGGTTAATTAAAATGCTCTTAGAGGGAAAAGTTGCAATTGTTACTGGTGCTTCTCGTGGAATTGGTCGTGCGGTGGCAATTGCCCTGGCAAAAGCCGGCGCAAAAGTGGTTATTAACTATGCTGGCAATGTGGCTGCAGCTGAAGAAGTTAAGCATATTATCGAAGCTGCTGGTGGTCAAGGGATGCTTATGCAAGCAGATGTTGCCAGTGATGAGGCTGTAGCGTCAATGGTCAAGCAAACAATGGAGTCTTTTGGGCGAATTGATATTTTAATAAATAATGCGGGCATTACCCGTGATAATTTATTAATGCGCATGAAAGAAGGAGATTGGGATGCTGTGATGAATACCAATCTTAAAGGTGTTTTTATGTGTACGAAAGCAGTTTCCCGAGTTATGATGAAACAAAAGTATGGTAAAATTATTAATATGACATCTGTTGTTGGTCTAACGGGAAATGCTGGTCAGTCTAATTATGCTGCTGCTAAAGCAGGCGTGATTGGATTTACAAAATCTATGGCCAAGGAATTGGCTTCTAGGGGCATTACGGTTAATGCAATTGCCCCAGGATTTATTAATACTGATATGACAGCCGTATTACCTGAGCAAGTTAAAGAAGAGATGGTCACTAAAATACCTTCAGGCCACCTAGGTAGCCCTGAAGATGTAGCAGCTGCTGCAGTATTTTTAGTATCTGACTGTGCAAATTATATTACTGGCCAAACTTTAAATGTTGATGGCGGTATGGTAATGTAAAAGAATGAGGTTCGAATGCTAAAGCAACGAACAAAGCGATCACATCGTCGCTGAAGCGACGTGTGCCTGCTTTTCGAAAGGAGGTGATATCGTGACAACTTTTGATAAAGTTAAACAAATTTCAGTAGAACAACTTGGTGTTGAAGAAGATGATGTGACTATGGATTCAACTTTTATTGATGATTTAGGTGCTGATTCTCTTGACATTGTTGAATTAATTATGGCTTTTGAAGAGGAATTTAACATTGAAATTCCTGATGAAGTAGCTGAGAAAATGAAAGCTGTGAAAGATGCTGTAGAATACATAGAAAAAGAAAAGCAAGCTTAATTCTTTTTGTATTCAGCGGTCGAAAGTCCCGTGAAATAATGATTTTTCGCGGGACTTTCTTAAAAGATAATGTACAAGCGAATGGAGGAATTATAACTTGAAACTTCCAGAACTTAAAATAGGTAATCTAGTAGCCCGTGTGCCTATTATACAAGGTGGAATGGCAATACGTATTTCTACAGCTAGGCTAGCAGCTGCTGTAGGTGAAGAGGGCGGTATTGGACTCATCGCTGCTTCAGGGATGAGTTTTGATGAATTACGCAGCGAAATTCGCTTAGCTCGTTCTTTGACAACAGGCATCATTGGCATTAATATAATGGTTGCAGCCAGGCAATTTGCCGGTATTGTTAAAACAGCCATAGAAGAAGGTATTGATTTAGTCGTTGCTGGTGCTGGCTTTTCTCGAGATGTGTTCGCCTTGGGAAAAGAATCTGGGACACCAATTGTGCCAATTGTGTCTTCTGTTAAGTTAGCAAAAATTTCAGAGAAATTAGGAGCTGCCGCGATTATTGTCGAAGGCAAGGAAGCCGGCGGACATTTGGGTACAGATCAATCATTACATTCATTACTTCCTGATATAGTTAAGGCGGTAAAAATCCCTGTTATCGGTGCTGGTGGTATTATGAATGGACGTGATATTGTAGAAACACTTAAACTTGGTGTAGGCGGAGTGCAAATGGGAACTCGATTTGCAGCTAGTAATGAATCAAATGCTTCTCCAGCGTTAAAAGAATTTTATTTAAAAGCCAGACCAGAAGATATTGTGCTAATTAACAGTCCGGTAGGGCTTCCTGGCCGTGCCATACGAAATCCATTTGCAGAGAAAATAATTGAAAGTACTGCACCTGCTCCGGAAACCTGTGATGGTTGCCTGAAACATTGCTTACGGAACTTCTGTATTATTAAGGCATTAATTCGCGCTCAGCAAGGTGATGTGGAAACAGGATTAGTATTTACTGGTGAGTACATTCATAAAATAGATGAAATACTATCGGTTAAGGAAATATTCAAGAGACTTCTAGCAGAGGTTGAAACTATAAATTAACAAGAGGTGAGTTTGTTTGAAAAAACGAGTTGTCATAACAGGCTTAGGTGCAGTAACACCTATAGGAATAGGTAAGGATGAATTTTGGCAAGCTCTTTTGGCTGGAGTATCAGGTGTTGGTAAAATCACTCGTTTTGATGCAAGTCAATATACTACACAGATTGCTGGTGAGGTTAAGAACTTTGATCCAGCCCAATATATAGACAAAAAAGAAGCAAAGCGGATGGATAGATGTACCCAGTTTGCTGTTGCTGCTAGTAAAATGGCTTTTGAAGATGCAGGTATTGATTTGGAGGCAGAAGATCGTCAACGCATCGGTACAATGATTGGTACTGGTATTGGTGGGATGGATACTTTACATGACCAGTTTGTCAATTTATTAGATAAAGGTCCTGGCCGTGTAAGTCCATTTTTTATACCAATGATGATTGGCAATATGGTAGCTGGACAAACTTCAATTACTTTAGGACTCCAGGGACCATGTAGTTGTATAGTTACAGCTTGCGCAACAGGTACGAATGCAATTGGCGATGCATTTAAGGTGATCCAGCGCGGGGATGCTGATGTAATGGTGGCCGGTGGCACTGAAGCGGCTATTTCTCCGATTGCAGTGGCTGGTTTTTGTTCCATGAAAGCTCTATCTACTCGTAATGATGAACCAGAAAAAGCCTCTCGTCCCTTTGATAAAGATCGTAATGGTTTTGTTATGGGCGAGGGGTCTGGTGTTGTTATTCTTGAATCATTAGAACATGCCATCAATAGAGGAGCTGCAATTTATGCAGAAGTAATTGGTTATGGTTTTAATGCCGATGCCTATCATATGACAGCACCTGCCCCGCAAGGTGCTCAAGCAGCTAAATGCATGGCCATGGCCCTTAATGATGCCGGAATTGAACCTGAGACTGTTGATTATATTAATGCTCATGGTACATCTACGCCCATGAATGATAAAAATGAAACATTAGCAATAAAATCATTATTTGGTGCACATGCGTACAAGCTTGCTGTGAGTTCCACTAAATCCATGACCGGACATTTGCTCGGTGCATCAGGTGGTATTGAATGTATTGCAGCTACATTAACATTAGCCAACGATATGATTCATCCGACCATCAATTATGAAACTCCTGACGAGGAAATGGATTTAGATTATGTTCCTAATACAGCCCGTAAGCAAGTAGTTAATGTAGCATTATCCAATTCTTTCGGTTTTGGTGGACATAATGCAACTATTTTATTAAAGAAATATCAAAATTAGGTTTATGATGAGTGAAATACTTAATAAGAATAGACTGGATGCACTACGCAAACTTTCCGCTCAATTGAGTGTGCAGTTTACTAATATTAATTTACTGCATCAGGCTCTTACCCATACTTCATATGCTAATGAGTGTAAAAATTCAACTATTATGCATAATGAACGCCTAGAATTTCTAGGTGATGCTGTGTTGGATTTAGTTGTCAGTGAATATTTATTTCGCCGATTGGCCAATCTACCTGAGGGAGAATTGACTAAGGCTAGAGCTGTCGTAGTATGTGAGCCAAGTTTAGCTCGTTGCTCGGCTAAACTTGGCATTGGTGAATATTTATTTCTAGGAAAAGGCGAGGACAGTTCTGGGGGACGTGAACGGACTTCAATTTTAGCAGATTCGTTTGAAGCTATTATTGGTGCCATTTATCTGGACAGTGGTTTTGAAACTGCTGCTGGCTTTGTGTTAAAACAACTTCAAACTGATTTATTAGTCGTTGAACGCGGCGAATATGTTAAAGATTATAAAACCTTGCTACAAGAAGTCGTTCAGAAAAATATCGACAGTAAAATTATCTATGAAATTATTGAGGAAAGTGGTCCTGACCATCATAAAATGTTTAAAGTGGCAGTAGTCGTCAATACCAAACAGTTAGGTATTGGGCTTGGTAAGAGTAAAAAAGAAGCTGAGCAACTTGCCGCAAACCAGGCGTTAATTCAATTAAAAATCATAAGTGACTAAGGCTTCTGCCTTCGTCTCAAGACTTGGCATAAGCCAAGTCTTGTTTTATAATTTGGAGGCAATTATGAAGCATTATATTATTCCGGTCTTTATCCCTCATTATGGCTGCACACATGCCTGTGTATTTTGCAATCAGCGAAAAATAACTGGGAGGATGTCACCGGTATCAGCTCAAGAAGTAACAGGTATTATTAATGAACATATAGGAAGAATAACTGAAACGCGTCATATAGAAGTAGCGTTTTATGGTGGCAGTTTCACTGCTCTTGATATAAAAGTTCAGTCTGAGTTATTAGCACCCGCATACAGTGCTTTGCAGAGCAGCAAAATTAATGCAATTCGCATTTCTACTCGTCCGGATTGCATCAATGATACAATTGTACAAAATCTGATTGCATTCGGGGTAACAACGATTGAACTCGGTGTACAATCTCTTGACAATAAGGTACTAGAGGCAAGTGCTAGAGGTCATTCTGCGACAGATGTTGACCAGGCTGTTCATACTATTAAAAAGATGGGACTCCGATGTGGTATTCAATTAATGCCGGGCTTACCAGAGGAAGATTGGGTAAGTATGATTATCACTGCCCGAGGCGTAATAAGACTTGCTCCTGATTTTGTGCGTATTTATCCGACAATAGTGATTGCCCATACAAAATTGGCTGAAATGTACTATGATGGGAGTTATACAGCGCTAAATATATCCGCAGGAATCACTCGTGCTGCGTTTTTTAAAATAATGTTTGCACAACATAACATACTAGTCATTCGCACAGGGCTACAAGCAACTGAGGACTTAGATAGTAGTGATGTAGTCCTGGCGGGACCCTATCATCCTGCTTTTGGCGAAATGGTAGATTCTTATCTTTTTTATCTTATGCTTGTTCATTGTGTTGAAAGCCTTAGACTCGGAGAAAGTAGTAGTATTCTTATTCATCATCATTCTCGTGATACTTCTAAGCTTAGAGGTATGTCAAATAGTAATATTAAAAAATTACGCAGCATATATAATATAAGCAATCTAACCCTGAAGGCAGATGGTCAAAAGCTGGATGAGTTAATGATTGAGTACCAAAGTATATGCTATATTATTAATAAAAAAATGTTATTTCACATTTAATTTGTAAAAGAAGGAATTATTAGGAAAAGAACAGAATACTATATAGCATAGTACATAGTAAGCCCTGATACCAAAAGGAGGTTACATAATGGATGTTCTAAAAGTATCTGCAAAATCTAATCCTAAATCTGTAGCAGGCGCCTTGGCTGCGGTACTAAGAGAGAGAGGCACTGCTGAAGTACAGGCAGTGGGGGCTGGGGCGGTCAATCAATCGATAAAAGCAATTGCTATTGCTCGTGGGTTTGTTGCGCCTAATGGTATTAATTTGATTGCTATTCCCGCTTTCTCTGAGATTGTCATTGATGGTGAAGAACGTACTGCAATTCGTTTCATTGTGGAACCCAGGTAGTTTTTTATTTTTTAAAAGAAAACCTGTTTGCTATGCAAACAGGTTTTTTGCGCTACATTAGAAAGTATAAGCTTATTGTATAAACTACGGGTACATGGTAAACTTGAAAAGTTAGGAAACTGTAAAATATATAATATATGTGTGGTGATTTAGTATGCTATTACGAAGACTTGAAGCTTATGGTTTTAAATCCTTTGCTGATAAAACTGAAATAGAATTTGGACCAGGCATTACTGTTGTTGTCGGACCCAATGGTAGTGGCAAAAGTAATATTTCAGATGCCATTCGCTGGGTGCTCGGAGAACAAAGTGTTCGCACACTACGCGGGACTAAAATGGAAGATGTAATATTTGCCGGAAGTTCAGGACGCAGAGCGTTAGGGATAGCCGAAGTATCCTTAACTTTTGATAATAGTGATGGCATATTGCCTCTTGATTTTAATGAAGTTATTATTACTCGTCGAGTATTTCGTTCAGGGGATAGTGAATATTTTATAAATAAATCAATTTGTCGCTTGAAAGATATTTATGAATTATTAGCGGATACAGGACTTGGTCGTGATGCTATGAGTGTTATCGGCCAAAATAAAGTTGATGAAATATTAAATAGTAAACCTGAAGATCGTCGTTTAATATTTGAAGAATCTGCTGGTATTACGAAATATAAACAACGTAAAAAGGATGCATTGCGTAAACTAGAAGATACAACCCAGAATCTTATCCGGGTCTCAGATATAACAAATGAAATCGAGGGTCAGCTTGTTCCCCTCGCTGAAAGTGCCCAGCGCACTACAAAGTATAACAAACTACAGTCAGAATTAACTGCTTGCCAAGTAACACTGCTCTTAAACATCCTAGAAAAATCGGAAAAAATGGTAGAAAGCGCTATGTTGCAAAAAAACCATCTGACAGAACAGGAAGTGACTATCAGTGTCAATATAAGTTTAAAAGACAATGAAAAAATAAAAGCAACAACACAGTTAATACAAGTAGACGAACAACTTACTTCTTATACCAATTCTATTAATCAGACTGAAACAGAAATAGAAAGAATTCGCGGCAAATACGGAGTACTCAAAGAACGAATTACATATGGACAGCGTAGTCAAGAACGCACCAATGATGAACATGTTCGTATTGGAAAACAAAAAAATGAGCTCGAACAAAAAATGAGTGCAGTACATAACGCTCTTGCTGCTAAACAAATCATTGCTGAAAATCTGAATACATTGTTAGAGGACAAAAATTTATTATATCAGAAGATAATGACAGATATTGGACAAACCCAGAAACAGCTCGAAGCCAACCAAGAAAAGACTTTCGCGTATTTGCATGAAATTGTTGGAGAACGCAATACAGTGGCGACAATTGAACGTGATTTATCCAATATAGAAGTCCGTCAAAATAATTTTGATCAAGAATTTCAGGAATATAGCAATCAACTAACTCATATTGAAGCAGCATATAACAATATTGTTAGCGAACAGCAAGTCGTAAAAACTACCTTATCTAGACTATATAGTGAAAATAATGACCTGAACATCAGTAAACAAGCTAAGGAACAAAACCTACAGCACATTTCGCGGCAAGAAAAACAGTTGTTGACTCAAATAGATGAATTAAATTCACGGTTTAAAATACTATCAAGCATGCAAACTGAATATGAAGGCTTTGCCCGTGGCATCAAAAGTGTATTAAAAAGTGATGCCAGTTGGCATAGTGGCATTTGTGGCGCAGTAGCTCAAATTTTAACAGTGCCTGACAAATATGTTACAGCTGTCGAAATTGCCTTAGGCGGTGCCATGCAGCACATTATTACGGAAAATGCCGAGATTGCCAAACAGGCTATGGCCTTTTTGAAAACTAAAAATTTGGGACGAGCTACTTTTCTCCCCTTAGATACTATTAAACCCTTAAGACCACGGGATGGGGAAATAGCTGGGGCTAGAGCTCCAGGAGCCTTGGGATTTGCAGCTGATCTTGTCATTTCAGAGTCACGTTATCGCCCTGTTATAGAATATTTATTAGGTCGGACTATTATTGTAGAGAATATTGATATTGGGCTGCGCATTGCCAAACAACAGGGATTTTCCGTAAAAATAGTTACTCTAGAAGGGGAACTATTAAATCCAGGAGGATCCATGACAGGCGGTAGTACCAACAAACGGGATAGCAGTTTTCTGAGTCGTAGTAATACATTAGCAACTATTACACTAAAGATAGATGAGCTGAAGATTATATTAGCTCAGGTACAGCAGCAGGTAGACACTCTGAGAGCGGAGCTCCTAAATATCGAACAAGAAGTATCTATTATTCAGCAAAAACGTCAACAGATTGAAGTTCGTCAAGCTGAAATCGCGGTTCATACTGAAAAAATGCAACTCGATATAAAACGGTTGAACTTAGCACTCGATACCATAAATGAGGCTAGAACTAACTGTATACATGAGGAACAACAACTAACTGCAGCTTTAGCTAAGGCCAAAATAACAATTGCCCAATTAGAGAATCGGGATAATGAACATCAACAGAGCCTGACTATTTGGCAAGAAAAATTTGAAGAATTGCAACAGGCTAAAGAATTATTACAAACAAGTATCACTGATATTAAAATTGATTTGACTGCCGCTCAGCAAGAAATAACTGGGATTACCGCTAATTGCCAGCAATATGAGCAATCGAAACAATTGATAGAGCAGCAATTAGAACATTTATCAGCAGAAAGTAATGAGTTGGCATCGCAGATAGCCCAAACGACTCAGGAGTTAGCTGAGGCAACTGATCAACACGCTAATCTAACTGAACAAAAAGCCAACTATGAACAACGCTCTAAGGCCCAATATGCAATAAAGTTAAATGTTTTATCAGAGTTACAACAACTAGAAAAAGAATTGAAAGAATTACGGCGTAAGTCTCATGAAGTCCAAACCCGTCTACACGAGATAGAATTGATGGCAACAAAATATACCTATGAAGTTACCCACGCTCTTGAAAAGCTTACTCAGCATTTTTCTCTAACCAGAGAAGAGGCCAAGACTCTTTGCCGTGATGACAGTATGGAGAATCTCTCTAAGCTTGCTCGCGAGTTAGAAGGAGAAATTGCCGCTCTAGGTCCGGTAAATCATGCAGCACTTGCCGAGTATACTAGCTTGCAGTCAAGATATGATTTTTTACAAAAACAATATCAGGATTTAATAGATGCCAAAGAATATTTGTCATCTATTATCACCGATATTGATAAGACCATGTCCGTAAAATTTACATCAGCATTTACAAAAATTAATGAATATTTTAGCGATATTTTTGTTCGTTTATTTGGTGGTGGAAACGCTCAACTTAAGTTGATTGACCCTGAAAACATGCTCAGTACAGGAATCGAGATTATTGCACAACCGCCAGGCAAAAAACTGCAAAACCTAGTATTATTATCAGGTGGAGAGCGAACACTGACAGTAATAGCATTATTATTTGCCTTTTTGACCTATCGGCCGGCTCCGTTTATTGTGGTGGATGAGATTGATGCCTCATTAGATGAAGCGAATGTAAACCGATTGAGTGATTTTTTGCGTGATTATGCTCAGCATACCCAGTTCATTGTTGTTACCCATCGCAAAGGAACAATGGAAGTAGCTACAATTATATATGGAGTAACAATGGAGCAATCAGGGGTTTCCCGAGTGATTTCGGTTAAATTAATGGATAAAACAGGATAATTATAAATATTGGAGGAATTATATTATGGGATTTTTTGATAAATTAAAAGCGGGATTGGAAAAAACTAGGAAAAGCTTTACTGAGAAAATTGAACAGCTTGTGGTTGGTTATGCGACGATTGATGATGAATTTCTCGATGATTTGGAAGCAGTTTTATTGTCGGCAGATGTTGGTATACAAACCACGACTAAATTGATGGCTGATATTAAAAAAGGTATTAAAAATAAAGAAATAAACGGTCCTGAAGACTTAAAACCATTTTTACATACTAAAATCAGTGGAATGCTTTCAGAAGATGTAGCTGAGACAACAATGGCGGTCAGTGGTCCTACTGTCATTATGGTTGTTGGCGTCAATGGTGTGGGTAAAACCACCACCATCGGCAAATTAGCTAAGTATTATCATGAACAAGGCTTAAAAGTGATGCTCGCGGCAGCAGATACCTTTCGGGCGGCGGCTATTGACCAATTAGAAATCTGGGGAGAAAGGGCTGGTGCTGAAGTCATTAAACATAGTGAAGGATCTGATCCAGCAGCTGTAGCCTTTGATGCCGCAGCGTCAGCCAAATCGAAAAAAGTCGATCTGCTCATTATAGATACAGCTGGCAGGTTACATACCAAATCTAATTTAATGGAAGAACTCAAAAAAATAAGACGCGTAATCAGTCGTGAAATTCCTGGCGCTCCTCATGAGACATTACTAGTGCTTGATGCAACTACCGGGCAAAATGCCGTTAATCAGGCGAAAGTCTTTGGCGACGTAGCCGAGTTATCAGGTCTTGTACTTACTAAACTTGATGGTACAGCGAAAGGGGGTGTGGTGATCGCTATTAAAGCTGAACTGAATTTACCAGTCAAATGGATTGGGGTAGGGGAAGCTGCTAGTGATTTGCGCCCATTTGTACCTCAGGATTTTGTGCAAGCATTATTTGGTGACAAGTAAAAACACTTGACAACCTTATAATTTTTGCGTATACTATGACAGTAAAGTAATTGTCCTGCTCATGAAAAGGTGGTAGCACATGTTAGACAAAGTTTTGCGTATTGTCATATTGTTTGATTTTTATGGTTCATTATTGACTGATAAGCAAAGTCTTACTCTAGAGATGCATTACTTGAATGATTTCTCATTGGCTGAAATTGCTGATGAATTTGG
>JAGFZX010000010.1 GCA_017889585.1 Bacillota bacterium
CATCGCTTTATATTCTTTATCAAATGTTCTCATCTTGGACACCCCCATGATTTTATTGTATCACGAGTTCATCGTGTCCACATAACCGCGGTAAGTTCAAATGTTATAGACCGTTTAACACTTGATGCTATTGGTGTTGCGGCGAATTTTGGAATTTACATGAATAATCGAGATTAAGACAGAATTTATATAACTGAATATTTATAATGGTAAATATATGAAAGTTAGAAGGAGCTTATTAATTAAAGGAAGGGAAATGGGAAAAGGAAAATATGATTTAACAAAAATCTAAATTACAAAATATTCTTATAAACAGGTAAATAATTAGTTTCCTGTTTTGCCTTATTCGTTTTTATAAAAGGATTATTACGAGATTGTGTAAAGCGATCACTTGTATGGATTGAGTAATATTTTTAAGACTTGGCTAAAACCGAGTCTTTTTTTATGAAAGTACAAAGTATATTTTATTGATTTCAAGCAAGAACGACTAAGGCTTTTCTTATCAGAACTAATGTGTCTACAGTGGATAGTGCTTCTCATAGTTCGCATTAGGTCCATATCCTTAACGCTTCAACATGCTACTTGATTTGTGGTTATTATGAATAAAATTTGCTAACCGTGGTAATAATGCTCATGTACGGTAATAGTCTTTTAATATTATGGAAACTAATGGGAGGAATTAAAATGATTATAAATAAGGTAGAAATTTGTGGTGTAAATACAGCAAAACTCCCGGTGCTTTCCGCTATTAAAATGCGTGAATTATTTGTGGTATTGCAAAATGGTGAATTATCAGTTCGGGAACAATTAATATATGGGAATTTGCGGTTGGTTCTTAGCGTAATTCAAAGATTTAATAATCGTGGTGAATATGTAGATGATTTATTCCAGGTTGGTTGTATTGGGCTCATGAAAGCTATAGATAATTTTGATCTTTCACAAAATGTTAAATTTTCCACGTATGCTGTGCCTATGATCATTGGTGAGATACGGCGGTATTTAAGAGATAACAATCCTATTAGAGTGAGTCGGTCTATGCGTGATATTGCCTATAAAGCTTTGCAGGTTCGGGATTCCCTTGTTTGCAGACACTCGCGTGAGCCTTCAATTGCTGAAATCGCTAATGAACTTAAAATGCAACGTGAGGAAATAGTATTTGCCCTTGATGCCATTCAAGAACCAATATCCTTATTTGAACCTATTTATCATGATGGTGGAGATCCGATTTTTGTTATGGACCAAATAAGTGATAATAAACATTTAGATTTTAATTGGTTAGAAGGTGTAGCAATTAAAGATGCTTTGTATAGATTAAATGATCGAGAAAAACATATACTTAATTTACGGTTTTTTGAAGGGAAAACACAAATGGAAGTAGCTGATGAAATAGGTATATCCCAGGCACAAGTTTCTCGCTTAGAAAAAGCCGCCTTAGGGCATATGCGTAAATATATATAGTTAAGGGGAAGATGGGATGAGGAGAAAGTTATTATGGGAATGTGGTTTGTTAGGTATCGTATTATTTATTATTGTTGGTTGGTCTTTTTTGATCTATCAAGGTCAAGAAAATTTACCTGTTTCATGTGGAAATGAAGATTTGATTCGGTTACATGTATTGGCTAATAGTGATAGGGTGGAAGATCAACAGTTAAAACTAAAAGTTCGCGATGCCATGATCGATTATTTAGCGCCTTATTTAGAACATGTTACCACGAAAGCGGCAGCTAAGCAGATTGTTTTAGAGCAGAAGGATAAGCTTATTGATATAGCCAAACAAGTAGTGGTTATGAATGGTGCTGATTATCCAGTAGAGGTACAGATTGGAATGTTTGACTTTCCGATAAAATCATATGGTAGTTTGGTACTGCCAGCTGGTAAATATGAGGCGCTACGTGTATTAATAGGAAGTGCTGAAGGGAGTAATTGGTGGTGCGTATTATTTCCCCCCCTTTGTTTCGTTGATCTTACAAATGTGGCTGCAATACCGGCAAAAGGCCCTGGAGAAAACAGCGGACAGCAGGATATAAAGGTTGAATTTAAATCCAAGATTGCTGAACTATGGAGACAAAGTAAAAACTAAAAAAATTATTAGTTGACACATTTATGACCTACCTTCATATAATATATGGAACAAGCAGAGTAGCTAGGAGGTAAGGGAAATGTTGAAAACTTCAGATCTTAAGGTTAAAGAGGTTATTAATATTATTGATGGTAAAAGATTAGGGGCTATAACTGATATTGAAATTGATGTTGAAAGCGGTAAATTGACTTCAATTGTAGTACCTGGAAATGGTAGATTTCTTGGGTTGTTTGGGCGTAATGAAGATGTTATAATTCCGTGGGAAAAAATTAGCAAAATTGGCTTTGATGTTATTCTGGTAGAGACAACAACTTTTGCTGATCTAAAACAATTGGATAAATAAAAACAACTTGCTTACGCCAAATCTTAGTTGACTTTTCCTGGAACTAGAAAGAGGTATACTTTGTGATGATCTAAAAGCAGACACAATAATTCATCTAATAGATGAATTAGAAGTACATATTTTGGGGATTGACTAAAGGTCTTTAACTTTTTAAGGTTAGAGATCTTTTAGTTTTATTTCTTAATTTCAACAGGAAATATACAATATAAAACAATGATATAATCTTATACAAAACTAAAATTTGAGGTAAAGATAATGGTACTGAAAAGTAAAATACTTAGACTATATTATTGGACAAGATCATTGGTTTATTAAATGAAAGGTCAAGCCAATGCTAGGGAGTGAAAGTTTTGAAACTGCTATGAAAGTAATTTGTGGAATTGAAGCCACGCATATGATTATATAAGAGACAGGTTGAAGAAATGAGTACACCCTCTAAAGTAGACATGGCTAGATAATAGTCTTAAAAGCTACTTTAGGGGGGGGTTGATATGATAAGACATTGGGTCAAGGATTATCGATTCAGCGGTGAGTCTGGATTAGACGAATGACGAGGTAAGACCTCTACCAGTAGAGCTAGGGTACGACTAATGACTAAAGAATATTATTTGAATATGCGGATCAAGCGACTAGAAATGAAAAATGAATTTTTTAAAACTATTAGAGCTACAAAGGAGATATGTTTTTGGTATGCCGCCTGAAGAGACTCATACTTGTAGAATGAGGGGGCAGGAAGAAATTACATACCGTTCGTTGCTGGTTCCACTAGATCTATTACATATGTGCTTTTGTCACTTTATGCTTCCAGTATGTTCGTTATCACGATATATGTCCTTTAAAGTATTGGATATTTATTTCGCACAAGCTGAATTAAGTAAGGGAATTTTCTGAAAAGAAGGAATTTTGTCAATACATGTTGTATTTTAGCAGTATATTTAATTTATAGGGATGAAGAAAGTATATCAAGGAGGAGTTTAAATGAAAATTGGTGCTAAAATCACAGCGGGATTTCTAATTGTGTTAGTAGTTATGATTATTTCCAGTGGTATTGGTGTGTATTTAATTAATGAAATGAATAATACCAGTGATGATTTACAGGAAAAAGGTTTGGTATTACTGCAAAAGACCAATGGTTTAGTGAAAAACAACGGGTTAAAAGTGGCTGCTATACGTGGATTTATTCTTACTGGAAAAGATTCATTTTTAGATGATTACAATAATTTAGACAAAGAGGATGATGTAATTATCAAGGAGCTAATAGACAAGGCAATAAGTGCGAAGGGGAAACAATTTGCACAAGAGGCAAAGGAAATGGATGATAAATATCAAAAAATTGTAATAGAAAAAATAGTACCACTTAGAAGAGCTGGAAAAGTGGACGAAGCGATTGTGGTAATGAGTAATGAATTGGCTCCAGCAGCCGCTGAGACCCGTAAAAAATTAGACGAATACCTTAAGTTCAGGGAAAAGCAAATTAACGATAGTTTTGATATGGCGCAAAATGCTGGGAACAAGGCGAATAAGACGTTGCTGATAATGACAGTGATTGCTTTTGTCATTGGCATTGGCACGTCGGTTATCATTACCAGGTCAGTGACTATACCACTTAAGTTAGCAGTTGGCGATTTAGATAAGATGGCCGAAGGTGATTTTAGTTTTAAAGTTCCTGAGCAGTTTTTGCGGACTAAGGATGAAGTCGGCGATTTGGCGCGAGCAATGGATAAAATGTTGAGTAGCTTAAACGATATTCTTAAGAAGATCGCTGCGTCTGCACAAAACTTGGCGGCATCTTCAGAGCAACTTACAGCCAGTGCGGAACAATCTGCTCAGGCTGCCAATCAGGTTGCAATGTCGATAGTAGAAGTGGCGAGGGGAGCTGATGTGCAAATGACTGCCGCCAATGGAGCATCAGTTGCGGTTCAGCAAATGTCAGCAGGAATGCAGCAAGCTGCGGCCAATGCCAATACAGTGGCTGGTGTATCAGACAAAACTTTTAAAACGGCAAAATATGGTAGTGAGATTGTAAGTCAGGCCGTTAGTCAAATGGTAGCAATTGAACAATCTTCATTAATTGTAGCTAGTGCGGTTGGCAAATTAAATGAACGTTCCCAGGAAATCGGCCAAATTGTTGAGGCTATTTCCGGTATAGCCGGGCAAACCAACTTATTGGCTCTCAATGCAGCAATTGAAGCAGCGCGAGCTGGGGAGCAGGGAAGAGGTTTTGCTGTGGTAGCTGAGGAAGTGCGCAAATTAGCTGAACAGTCTCAGGAAGCGGCGAAGAAGATATCGTCACTTATTGGCGAAATCAGAAATGATACCGAGAAAGCGGTAGTGGCTATGGATACTGGTGTACAAGACGTAAAGATGGGGACGGAAGTTGTAAACGCTGCCGGAAAGACTTTTGTGGAAATAGTAGAACTTGTTAATACGGTGTCTTCGCAAGTAGAGGATATTTCTGCAACTGTTCAGCAAATGGCTGGTGGAAGTCAGCAGATTGTTTCATCTGTTCAAGAGATAGCTACAGTCAGTAAGAGTACAGTGGGGCAAACACAGACTGTATCGGCAGCTACCGAAGAACAGTCTGCATCCATGGAAGAAATCGCATCTTCCAGTCAGGCGTTGTCCAGAATGGCAGAAGAATTGCAATTAGCTATAGACAAGTTTAAGATTTGAGTGCGTGTTTAAAATGGAGTATGTTGTAATACAATAAGTGAATTTTCAAGGTCACGACTCGGTGCGTCATTAAGTACATTCATGTATAACGGGTGGGATTCTTGTATGGTAAGGCTTAGCTATCCGCCATTATCCAGCCTTGGGGTAGACAGGGAAAACGTAAGCCTAAGCATAGGTAGGAGAGATAATAGGCAAAATAATATGATTTACTATATATAATGTGCTTGACTATAACATAGATGTCATATTTTATAATGTAATTATAGACGTCAGAAAGAGGTTATTGGAGTGTTGATTAGAGAGTTATCGGATCGAACAGGTGCGAGTATACGGTCGATAAGGCATTATGAATCGAAAGGGCTAGTTTATGCTAGACGTTTAGCAAATGGCTATCGCGACTATGATGATAACGCAATTGGAAGAGAAAAACAATTCAATTATATCTCAGCTTAGGACTTACGACGGAAAACATTGCACAAATCATTGATTGTCCGATTTCGCCAGAAAATGACCGACCTTTATGCAAGGAAGTGCATAAGCTATATAAAGCTAAATTAGATCAAGTAAATGAGCAATTGGAAATACTACGTACTATTCAATTGCGACTACAAGAGAGAATTATCGAGAGTGAATAAACAATAGGTATCTGGCGTTGATAGTAAGACAGGAAATGAGGGGGAATTTGTTATGATTATTGATAGTCACGCCCATGTTATACTTCCAGCAGAGCGGCAACTAGAAATGATGGCAGAAGCTAAGATTGATCGCACTATTCTTTTTACTTCCACAATACATCCAGAAACCACCACCACCATCGAGACCTTCGAAGAAGAATTGAATAAATTATATGAGATTCTGAACGGAGTAAAAAATCCAATAGATGAAAGAGTCCATGCGATTGAGGAACTTGCTCAAGTCGTTAAAGCACACCCTGAAAAATATATTGGTTTTGGTTCTATTCCATTCGGTTTATCTTATGATGAAAATCTAACTTGGATAGAGAAATATATTATAGCCAATGGTTTTCGGGGGATAGGGGAATTAACCCCAGGTTCAGGAAAGGTACCTGAGCTTGAAGCAGTGTTTAGCGCTTCAAGGGAATTGGGGAATTTACCTTTGTGGGTGCATACCTTTATTCCATTAAATTTTAAAGATATTAAGGAACTATTGATTTTAGCAAAGCGGTATCCTACGGTTCCGACGATAATAGGACATCTTGGCGGGATGCACTGGCTAGATACGTTGAAAGCAATTAGAGATATACCAAACGCATATTTGGACTTATCCGCAACCCCTACTACGATAGCTCCTTCTTTTGCAATTAATGAATATCCTGAGAGAGCCTTTTTTAGTTCGGATGCGCCCTATTCTTTGCCGCTAACAGCCAAAATGATCATAGAGCAGATGGTAAAAGACTCATTTGTTTTAGAGCAGGTCTTAGGTGGAAATATCGCTAGGCTTTTGCAGATATAAAGCTAGGTCTTTACAAGATTTTCTTAGAAGGAAAAGGTGCATTAATGGTATAAATTGCCTATCGCAATACATGCGGAGTGTGTGGCGTTTATACAGCGACGGTAGCCTAATTTCAAAGGCTTTGTGGGTTTTAGGGTGATTTTATATGTGTGTTTTATGTTTACTTAAACTTTGGTCTGAGCGATTTTTCTCATTAGGGGTGTTGGGGAGTAGAGAGGATTCATGCAAATGTACTATAATTATTACACGAAAAAATACATAAATACACGAAATTATAGAAGGTTTCGTATATTTGTGTGGTTGGATAAAAGAAAATGATACCCTTAGTGAATTAAACTGGGGCAAAACGTTAGAGTGGACATAAAACAGTACAATCTTGGGATGGAAATGTTTTCATATAAAATGTGACAGATCTCACTTCTATTTTCAAAATTAGGGTAAAATTATAACATCGCTTCAAATTTTGCATATGATTAGAAAAGGGCAGATCGAAAAATTTCAATCTGCCCTTTTTGAGATTGAGTCCTTTAATCTAAATATGGTTATCGCAGTCTGATAGTCCTGTGAAATATCGGGCGATTTTTAACTTTGTGATAATTTCGTATCAGAACCGATCCTTATCTTGATCTTAAATGCTAGACTGTGTGGGGGGGGGGCAATTGGATTTACCTTTCGCTTTTTTCTTAGTTGCAGAATCATTAACAGCGATCTCGATCTGATGGATAATTTCTTTTGTACTAGGTTCTGGATCAAAATAACCATAGTACTCGGCTTTCTTCATTGGGATTTCTCCGACAACTCTATTTTCATCAGGTATGCCGGGAGTTGCTTTCAAATCTCTGTTTTCAACCATTACAACATCTCCTTCATAATATAGGATGCCAAAAATAAATGAAAAAGTTGCATACTAGGAAATGAGCTTAATGGATTAAAGTAAGATGCTCGTATGAACAAAAAGGTGAGGAAAAGATTAGACTGCATTATTATAGTTATCTTTTAAATTTAAAATATTAAAGATGAATTAGGGTGAATTAATATGTATCATACTAATTACGATTCTGGTGCGAAACTCTTACTAAGTCAAGGATGCCCCTATTGTTCATCAGAATATTAATCTGAGATCCTCATAAATTTATTAAAAATTCAACTTCAGTAAGCGTTGATGGGCTATATTTTTTATTATGAGCGGAGGTAAAAAAGTTCTAAATTAAATAGAGAAAGAATAAAATAAAGCATTGAGCGCCCTTGCGCGAACAAGGACGCTCAGAGTGGAATAATGGGAGCAACTAAGTGAATAATTCAGTGATAATGCGTAGCAGGATTAGAAGTATCCAATCTGAGACGATTAGTGTAAAATGCTTCGTCTCAATACGCATTAGGAATCACCTCCCATATTCGGATAAGGGCAGATGCCGAATTCTGCCCTTATAAAATATATGCTTCATTATGGAAAATTAGAATAGAAAAATTTAAATTTTTCCAGCAGACAAGTATCTGATGGTTTTTATTTTTTATTGGGGGGAAGTGATGAAAAGCTTATTAATGATAGATAATAAAGTCCCATTTTTGACTCCAAAACTCTTATGCTTTTTCTCTGTCTGAGTAATCGCTGGAGTATTATCTGGACTAGCGAATGCTATTCCACTGATCGTCATAGTGAGACAACAAACTAATAATAATGTTACTGTTAGCTTTCTCATATATTTCTTTTCAATATTTATGTATTTAATTCATCCACAAAAGCCACTATCAGGTCATTGCGACATGGTAGTGGCTTGAATTTAAGTATTTGGGTGATTTGGTTGACCTACGCGAGCGATATATTCAGCGTTTTGTATATCCTGTTTTTTTTCTTCTGCACTTCTTCTTTGTTGTTGTTGTTGCGAGTCATTGGATTGTTGCTGCGTCATATAATCACCTCCTGACTGTAGTATTTACTCATGGTTATTGAGCTATGCAATTTAGGGATTGTTGGCATTGTTGATTGAAGTACTATCAGGTCATTGTGAACTTGGTAATGGCTTTAAAAAATTATGGAGATTCTATTATGCAACGGGCAATATACTCAGATTATACCGATAATATTGAACTATTCGGAATTGATGAGACGTGGGTGGACGTTTGTGGGATAGAGAAAATGTTTGGGAATGGGCTATAAATTGCAGATATAATTCGGAAACGAATGCGTGGCCATTACCAGTAGGTGAACTATTATATGTTGACTATTCAACCATGCAGAAATTTGAGAATCGTGCTATATATACCATTTGCGATCTTGCCAAGCGTGATGTCAATGACCTGAAACTATTGCTGGGAGTCTAGGGGAAATTATCGTAAAGGTGGCGGTCTAGGTATACGGTATACCCGTAGGATATGCAATAAGAAAGTATATTTGCACGAAAATATGTCTATTTAGGTAAAGAAGGAAAATGATAGAATATGTCGAAACTTAAAAAAAAAGGAGAGAATTAGATGAATTTGTTTAACGATATGAAAGTAAGCCTTAAATTAAGTATTCTAATTATTATATCATTGCTATCTACAGGTATTATTGGGTATACAGGGTATTATTATCTTCAACAATCAAATGCAGAGATGAATATTATGTACGTAGAGCGATTGGTACCGGTTAAACTTTTAAATGAAAACCGTTCATATGTTAATAGAGTGAATACCTCAATACTTGCATTGATGCTCACAACTGATGATAAAAAAAGCCAAGAGATAAAACAGACGATTGATGATAGAGTGGATAAATTTAATAGAAATCTTATGGAAGTTGAAAAACATCATTTAGATTCCCGAGGGACGGCACTGCTGGATAAAACTAAAGCATCTCTACAAAGGTATCGCGAGGCCAGGATACCAGTTATTCAGTTATCAATGGAGAACAAAGATCAAGAAGCCTACGCAATATATATTAAGAACGTAGAACCGTTAGCCGCTGAAGTTACTGATAATTTACGCGATCTTTCCGATTATTACGCCGATTTGTCAGAAAAAGCCAATACTGATAACCATGTAGCCTTCGAAAAAGCTATGCAAATTACAGTAGGTATATTGGTAATATCTTTTATAATACTAGGGATGAGTGGATGGTACATAACCAGAATCATAGCAACTCCCCTAAATGCAATGGTATTGTTTTGTAAAGAATTAGCGGAAGGTGATTTTCGAGATAAGCCGCGGAAAGTAGTTAGAAAAGATGAAATTGGTCAAGTGGCTGATGCGTTAGCAGGCATGCGGTCTGCTCTTCGTAAACTGATGAAACATATTAATGAGTCCGCTGAGCAGTTGGCAGCCTCTTCGGAGGAACTAACTGCTAGCGCCGATCAATCGGCTCAAGCTGCTAATCAAGTTGCCGAGTCTATTACTGATGTCGCAAACGGTGCAGAGGAACAATTATGTGTAGCCGATAACACATCTGCGGTAGTGCAACAGATGTCATTTAGTATACAGCAAGTTGCTACCAACGCTAATGAAGTAGCCGGGCAAACAGCCCAGGCAGCTGATAAGGCAAAGGAAGGAAATAAGTCGGTGACTAAAGCGGTAAATCAGATGGCTTCTATTGAACAGACTGTTTCCACTTCTGCACAGGTAGTGAGCAAATTAGGTGAACGGTCTAAAGAAATTGGACAGATTGTAGATACTATCTCAGGGATTGCTGGTCAAACTAACTTACTGGCTTTAAATGCCGCTATTGAGGCTGCCCGGGCAGGAGAACAAGGACGAGGATTTGCCGTTGTCGCGGAAGAAGTCCGCAAACTTGCGGAACAATCACAAGATGCCGCCAAACAAATCGCCACATTGATTAGCGAAATTCAGGGTGATACTGACAGAGCCGTAGAAGCCATGAACGATGGCACTCGTGAAGTCAAGCTGGGAGCAGAAGTTGTCAATGAATCTGGTAAAATATTCCATGAAATCGCGAATGTGGTAACCAGAGTATCTTGTCAAACTAAAGAAATATCTGTCGCTATAGAGCAGATGGCTAGCGGCAGCCAGCAAATTGTTGAATCAGTGAAACAAATCGATGAACTAAGCAAAAAGGCATCTGGAGAAGCACAATCAGTATCCGCTGCAACGGAGGAACAATCGGCATCCATGGAAGAAATCGCCTCATCCAGTCAAGCGCTGGCTCATCTGGCGATGGATCTTCGAGAAGCTGTTAGTAAATTTAAAATTTAGTTAAATTATATAAGATACATTAGTCTAGATGATCAATGTAGAACATTAAAGGAAAGTTGCTCTTATTGGGCGATTTTTTCTACTCAGCATTAACCACCCATCAAACTGGTAATAACACTAAAAGTCAGATGTTTTATGATTTATCAGTTTATTTATGGATGGTTTTCCTTGTATATATAGAAGGAAGTTGTAAATAATACTTAATATCATAAAAAATGTTGCCGATTGTACATCAGACCTTAAAATTAAAGAGGCTATTAATTTATTAGATGAATTGGGAATACATATTTGGGGGATTGACTAAAAGTCTTTAACTTTTACGGTTAGAGTTCTTTTAGTTTTATTTTTTAATTTTAGCAGGAAATGCACAACATATGACGTAGAATAATTAATAAACTATAGTATGTAGTATTTTGAGCTATTAACTGCTGATAATAGTATGATAGAATAAACGAGCCATACTTCTGGATATCTCAAATTATAGATATTAATATAAGCTTATGCAAAAATTATAATGATTGATGAAAAATAGACCAAGTTGAAATTATGTGAAATGAGGAATTGATGTTTATGAAAATTAAAAAAAGAGATGGACGTGAAGTTACATTTGATGAAAACAAAATAACTGAGGCCATTTTTAAAGCCGCTAAAGCAGTTGGTGGGGCAGATAAACAGCTGGCTATGGAATTAACATTAGATGTTTTAAGACTATTGAAGCAAGAATACAGCGGTGGTATGTATGGGGTGGAAGAAGTACAAGATGCCGTTGAGAAAATACTTATTGAAAAAGGACATGCAAAAACAGCGAAGGCATATATTCTGTACAGAGATAAACGAACCCGTATGCGTGATGCTCAATCTTATCTGATGGATGCAGTTGCTGAAATATTGGTAGAAGCCAGTCGGGAAAAGGCCAATATATCTAATTCACCTTCGGCAAAAATGTTACAAATAGCGAGTGCTGCTAGTAAAGCATATTATTTGAATCGATTGATTCCCGAACATATGGCGACAGCTCATATCAAAGGGGATATTCATATTCATAATTTGGATTTTTACGGTAAAACGTTAACTTGTATACAAATCCCTTTAGGGAAATTGTTAAAAAATGGTTTTAATAATGGGCATGGTTATATTCGGCCACCTAAGCGCCCGTCATCGGCTGCTGCATTAGCTGCTATTATTATGCAAAGTTCCCAAAATGATATGCATGGTGGACAATCTTTTGCTTTTTTTGATCGGGATATGGCAACCTTTATGGAAAAAGTCAATGAAGCAGAAGTTTATCAGGCTATGGAAGCTTTCATCTATAATCTGAATTCAATGCATAGTAGAGCAGGTGCACAAGTTCCTTTTTCTTGTCTTAATATTGGGACAGATACTACCACTGCAGGGCGTAAGGTGACTAAAAACCTCTTATTGGCGTATGAAAAAGGCTTAGGCCGTGGTGAAAATCCTATTTTCCCTAATATTATTTTTCGGGTTAAAGCGGGTATTAATCTAAACTCTGGTGACCCTAATTATGATTTGTTTCAGTTGGCAATTCGTGTAGCTTCCCAGCGGCTTAATCCTACTTTTAGCTTTATGGATTCATCCTTTAATAAGTTATATGATGATCAAGTTGCCTATATGGGGTGTTGCACTAGAGTGATGGCGAATAAGTGTGGTGATGAGGTAACTGAAGGGCGGGGCAATTTAAGTTTTACAACTATTAATTTACCGAGACTTGCGATTAAAGCCGAACGTAATTTAATGAAATTTTATCAAAGTTTATCCGATCTTGTTGATTTGATTTGTGAGCAATTATTTCATCGTTATGGGGTACAAGCTAACCTAAAAGTGAAGGATATGCCGTTTTTAATGGGGCAAGGTTTATATTTGGATTCAGATAAGTTAGCGCCTAATGATACTATTGGAGAAGTCATAAAACATGGAACGCTGTCCATCGGCTTTATTGGCTTGGCTGAGACACTTGTTGCCTTGACCGGTTACCATCATGGTGAAAATGAAGAATCCCAAATATTGGGGGAAGAAATTGTCGCTTTTATGCGCAATAAAGCAGATCGAGCTGCAGATAAATATAAGCTTAATTTTACTTTGCTTGCTACTCCCGCAGAAGGTTTGGCAGGACGTTTTGTGAAAATGGATTGTAGTGAGTATGGTTTAATTCCAGGTGTAACAGATAAAGAATACTACACCAATTCTTTTCATGTGCCTGTGAATTATCAAATCGGTATGCATGATAAGATTGGTATTGAAGCTATTTATCATAAATATACCAATGGTGGCCATATCAGTTATGTTGAATTTACAGCACCACCAATTAATAATCTTGATGTTGTAGAAGATATTATTCGATACATGGGTGAAAGTGATATTGGATATGCAGGAATAAATTTCCCCGTAGATTTTTGTGAGGGCTGTGGTTACATTGGGGTTATAGATAATGATCATTGTCCGGTATGTGATGGATCAGCTATCCGGCGGATTAGGCGCATCACAGGTTACTTAAGTACAGCTGACCGCTTTAATCATGCTAAACATGAAGAATTAGAACAACGGGTGGCACATACGTAATATAATTAGACTTTCAAGAAAGCTAGTATATGGAGTGATATTATTGACTTGGCATTTAAAAGAAAAATTGCAAACAATCATGGATCAAGAACAGGGTGCAAAAGTTTTTGCTCCTGGCTCGCGGCGAGGTTTTGCCTTAGTTTATCCCAATACATATCATGTAGGTATGTCTAATTTAGGATTTCAGATTATTTATCAGCAAATTAATAACCGAAACGATACTGCTTGTGAACGGCTATTTCTACCGGATAAAAAGACGGAACTAGAGTATATTCGTACAAATACACCTCTTATGACCATTGAAACTCAGCGCCCCTTATATGAATTCCCTTTAATTGGCTTTGCACTAACCTTTGAGATGGATTATTTTAACGTATTGCAGATTTTATCCTTGGGAAAAGTTCCACTACTTGCTGCTGAACGCACAGAAACAGATCCTTTAATTATGATAGGGGGTCCATGCGCTACTTTTAATCCTGAACCATTAGCTGATTTTGTGGATCTTTGTATCATTGGCGAAGGGGAAGAAGTAATACATGATATTTTAGATAGTTATTATCTGGGGCGGGATATGGGGCTTTCCCGTCGGGAAATATTGCTTAAATTGGCTCAGATTAACGGTGTATATGTACCTTGTTTTTATAAACCAGACTATAATGATGATGGTACGATCAATACTATTAAGCATATCGATGGCGTACCGGAGAAAGTAAAGCGGCGTTTTGTTGCTGACTTGGATAAGTATGAAGCACAAACTGTTATTGTAACTTCTGATACCGAATTTAGAGACATGTTTCTCATTGAAGTGGCAAGAGGGTGTGGACGGCATTGTCGGTTTTGTATGGCTGGGTATTGTTTCCGTAATCCTAGAGTTCGATCATTAGATAATTTGAAAGTCGCTATCGCTAAAGCTAAGGAAGTTCGCAATAAAGTTGGATTAATGGGAGCAGCTATTTCGGATTATCCTGATATTGATGCATTATGTCAAGCAGTGCTCAGTCAGGGCATGTATATGTCGGTGGCTTCACTAAGAGCAGATTCATTGACTGAGGGCCTCGTACAAGCCTTGGCTTTGAGTAAGCATAAAACAATTACACTGGCACCTGAGGCGGCAAGTTTAAGGCTTCGTCGCATCATAAATAAGAGTATAACTGATGAACATTTATATGATGCAATCAAGATGGCTATTGATGCAGGAATACCTCATATCCGTTTATATATTATGATCGGTTTACCTTTTGAAGAACAGAAGGATATTGAAGAAATTATCACTCTGGCAGAAAATGTAAAAAATTATATGGAATTTTTGGGCAGTAAAGGTAAGCTAACTTTGAGTGTTAACCCATTTATCCCCAAGCCGTTTACTCCTTTTCAATGGATGTCTATGCATTCTATGAATGTAGTAGAATCTAAATTAAAGTTTATTAATTCCAACCTAAGGCAGAGAAAAAATATTGAGATATTAGTCGAATCGCCGAAAGAAGCATATATTCAAGCTGTATTTTCTAGGGGGGATCGACGGCTATCTAATGTATTATTAGAGGCTCATAAAAGAGGTGGTAGTAAAGGATTCAAACAGGCGATGAAAGAAAATATGCTTACTGAAGAACATTACTTGTATCGTAAGCGTGATGAAAATAATGAGATCTTGCCATGGAGTCAATTGGATATGGGTCTGGATTCGTCTTATTTAGTTTATGAATTAGAAAAGGCTAAATTGGAAAAATTTACATCCCCATGTGTGCAAGGCTGTACTCGTTGTGGAGTATGCAAAAGTTAATGATAGGAGTGATAGACTCATGGAACGGTTTATGTTAAAATATGGCAATGGCGGCTTGTGGTATGGTATATTTACTCATTTTGATAAATTGTCTGTAAAGCATGGTATATCCACTCGATTGGGTGGGACTAGTAAGCAGTCCTTCGCTTCCTTGAATTTGGGACTACATACAGGTGATGAAGATAAGCAGGTAATTGCCAATCGCCAGTTGTTTTGCCAAGGCGTGGGGGTAGTGGCAGACGATATAGTCACTGCTGAACAAATACATACAGATAGGGTATTTGTCGTTACTAAGGAACATATTGGTAAAGGGGCAAAAAAATATAGTGAGGCTATTAAGGCTACGGATGCACTTATTACTAATGTTCCTGATATTCCTTTAATGTTATTTTTTGCTGATTGCGTACCGGTCTTGATTGTAGATCCAGTACAAAAAGCAATAGGTATTGCTCATGCCGGATGGAAAGGGACTATGGATAAGATTGCACAGAAGACAGTATTGACCATGCAAAGCCATTTTGGGACTAATCCCCAGCAATGTTTTGTAGCAATTGCTCCCTCAATCGGACCGTGCTGTTATGAAGTTGATAATATTGTGATCAATAGGCTAAAAGGACAGTTTCAAAATTGGGAGCAGTTAGTTCGCCCAAATGAGCATAAATGGTATTTAGATTTGTGGCAAACTAATCGTTTGCAGTTGGAGGAAATTGGTGTCGAAAGTAGGAGCATTGTAGTGAGCAACGTTTGTACTGCATGTAACAAAGAATTATTTTTTTCATATCGAGCCGAGAATGGCTGTACTGGTCGGATGGGCGCGGTGATTGTCTTGTAAGTAAAGCATGCTTACAAGACTTTTTTGCTATATCAAAGTAAAAATTTAGGTATAATGTCCTAATGTCAATATATTTTTTAAGTTAAGGATACACTGTAAGAGGAAATTAATGTTTGTTCGCGAATAATAAATATAATGGAGGGTTGACCATGTTTATAGCAGATAACTTAGCTCAGATTATAGAAAATATTAATATCTCAGCCAATAAAGCAAGTTATATAGGAAAAAATATATCGGATAGTGTTAAGCTTGTAGCAGTAACTAAAAATCATAGTGTATTAGCGGTGCGAGAAGCTATTGCTGCAGGAGTAATGGCAATCGGTGAAAATCGGATTCAAGAAGCCATTGATAAGGCGCAAGGACTTAATGCCTGCGTAGAATGGCAACTTATTGGACATTTGCAAACAAATAAGGTTCGTCAAGCAGTATCATTATTTGATATGATTCAATCTGTTGAAAGTGAACGATTGGCTATCGAAATTGATCGTGCTGCTGGTAAAATTGGTAAGCGCCAAGATATTCTTATGCAAATTAATGTGGCTAATGAAGATACTAAGTTTGGAATATCTGCCAGAGAGGTTATGTCTTTGGGGCGGTTTATCAGCAATTTAGAGCATGTGAGACTATGCGGACTGATGACAGTTGCTCCGTTTTATGAAAATACCGAATTTGCTAGACCGATATTTCGGGAGATGTATCAGTTGTTTATGGAACTACGGGATGCTAACTTAGTGAATACCAAAGTGGAATGGTTGTCGATGGGAATGACAAACGACTATATAGTTGCTATCGAAGAGGGTTCTAATTTAGTACGTATTGGTACAGGGATATTTGGTCAGCGTCAATATTAAGGAGGTATGGGGAAATATGAAATTCATGGAAAAAGTTTGGGGTGGCCTTGGCTTACTTGAACCAGCAGAAGTAGACGAAGAACAAGAACAAAAAAATAAAGTTGGCGAAGGTGAATCAATTAAAGGGAAGAAAAACAGTAATATAGTTAATCTACCTACTGCGCAAAAACAAATGAAAGTTATGGTGGTTGAGCCCTTTGCTTTTGATGATGCTCAACATGTAGCCGATCATTTAAAAAATCGTAAACCTGTTGTGGTTAATTTTGAAAATTGTGATAAAGAAGTTGCTAAACGAATGATTGACTTTATTAGTGGCACTACTTATGCTTTAGGTGGTAGTATTCAGAAAATTGGTAATAATATTTTTTTGTGTGCCCCTAATAATGTCGATGTTACTTATAGTCCCCATGAGGAAGGGGCAGATAAAGAATTTCTACCATGGAATAAATAATGCTTACAATATGGAGGATCTATGTTACAAGGTAAAAAAATAGGTTTTATAGGTAGCGGTGCGATAGCTGAAGCACTTATTGGTGGTATAGTAAAGGCTGGTTTAATAGCCTCGAGTCAAATTGTTATTAGTGATATTTCGCAATCGCGTCTAGACTATATGCAAGAAAAGTTGGGTGTTCATACCACTTTAAATCTTCAAGAAATAGTTAACGGGGTAAATATATTATTTTTAACTGTCAAGCCTCAAGTGATACATAGTGTGCTAGATGTGATTGCCCCATTCGTATCACCAGCAACTTTGGTCGTATCTGTTGTCGCAGGAGTTAGTACTAAGGTTTTACAAGAAAGAATGCCCTGTGTACCAATTATAAGGGCGATGCCAAATACTCCTGTAGCAGTCGGCGAAGGCATGACGGTGATTACACTGGGAGAGTATGCTGGGGAACAAAATGGAGAATTAGTATTAACTATTTTTGGCTCTGTTGGGAAAGCAATTAAAATGGAAGAAAGCGTTATGGATGCAGTCACGGGGCTCTCGGGTAGTGGTCCTGGCTATGCCTTTGTATTGATTGATGCTTTATCCGATGCTGGTGTATGGGTAGGGTTGTCTCGGCAGAATGCATTGATTATGGCAGCTCAGACACTGCTTGGGGCTGCTAAAATGGTTCTTGAAACTGAGGAACATCCAGCAAAACTCAGAGATATGGTAACATCGCCGGGTGGTACAACCATCGCTGGTATTCATGTGCTAGAACAACGGGGTGTACGGGTAGCTTTAATGGATGCAGTAAAAGCTGCTACTAAGCGTTCGCAAGATATGGGGAAAAAACCAAATGAGTGAACGAGAGAAAATTTTACGTTATTACCGGGGTAGCGGTGATGGGGATTTGGCAGCTAGATTATTAGAGTTAGCAGAAACAGCCTTGCGCAATCGTAAATATAAAGTGAGCGAATTTCTCGATCCTTATGGTTATAGTATTGCTGAAACCATCGGAGCACATTATGGTAATTTGAAATTGTTATCGAATGGCGGCTATAGTGGTGCTGAACGAGTAAAAGCAATTTTTGTTAATAATGAATTTCGGGGAACACCTGATTTGAATGTCGAAGTATTGGCAGCAAAGTGGGATGAACGGTATTACCAGCTAACACATCGAGATGTGCTGGGAGCATTAATGGGACTGGGTATTAGACGAGAGATTATTGGTGATATCATTATGTGTGGCCAGGGATGTCAAATGATTATTGATGCATCATTGACAGGTTTTATTATTCAGGATTTTAAAGCGATTGGTCCAGCACCTGTAGTTGTGTCTCGCTTAAATTTGTCAGATATTGTACCTCGCGAGGAAAAAATTAAAGAAATCAGGACGACGGTAGCTTCTCTTAGATTAGATGTTATCGCCGCAGCAGGTTTTGGTACTTCCCGGACGACAATGTCTGATGAAATTGGGGTAGGCAAATTAAAAGTGAATTGGCAGGATGCTAAAAATAGTGCTCAGCCCATTAAAATTGGCGATATTATTTCCATGCGTGGACGTGGGCGTGTTGAAGTATGTGAATTATTAGGTCAGACTAAAAAGGGCAGAATCAGTATCTTATTAAAGCGCTTTATGTAGATGAGGAGGGGCAATTATGCTAACGCCATTAGATATCCATAATAAAGAGTTTAAAAAAAGTTTTCGTGGGTATAATGAAGAAGAGGTTGATGAGTTTCTTGATAAAGTGATAAAAGATTATGAACAGTTATATCGGGAGAATATTGAAATAAAAGAAAATTTGGATCGACTTAATAGTAAGTTGGAGCATTTTCAACACATGGAGAATACATTACATAATACATTGATCATTGCTCAAGAAACTGCTGAAGAAGTCAAATTTAATGCAAAGAAAGCAACTGAACTAATGATTAAAGAGGCGGAAGTTCAAGCTCAAAAATTGATCGAGGAAGCTTCGAACAAAGTTCGGCGTATGTCTAACGAGTATGAAGGACTGCAAAAACAGGACCAGATATATCGTATGCGGGTGCGTAACTTAGTGCAGGCCCAGTTAGAGATCTTGGGTGAAGTCGTCGAGGATTGATATTTGACGAAGTGTAGTTCTTTATGTATAATGTAATAGTTATATATTATACATATTTATACTAGTGATGATGGAGAGAGTAACCAGAATATGTGATTTTACAGCGAGTTAGGAATAGTGTGAGCCTAATAAAAACGTTCATGGCGAAGATCACTCCTGAACTGCGAACCGAAAGCTCAGTAGGCTTCGCCGTTTGACGAGCGTTATTTCGTTTAGTAGTGGCTGTAAAAAGTCATTAGGGTGGTATCACGGGAAACAACCTCTCGTCCCTTCTGGGATGGTGAGGTTTTATTTTTTTGGAGGTGTTATTTTGGATTATAGTAAAACACTTAATTTGCCACAAACAGAATTTCCTATGCGTGGTAATTTGCCGGAACGAGAACCCCAATTACTGGAATATTGGGAACAACAGAAAATTTATGAAAAACGTACAACACAAGTTGGTAAACCTAAATTTGTACTACATGACGGACCGCCCTATGCTAATGGTAATATTCATATTGGTCATGCTTTAAACAAGACTTTAAAGGATATTATTCTAAAATATAAATCCTTGCGCGGTTTTAATACTCCCTATGTGCCTGGTTGGGATACACATGGCCTGCCGATTGAGCATGCTGCCGTTAACATACTGGGACTTAATCGTCATGAACTTGACCCCCTAGAGTTACGGCGGGAATGTAAAGAGTATGCATTAAAATTTGTAGATACCCAACGTGATGATTTTAAACGTTTAGGTGTTGGTGCTAATTGGGATAACCCTTATGTAACACTACATCGTGAGTATGAAGCCAAACAAATTGAAGTATTTGGCGAAATGGCCAAAAAGGGCCATATTTACAAAGGGTTAAAATCAGTGTACTGGTGTACTTCTTGTGAAACTGCGCTGGCTGAAGCTGAAATTGAATATGCTGAGAAAAAATCTCATACTATATATGTTAAATTTCCCTTGGTAGATGATAAGGGTACATTGCCTACCGGGGTCGATGCTAGCAAAGTATATGGTGTAATATGGACAACTACACCTTGGACAATGCCAGCTAATGTGGCGATTGCTATTCACCCTGAATTTGAATACGCATGGGTGGAAAGTATGGGTAACGTATATCTTTTTGCTGTTGAAATGATTGAGGCAGTGGCCAAAGCAAATGGTCTTGAAGATTACACCATACTCACAACCATGAAAGGTGCTGATCTTGCTGGTGTCATTTTTACCCATCCTTTTATAGAAAGGCAATCACCGATTATCCTAGCTGATTATGTTACCTTAGAACAAGGTACGGGTTGTGTGCATACGGCACCAGGGCATGGCCCAGACGACTTTGATATGGGTGTGAAATATGGTTTGCCGATTATTAATCCAGTTGACCATGCGGGGCGATTTACTGCTGAAGGTGGCGCTTTCCAAGGACTGTTAGTACATGATGCTGATGTTCCGGTGATTAAGGAACTCGCAGCGCGTGGTATGCTGCTTGGTAAAGGTAAAGTAAAACATCAATATGCTCATTGCTGGCGTTGTAAAAACCCTATCATTTACCGGGCAACTGAACAATGGTTTGCATCAGTAGATGGGTTTAGAGAAGAGGCGCTGCAGGCTATTAAAGATGTGCAGTGGATTCCTAGCTGGGGTGAAGAACGTATTCATAACATGGTAGCTGATCGTCATGATTGGTGTATTTCGCGACAGAGAATATGGGGTGTACCTATTCCTATTTTCTATTGTTCTAGTTGTAATGAGCATGTCATTAATGATGTCACTATCAATCATGTTAAAGAAATATTTCGCAATGAAGGGTCAGATGCTTGGTGGGCAAAAACTACAGCAGAATTATTGCCAGCTGGCTTTATTTGTTCCCATTGTGGGCATGATACTTTCCGTAAAGAAACAGATATTATGGATGTTTGGTTTGATAGTGGGTCTAGCCATGCTGCTGTATTAGAGCAACATGATGAGCTTACATGGCCTGCCGACTTATATTTGGAAGGTAGTGACCAGCATCGAGGTTGGTTCCAGTCCTCGCTATTAACTTCAGTAGCAACAAAGGGGATTGCACCTTATAAGGCAGTACTGACCCATGGTTTTGTGGTCGATGGTGATGGACGCAAAATGTCTAAATCCATTGGTAATGTTATTTATCCCCAAGAAGTGATCAATAAATATGGCGCAGATATTCTACGATTATGGGTAGCTTCTGCTGATTATCAGGGCGATGTTCGTATTTCTAATGATATCTTGAAACAATTGTCGGAAGTATATCGTAAAATACGTAATACATTCCGCTATATTCTAGGAAGTGTGAGTGACTTTAATCCCAATACTGATAAAGTTAATTATCAGGAATTATTGGAGATTGATCGTTGGGCTCTTATGCGGTTAGAGCAAGTCCATGAAAAGGTGACTACAGCTTATGAGGAATATGAGTTTCATCTTATTTATCATACTGTGCACAATTTCTGTACTGTAGACCTAAGTTCTATCTATTTGGATATTCTAAAAGACAGAGTGTACACTGGTGTACCTGATTCTGTGGAACGGCGTGCAGCGCAAACTGTCATGTATGAAATACTAAATACTTTGGTTAGAATTATTTCACCTGTACTGACATTTACTGCTGAAGAAGTGTGGCAACATATTTCTAAAGCGGAAAATATGCCAGAAAGTATACAGTTAGCGGATTGGCCAGTTGCTCATCCGGAATACCTTGATGCTCAGCTAGAAGCAAAATGGAATAATCTACTGGCTATGCGTAGTGAGATTACCAAGGTATTAGAAACTGCTCGTCGCAATAAAGTAATTGGACATTCTTTAGATGCAAATGTTACTGTTTATGCTGATGGAGAGGTATTCGCGCAATTAATGGCTATGAGTAAAGACTTGGCTAATATATTAATTGTTTCCAATGTAAATGTTCTTGAAAATGTTGATCAAGCACCAGAACACGCCACAAAAGCTCCCAATATGGCATTGGCTATTATTGTATCGCAAGCTGGGGGCGAAAAATGCGAACGCTGCTGGATTTACAGCGATACAGTAGGACAGTCTGCCGAACATACTACATTGTGTCAACGTTGTGCTAGCGTAGTTGAAAAATTATAAAGAAAACTTGGCTTCGACCAAGCCTCAGCGCAGGCAGAAGCCTTAGTTGCTCTTACTTAGAATTGAGAAAGTGTTATACTTTCTGATTCTGTAAATTTATCTTTAAAAACCGGGATTTTATCCCGGTTTTTTTTCATTGTTATGGAGATAATAAAAGGAGGAGGAACGTTTTGGGGAGTAAAGAATGAAAAATGAGTTGATTAATGTACAATTAGAAAAATTGGTTCACCATTTAGAATCATTCCGTATTGCTGAGTATATGGATCTATTAGAGCGTCCGGCTAAACTTATCTTAATAAATTTTATTGCAGGTATTGCCAGAGGTTTAGGAATTGCCATTGGGGCTACGGTGGTTTTTGCTGTATTATTGAATTTTTTACACAGTCTTATTTTGCTTAACTTGCCAGGAATTGGTGGCTTTATTGCTGAAATAGTACATATTGTAGAAATGAAAAATGGAAAATTTTAAAAGACTAAGGAGTGTTTATTTATGACAAAAGATGTATTTGATTGTATGCGGGAAAGTCATGCGGTACGTCATTTTAAACAGCAGGATATACCGGAACCCACATTGAGTAGGATTTTAGAAGCTGGCTGCTGGGCGCCAAGTGCGGGAAATCTACAGCCTTGGTATTTCTATGTGGTCAAGAATCAACAAGTTAAAAACAAAATAGCTGATGCTTGTTTTGAGCAAAATCAAATAAATGACTCGGCTGTAAGTATTGTAATATTAGCTGATCCTGCCAAATCTAATGAGCGCTATGGAGAACGTGGGGCACAATTATATTGCATTCAGGATACTGCAATTGCTGCCGAAAATATGATACTGGCAGCTTATGGACTTGGTATTGATTCATGCTGGGTAGGTGCTTTTGATGAGGTTGAAGTGCAGAGGGCCGTGGAAGCTCCGCCTAGATTGCGGGCAGTAGCAATCATTTGTTTAGGCTATAGTGCTGAAAGGCCGGACCTTACTAAAGAACGGTTCAGAGTGGCAGATGTGACAAAGATAATTCATTAGGAGTGGGAAGTTTGAAGACTGATCAAATTAACTATTTTAAAAGGCGATTGTACGACGAAAAAGAAGCTTTAATTAAGCAGATCGATATCCTAGAAGACACAGGTCTTGATCTTTCTTTCAGAGATTCTATAGATGAATTGTCTTTTTATGATAATCATCCAGCTGATATTGCTAATGAATCATTTGAACGCAGTAAAGATATTGCTCTTCGTGATAATGCTCATATACTAATCGAAGATGTAGAGTCTGCCTTAAAAAAGATGGCTGATGGCACTTATGGATATTGCGATTTATGCAAGAAACAGATACCCCTAGAAAGGCTTGAAGCTCTTCCTTGGGCGAATGAGTGCATTGATTGTCAACGAGATGAAGATGCTTCAAACCGTGCAGGACGTCCCATAGAAGAACAATTACTTACACCTCCTTTTAAACGTACTTTCTTAGATGACGACCCTGAGAATTCTATTGGTTATGATGGTGAAGATGCACTTCAGGAAGTGATGCGCTACGGAAGTTCTGACTCACCGCAGGATGTTCCAGGCGCGCATGATTATAATGATTTGTTTCTAAATAGTGATGAGGATGACGGTAATGTTGACCATACTGATGCGATTCGTGATCATTATTATCGGCAACCGAATAAAGGAAAGTTGTAAAATATAAAACTGAGCTGTAATTTTAAGCTCAGTTTTATATTTAGTGGCAGTATTTATAGAGAAATAAGTGTATAATGGAAATAAGGATTTTAGGTATATTGATTATGAAAGTATTGACACATTAGGAGGTAGCTAGATGGCAAAATCAATCAAGGCTGCAAGTATTGATATTTGCAGAATTGGCGTATTGATATTTGCTATAATTGCGTATTTGTATTTACCTGGTTTGCAGGGGTTTTTGGATGCTGGAATAACTTATTTACGATATCGTGATTTTGAGGGATTGCGTCAGTTTATTTTATCATATGGCGAATGGGCGAGTGTTGTCAGTATTGCCTTAATGGTTATCCAGTCATTAGTTCCTATTGTGCCAGGAATAGTTATTACAATTACGAATGCTTGGATTTTTGGCTGGCAGTATGGGGCATTGTATTCCTGGATCGGAGCATTATTAGGGGCTATTTTGGATTTTGGTGTGGCAAGATGGTATGGTCGTCTAGTTGTTGAACGATTTATAAATATAAAATATCTTACTATGACTGATATGTTTCTGGATAAATATGGCTTATTAGCTGTATTTGTTACCAGATTAACACCAATAATACCATTTAAAGTGGTGAGTTATGGTGCAGGACTAACAATTATGCCACTCTGGAAATTTGTGATTGCGACCGCAATTGGCCAAGCACCTGCAACAATAATGTATTCGATATTAGGTCAAAATATTACACATAATCTACGTATAACAATAGCCGTTACTTCACTATTAGTTAGTATATGTGTTATTGCTTATTATTATAGAGGAGAAATAAAACGTCGGATTTTTCCAGATAAAGAGTAATCGAGTCTAGACTCGATGAGCTATAATACGCACTTTGAGTTATAAGACGCAGAAGAAGCAGCGTAAATGTATGTTTTGAAACAATCTTTTTAAAAAAAAATGATAGTACTTATGTGCTTTTTCTTGTAATATATAGTATAATATTAAATAGTTAACTACATAGGAGGTGAAACTCATGTATAAAATTAGCAACGAATGTATCGAATGTGGAGCTTGCGCTTCTGTTTGTCCAGTAGAAGCAATTTCCGCCGGCGAAGGTCAATATGTTATTGATGATAAGTGTATTGATTGTGGTTCATGTGCAGGAACATGTCCAGTAGGAGCTATTTCTCCAGGAGAATAAGCAACATATGAAAAAAGTCCAGAAATTCTGGGCTTTTTTCTTTTTGCGAAATCAGAAAATATAGCACTTTTTTACTTGCGTCTGAAGACTTGGCGGTCGCCAAGTCTTTTCTTATAAATATGCTATAATTCTTAGAGGAAAAAGTTGAATGACTAATTTAGTCAAATATGTAAATACTTATTTTAGTATAAATCTTTACCTTTGTACAAAATTTGTTTATTATATATTAAAGGCTGTTTAAGAATGTTATAGTTAGAATAGGAGCGAATTTTTGTGTATACATTATTATTAGCGTTATTTATAGTCGGTATTGATCAATTATCTAAATTTTATATTCAAACACATATGGTGTTAGGCATGTCTATACCTGTAATGCAAGATATTTTTCATATTACATATATTTTGAATCCAGGGGCTGCTTTTGGTTTGTTTGAACATCAAACTATCTTTTTTGTAATCATAGCAATTGGTATGGTCGTAGCTGCAATTTATTTTTATCCAAGGATTCCCAAGCAATATAGATTGTTGCGGTTTGGTACAGGTTTAATAGTGGGCGGAGCTATGGGGAATGTTATTGATCGTATAAAAACAGGCTATGTAGTTGATTTTTTTGATTTTCGTATTTGGCCGATATTTAACATAGCGGATGTAGGGATTGTGTGTGGTGTGGGTTGTATAATTTTTACTATTACATATTTATATAAAGAGGATGGCGTAGAATGACCGACAAGACTAATTTTTTTGAGGTTAATGAGTGTGAGAAAGGTGAACGTTTGGATGTATTTTTAGCTAGCGTTATGAATGAGATATCTCGATCTAATATCCAAAAACTTATTGCTAACGGGCAGGTTACAGTAAATGATAAAATGGTAAAAACTAATTATAAAGTAAAGGCATCTGATGCTATTATCGTGACTATGCCTGAAGTGAGACCTCTGGAATTAATGGCAGAAGATATCCCTATTGATGTTGTATATGAAGATGATGATATTATTGTGGTTAATAAGTCTCGGGGCATGGTAGTACATCCGGCGACAGGTAACTCTAGTGGTACTTTAGTTAATGCATTATTAGAACATTGTGATGATTTATCGGGTATAAATGGGGTTGCCCGGCCAGGTATTGTACATCGATTAGATAAAGATACTTCAGGCGTTATGATAGCTGCTAAAAGTGATAGGGCACATATCAGTTTGGCAAAACAAATTAAAGAACATACAGCGAGTCGTCGCTATCTGACTATTGTGCATGGTAATATTAAGGAAGAGCAAGGCGTCATTAAGGGACCAATTGGACGCCATTCTTCTGATCGAAAAAAAATGGCAGTAACATTTGTCAATAGTAAGGAAGCAATCACTAATTTTCGCATTCTTGAAAGATTTGGCAATTATACTTTAGTTGAGTGTAAATTACTTACTGGGCGTACACATCAGATTAGAGTACATATGGCTTATATTGGACATCCGGTAGTAGGTGATCCCAAATATGGCCCTGAACGTGAACATTTTGACATTGTAGGTCAAGCCTTGCATTCAACAGAGCTCATGATTAACCATCCGGTTACTGGAGAAAGTATGGTTTTTAATGCAGCCTTACCTGATGATATGCAAAGGATTTTAATAAATTTAAGACAAAAAATGAATAGATAGGAGGGTATATTGATGGCTAATTTAGTACAAAAAACAGTTATTATGGATGATCAGGCCATAAGGCGAGCACTTATTCGTATTGCCCATGAAATTATTGAAAATAATAAAGGGATAGAAGATTTAGTAATAGTGGGTATTAGAACTCGCGGTGTACCTTTAGCTGAACGGTTGGCTTCTGAAATAGAGAGAATTGAAGGTAGACGTTTGTCTGTAGGGATTTTAGATATTACCTTATACCGAGATGATTTATCCACACTTAGTTATCAGCCTGTAGTGCATCAAACTCAGATTCCTGTTGATATTAATGGGAAAAAAATTGTGCTTGTTGATGATGTGTTGTATACAGGGCGTACAGTGCGTGCGGCCTTGGATGCTGTTATTGACCTTGGACGTCCTAAAGTTATACAACTAGCGGTATTGGTTGACCGTGGTCATCGTGAACTGCCGATCAGGGCTGATTATGTAGGCAAAAATGTACCTACTTCAAGCAAGGAAGTAGTGGGGGTACAATTGATGCCTGTTGATCAGGCTGATAAGGTAGTCATCAAAGAATTTATTTAGTAAAAAATAGTACAAAATTTATAATTTCTTAGATAGTAAAGTAAAAAGACATTTGATAACCTGTAAAATATGACGGGTTATCAAATGTCTTTAGTTTTTAAAGATATCTAGGAAAGTATAAGTTGTCGGCGTTGGTTTTATGTTATTAACGTTTTAACATTTTTTTAGTAATGAGTCCACTGTATTTTTATCAGGGGCTATGTAGATAGTTTGTTGATGATCATAAATTACAAAACCAGGTTTAGAACCAGAGGGTTTTTTTACATAACGACGTCTGGTGTAATCAACTGGTACCTTAGTTGATTGACTGGCCTTACTGTAATAGGCAGCCAAGTGTGCTGCGGATTCGATAGCTGATGGGAGTGGATCTTGGGAACCTATACGTAAAATGACATGTGAACCTGGGATATCCTTAGCATGAAACCAGATATCGTTAGGTTGTGCTTGTTTAAAGGTCACTATGTCATTTTGGCGATTATTTTTGCCCACTAAGATAGTTAGGCCCTCTGGTGTTATTGCAGTCAGTGGCATAGAAGGAGGCGTAGGAATGCGGCGTTTATTTAATGGTTTAATATAGCCGGCATTAATTAATTCTAGGCGGATATCAAGCAATTCGGCAGCAAGAGTCGCATGTTCGAGGGCGACTACAATACTGTCGAAATACGCTATGTCTTGTGCACATTGGGATAACTGCTCACGCAGCGATTCTTGAGCCCGTTTAAGCTTATTATATTTTGTATAATAAGAACGCGCGTTTTCTACTGGTGAAAGCCTGGGGTCAAGATCAATTGTTAATAGGTTATCATCAGGGGAGTTACTATACAAATTAGGTAAAATAATTTTATTGCTACCACAGGAAATATTATTAAGATTAGCCATTAAAATGTCGGCATATTCTCGGAAGTCATCGGCAGCTGTTGCATCTGCTTGTTCTTGGGTCAAAATACCCTGCTTGCGAATTAAACGCCCCATTTCATCCAATACAAGTTTCAGTAATAAGGCTTGCTCTGGAAGACGCTGTGTTCTTGACAGGCTGTCCGCAAATTGTATAGCTTCACTCATGGTAGAAAATTGATGCTCAGTACATTTTTGCATTAGATGTTCCAGAGAAAATGATGCAATACCACTTAGCCGATTATCTGCACCCACCATTACTGACGGAAAATATAGGTCCGAATTAAACTGGGTAACAATACTTTCTAATGCTTCCCTGAGTGCAATTATATCCCCATTATCCAGGTCATCCACCAGGATATCTGCAGGTAAACCCGCTCGCCATACTAATTCGCGAGCTGTGATGGGCCCAATGCCGATTCCAGTATTAATAATGGCTTTTGTAACGAGACCTGTATGATTAGTAGTAAGGGTATTGATAAAGTCCGTGATGGGGGTAGTAAGCAAATTTAAACGCATTTGACCTGGGGGGAAGGTATACTCCATTTTAGGTAGAATTTGCCGATGGCGGCTTGTATTGATACCAATACGTTTAATAGCATCAATGATAATATTATCTTGTGTAAGAATAATGTTACTGTGTTTGCCCATTAATTCGATTGTTAGGCATTTTGTGACAATCAAGCCGCCCGCGCCGAGGGTATCAATCGATAAGAGGGCGATGCGATCAAGGCTGTGTTGGTCAATTTGAGCTATGCGACCATCTTCTATATGTTTTCTAAGTAGCATACAAAATGCGGTTGGTGTTGTTGGATTTTCTGGTGCTGTATTGGTTAGATGAATACGCGGGTGCTCAGGATTGGATGAGATTAATAAGCAGAGGTTTTGAGTTGGTTGCCTTATCCATATGGCTAACGTATACTTGTCAGGTTGAAAAATTTTATCAATGCGTCCGCCAGCAATTTGAGTATTTAATTCGCCTAGTAATGTTGAAAGAGAAAGCCCGTCAAGACTCATGTTATGCCCTCCAGTAGCGTATTATATATAGGGTGTAATTGTTTTCCAGTATACCATTATTGCCAGTCGCAGGTCAAACTAGGTCTAAGTATAGAATGATGTGAATAACATGAATAACAAAAACACATGTTAGCGAGGTGGCAGGGTGGATATTGATAAATGGTATACACGGCAAGTACAAGAAGTAATTGCTTATTGGCAAACTGATCAGTATGAGGGTTTAGCTTCTAGTGAGATAAAAAGCAGGTTGAATAAATTTGGTTATAATGAAATGGTTGAAAAACAAAAAACGGCATGGTGGAAACGGTTGGTAGCCCAATTTCAGGATTTTATGGTCTTAATATTGTTGGCAGCCACATTGATTTCGGCATTTTTAGGAGAATATGCTGATGCAGTAACGATATTAATTATTGTAATTTTTAATGCCATATTAGGGTTTGTGCAAGAGTACAGAGCTGAGAAATCTATGGATGCTTTAAAAAAAATGGCAGCACCAACAGCTCATGTCATTCGCAATGGTATATTGCAACAAATAGCGGCACGTGAACTAGTTCCAGGTGATATTATTGCATTGGAATCAGGTGATAAAATAGCTGCAGATGCCAGATTGATAGATGTACAAAATATGGAAGTTGAAGAAGCGGCATTAACAGGAGAATCTTTGCCAATACGAAAATTAGCTAATAAGCAGTATGATGAGAATAGTTCCCTTGGTGATCGTAAAAATATGGTATACGCTGGTACTAGTATTGTTAAGGGGCGGGGCAAGGCTGTAGTCTGTGCTACAGGTATGGTTACTGAAGTTGGACGTATTGCTGATATGATTCAGGATAGTGAGCATGAAAGTACTCCTCTCGAACAACGGTTGGAGGGGCTAGGACGTTATTTAGTATGGGGCTGTCTGGTTATTTGTTCGATAGTCGTTATCACTGGAGTGGCTAAAGGGGAACCATTATTTTTAATGTGTATGGCAGGTATTAGTTTGGCGGTAGCAGCTATTCCTGAAGGTTTACCAGCCATTGTTACAGTCGCGTTAGCCTTAGGGGTACAACGGATGATAAAACGCAATGCTATAATACGCAAACTGCCGGCAGTTGAGACTCTGGGCTGTACAACTGTTATTTGTTCTGACAAAACAGGTACTCTTACCCAAAATGCAATGACAGTACGAAAAATATTTACCGATGATAGCATATATGATGTAACTGGTACTGGTTATGATATAAAAGGAAATTTTTTATTGAACAAGCAGGAATTTGAGCCTAAGAAGGATAAATGCTTACAACAGTGTTTAGAAATTAGTGTATTATGTAATAATAGTATTTTGAAACATAATAATGTGAGTATAAGTGGTTTATGGCGTAGTGGAGTGAAGTCAGGCTGGTCTATTGAAGGCGATCCTACTGAAGGCGCCTTGGTGGTTGCAGCTGCCAAGGCAAATATTTGGCGCAGGGAAGTCGAGAAAACTCAGAGGCGGTTGGCTGAAGTCCCTTTTGAATCAGAACGATGTCGTATGTCAGTTGTATATGAAAATAACAATAAATATGTTGTGTATGTTAAAGGTGCGCCAGATGTCATTCTGGAACTGTGCCAGTATTATAGTAAAAATAGTGGGGACGTAGCACTATCAGCGGCAATGAAATCTGAGATTTTAGTAGCGAATGAACAAATGACGCAGCAGGCTTTTAGGGTATTGGCAGTTGCATATCGGCAGATATCAAAAATTGAAGCTGATAATGCTCAGGTTGATTTGGAAAGAGATTTGGTTTTTGCAGGTCTGATAGGGATGATTGATCCCCCCCGGAGTGAAGCTAAGCAGGCTATTGCTATATGTCGCAAAGCAGGTATAAAGACAGTAATGATTACTGGTGATCATCGTAATACTGCAGTAGCTATTGCAAAAGAGTTGCAAATGTTTAATAATGATAGTAATCAAGCTATTACTGGTAGTGAACTTGATAGTCTAAATGATGAAGAATTAGCTAGGAATATCAATAATATTACAGTATATTCTCGGGTTTCTCCCGCCCATAAGTTACGCATTGTTAGAGCTTTAAAGCGGCAAGGTCATATAGTAGCTATGACTGGTGATGGTGTTAATGATGCTCCTGCAATAAAAGAAGCTGATATTGGTATAGCTATGGGGATTAATGGTACTGATGTTACGAAAGAAGCTGCCTCCATGGTGCTCGCCGATGATAATTTTGCTACTATTGTTGCTGCGGTGGAAGAAGGTCGGGGGATTTATGATAATATCCGTAAATTTATAAGGTATTTATTATCCTGTAATTTAGGGGAAGTGCTTACTATGTTTATTGCCGCAATAGTAGGTCTGCCGCTACCTTTATTGCCTGTGCAAATTTTATGGGTTAATTTAGTGACTGATGGTCTACCAGCCATGGCTCTCGGCATTGATCCTAATGATCATAATATTATGAATAGACAGCCACGCAATCCGCGGGAAAGTGTATTCTCCCGAGGGCTGAGTCGTAAGATTATTGCTCGCGGTCTGCAGATTGGTATAAGTACGGTTTTGGTATTTGCTGGATTATACTTTTTGAGAAATGATTTAGCTGAGGCTAGGACTATGGCTTTTTGTACTCTGGTTTTTAGCCAAATGTTTCATGTTTTTGATTGTCGGTCAGAAATATTTAGTGTTTTTGAAATTGGCTTATTTAAAAATAAATATTTGCTTGCAGCCGCAGGATGCTCAATTTGCATGCAACTATTGGTTGTTTATCATCCCCTTATGCGTGAGGTTTTTGCTACTGTTCCTCTTACTATTGTTGATTGGATCATTGTCCTGTGTGTATCAGGTTGGACCTTTATAATAGGTGCTATCAGACATGTGTTTTTCCGTAGGCGTGTATCACGTGCTGTTTTTGGGCGGGTACACTAATTTAAAGATGAGGAGAATATTAAGATGAAGTTTAGTTTTAGCAAATGGCATGGATTAGGTAATGATTTTGTAATTGTAAATGGATTTACAGAAAGAATTGATAATTATCCGCAAATGGCTATTGAGGTTTGTGATCGCCATTTTGGGGTAGGGGCAGATGGATTGGTAGTCCTATTGGCATCAGAAGTAGCCGATTTTCAAATGAGAATTTTTAATTCAGATGGCAGTGAGGCTGAAATGTGTGGTAATGTAACACGTTGTATGGCGCGTTTTGTATATGATCATGGCTTAACTGATAAGACCAAGATTACTTTGGAAACAAAAGCAGGGATCATTAAACCTGAATTAATATTTATTGATGGTACGCTTAGCACTATCAGGGTTGATATGGGGATGCCCCGCCTCAAACGTAGTGAAATACCCATGAACGGTAATGAGAGTGAAGAAGTTATTAATGAATTATTAGTCGTCGAGCAGTCGGATTATCATATCACTTGTGTGTCAATGGGCAATCCCCATTGTATACTATTTGTAGATAATATTGCTGATGCTAATTTATCAGTTATTGGACCTGTGATTGAAACAAATTCGATTTTTCCCAGGAAGATTAATGTCGAGTTTGTACAAGTAATTAATAAACAAAAAGTACGTATGCGTGTATGGGAACGTGGTGCTGGCATTACAATGGCTTGCGGTACAGGCGCGTGCGCTACATTAGTAGCAGCGGTACTGAATGGCAAGACAGATCGTCAGGCGATTGTTGAACTTGATGGAGGGGAATTGTTTATTGAGTGGGGTCAGGATAATCATGTATATATGTCTGGTCCAGCAGTAGAGGTTTTCAGTGGCGAATATCTATAAAATAAAAATCCAACTTCTCTTAAATAAGAAGTTGGATTTTTGAACTGTGACAGGAATTTTCTTGTTTGTGGTGTAATATTATACTCCATAAGAGTGAGGAGGTGCGATGGTGAAAATTATTAGTTTAACATGTGCTTTTTTAGTGCTGTTAGTTAGTCACGCATTAGCAATATCTTCGATTGATGTTGAGACAATCAAAGAAGCTCAAAATTATGGTAAAATTAAGGCGCAACATCAGTTGAAGGACTTTTTACTGCCGTGGATATCTTATGAAGAGAAAGCTGTAAAACTGAATGATGCAGCAGAACATGCCTATTTATACACTGCTTTCTTATTAATGGCTACAGATGCTAGAGAAAAGAGTTTAAATGGTCAGAGTGTTAGTCTATTAGATAGTGAAAGGATCTTAGTAGATTATACAGATATATTAAGTTTAAGCATAGTTTTATTTGGCGAGAAACAGGATTTTGCCCAAAATGCCAGAGTTGTCCTTAAACAGGATAATAAAATTATTAAGGCTTATCAAGTTAATATACCGCCTAATGCTGAAAAAATCGCCAGAGATGAGGGACAACCATTATTTAAAGCACAATGTTATGTGTATTTTTTAGAGAAAGATATTGAATTAGATGATCCGGTAACGCTATCTATTACCACTAGTGATAAAAAGAGGCATTCTTTTTATTTTGATTTGGCAAAAATAAAATAAAGAGCTATTTTAATCTAAACAGAATATCTAAAACTTAGATAGTTGGCGAAAAAGGGATTTAATGAAAGCATAGAGAAGTATTGTAAGATCATAAGAGTAATTATAAAATTATTGTTAATAATAACATATGCAGAGGAAGGAGTACCTTATAGTGCTTAAAAGTATGACTGGTTTTGGTCGCGGAGAATACTTAGATAATGAACATCGGTTTATTGTAGAAATTAAAGCTGTAAATCACCGTTATAATGAAATTGTCATTCGTATGCCTAAAAATTTAGGTTCACTTGAGGAAAAAATTCGTCGTAGTGTGTCAAATACATTAGTAAGAGGCCGTATTGATATTTTTATAACTATGGACGAATTCGGAGAAAAGAAAAGAGCAGTAAGGGTTGACAAAGAATTAGCAATGGCTTACCATGAATCTTTAAGAGCTTTAGCTGAGTTATTTTCAACTTCAATAAAGGATCATCTTGACCAGATCGCTAAATATCCTGATGTTATAAAAGTAGAAGAAGTAACTGAAGATATTTTAGTTTTATGGCCAAAATTATCTAGTGCTGTTGATATGGCAGTAAGTAATCTTATGAGTATGCGTTTGGCTGAGGGGCTTAATATTAAACAGGATTTAGTGTCACGTATTGATAGTATTACTTCATATCTTATTACAGTTGAAGAACGTGCTCCTGGGGTGTTAGTTGATTACAGGGTGAAAATATTGGGACGTATGCGGGAGTTATTGGCGACTATAGGAACTGAGCCTGATGAGGGGAGATTACTCCAGGAAACAGCTATATTTGCTGATCGAACTAGTATTACTGAAGAGTTAGTGAGACTCAAAAGTCATTTGTTGCAGTTTGGTACTGCATTAAATGCTGATGAAGCAGTAGGTAGAAAACTAGACTTTATTATTCAGGAAATCAACCGTGAAACCAATACTATCGCATCTAAAGCTAATGATTTTACTATAGCGAATTTAATGGTAGAAATTAAAAGCGAGATAGAGAAGATCAGAGAACAAATTCAAAACATAGAGTAATAGAGGGCGCTACGCAACAAAAGCTAATAAAAAAATAGGGGGAAAGTTATTTATGGAAATTAAACTTATCAATATTGGTTTTGGTAATATCGTGTCTGCCAATAGGATAATTTCTATAGTGAGCCCTGAGTCAGCACCTATTAAAAGGATAATTCAAGAAGCCCGAGATAGGGGCATGCTAGTTGACGCAACATATGGACGACGTACTCGAGCGGTTATTATTACTGATAGTGATCATGTTATTTTATCAGCAGTACAACCCGAAACGGTAGCACATCGCCTGGCGAGTAAAGAAACTAGTGATGACACTACTGTAGAATAGTGAGTGTTGAAAGGAGCAGCATCTATGGCAAAACAAGGAATTTTGATTGTACTTTCTGGTCCGTCAGGAGCAGGTAAGGGGACAATTTGTCAAGAATTGCTGCGTAGTTATCCTGAATTAAATTACTCTATATCTGCAACTACTAGACCAGCTCGCGTGGGTGAACAAAATGGCGTTAACTATTGGTTCATTTCCAGGCCAGAGTTTCAGAAAATGATTGAGAATGATCAACTGCTAGAGTGGGCTGAAGTTTACGGTAATTTTTATGGAACACCATGCCATCATATTGCAGAACTTTTAAACAGTGGTAAAGATGTTGTTTTAGAGATTGATACACAGGGAGCTGCGCAGATTAAAAAGAAATTTCCACAAGGTGTTTGTATTTATATTGCGCCACCATCCTTGGATGAACTGGCTAAGCGCATTCACAAACGTGGAACTGAAAGCCTGGAAAATATAAAAACCCGGCTGAGTTCTGCGAGTGGTGAATTAACATATGTACATAATTATGATTACGTTGTAGTAAATGATGAAGTGCAGAGTGCAACGAATAAAATTATAGCAATTATTATTGCAGAAAAATGCCAAGTAGTACGTAATATTGCTACAATCAATAATATTCTATCTAATGCCAAAAAAAATTTTTAGGGGGACTATAATGATTAATCCATCAATTGATACTTTAGTAACCAAAGTTGATAGTAAGTATACTTTAGTTGTACTTGCGGCCAAGCGGGCGCGTGAAATTATGGATGGTTCTACATCGCTTGTTGACAGTAAATCTAATAAGCAAGTAACTATTGCTTTAGAGGAAATTGCTCAAGAAAAAATTACTTATGAACGGACTAAGAGTGGCATAAAATAGGAGGTTTACATGTTAAGAGGAAAGAATATTGTTGTTGGAGTAGCAGGTGGCATTGCTGTTTATAAAGTGGTGGACATTGTTAGCCGACTTAAAAAACAGGGAGCTAATGTGTATGTTATTATGACTCATGCAGCGGCAAACTTTGTTACACCTCTTACTTTCCGTGAAATAAGTGGACATCCGGTAGTGGTAGATATGTGGACTGAGAGTACAAATTGGAATGTTGAACATATTGCTTTAGCGAATTTAGCGGATTTATTTTTGTTGGCTCCTGCCACCGCAAATATTATTGGCAAAATAGCCAATGGTATTGCAGATGATATGTTATCTACTACAATTATGGCTACCAAAGCTTCTGTAATACTAGCACCGGCCATGAATACAAATATGTATTTAAATCCTATTGTTCAGGGCAATATTTCTAAGCTCACTCAATTAGGGTATCATTTTATTGAACCAGGGTGTGGATCCCTGGCATGTGGTACAGAAGGAATAGGACGTTTGCCTGAACCAGAAGTTATTATTGCCAAGGTTATGGAAATATTTAAAGGTAAAAATGATTTAGTTGGTAAGAAAATACTCATTACAGCTGGTGGAACTCAAGAAGCGATTGACCCTGTACGGTATATTGGCAATCGCTCTAGTGGTAAGATGGGCTATGCTTTAGCTAAGGTAGCTGCAGCCCGAGGTGCTGAGGTTATAGTAGTATCAGGACCTACACATTTATTGCCGCCATCTGGCGTTATAGTTAACTATGTTGAATCAGCTTCTCAAATGCGGGATGCGGTTTTGGCTCACTATGCTGATAGTGATATTGTAATCAAAGCGGCAGCAGTGGCTGATTATCGTCCGCAAATCAAAAGTACCGATAAAATAAAGAAAAATAGTACCACATTAAACTTGGTATTAGAAAAAACCCCAGATATCTTATTCGAGCTTGGGCAATTGAAAAAGCATCAGATATTGGTTGGATTTGCAGCTGAAACCCAGCAATTGCTAGATCATGCCCAAGAGAAACTAACTAGAAAAAATTTAGATATGATTGTTGCGAATGATATTACAATGCCTGGTGCTGGATTTAATGTTGATACTAACATTGTTAAGTTGTTATATCGTGATGGTCATATGGAAGAACTGCCTAAGATGTCGAAAGAACAGTTGGCGGGGATTATTTTGGATAAAATTCGAGCATAATATCATAGAAAACTTGGCTTGTTCCAAGCCTTAGTTGCCCTTGCTTAGAATTAAGAAAGTGACATAATTTATTGATTCTGCAAAAAATGTTTGATTTTTTGAGTGTTTTAATTTAAAATTCAATTTAGTGAATTTAAAATTAATATGCACATCAAGAGATGGTGGAGGGATTGGCCCTATGAAACCGCGGCAACCATTTGGAAATTCCAGAAACGGTGCCAATTCCTGCGGTATTATCCGTAAGATGGGAGAGTGAAGTTCGCACTCCCTTAGGGAGTTTTTTTATTAGTAAGCAGGAGGTAGAGATTATGGAAAAGAAACGTGTATTATTTACTTCAGAGTCAGTTACAGAGGGTCATCCAGATAAAATGGCTGATCAGATTTCAGATAGTGTTCTTGATGCAATTATGGCGAAAGATCCAATGGGTAGGGTCGCGTGTGAAACTCTTGTTACGACAGGACAAGTGCATGTTGTTGGCGAGATTACGACGAACTGTTATGTTGATATCCCTAGACTTGTACGCGAAACTATCAAGGAAATTGGATATACACGTGCTAAATTTGGTTTTGATGGTGATACTTGTGGGATATTGGTTTCGATTGGTGAACAGTCAGCTGATATTGCCATGGGTGTTGATAAATCATTAGAAGCTAAAAAAGGCGAAATTGATGATATTGAAGCTATCGGAGCTGGTGACCAAGGGATGATGTTTGGGTATGCTACTAACGAAACTCCTGAATATATGCCTTTAACTATATCATTAGCACATAAATTAGCTCGTCGTTTAACTGAAATACGCAAAAATGATGAAGTGGATTACTTACGTCCTGATGGAAAAACTCAGGTTACAGTTGAATATGAAGATGGTAAACCGATTCGTGTTGATACAATTGTTATTTCTACTCAGCATGGTCCTGAAGTTGAACTGTCAACAATTGAAAAAGATATGATTGAAAAGGTTATTATACCAATTGTTCCGGCAGATTTGTTAGATGAAAATACGAAGTATTACATTAATCCAACAGGTCGTTTTGTAATCGGTGGGCCACAAGGTGATGCTGGGCTAACAGGTCGTAAGATTATCGTTGATACATATGGCGGAATGGCACGTCATGGTGGTGGTGCATTCTCTGGTAAAGATTGTACAAAAGTAGATCGTTCAGCCGCTTATGCTGCTCGCTATGTAGCTAAAAATGTTGTTGCTGCAGGACTGGCTGATAAATGTGAAATTCAATTAGCCTATGCGATTGGTGTTGCTCAGCCAGTATCTATTATGGTGGAAACCTTTGGAACTGGGAAAATAGAGGAGGCTGCAATTGCTACGCTTATCAAGAAGCATTTTGACCTGCGTCCAGCTGGTATCATTAAAGCATTGGATTTGCGTCGTCCTATTTATCGTCAAACAGCAGCCTATGGTCATTTTGGTCGCACTGACATTGATTTGCCCTGGGAACATACAGATAAAGCCGATATTCTGCGCAAAGAAGCCAATCTGTAAACGCGAACTTTATATGTGATATATATAAGAAAGGGGACTCAGAGAGATCCCCCTTCTTTTACTTTTAGCACAAGACAAGTCTTCTTTATAGTATCAGCGTACATGCATAAGTATGTATAGAAAACCCTATTTTTAACACAAAGATACAAAGCCGCTACTCGGATACAAAGACCACAAAGAAGATATTATAAAAATTCTCTTTGTGACCTTTGTGTTTAACTTGGGTTTTACTCTCTGGGATTCAAAAGGACGTGTAACGTTTTCTTATATTGTGAATATCACAGTGAATGGTGGTAAATATGCAACATATAGCCCAAATTTTAGTCAATGTTGGTACGAGAAGTATTAATAAAGCTTTTTCATATATTATTCCTGTGCACTTAGATTATGTTGGCGTAGGCTGGCGTGTATTAGTGCCTTTTGGCAATCGTAAATTAGAGGGTTTTATTATTGGCGTGACGGCTGAGGAGAATTCAGAGCAACCTGATTTGAAGCCTATTTTAGATATATTGGATAATGATGTATGGTTTGATGATCATATGATGAACACAGCTAGGTGGATAAGTGAGTATTACGTGTGTAATTTGGTTGATGCTATGCGCTTATTCATTCCGGGAAAATCAGGAGTTAAAAGTATTACAACATATCGCACGAATAAAGGTATTGATATTGATTTGGTATTATCTGCTTTAGCGGCTAAATCAACAGAATATTGTCAGGTATTTATGTATATACATAAATACCCTACAATCAATTCAGCGAGATTGGAAAAACAATTTGGACCAACTGTTTTAAAAATAGTACGTTATTTAGTGCGTAAACAAGTAGTAATAGGGGAAGCTGCTATTAAGAAAACAGCCTCTCATCGCTATAAAAATACAGTGCGCTTAGCAGCCAGTCATGAGGTCGCACATTCTTTTATTGATAGTTTTAGCCGAAAACCAGCACAATGCCGATTGTTAGCTTATTTAATAACTCATGACCAGTTAGCCTATGATGATTTTGAAAAGAACAACATCAGTCATGATGCTGTTAAAAAATTAATACAGATTGGTATGGTAGTCATTGAAAAAGTTCAGGTTATACGTGATAGCTATGCTAATATATGTAAGGCAGCTACTCAGGTATCCTTAACCATAGAACAGGAGCAGGCCTTGAGATCAATTGTACCTAAAATGCAAGCAAAGGAATATCATTCTTTTTTGCTGCATGGTATTACTGGCAGTGGTAAAACCCAGGTTTATATTGAGGCTGTGGCAGTGGCTAGGCAGAATCATCGTCAGGCCATTGTTTTGGTGCCAGAAATTGCTTTGACTAGCCAAATTGTCGGACGTTTTAAGGCGAGATTTGGTGATGATGTGGTAGTTATGCATAGCAAATTATCTACAGGTGAACGTTATGATGCTTGGCAACGGCTGCGTACTAAGCAAGCTGGTATTGTTATTGGCGCACGTTCAGCAGTTTTTGCTCCTCTCCCGAATTTAGGAATTATTATTATGGATGAGGAACATGAATTCACTTATAAACAGGAAGAAACGCCCCGGTATCATACTAGGCAAGTGGCCCTTACTAGAGCGCGCCTGGCAGGTGGAGTTGTGGTTATGGGGAGTGCTACCCCGGCAGTTGAAACCTATTATGAGGCATTAAATAATCAGCATACTATGTTATCTATGTCTAAGCGTATTGCTGATGCGGCTTTGCCAGAGGTTACCGTTGTTGATATGCGTGAGGAACTACGCCAGAAAAGACGCAGTGTTATATCTTTGCCACTTCAAGAACTACTAGCCGCGACCATAACCAACGGCCAACAGGCTATTATTTTACTTAATCGTCGTGGTTATGCTACCTTTGTTATGTGTCGTGAATGCGGGCATATTGTCCGTTGCAAGCATTGTGATATTTCTCTTGTTTATCATTCGGTGGGCAATATACTGCGTTGTCATTATTGCCAGTCTATCGAAAAGACGCCTGATATTTGCCCAGCATGTAGTAGTCGCTACATTCGCTTTTTTGGTACAGGGACACAAAAGTTAGAAGAAAATTTAGTGAAGTTGTTTCCAAGTATACGCATTGTACGGATGGATCAAGATACTACTGGTGGTAAAATGACTTATGATCGTATTTTAGAGGCATTTGCTAAGGGAGAATATGACGTGTTGCTTGGTACGCAAATGGTGGCAAAAGGCCATGATGTTAAAAATGTTACCGCAGTAGGTATTATCGCTGCTGATAGTATATTGAATCTGCCTGATTTTAGGGCTTCAGAACGTGTATTTGCTTTGCTGACCCAAGCTGCAGGCCGTGCAGGACGGGGGGATAAACCAGGCAAAGTAGTGGTGCAAACTTATAATCCGGAGCATTATGCAGTACGGGCTGGAGCTGAGCATGATTATCATACATTTTATCAAACCGAGATTGGTTATCGGAAAAGTCTTTGTTATCCGCCATTTGGACAAATACTTAAATTGACGATTCAAGCTGATCAGGAAAGTAAGGCTCGTGCTCAGGCGGATAAAATTATAAAAGAGTTGAAATCTATGTTGGATAATCCTCATAATAGTGAGGTAATAGGGCCTTTCCCTGCGCCAATTGCCAAAGTTAAGGATATTTTTCGCATGAATATATTAATAAAAACAAATAATCTTGCTCCTGTGAAATCATATATTATATCAATGGGCCTGACAATGCGTCCTGATGTTATTATCGATGTGGAGCCTATCAGTATAATGTAGAGGTTTTGCTTAATAGAAAGCATGGATTTTTACATGTTTTTATGATAGAATTTGGCATGATTTATTAAAAATTAAGGAGGGCTATAATGAGCATTCTGGGAATTAGAAAAGCTGGAGATAAGATATTAAAGGAAAAAGCCCAGCCAGTAATAAAAATTGATAAAAAAATTAAAAAACTCCTTGATGAGATGGCAGAAACTATGGATAATGCTGATGGAGTCGGACTCGCTGCCCCTCAAGTAGGCGTATCCCTGAGGGTTATTATTATTGATGTAGGTGAGGGGTTAATTGAACTTATAAATCCAGTGATCACCAAAAGTGAAGGCTCAGAACGCGGTAATGAAGGCTGTTTGAGTATTCCAGGAGTATTTGGTGAAGTCGAGCGATATACTGAAGTTACAGTAGAAGGATTAAATCGCTTTGGTAAGAAGGTGAATATCACAGGAACTGGCTTGCTAGCTAGAGCCTTGCAACATGAAATTGATCATCTTGAGGGCATATTATTTATTGAAAAAGCACAAACCATTCATAAGGGGTAATGAGAATGTCAGATTTACGTGTGGTATTTATGGGGACGCCAGATTTTGCCGTCCCGTGTTTAGATATGTTAGTTGCAAAACAGTATAATATTGTCGCAGTCGTCTCCCAACCTGACCGTCCCAAAGGCCGGGGGCAAAATTTGGCTCAGTCTCCTGTAAAGCAAGCGGCATTAGCCTATGGTCTGACTGTACTACAACCGAATAAAGTAAAAGAGGCTGATTTTCAAACAGAGTTATCTTTGTTAAAGCCTGATCTGATTATTGTAGTGGCATTTGGGCAGCTATTACCTAAAGCTATATTAGACTTACCGCCACTAGGCTGTATTAATGTACATGCTTCATTGTTACCTTATTATCGCGGTGCTGCACCGATTCATTGGGCAGTAATTAATGGAGAACAAGTAACTGGTGTTACGACGATGTATATGGATGTGGGCATGGATACTGGTGATATGATTTTAAAAGATGAAGTGCAGATTGCAGAGTATGAAACAACAGGCATGATCCATGATAAACTAAAAGAAAGTGGTGCTAAATTACTGAGTGAAACAATACAACTAATTGCTACAGATAAGGCTCCGCGCACTGCGCAAAATCATGAATCTGCTACCTATGCGACCATGCTGAATAGAGAAGTGGAGGCAATTGACTGGCAAAAATCAGCCAATGATATTCATAACTTAGTGCGCGGACTTAATCCTTGGCCTGGTGCTTACTGCTCTTATCAAGATAAAAATTTAAAAATTTGGCAGACTAGAACGTATGAGAAAGATGCACCGATTACTAAGCCTGGTAAAATCGTAAAAATAACCGCTGATGGTTTTGTTGTAGAAACTGGACAGGGGATGTTGGAAGTATTAGAAGCTCAGCCAGCTAGTAAACGCCGGATGAGCGCTAAAGATTTTGTGTGCGGTTATGGCATCGCTGTGGGCGATATATTGGGATAGAGGTGAATGTTCATGATTGAGGTGATTGCTCGTCCTAAGAAACGACTGTTTTTAGCACTGATACTTGCCAGTTTGTGTTTAGCCACTCTTTCTACATATGGATTATGGATGGTAAGTTTTCCCGGACTGGCAAACATTAGTGCCTATTTACCAGTTATTTTGGGAATATTATTGGCAGTGGTGTTGTTGTCGATTGGGATTGGAGTTGGTGGTATTATTTTAACAATCTTAGGTTTTTCCACCTTATCATTTTTCCAAGGACCAGCTTGGTCGTCCATTCAGTTGTTATTTCCTCTAGCCATTAGAATTGGCAAATGTTTTGATGTAGAAAAAGAACGAGTAGAACGTTCTTTTATTGAGGTCAGTAATCATTTGATTCATGCAAAATGTATTAAAGTTAAACCTGATAATTTATTAATTCTGACACCCCATTGTATTCAGCAGGAGTCTTGTCAGTTTAAAGTGACCCATGATATAGGGAATTGCCGCCAGTGTGGTGCTTGTCAGGTAGGTGAATTGTTAAATATTTCCAGGAAATATGGTGTGCATGTAGCAATTTCTACTGGTGGAACACTCGCCCGTAAGATTATTAAGACTCTAAGGCCCCATGCTGTTTTGGCTATTGCCTGCGAACGAGATTTGACTAGCGGTATTCAAGATGTTTTTCCGCTACCAGTGATTGGTGTTTTAAATGAACGGCCTAATGGTCCATGTTGCAATACCAGAATTGATATTAAGCGAGTGGAAAAGGCGGTACAAGACTTTATTGCGGAATCAGAAAGTAGAACCCTTTCTTGATTCCAAGTAAGGGCAACTAAGGCTTGCTGCAAGCTAAGTTTTCTTTACCTAATATGTAAATAGAGAAGGTGTTTTTTTGGATGCTAGAGAAGTAGCTCTCAAAATTATTAATGATGTAGTGAACAATAATGCTTATGCTAATATAGCTTTAGCACGGGAAATTAACCGCCAAAAACTTTCTGATCAAGATCGTCGATTTATTACTGAACTGGTATATGGAACAATTAAGGCAAAGGCAACCTTGGATTGGATGATCAGTTTTTATATAAACAGGCCAATCGATAAAATAGCGCCAGTTATTTTAAATATTTTACGCATAGGCATGTATCAAATGTTTTTTTTGTCAAAGATACCTGTATCGGCAGCTTGTAATCAAGCTGTGGAATTGACTAAAAAATATGGACATCTTGGTACTGTCAAGTTTGTAAATGCGGTACTGCGAAATGCTGGTCGTACTCCTGAAAAAATAGTGTATCCAGATAAACAGAAGCAAATAGTCAAGTTTTTAGCGTTAACGTATTTTCACCCTGAATGGTTAGTGTCTAGGTGGGTAAAAAGACTCGGGGCTGAAGGGGCTGAGGAATTATGCCGGATTAATAACATGACACCTCTCCTGTGCTTGCGCACCAATACATTGAAGAATACCCGTGATGAACTACTGACTATTCTAGAAGGTGAAGGTTTCATAGCTGAACCTTCAACGTGGACTCCCGAAGGCATTGTATGTCACAGTTCGCCGGCTCTTAGTACATTGAAATCTTTACATGAGGGATTATTTCAAATACAAGATGAGAGTTCTATGTTAGTTGCTCATGTTCTAGGGTCTCAGCCAGGAGAGTTTATTATTGATGCTTGCGCTGCACCAGGAGGTAAAAGTACTCATATCGGGGCTTTGATGCAAAATAAAGGACATATATTATCTATTGATATACATGAACATAAATTGGCTCTGATTCAGGAAAATGCCCAGCGATTAGGTATTAGTATTATCGAAACCGCGCTACTCAATGCCACAACAATTGGCAGTCAGTATCTCGGCAAAGCAGATCGGGTACTTGTTGATGCGCCTTGTTCTGGACTTGGGGTTTTGCGGCGTAAGGCTGATTCACGGTGGCGCAAAGAGGAGTCCATGTTACAAGAATTACCAATATTACAAAAGGCAATTCTACACAGTGCTGCTGATTGTGTAAAAGTAGGTGGCATTTTAGTATATAGTACTTGTACAACAGAGCCTGAAGAAAATCAAGCAGTTGTAGAAAGTTTCCTTCATGATAGACAAGATTTCGTGTTGCAAAAGACAAGTAGCTTTCTCCCTGCTCTCGGTCATGATGCTGATATGGTTCAGTTATGGCCTCATATTGATCATGTGGATGGTTTCTTCATTGCAAGATTAACGCGAGTGAATATAGGTGATTGAGTATGAAAATTGATATTTTTGGTATGTTTGTCCATGAAATAGCGGCTTCAATTCAGCCCTATGGTTTGCCCAAATTCCGTGCGGAACAAATTGCAAAATGGATATATCAGCATGGTGTAGATGATTTTGAAAATATGACTAATTTATCTAAAGATCACCGAGTGTTGCTCGCAGAACACTTTGTAATTCATACAGCGCTAGCTCAAGCAATTGAGAAATCCACTGATGGTAAAACCAGTAAATATTTATTAAGGTTCCATGATGGCATGGCAGTAGAAACTGTACTCATGCGTCAGCCTTATGGTAATAGTGTTTGCGTATCCACTCAGGTTGGGTGCGCTATGGGTTGTGTGTTTTGTGCTTCTACATTGAATGGCATTACGAGAAATTTAACTGCAGGCGAAATTTTAGCCCAAGTTCTGTATGTGAATAAGCTCTTACAGCAAGAACAGGCTCATGTGAATACTATTGTCATTATGGGATCTGGCGAGCCCTTAGCTAATTATAATCATGTAGTGAAATTTATGCGTGTGATTCATGCAGATTATTGCCTTAATATTAGTTACCGCAGTATTACTTTATCCACATCGGGTTTGGTACCGGAAATAGATCAATTAGCGAATGAAGGGTTACCAGTGACCTTATCGATTTCATTACATGCACCTAATAATGAAATTCGTTCAGAGTTAATGCCGATCAATAACCGATATCCATTAGTAGAGGTAATGGCGGCAGCTAATCGTTATGCACAGCAGACAGGTAGGCAGGTTACTTATGAATATATACTCATTGCTGATGTGAATGATCAGGCACAACATGCTAAGCAATTAGCCACATTAATGAGAGGGCGACTAGCAAATGTAAATCTGATTCCTGTTAATTCAGTCATTGAGCGGGGATTATTACGGCCTAGCAATAAGCAAGTACAACTCTTTGAACAAATTCTTCTGGAACGAAAAATAAATGTTACAGTGCGACGTGAAATGGGAAGCGATATCTTGGCTGCCTGTGGACAGCTTCGACATAAAGTATTAAACGAAATTAATATTGACTGAGGCTTTTGGTATCAGGTTAAACAGAGAGCTCTTTTTCAGCAGGAAACGGTGGATTATTGATAAAAGATCTACAAGCATGTTCTGACTTGTAGATCTTTTTCGTAAATATTAAAACGCATTATTTCGGCTCTGAAGGATTTTTAATTAGAAAATTCGGCTGTTTATAAACAATAATCGACAAATGCGATTTATTTTGCTATTATTAGTTTCGTAGAAAATAATAATAGCAAAAAGTAATCATTGATGAAGCTATGCATGGGTTGAGGAGATCCACTTTCAGATCATCATTCATAAAGAGGAGCTTTATAAAATGAAAATTGCCACTCCCTATTATCTTATTGATGAAAAAAAAATATTGCACAACTTACAGATCATTCAGCAGGTACACCAGCTTTCCGGAGCCAAGTCGGTATTGGCGCTGAAGTGTTTTTCCACCTGGTGTGTATTTGATTTGATGCAAGAGTATATGGACGGCACCACCTCCAGCTCTCTTTTTGAAGCGCGCCTAGGGTTTGAAAAATTCGGTAAAGAGACCCATGCTTATTGTGTGGGATATTCACGGGAAGATATCCTGGCCGTAGTCGAATTCGCCGATAAAATTATTTTCAATTCGGTTTCCCAATTAGAAAAATATTACGATGTAGCGAAATCAAAGAAACTTGGTTTGCGTGTAAATCCAGGAATTAGCCATTCACATTTTGATTTGGCCGATCCAGCACGTAAGCATTCGCGGCTAGGAGTAACGGATAAAGATGTACTCGCAAAACAAATACCTCTTCTTAGTGGCTTGATGTTTCATTACAATTGTGAAAATGATGATTTTGACGCTTTTTCCCAGCAACTTGATGCCATTGGAGATTGCTATGGAGACATGCTCAAACAATTACAATGGGTAAGTCTTGGGGGAGGGCTGTATTTCACCAAAGAAGGTTATCCAATAGAAAAATTTAGCAAGAAATTGGCGGAATTTGCTGCCGAATTTAATGTTCAGGTCTATTTAGAACCGGGGGAAAGCGCCATTACTGGCTCTGCTGAACTGGTAACAAGTGTGGTTGACTTAGTCCATAACCAAATGGATATTGCCATTGTCGACGCGACCGTGGAGGGACATATGTTGGATTTATTGATATACAGATTGTCAGCCAAAGTAGAGGTAGACGATTTTGAAAATCATAAATACATGGTGGCTGGGAGATCTTGTTTAGCAGGAGATGTTTTTGGAACCTTTAATTTTAAAGATAAGCTAGAAATCGGTAGTGAAATTCGGTTTGCAGATGCAGCCGGATACACCATGGTTAAGAAGAATTGGTTTAATGGTCTGCAAATGCCGGCCATCGTTGTACGAAGATTGGATGATACTGTAGAGGTTATACGAGAGTTCGATTATAACGATTTCAAAAACAGTTTATCATAAAAATTTTTAGAAAATCAGGGAGGTATATAATGAAAAAAAATGTTTTAATTGTCGGTGCTGGCGGGGTGGCCCATGTCGTTGCTCATAAATGTGCGATGAATAACGATATCTTGGGTGATATTTGCATTGCGTCCCGTACTCAGCAAAAATGCGATGAAATCATCGAAAGCGTAATGCGTAAAAACCACTTGAAAGATTCTTCGAAAAAACTGTATTCACGAGAAGTAGATGCTCTGGATATTCCGTCTTTGGTTCATGTAATCAAAGATACTAAGTCGGAAATTGTCATCAATGTGGGGCAGTCCTATATTAATATGTCAGTGTTGGAAGCTTGTATCGAAACTGGTGCAGTGTATATGGATACAGCTATCCATGAAGAACCGGACAAGGTTTGTGAAAATCCGCCATGGTACGCCAATTACGAGTGGAAACGCAAGGGACGGTGCGCTGAAAAAGGAATTACTGCAATTTTAGGTATCGGGTTTGATCCCGGCGTGGTCAACGCCTGGTGCGCATTGGCGCAAAAAGATTATTTCGATACTATTGATACTATTGATATATTGGATGTAAATGCTGGCAGCCATGGTAAGTATTTCGCTACAAACTTCGACCCAGAGATTAATTTCCGGGAATTTAAGAAAGTTTGGACCTGGATTGACCGAAAATGGGTGTTGCAAGATGTTCACTCCATAAGAGTGGATTATGATTTTCCAGTGGTGGGAGAATGTCCAGTGTACCTGACAGGACATGATGAGTTACATTCTCTTTCTAAGAATATTGACGCTAATTCCATTCGTTTTTGGATGGGTTTTGGTGATCATTATTTGAATGTATTTTCTGTTTTGACCAACATCGGGCTTACTTCGGAAAAACCAGTGGAAATAGCGGAAGGTATGGAAATTGCGCCGCTTAAGATATTAAAAGCCTTGCTACCGGACCCATCCTCACTGGCTCCTGGCTACACTGGTAAAACTTGTATCGGAAATTATATCCGGGGGACCAAAGACAATGAGCAACGCGAAATCTTTATCTATAATACTTGTGATCATGCTGAGTGCTACGAGGAAGTAGAGTCTCAGGCCATAAGCTATACGGCAGGAGTACCACCAGTGGCGGCAGCAATTTTGGTCGCTCGCGGCGACTGGGACGTGAAGCATATGGTGAATGTAGAAGAACTGAATCCAAAGCCGTTTATCGATTTGCTAAATTTAATGGGCTTGCCTACAGAAATTATTGAAGCGCCTGCAGCCTTTACGCCACCGGTCATTGAATCATTAGAGGTTGTTTGATTATAGATAAGAAATACTTGGCTTGTGCCAAGTCTCCAGACGCAGGCAGAAACCTTAGTCATTCTTACTTGGAATCAAGAAAGTGATATACTTTCTGCTTAAGCGAAAAAGTAACGTAAAATACAAAACTCTTGCTGAATTTTTGTGGAATTTTGGCAGGAGTTTTGTATTTTATGGTAAATATAATAAATACCAATAATTTTTTTGTATTAATAATGGCATAATATTACCTCATTTTGACTATGCTGGTAAGATAAAGTATAATGAAATATATTAATTAATTTGAGGGGTAATGGCCGTGAAGTTTGTGCGAAGTTTGGAAAATATGTTTGAAAAATATATTGAAGGTTTTTTTAATAATAAATTTTCGAGTGGTTTGCAACCAGTAGAGATTGCAAAACAGTTGGTCAGGCAAATGGATGATGAACGAACAGTTGGTATTTCCCAAATTTACGTGCCAAATTCTTATGTCGTTTACTTAAATAAGGCTGATTATGAACGAATCGGATCATATAGTCAGTCTATTTGTAAAGAACTATCTCTCTATTTAGTGGAACAAGCGAAGCTTAGAAAGTATACTATTAGCGGAATACCTTTGGTAGAAATTTACCAGGATGATGGTATTGGCAAAGGAAAGTTTCGTGTGGTCAGTTCCTTTAGCGAACCTTTACCTGAAGAGAATCATGTGCATGATATCGAGGTGGACGTAAGCAAAATATCTGATACTCGTATCTTTGACAAAGTTGAATGTGATATTATCAAGAAGTCATATTTAGTTGGGGTATTAAAGGTATTAGAGGGGCCAGATGTGGGGGTAAAAGTTGATATGGGTGTTAATCGCATAAACATTGGGCGCCGGGCAAGTAATGAACTACCGCTGACCGATATGAATACATCTCGTTTACAAGCCTATGTGGTCTATGAAGATAATAAACATGTCATATATGATGCCAAGAGTCTTAATGGTACATATGTCAATAATCATCGTATTATGTGTAAAAGGCTAGAGATGGGAGATCATATAAAAATAGGTAATACTGTTATCTTGTATGAGGTGAATTAAATTGCCCAATAAAGCACTGGTATTTAATGTTATTGGTATTGTATTGCAATATAGTTTGCTTATATTGATATATTATTTTTTGTATAGAGTTATTAAAACGATCTCGAAAGATTTGAAAATATCTAGGCAAAGTGTTGTATTAGGACAAAAAAAAAATAATTCAGCAAGTTATTATCAAGGGAAGTTGTTGGTGGTGGATAGCGGACATATTAAATTGGCACAGACTATCTTTATCTTGGGTGAGACAATAACCATTGGGCGGAATGAACATAATGATATTATTATTGATGATGTTTTTGTGTCTTACGAACACGCTAATATTAATAGAAACAAGCAGGGATATTGGTTGATTGATTTAAATAGTACAAATAAAACATATCTTAATAGTCAGCCTGTAGCCGAAGGAGTTTTGCTACAAAATGGTGATATAATTAAAATTGGAGCGGTAACATTTAGCTTTGAGGGGGGAGGGGTATTGTGCTAGTACATGTAATATCTGATATTGGGCTAGTTAGGGAAACTAATGAAGATAGTTATATTTGCGAACCGCCGCATTTATTTGTTGTGGCTGATGGAATGGGAGGACATGTGGCTGGAGAGATTGCTAGCAAGCTAGCAGCAACCACGGTCAGTCGTTATATTGAGGAAAATAATAGTAACGATAATTACGAAGAGTTGCTTAAACAAGCAATTATTCAAGCTAATACGTCAATTTATCAGTTATCACAGTCTAAAGAAGACTTTAATGGCATGGGTACTACTGTAACAGCTATATATGTTGCTGGAGATACTATTTATTGGGGACATGTTGGTGATAGTCGCATATACTTATTGCGAAATAGAGAATTCAGGCAAATAACAAATGATCATTCATTAGTCTGGGAATTGGTACAAAGTGGTAATATAACGAAAGAGGAAGCACAGAATCATCCGAAACGAAATATGTTGACTCGAGCAGTTGGTACGAGTTGCCTTATTAAAATTGATACAGGTGTAATAGCATGGGAGCCAGGAGATCTTATCTTGATGTGCACTGATGGCTTAACGAATATGGTGAGTGAACAGGATATTTACAGCTTCATTCAAAATCGGCAAGGTGATTTTGAATCTATCTTAGATCAACTAGTTATTCATGCGAAAAATGCTGGTGGATTAGATAATATTACGACTATTTTACTTAAAAATGGGGATGCATAAAATATGACTAACATAAGGCGCCATGAGCGTACATTGCTCTTGATTGCTGGTGTAATTATGTTAAATGGTATTTTAGCGGTTAGTTTGACTCTGGGATCTGTTGATTATAATATTATAGGCACTACTTGTGGACTAGTGATTAGTTTTATATTCGTTAATGCACTGCTACATAAGGCAGGACATGCTGGTGATCCTCTGCTTTTACCTTTAGCGGCACTACTCGCTGGAATTGGGTTAACAACAATTCTTAGACTTAAGCCTAATTTATTTTTATTGCAAGCGATGTGGATCGGTATTGGGCTATTATGTTTTTTAATATCCGCATTTATAGCGAGACGATTGGAGCAAATAGCGAAATTTAAATATGTATGTGGCTTCATTGGTATTAGTTTATTGTTGTCAGCTATTTTATTCGGCACAGATATTGGTGGGAATAAAAATTGGGTCATTCTTGGACCAATTCGATTTCAACCATCTGAGTTTGCTAAGATGTTTATAGTGTTATTTTTGGCAGCTTATTTAAGTGAAAGGCGGGAACTACTGACATTAGCGACTAGGCATTATGGACCGCTAGTGTTGCCACATCCAAGGTTTATTGCTCCCCTTATTGCTGTATGGGGTTTAGGGATGATGATGTTTATCTTGCAGCGTGATATGGGCGCAGCTTTATTATATTTTGGTATTGCAATCATCATGACTTATATGGTGAGTGGACGACTCAGTTATATAGTAATTGGTTTAATTTTGTTTTTAATTGGCTCACTCCTTTGTTATAAATTATATTCCCATATTCAAACACGTGTAGATATTTGGCTTAATCCATGGGCTGATCCGAATGGTAACGCCTATCAAATAGTACAATCATTGTTCGCCTTTGGCTCAGGCGGAATCATGGGCAGTGGTCTTACATATGGTTTTCCTGGTATGATCCCTGAAGTTCATACCGACTTTATCTTTTCAGCAATTGGCGAAGAAATGGGGCTTATGGTCGCAGGTGCAGTTATTATTATCTATATTATTATGGTGTATCGTGCCTTTCGCGCCGCCTTATTATCAACAATGCCGTTCAGTATATTGGTAGCTGGAGGACTCTCAGCCTCTATGGCCTTACAAATTTTTCTAATTATTGGTGGGGTCACTAAATTTTTTCCGTTGACAGGGATTACTTTGCCCTTTATTAGCTATGGTGGTAGTTCGATCGTTGCTAATTTTATTTTACTAGGTATGTTATTTGCCATATCGGAAGTGAGATCATATGATGCGAAATGACATGAGTGATATTGTTAGTAATATTCGTAAAGTGGCTTTTTGTCTCTTGGGTTTACTAGTGATTTTATTTATATATTTGTCATATATACAAGTTGTAGAAAGTAATTTTTTAGTATCGCACCCGCTGAATCGCCGAAATGCTGAATCAACTCGCCATGTTAAAAATGGTATGATAGTAGATAAAAATGGTGAGAAGTTAGCTTATAGTGAAAAAAGTCGGGATGGTTTTAAACGGCAATATCCATATGGTTCTATTACTGCTAATGTGGTAGGTTATGATAGTTATCAATATGGTAAGACTGGTATTGAGAGTACATTTAATACTTATTTGACAGGAATGAATAATCCGCTACGCCACTTAGGGGCCATTAGTCATCTATGGTCAGATCTGCCTGGTAACAACGTTTTGCTGACACTAGACGCTAAACTGCAGGAAACAGCTTACAGAGAATTAGGTGAGAATCGTGGGGCTATTGTGGTCATGGTGCCTCGTACTGGAGCTATTTTAGCCATGGTAAGTAAACCAAGTTTTAATCCGAACACCCTAGATAGTCAGTGGGAGAGTATTTCTACTGCTAGTAATAGTCCACTGCTCAATCGGGCTGTTCAAGGATTGTATCCCCCAGGATCAATTATTAAAGTAATGATGGCTGATGCAGCATTGACAGAGAATATTGTTGATTTAAAAACGACAATTAATTGTGACGGTGCTTTAAAAGTACCCCCTGATTATATTTTGGCGGAGAGTGGCCTTAAGGCGCATGGCAGAGTTAATTTAGAGGAAGCCTTGGCAGTTTCTTGCAATGTAACTTTTGGCAGTTTAGCACTGAGACTTGGTGGCGGGAAGATGGCTAAGACTTTTGACAGATATGGTTTTAAACTTCCTGTTGGCGAAGAACTTCAAGAGGCGAAATTGCGATTACCTGACTTTAATTCACTGGGAAATGGTGATTTGGCACAAGTGGGTATTGGTCAAGGTAGCTTATTGGTTACCCCACTACGCATGGCGATGCTCGCCAGTGCCTTCGCTAATAAGGGAAAGATTATTAAGCCAAATATCGTTACTAAAATTACTGATTCTGATGGTAATGTTATTAAAGAATTCATGCCTGAAGAGTGGATAACGCCAACGAGTCCTCAACTGGCTGATGCAATAAAGGAAATGATGGTAACGGTAGTAAATGATGGTACAGGAAATGGTGCTTACTTGTCAGGGACTAGGGTGGCAGGTAAGACTGGTACTGCAGAAAATCCCCATGGAGCTTCACATGCTTGGTTTATTGGATTTGCGCCAGCTGATAACCCTGAGGTCGCTATAGCGGTTATTGTTGAGAATGCTGGTTCTGGTGGTAGTATAGCAGCGCCAATCGCAGGGAGAATCTTGGCGAAGGCATTACATTAAGGAGGTGAAGGTTTACATGATTAATCGAACTCTTGATAAGAGGTACACTATTTTGGAGCATATTGGCGGCGGCGGTATGGCTGATGTTTATCGGGCACATGATAAACTATTGGATCGTTCTGTAGCTGTAAAAGTTTTACGCTCACAGTTTGCCAATGATGAACAATTTGTTACGCGTTTTAGACGTGAGGCCCAGGCAGCAGCCCGTTTGTCTCATCATAATATTGTGAATATGTATGATGTTGGCAAAGATGAAGATGTACATTATATCGTTATGGAATATATATCTGGTGAAACCCTCAAGGAACGTATTCTGCGGGAACCGCTACCTATCGAAAATTCAGTGCGTATTGCTATTGATATTGCTGAGGGGCTCGAACATGCCCATCAGAATAATTTGGTGCATTGTGATATAAAACCCCACAATATTCTTATGACTCGTGCTGGACGTATTAAAGTAACTGATTTTGGTATTGCCAAAGCTGTAAGTTCTGCTACAATGCAACATACCGGAACCATTATTGGCTCAGTGCATTATTTTTCGCCTGAACAAGCTAAGGGTAGTGCAGTTGATGCTAAGTCCGATATTTATTCTTTAGGTGTTGTATTATATGAAATGTTAACTGGCACAGTGCCTTTTAATGGTGAAACGGCAATTAGTATCGCATTGCAACATTTGCAGGACGAACCGCGTCCTATTCGTGAGATTAAGCCGGAAGTTCCTCCTTTATTGGAAGCTATTGTCCTTAAGGCTATGGCTAAAGATGTAGATCAACGCTTTAATGACATTAGTGAGATGATTGTTGATTTGAAGTCAGTGAAAAATTACCTTAGAGATGATAATACGCGTCAGTTATCAAGAGGTGATTTTCCTACTCAAATACTACCACGTATTGATGAAGCTATTGCAAAAGCGCCAGCCAAGGAAATTGTAGGTTCACCAGCTGAGAGTCAATTAGCAAGCAATCATAAACCCAAAGGTTGGAAGTGGGGACTATTAGCCTTGTTATTAGTTGGTTTTATGATAGGAGCATTTCTTTCTTTTGGTAAGTTTTGGAGTAACAATGAAGTTACCGTAAATAATGTAGTTGGTAAGCAAATTGATATTGCCCGTAATATCTTAAGTAATCAGAACTTACGGGTCAGTGAGTCGGAAGCTTTTAGTGACAAAGTACCAGTCGGATGTGTTATCTCTCAGTACCCTGAGGCTGGTACTGTTGTAAAAGAACAGAGAATGATTGTCCTTGTTATCAGTAAGGGTGGTGAGGTTGCAGTCGTACCTGATCTTAGAGGATTAAATCGTCGCGATGCAGAATTAAAAATAAAGAATGCCGGATTGGTCGTTGGTAGGGTTGACGAGCAGTTTAATACTGATATTCCTGCTGATACCATCATTAGTCAGCAACCGCGTCCACCTGTTCAGGTAAACAAAAATACTTCTATCGATCTTGTTATTAGTAAAGGGGCTGGTCCACGTAAATTTGCTGTGCCTGATTTTCGTGGTACACCAGTAAATACAATTGGAACACAACTTGACAGTTTAAAATTAAAACAAGGTAAAGTTACTGAGGAAGCAAGTGATAAATACCCGCCCGGAACTATTATCGGACAAAATCCTACTCCTGCTACTGAAGTGTCAGAAGGTACGATTGTAGATTTGATAGTGTCAAAAGCGGCAACCAATACTGCTAAAAAGGTAGCTGTACAAATAACGGTACCCGAAGGAGCCATTCGTCAAGCTGTGCAGATTGTAGTAACTGATAATAATGGTAGACGCACAATTTATGAAAATGTACATAAGCCTGGTGATAAGATTGAAAAGACTGTTGAGGGGATCGGGCAAGTCAGAGTACAAGTATATAGTAATGGAATATTATTGCAAGAACAAACAATATAGCGGGAGATATAAATGCTAAATGGAGTAATCATAAAAGCATATAATAGTTTTTATTATGTGCAGACTGCTGAAAATGTAGTTTCATGTAAGTTGCGAGGGCGTTTTAAAAAAGAGCGATTTTCACTTTTAGTCGGTGATCGAGTGGAGTATGAAATGGCAGGTTCTGGAAAGGGAATTATTGAAAAGATTTTACCACGCCAGAGCATGCTTAGAAGACCTATGATTGCTAATATCGATCAAGTGATCCTTACTTTTGCTGCGGTCAATCCTAATATTAGCCGAATATTAGTCGATCGATTTTTAGTGCTCGCAGAAATGTCAGAACTTGATATTGTTCTGTGTATTAATAAAATAGACCTAGCGGATAGCTCTGAACTTCAGAGTATTGTTGATCATTATAGTGCTATTGGCTATATGGTCATTACCATATCAGCTAAAGCTGGTATCGGTATTAATGAACTGCGTAGTAGATTACATGGAAAGATTAGTGTATTTGCTGGTCCATCGGGGGCTGGTAAATCTACAATTTTAAATAATGTAGAAACAGGTCTTGCATTAGTGACAGGTGAAGTTAGCGAAAAAATTGGTCGGGGTAAGCATACCACTCGGTTTGCAGAATTATTACCGCTGTCGGGTGGTGGTTTTGTAGTTGATACGCCAGGCTTTAGTTTTACGGAATTTAATGACATGAAGCCAAATGAGCTTATGCACTATTTTCCTGAAATATCAGAACGGGCGCATGAATGCAAATTTAGCACTTGTATGCATTTGAGAGAACCTCAATGTGCCATAAAGCAGGCAGTATTAGAAGGGCAGATTGATGAACAACGCTATCAATCTTATCTTGAGATATTAGAAGAAATTAATGTAAATAAGAAGGGGTTTTAGCTATGGAAATTAAAATTGCGCCATCCATTTTATCTGCTGATTTTTCTAAGTTAGCAGATGATATAAAGAGAGTTGAAGTTGCTGGAGCTGATATGATCCATATTGATATCATGGATGGTCATTTTGTACCTAACCTTACCTTTGGCCCGCCAGTTGTAGCATCTATTCGTAAAGTGACTAACTTATTATTTGATGTACACCTTATGGTAAATAATCCGCAAGATTTAATAGCGCCATTTGCTCAGGCGGGAGCTGATATCTTAACCATTCATGTTGAAACAGCGCCACATTTGCATCGATTAATACAAAACATAAAAGAGTATGGGTTAAAAGCGGCTGTATCTCTTAATCCTTCTACACCACTATCTATGATTGAAGAGGTGCTCGATGATATTGATATGTTGTTGATCATGACTGTGAATCCTGGCTTTGGCGGTCAAAAATTTATTCCTCAGATGCTTGATAAGATTGCTAGATTAAGAAAGATGATTAATGAGCGTAATCTAACAGTGGATATTCAAGTTGATGGTGGAATTAATAGAGAGACTGCTCGGCAGGTTATCGCTGCGGGGGCGAATATTTTAGTAGCAGGTTCCGCTATTTATCAGGCCGAGGATATTGAAGAGGCCATTCGTGAGATTAGAGGTACTTGATTATTTTTGTGAATACTGGTAATATATATCTATAATTAAATAAGTGAGCCTTTGGGGCAAGGTGAAGAAGAGAAATCTTTTAATTCCTTACCGGCGGTGACTAGCCCGCGAGCCGTATGGCTGATCCGGTGAAATTCCGGAGCCGACAGTATAGTCTGGATGGAAAAAGGTTAATATTAATGTGTGTTTGAAAAAACGCAACCTTAATAGTAGAGGTTGTTACAAAATGTTCAGATCCTAAGCATGATGAGGATTGCTCCACAACTCGGACGCGGTGTATGCAAGTAAGCAACCGCAGGAACAACAACGCAGATGGACGTTTTGTAACAGCCTTTTACATAAGGCTTAATATTTATTGCGACTATACCATGTTCTATGAGGCTGTTAAAAAGTATAAAACTTTTTAAACAGCTTATTTTTTTGGAATCAGAAAGTTGCCCCCCTTTCTCGATTTCAAGAAGGGGGGCAATTAAGGTTCGACACAAGCCAAGTTTTCTTTATGGAGGGGTCAATGGTGGATGAACAGTATATGAGGCAAGCTTTATTAATAGCTCAGCATGCTATTGGTCGTACGAGTCCTAATCCAATGGTCGGGGCTGTGATAGTGCGTGATGGGCGAGTTATTGGACAAGGTTGGCATCGGCAAGCTGGAACGCCCCATGCCGAAATTAATGCACTGGCGCAAGCCGGAGATTTGGCGCAAGGTGCTACGATGTATGTAACCTTAGAACCGTGTTCTCATTATGGTCGAACTCCGCCATGTGCTGATGCCGTAATTGCCGCTGGAATCAAAAAAGTAGTTGTCGCTATGAAGGATCCCAATCCGCTTGTTGCTGGGCGTGGTATTAAAAAATTACGTGAAGCTGGTGTCGAAGTTGTAGAAGATGTACTTGCTGCTCAGGCCGCTACAATTAATGAAATTTTTATTAAGTATATTTCGACTCAAATGCCTTTTGTAGTTTTAAAAAGCGCCATGTCACTTGATGGTAAGATTGCTGCCCATACAGGACATTCACAGTGGATTACTGGAACGAAGTCGCGGGAGCGTGTTCAGGAGCTGAGAGATTGCTATGATGCTATTTTAGTTGGGATTGGTACAGTACTAGCTGATAATCCTAGTTTAACGACGAGGCTATCATATAGGGGGAAAAATCCAATTCGAATTATTGTTGATAGTATGGCACGTACTCCTCTTGATGCACATGTAGTAGCAGATGGTTTAGCGTCAACTATCATTGTGGTTACTCATGATGCGCCAAAGGACAGGATCAATGCACTCTGTGCATGTGGCGTCGAAGTACTCGTTGCTAAGGTTAAGAAGCAGGGCGGTGTGGATTTACGTCAATTATTTAAAGACTTAGCGGGACGGAGCATTACAAGTATACTCATAGAAGGTGGCGCGAGTATTAATGCTTCAGTATTAGAAGAGAATCTTGTGGATAAAATATATTGGTTTATTGCTCCTAAGATTATAGGAGGACAGGGAGCTCTAGGACCTGTAGGGGGGCAAGGCGTAACTGATGTAAATCATGCACATTTGTTTGAGGATATGAATATTGAGCCTATCGGGCAAGATATATTAATTAGCGCTTATATGCGCAACCGGGAGGGACGAGATGTTTACCGGTCTTGTGGAAGAATTAGGTAAAGTAAAAAGTATTGCTCGTGGTGCTAAATCTGTACGCTTAACAGTAATGGCAAATAAAATATTAAGTGATGTACAAATGGGTGATAGTATTGCTGTAAATGGGACATGCCTAACTGTTGTAGAGTATGCTGAAAAGTGGTTTACGGCAGATGTAATGCCAGAGACGGTAAAAAGTACTGTACTAGCAACTTTAAAAATTGGTGATATTGTGAATCTTGAGCGAACCTTGCGCGTCGGTGACCGCTTTGGTGGACATATTGTCAGTGGGCATATTGATGGTGTGGGGACAATTGTCTCTAAAGATGTAAATGATATAGCAATGATTGTAAAAGTTCAAGCAGGTCCTGAAGTGATGAAATACATTGTAAAAAAGGGATCGATTGCTATTGATGGAGTTAGTTTAACGGTTGTCAACTATGACAGTGATTGGTTTACTGTGTCCCTGATTCCTCATAGTGCTGATATGACAACCCTGGGATTTAAGAGAATCGGTGATATTGTAAATCTAGAAGCCGATGTAATCGGAAAATATGTAGAAAAATTATTAGGGTTACAGTCTCCACAGTCACAAGTTGAGAAAAGTAAGATTGGGATTAATTTTTTACAACAAAACGGCTTTACAATATAAATTGATATTAAAAATTTTGGAGGTATTGTGATGAAATTTAATACAATTGATGAAGCGCTTGAAGATATAAAAAATGGTAAAATAATTGTAGTTGTTGATGATGAGGATCGTGAAAATGAAGGCGATTTGCTAATGGCAGCTGATAAAGTGACTCCTGAAGCCATTAATTTCATGGCTACCTATGGAAGAGGTCTGATCTGTATGCCTATTATTGGTTCAAGGCTTGATGTACTTGAGATTGGCGCTATGGTAGCTAATAATACCGATAATCATTGTACAGCTTTTACCGTATCAGTTGATGTACATACTACAACAACAGGGATTTCTGCTAGTGAGCGTTCTGATACCATTAAAGCCATGCTTGATCCTAAGGCTCAGCCTCAGCATTTTAGACGTCCAGGACACATATTTCCTTTAAGGTATGTTGAAGGAGGAGTACTCCGGCGTGCCGGGCATACAGAAGCAGCTGTTGATTTGCCTAAGTTAGCTGGATTATATCCAGCAGGTGTTATTTGCGAAATTATGAATGAGGATGGTACCATGGCAAGAGTACCAGATCTTGTAGAATTTGTTAAAAAACATAATTTGAAAATGATTACCATTGCTGAATTAATTAAATATCGTAAAGCTACTGAAAAATATATCATGCGTGGCGCAGAGACTCAGATGCCCACTCGATATGGTAATTTTAAGATGATTGCTTATGAAAGTAAGCTTGATAATCAGTGTCATATTGCCTTAGTAAAAGGTGATGTGGCGGGGAAAGATAATGTATTAGTACGAATACATTCAGAATGTTTAACCGGAGATGCTTTTGGGTCATTGCGTTGCGATTGTGGAGAACAATTAGCTACGGCCTTAAAATGCATCGATAAGGAAGGCGCAGGAGTAGTTGTATATATGCGTCAAGAAGGTCGTGGTATTGGCCTTGCAAATAAAGTTCGTGCCTATGCCTTGCAAGATCAGGGAAAGGATACTGTTGAAGCCAATGAAATTTTAGGATTTGCTCCAGATTTAAGAGATTATGGGATTGGAGCTCAGATATTAGTTGATTTAGGTCTTAGTAGCATTCGGTTATTGACTAATAATCCTAAGAAAAGAGCTGGACTTGAAGGATATGGCTTAACAATTTCTGAGAGAATACCAGTAGAAATTAAATCTAATTGCTTTAACCAAAATTATTTATCTGCAAAAAAAGCTAAATTAGGTCATATGCTTAAATAAGAAGGGGAGGAATCGATTATGGTAAAAGTTTTTGAAGGACAATTAGTAGCAGAAGGTTTAAAAATAGGCATTGTGGTTGCAAGGTTTAATGAATTTATTAACAGTAAACTACTTAGTGGTGCCTTAGATGGGCTTAAACGTCATGGCGTCAAGGAAGAAGATACTGCAGTTGTTTGGGTGCCAGGTGCTTTTGAAATTCCTTTAGTAGCACAAAAAATGGCTCAGAGTAAAAATTATGATGCTGTTATTTGTTTAGGGACAGTGATCCGGGGCAGTACTACCCATTATGATTATGTGTGTTCTGAAGTCTCTAAAGGTGTTGCTCACGTAGGTATGGCGACTGGTGTTCCTACAATTTTTGGGGTACTGACAACAGAAAGCATTGAACAAGCGATTGAACGGGCTGGCACAAAAGCTGGAAATAAGGGCTTTGAGTCGGCAGTCACTGCAATTGAAATGGCTAATTTATTGAGAAACCTTTAATAGATGTAGGATGTTCCCAGTAAATATTGAGGTGATGATGTGAAAATTGGTATCATCAGTGATACACATGGTTGCGCTCGTACATGGGAGAAAGTATATAATCGTTATTTTCTAGGGTATGATCTAATCATTCATGCTGGTGATATACTCTATCATGGTCCGCGCAATGATATTCCGGAAGAATATAATCCCAAGCAATTGGCTGAATTATTAAATGATTGCCCGATTCCAATGATAGTGGCCTCAGGTAATTGTGATGCTGATGTGGATGGCATAGTGCTGACTATGCCTATTCAGTCTCCATATGCTTACCTTATGGTTGAGGGCGTGCCGATAGTTGTCAATCACGGACATACACTGACTAAACAAACTATGCGGGAAATGGCGGAGAAATTTAAAGCAGCCTTATTTATTACTGGACATACCCATGTGACTTTACTCGAAAAACATAATGGTGTAATGTATCTAAATCCAGGGTCGCCTGCTATGTCTAAAAATGCAGATAAGTGTGGTACCATTGCTAGATTGGTTGATCATACTATTGAAGTATTAGATGTTGAAACAGGTAGAATCTTAATGTCTGATGCACTATAAAGGAGTTTATATGCGAGATCATATTATAAAAGCCACGACAGCAGGTGGGGTAAGAGCTTTTGCTGCGATTACAACTAATTTAGTTGAAGAGGCGCGGGGACGGCATAATTGTTTCCCCGTAGCCGCTGCAGGACTTGGACGCACAATGACGGCTGCATTACTTATGGCTGTCAATCTTAAAACCGATGAAAGCATTACCATTCGCATTGCTGGTGATGGTCCTCTTGGGGAAATTGTTGCTGATGCTCATGAGAGCGGAGTTGTCCGGGGATATGTAAAAAATCCACATGTTGAGCTGCCACTACGGGGTACTAAACTTGATGTTGGCACAGGTGTTGGTGCTGGACAGATTTATGTTACTCGCTTTACTGGAATGAAACAGCCTTTTACAGGGAGTGCAGAACTTGTAAGTGGCGAAATTGCTGAAGATGTTACGAATTATTTATTTGTTTCAGATCAAACCCCTTCAAGTGTAGCCCTTGGGGTGCTTGTTCAACCAGATCTGACTGTAGGGGCTGCTGGTGGCTTTATTGTGCAGGCTTTACCCAATGCTGATGATGAAGTATTAAGTAAGATTGAAAAAAACATTGCAGCACTGTCACCAGTGTCTCAGTTAGTTAGTGAAGGCAAAGATGCTGCAGATATCATCAAGCTGATATTTGCTGATTTACCTGTCACGTTATATGAGGAAATTCCTGTAGAATTTAAATGTCCTTGTTCTCATAAACGTATACAGGATGTGCTAGTTAGCCTTGGTGCAGAAGAAATTGAAGATATCATTACTGCTGATGGACAAGCTGAGATTTGTTGTCATTTTTGTGGAGAAAAATATAAATTTGCTAAAAGCGATCTAGAGGATGTTATTACACTTATTAAAGAGAAAAGTATTTAAAAATAAAAAGACAAAAGACTGGGAAAATTCCCAGTCTTTTGTATGACCTATCATTCTAGATAGCGCGTTGGATTTTGCCAGAACGTAAGCAACGAGTACAAGTATTAACTCGTTTTACTTCACCGTTAACAATAGCTTTAACCCTTTGAATGTTGGGTTTCCAAGTACGTCTAGTTTTTAAGTGAGAGTGGCTGACATTATTGCCGCTACTTGGGCCTTTACTACAGATTTCACAAAGACTTGCCATTTATTCCACCTCCTTTGATGAAGGACGAGACATCCTTATTACAATAACAGTAGTATTTTAGCACAATTTACTTGGTTAATGCAAGGTCTATTTTAAATAGCGTTAGTATTTATGGTTTTGTTACTAAAAATAGAAAGAAAAGTGCTATTGCAGGATTTTTAATTATATATATTGAAATAAAAGTAAATAGACAGAGATGGGAGGCGTAGCGAATGATTACCGAAAAAACAGCAATCATCCAAGTAATCCGGTCTCATCGATTGGCCCGGGATATTTTTGCCAAACATGGTATGGGATGCATAGGATGCATGGGGGCAACGACTGAAACAATAGAGAATTGTGCAAAAATGCATGATATCGATGCAGAGGCACTATTAAAAGAATTAAATGAATTAGATATAGGAAAATAAGTAAAGTTATATCTGGTAGATCGCGCTGGGTCCATGTTATTAACGCTCCGCCATTAGCATTTAACCTACGCTTATAACAACATGCACCCAGCTCTTAGGCTCTTATTTTAAAAGATACACAAACGATAATTTTATGTAGGTGATAGTTTTGAACAGTTCCTGGACGAGGAGTATTCAATATATCAAAGGGGTAGGGCCGAATAAAGCAAATCTGTTAAATAAATTAGGTATATTTACGGTTGGTGATGTGCTCGAACATTATCCTCGTCGTTATGAGGATCGTAGCCAAATAAAAATGATAAATGCTCTCATTGATGGACAAATGGAGACTTTTAAGGGCAAAGTCATGGGCATTGTGGAAAGTAAACCACGCCAAGGGTTAAAGATTACTAAAATTAGTGTTAGTGATTGTACGGGGGTAGCTCAATTAGTGTGGTTTAATCAGCCGCATGTGAAAAAAAAGTATCAACCTGGGATGGAAGTGATTGTATCAGGTAAGGTTAAGATTTTTTATCAAGTGGAAATACTGAGTCCAGAAATCGAGGTTTTGAATGGATCAGAAATATTAGATACTGGACGTATTATACCTATTTATGCCGCAAGCGAAAACATTAATCAGCGATTTTTACGAACGATTGTCAGTCAAGTTCTTAATGATCATCAGGATATTTGTGAAATATTATCTAATAAAATAGTTAACCAATACTCTTTGTTTGATCGTAGATTGGCTTTTGAAAATATCCATTTTCCCCAAAACATGGAAATGCTTGAACGTGCAAGGAAAAGACTCGTATTTGAAGAATTATATTTATTACAATGTAGTTTGCTGTTTTTAAAAAAGCAGCATCGAAGTAATTATAAGGGGATAAAGCATGGAGTTGACGGTTCCCTATCTGTTCAAGCACAAAGTCAACTACCTTTCACACTGACTGATGATCAACAAAAGGTATTATCTGAAGTTAAGTGTGATATGGAAGATGTTACAGCCATGCAACGGTTGATTCAGGGTGACGTAGGTTCTGGTAAGACGGTTATAGCAGCCCTAGCCCTAGTTAAGACAGTAGAAAATGGTTATCAGGGAGCTATGATGGTTCCAACTGAAATATTAGCTGAACAGCATTACAAGACGTTGTCAGAGTTATTTGTCCCACTAGGCATTTCAGTCAGCATGCTGACTGGTAAGTTAACGCGTGGAGTTCGTGAACAAGTTTTAAAAAATCTTAAGGATGGCTTGGTGGATGTGGTCATAGGCACTCATGCTCTTATCCAGGATGCTGTTGAATTTAAATATTTAGGACTGGTCGTAACTGATGAGCAGCATCGGTTTGGTGTTCGTCAACGGGGTATATTGCAGGAGAAAGGCAATACGCCTGATGTATTAGTGATGACAGCTACGCCAATACCAAGGACGATGGCTTTAACGGTCTATGGAGATCTTGATGTATCCTCGATCAGACAGTTACCACCTGGACGTAAACCAATAAGAACATTTGTTCGTGGTAGTGAACGCCGGCAATTAGTCTATAAGTTTATAGTAGATGAAGTTAAAAATGGGCGACAGGCCTATGTAGTTTGCCCCTTGGTAGAAGAGTCAGAGAAGATTAATGCCCAGTCAGCAGTCGAGTTATATGAACAACTCGTACAAACTGATTTAAAGGATATTTCTTGTGGTTTAGTCCATGGTAAAATGAAGACCGCTGATAAAGAAGCGGTCATGAGTGCTTTTTATAGTGGGGAAATAAAAGTATTAGTAGCGACAACGGTTATCGAAGTTGGAGTCAATGTACCAAATGCCACCGTCATGGTTATTGAAGGTGCTGAGAGATTTGGCTTAGCCCAACTTCACCAATTGCGAGGACGTATTGGTAGAGGTGATTATCAGTCTTATTGTATTTTATGTTCTGATAATAAAAATCCGGAAACACAACAGCGCCTTACAATTATGACTAAAACTAATGATGGCTTTATACTCGCTGAAGAAGATTTAAAATTACGTGGTCCAGGCCAATTTTTCGGCACACGGCAGCATGGCTTGCCTGATTTGAAGATTGCAGATATTATTAGCGATCTTAGCATTTTTATGGAGGCTAAAAGTGCTGCTGAGCAGACTATCGCTATACCAGATGAATTTAATTGCATACGCACAGCCCTTAATCAACGATTTGGACAAGATATTGGCATGATATTTTGCAACTGATTTACCAAATTTAGCAAATAAAAAGGGCGACCATATGGCCGCCAATTATGGGAGAGGAGAAAATTTACACTATAGTTATGCTACATTTTTATAGTATTTATACATGAAATTAAAAAATATTATAAATTATTTTATTGATAATCAGTACACACTATTATAAACAATTATAATAGAGGTGATGGCAATATGAAGTCGACCTATTGTGAGAAGAAACTACGGGGTATTGCTGAGGAATGTCAGGAATTTGAGCATATTATTACTGCTATGGGATATGGATACTCATTGCTTAATGTATCACCAGATGATTTTGTTCGAAGGTGTAGCGATTGTGTAAATTGGCTAGGAAGTGATTGTGAAATTTTTCAACGTGAGATTATTAACTAAAGCTAAGTATCACTGCATATGCAGTGATATTTTTTGATTATAGAGTTAATCATTTGCAGGTATATCGTTGCCTTTTATTGATAATTTTAGTATAGTAGAGTATGTTTTAAAAAATATATAACGTTACTATATAGAGATTATTTATGAAGTAGGTTCTAGTAGTGAATTTATTTTAATCTGTTATTTTTTTATACTATAGGGGGGTATAATGGCTAGATTATGGGGATGGTTATTTATCATCTTAACTTTTGGGATGATGTATTTGTGGCAACCTGCGTTTTTTGAGCATGCATATAATATAATTAAACATGGAGATATTATTGCTTTAGCCGAATATCTGAGGAGTTTTGGCCCTTGGTCAATAGTGGTAACAATTGTTTTGTTTATAGTTATGACCTTTACAATCGTTTTCCCCTTTATGATTTTGTCTGGAGCTGCCGGTATTATATATGGTTTATTTTGGGGAGTCATTATTTCATGGCTTGGGGAAGTAATTGGGGCATTCTTTATGTTTATTTTTGCTCGTTATTTTTTTCGGAATTTTGTTGCAACCTGGTTACATAAAAGTAGTTATTTAAAGCAAGTGGATGACTATAGCGCGGCTAATGGGTTCAAAGCATTACTCATTGCCCGTCTGTTGCCGTTGGCGCCTTCAGGCATTATTACTGCTGTTGCAGCCATCAGCAGAATTAGTTTTAAGGATTTCTTTCTGGCAACCTTAATTGGTAAGTTACCACCAGTTGTCATTAAAGTACTTCTTGGCCATGATCTGGTATTTGCTGGTGAAAACATGACACGCTTGATCATAGTTGTGATTTTAGTTGCTGTTGTATATATAGGATTATGGTGGTATAAGCGATATAAAGGACAATATAATAAAAATAATATTTAATTAAATTATATTTGCAGGAATATTGTTATATATATTGAATAAAAGAAAACAATAACAGAAAGATAAGGAGGTTATAATATGCCTATAGTTCAGATTGATATGATTGAAGGACGCACTGTTGAACAAAAACGCGAGTTGGCAAAAAAAGTAACTGAAGTAATATGTGAAACTGCGAGCTGTCCTGCTGAGGCAGTTACTATTGTAATTAGAGACGCAGCTAAACACGATATAGCCAAAGCTGGTATATTAATGTCAGATAAATAAAGTAATATGTAATAAAAACATCCTCATTGAATTTTTGATGAGGATGTTTTTTATATAGGAAGTATTTGTTTAATTAGTTACGAAGAAATAATAACGATTAGTTAAGAATAAGCGTGTATATTGCTATTAAGTTAACATAACTAACGAATATGGTTAACTTATCAGTTGTTTTGCCATTTGTAGTTGACAGTATTATGATGTATTATATAGGACATGCCGAATTTCTTTATAAGAAAATGGAGGAACCAATTTTGTGGGGTGAATCTGCTATATGCAGTAGGGCTTTTTCCCTTATTCCGAACCCGTCAGCTAACTTCGTAGGCATATGGAAAGGGGTGTTTAAAAATGAAAAACACACAAAAAACTATTTGGTTAACTATTATTTTATGTATGTTAGGGATAACTATATTTGCTCCTGTAGTTTCTGCAGCAGAGCTCGGTGAACGTGTGCTTAAAATTGGTACAAGTGGAGATGATGTATTAAATTTGCAAGCAACACTCAAAAAAAATGGTTATAATGCTATAGAACTTGATGGTGTTTATGGCGAGAGTACGCGTCAGGCGATTATTGAATTTCAGTTAGAGAAAAATCTGCAAGATGATGGTATTGCCGGTCAGGAGACAATGCAACATTTATTAGATAGTACTGTGCCAGTATCCCGTGGACAAGGAGCAGAACGCTATAAGCAAGAGTTAGATATTGTAGCTACAGCATATGCACCAGGTGCTCATGATAATGGTAAGTGGGGGAGTTTAACCCATATTGGAACACAGGTGCGTCCAGGTGTCATTGCTGTTGATCCTAAGGTAATTCCTCTTGGTAGTAGATTATATATTGAATTTCCAGATGGTCATGGTATGTATGGTATAGCTGAAGATACAGGTGGTGCTATTAAGGGAAATCGTATTGATATTGCCATGTTAACTGTATCAGAAGCCTATGATTTTGGTATTCAAAATATAAAAGTTCGTATTTTAAATTAATTGATTTTATAGACATTAAACCCTCGAATTAGGAAACAACTATTCGAGGGTTTCTTTTATGTAGAGAGACGTTTTAAAAAGTCTAGATGCTAGGTCAAATCAGTGTTTGAATGTAGATATAAATATATTTTTAAAACAAATTCTAAAAATATATTAATTAAATACATAAAAAAAACTAGATTAGGTAAGTTTAAGTATGTTATTATAGTTGAAATAACTTTGCTATTAGTATGAAAGGAGAAACGTTTATGTTTGAAAATAAGTTTACGCAAGAAGGTTTGACATTTGATGATGTTTTACTAATACCTGCCAAATCAGATGTCTTGCCCAAGGATGTTGATGTAAGTACATATTTGACTAAAAATATTAAGCTTAATATTCCTATTATTAGTGCTGGTATGGACACCGTTACTGAAGCACGTATGGCTATTGCTATGGCTCGGGAGGGTGGAATCGGTGTTATTCATAAGAACATGCCTATTGCGAGTCAGGCTGGTGAGATTGATAAGGTAAAGCGTTCTGAACATGGGATAATTGTGGATCCTATTTTTTTATCACCTGATAATACATTGCAAGATGCACAAAACTTAATGGAAAAATACCATATTTCGGGTGTACCAGTTACCAAGCATAATAAATTAGTTGGTATCTTAACGAATAGAGATTTACGTTTTGAAACTGATTTGATGAGAAAAATAGAGGACTGTATGACGACTGACCATCTTATTACAGCCCCAGTAGGAACATCTGTAGCAGATGCTAAAGCCCTACTTCATAAACATAGAATTGAAAAATTACCATTAGTAGATACTGATGGTAATTTAAAAGGTTTAATTACGATTAAAGATATTGAAAAATCCCAGAGATATCCGAATTCAGCAAAGGATCCAAAAGGTCGATTATTAGTGGCGGCGGCTATCGGAGTCGGTTCAGATATGATGGAGCGTGTTGCTGCTATTGTTGCTTCCAAAGTTGATGTTATTGTAGTGGACACTGCTCATGGACATTCTCAAGGCGTAATCGATGCTGTTAAAAAGATTAAAGATACTTATCCTGATGTTGATTTAATTGCTGGTAATGTGGCAACTGCAGAAGCTACCCTTGATTTGATTAAAGCAGGCGCAGATGCGATAAAAGTGGGTATTGGACCTGGTTCTATTTGTACGACTCGTGTTGTTGCTGGTATTGGTGTGCCACAAATTACGGCTGTATATAACTGTGCAATGGCTGCTCGGAAATTTAATATTCCGATTATTGCTGATGGCGGTATTAAATACTCTGGGGATGTTGTTAAAGCTCTTGCTGCTGGTGCTAGCGTTGTTATGCTTGGCAATGTGTTTGCTGGTACTGAAGAAAGCCCAGGTGAAACTGTTATTTATCAAGGGCGAAGTTATAAAGTATATCGAGGAATGGGGTCTCTCGGCGCTATGGCCCAAGGTAGTAAAGATCGCTATTTTCAAGAAAATATGGACAAGCTGGTTCCAGAAGGCATTGAAGGACGTGTGCCATATAAGGGATCCTTGGCTGATACGGCTTTCCAATTAATTGGTGGACTTAGAGCTGGTATGGGATATTGTGGTGTACCCAATATCCAGGAATTAATTAATAATACTCGTTTTATCCGTATTACTGGTGCTGGTTTAAAAGAAAGCCATCCCCATGATATTAGCATTACTAAAGAATCACCCAATTATAGTTTCTAATTTATTGTGATATAAAAAACACCGCCATGCTTTTACCAAGCTGACGGTGTTTTTGAATTTATGACATGAAAATCAAAACCCTGTTCTTTATAGAAAGTAATAATATGAGGTAGCGCTTTTACTGTTTCGGTATGCCCTTTGCCATCGTGCATTAAGAGGATTGCATGGCTCCATAAAAAATTATTGTTCTTTGTTTGATGAATAATATTACTTAAGATTTGATCTGCTTTAGCATTTGAGGCATCACCTGAACTAATATTCCAACCTACTTCGATGTAGCCTTGAGTTTTTAATATATCCCAGTAATGTTTTGTAAAACTACCAGCTGATCCACCAGGGGCGCGAGAAATATGCGGACGAACACTAAGTACATTTTTAATTATTTCATCTGTATGGTGCAGTTGTTCAGTATAAGTATTTGCTGATTGATATAACTCCCGATAAATGTGATTGTAGCTATGGTTGCCAATAGCATGTCCTTCATCATATATACGTTTTAAAATATCAGGGTATTTTAAAACCTCGGTACCAAGGACGAAAAAAGTAGCTTTAATACTATTTTCTTTAAGAATATCAAGTATGATTGGAGTGTTTTCTGGGTCTGGACCATCATCAAAAGTTAGATATATTATCTTATTACCATAATAGGGATCAGTAGCTGGTAAACCAGTTGGCAGATTGCGTTCCTGCCGTTCTGAATAAGTAAACATGTCATATTCAGGCTCATTATTTATGCCTATAGATAAATCAGTATTAGTCTCAGGTAGGACAGCAGTAAGATTTTCTTTTTCCACTAGTTGTGAGTTTGAAGATATAGGCGCTAACTGTATGAATTGTGTTGTAGGTATAGCCAGGGTGATAAGTGGCGCAGATGCAAGGAAAATGAAAAAGGTAACGCAAACACTACAAATGGTATTAAATAAGAAGTTTTTTTTTGCCATTGAGATCTCCTATTTTCTAAATTTATTACGTAAGTAATATTAAATAATAAATAAAGGTAAATCTTTTATTTTTATTTATTATTCGACAGATAAGTATATATTCCTGTGTCTAAAGTTTGTTAAGCCTTGGAATACTAAATATAAAAGGGAGAGTGATGAAATGCGGCGCTGGTTGATAAAGAGTATTATTATTATAATTATTATAAGTTTATCTGTTAATATTGGTTATGCTTTTTTTCTGCCGCAAATTGATAGTTTAGAGAACTTACGTTTAGTCGCAGCGACACAAGTTTATGACGATAAAGGACAACTAATCTCTAAACTATTTGAAGAAAACCGTATCGTTGTATCAATAAATAATATGTCACCATATATTCAACAGGCGATAATCGCAAATGAAGATAGTCGATTTTATACTCATTTTGGCATAGATCCCATTGGTATAATTCGTGCTATAGGGGTTGATTTACGTGCTGGTAGCTTAGTTGAAGGTGGTAGTACATTGACTCAACAATTAGCTAAAAATATGTTTTTAACTCAGGAGCGGACTTTTACGCGTAAAATAAAAGAGTTCTTTTTAGCCATTGTTATTGAACGAAAATTTTCAAAGCAAGAAATTTTACAAGCATATCTAAATCAGGTATACTTTGGCGAAGGTGCATATGGAGTCGAGACTGCAGCTCAGGTGTATTTTGGTAAGCATGCCAGTGAGCTTACTTTAGCAGAAAGTGCGCTGCTTGCAGGTTTGCCTCGCGGTCCCAATATTTATTCACCCTATATTGATAGTAAGGCCGCTCTAGAACGTAGACTTACAGTGCTTGCAGGTATGGTGAAACAAGGATATATTACACAAGAACAAGCGGACCAAGCGCAAGAAAAACCGATAGCCTTAGCTGGTAAAAAAAAGCGTGCTATACAAGCCTCCTATTTTCTTGATTATGTAGCGAAGGAACTAGTAGGGCGCTATGGTGCTAACCGTGTATATAAAGGCGGGCTTAAAGTATATACAACGATTGATAGTAAAGCCCAACAAGGAGCTGAAGCAGCTCTAGGCCAGTATCAAGGAGCAGTATTAGCTCTTGATCCACGCAATGGATATATTAGAGCCATGGTCGGCGGTCGTAATTATGAAGAAAGTCAGCTTAACCGAGCTTTAGTAGAAGTGCGTCAACCTGGCTCGGCTTTTAAACCTTTTGTCTATGCAGTGGCTATTAACCAGGGATTAACATCAAATGCGATAATTCTTGATCAGCCAATTAATATCGGAGGATATGCTCCACAAAATTATGATAAAAAATTTCGTGGGCCAATAACTTTGAAAAAGGGCATCAGGTGGTCGGTAAATGTAGCTGCTGTTAAATTAGGGCAGCAGGTAGGTATTACCAGGGTGCTTGACTTAGCTAAAAATATGGGTATTACTACTTTAGTGGAGCAAGATAATAACTTAGCAACTGCTTTGGGCGGGTTAACACAAGGTGTCAATTTATTTGAGCTGGCAACTGCGTATACGGCGTTTGCAAATGGGGGTATTATGTCAAAACCTGTGGCCATTTTAAAAGTGCTTGATGAGAATGATCAGCTGCTTGAAGAGGGGCGTGTAGTGCAACAGTCAGTGCTTGGTGCTGATGTAGCATATATTTTAACAAATATGATGCAAGGTGTAATTGAAGATGGTACAGGTACACCTGCCAACATTGGACGCACCGCAGCTGGTAAAACGGGTACAACAGATGGGTATGAGACCGCTTGGTTCATAGGGTATACACCTGAACTATTAGTTGGCATATATGTAGGAAATGATAACCGGACACCAGTGGAAATTTCAGGTACTCAAGTAGCTGGTATGTGGGGAAGTATGATGTCGAAAACGCTAATGGGCACCAAACCAACAGAATTCCTTGTTCCGCCTAATATAGTTACTAATGTGCCTATCTGTGCAGATTCAGGAAAATTAGCTCCGCCTGGGTGTCCAGAGATCGAATATAGTGCTTTTATTAGAGGAACACAGCCAACAATTTATGATGATCGTATAAAGCCAAATTTACAACCCGAGAAAAAGACAGAGACACCTGTAAAACGTGAAGAACAACCACGATGGTGGAAATTGCCGTTGCCACGATTGCCCAGCTTATAAAATTATGATATAATATATAAGAAACTTTTAAATGAATGATTCTTTAATGTATAAGGAGACTATATGTATAGTGCGTAATAGAGTAGCAGTTCTAAATGTAATGATTGATGTTATAACGATGAAAGAGGCAGTGCGTAAAGTAGAACAATTTATTGATTTACAAAAACCTCATTTAGTAGTCACTCCTAATGCAGAAATGATAATGATGGCTAATGAGGATAAGTACTTGTCACAAATTATTAACAATGCTGATTTAGTTGTACCAGATGGAGCTGGGGTCGTATGGGCAGCACACTATAATGGTGATGTTATGCCTGAGCGTGTTGCTGGCTATGATTTGGTGCAAAATTTATTAGCTGCAGCTGCTATGCAAAAATATCGTATTTACATGTTAGGCGGAGCACCTGGTATTGTTGATAAAGCGAGGCTAGCAGCTGAAGAACGTTATCCTGGCGTTCAAATAGTGGGTACGCACCATGGCTTTTTTACCAAAAGTGATGAATCAGAGATAGTAAGTAGTATAAAAGTTTGTCGTCCAGATATTTTGTTAGTAGCACTCGGTGTACCTAGGCAAGAAAAATGGCTATCAGAATATAGTGGGCAACTTGAAGTGCCTGTAGCTATCGGCGTGGGAGGTACCTTTGATGTAATGGCCGGAATTGTGCGCCGGGCACCACTGTGGATGCAAAATGCTAAATTAGAGTGGCTATATCGCCTGATATCTGAACCGAAGCGCGCTATTCGGATGTTGGCTTTACCACGTTTTGTAATGCGAGTAATAGCAAGTAAAAAAAAAATGGTTTGTTAAGATGAGGTGGATTAATGGTTAAAGCGCCTATAGTTAAAGAAGGATATATATATATTGCTGGTCTTGCATTTATTACAGTTGTAGTTTTTTTTGCTATTAACCAATATTGGAGTATTATTCCGGGAGTTTTAATGGGGTTTATTACCTTCTTTTTTCGCAATCCAAAACGAGAAATACCTAATGATGATAGTTTAATAGTATCGCCTGCTGATGGTAAGGTGATGAGTGTGTGTGAAGTATATGACGATCTGTTTTTAAATGAAGTAGGTATTAAGGTAACTATCTTTTTATCTGTTTTTGATGTACATGTGAATCGTAGTCCTATCGCTGGTGAAATTAAATTTCAACAATATACTTGTGGACGTTTCCGTCCGGCTTATAAGGAATCTGTCGGGTGTGAAAATGAACGTCACTCTATAGGATTAAAAAATGGTGAAATGCGCGTATTAGTAACACAAATAGCTGGTCTTTTAGCCAGACGCATTGTTTCTTGGGTAACCCTCGGGAATATAGTACAGAAAGGTGAAAGATATGGTCTTATAAAGTTTGCATCCTGTACAGAAATTATCGTGCCAAAAACAGTAGAAATACTGGTCAAAAAAGGCGATAGAGTTACAGGTGGTGAGACTGTTATAGGGAGGTTTTTGTAATGAAAAGTATTATTCCTAATTCGTTAACTGCTTTAAATTTAATTTTAGGTATTGGTGCTATTATTGCTACAATTAATGGAGATTTTTATCAGGCTGCATTATTTATAGTTGCTGCAATGATTAGTGATGGTCTAGATGGTAGAGTCGCAAGGTATTTAAATGCAAGTAGCGAATTCGGCAAGGAATTGGATTCCTTGTGTGACCTGGTATCATTCGGTGTGGCGCCAGCCATTTTGGCATATGTATTTTTATTAAAAGATTTACCTGGAGTTATTGGATATTTTATAGCAGCTTTTTTTGCCACATGCGGTGCATTACGCTTGGCTCGCTTTAATGTGAATACAGGTATTGTTAAAGGGTATTTTATGGGATTACCCATTCCGGCAGCTGGCTGTGTATTGGCAACATTTATTATGCTTGGTATTAAACCTCCTGGACCAATTTTCCCCATTATGGTAATTATTTGTGCTTATTTGATGGTTAGTACGATAAAATATCCTGATTTCAAAGGACAAGGTGAAAAAATCAGGATGATTCCAGTTGGAATAACCATATTTATTTCGGGCTATATATTATTTGGCATAAATTGTACGATCGGTACATTGCTATTTGTACCATTTTTTGCATATGCTTTATTCGGAATATTAAATACCCTATTTGGCTTATTTGAAATTAAATCCGCTACATAATAACGCGTAGTATAAAAAAAAATAGTATCCGCATACTTGGATACTTATTTTTTTGTGACTATGTAAAAGGAGAGTAAGGCTGAATTCACGCAATACTGTTCCAGTTATTTGTTGCTTGACAATGTGCGTGTTTTAAAATTAAAATAGTATTTGTGTTTTAAGATAAAGTATATTCAACTTATTCTAGAAAACTGAATCTTAAAGGAGTTAAATCCATGAATTACATTTTTGATTATATAATGATTCCAATGCAACTCATCATTATATTTTTTACGATCTATTATTTTATTCTTGCTTTTTTTGGTTTTTGGCGCAGAAAAAAATATAATCTCTTTGCGCCAGAAAAAAGCTTTGCAGTAATCGTTGCCGCTCATAATGAAGAACAGGTAATTGTGCAACTATTGGAAAATCTATTTGTTCTCAACTATCCTCGGGAATTTTATGATATATTTGTCGTGGCTGACAATTGTAATGATCGTACAGCACAATTGGCTCGTAATGCTGGAGCTATTGTATATGAACGATTTAATTCAGAACAACGTGGTAAGGGCTATGCAATAGAATGGATTTTTGCTAAATTGTTTCGGTTGAAAAGGCAATATGATGCTGTTGTTGTTTTTGACGCTGACAATCTTGTTCACCCTAACTTCTTACAACATATGAACAATCATCTTTGTAATGGTGAACAAGTCATTCAAGGCTATCTTGATGCGAAAAACCCTCATGATACATGGATTTCTGGTACTTTTGCTATGTCTTTTTGGCTTTCCAATCATATCACTAATTCGGCCAAATACAACATTGGACTTTCCAGTGTATTAGGCGGCACAGGAATGTGTATTTCCACTGCAATATTGCGGAAATTTGGCTGGGGTGCTACTTGCTTGGCAGAAGATGCAGAATTTACGATGAAAGTATTACTGGAAGGGATACCAACGACTTGGGCGCATGATGCTATCGTTTATGATGAAAAGCCATTAACTTTTATGCAATCTTGGAATCAACGCAAAAGATGGGCTCAGGGGCTTTTTGATGTAGCTGGCCGATATATTCCTAAATTGCTTGTAGAGGGTATTAAACGGCGCGATGTTCGCATTTTAGACGGAGTATTGCAGTTATTGCAACCACATTTTTTAATTTTATCAACTACCTTTGTATTATTAAATTATCTGTATTACATTGCCCCGTTTTATACCAATATTTTATTTAAAATAATACCAGTTGAAGTTTGGACAATGATCGCAATTGGCCAATACGCTTTTCCGATTATCGTACTAATAAAAATTCGAGCATCTTGGAAATCTTGGTATTACCTTATTTTGTACCCACTCTTTATCTATAGCTGGATACCCATAACAGTTGTAGGTTTTTTACATCGTAACGACCGTGAATGGAGTCACACTGCCCATACGCGTAGTATGAGTTATAAAGATGTCTTGATAACCCAGAATAATGAATTTTCAAAAGAGGAATTTTTAACTAAGCAAGCGGTAAAATAAGAGATGAGTAAAATACTCATCTCTTATTTTACAGAATCAGAAAATATGCTAAACCCTAATATGAAGGAGGATAAGATATGTTTGAACTAACAATTAATGTTAACTTTGAAGCGGCTCACTATATTAATAATTATTCGGGAAAGTGTAGTCGATTACATGGTCATAATTGGAAGATTGAAGTCAATATTTATGGTAGTAAACTAGATGAATTAGGTATGTTAATTGATTTTCGTGATCTAAAGGCCGCCGTTAATAAAATCATGATAAAACTAGATCATTATTGTCTGAATGAAATTGAACCATTTTGTAGAATTAATCCTACAGCAGAAAACATTGCTAAATATATATATGACCAACTTGGAGAAACTCAGGAATTTGATCAAGATGTAAAATTGCGTTCTGTAAAAGTATGGGAATCTCTTAACTCAGCAGCGTCATATAGCCAGGAGGCTTAATTATGCCCAAAACAATAAATGTTGTTGAAGTATTTTCTTCTATCCAAGGTGAAGGTCAATGTGTTGGTTACCGACAAGTTTTTTTACGTTTAGCTGGCTGTAATCTGGAATGTGCTTTTTGTGATACCCCAGACTCAAGAAAAGTGCTAGAGCGAGGATATATCGAGATGACTGCCGGAAAACGTGATTTTCAAATAATATTTAATCCTATTTCAATATCGATATTGTCAGAATATGTAAATAGTTTGCTGGTTTTGCCACATCATTCAGTGAGTTTGACTGGTGGTGAACCACTATGTCAAGCTGAGGCAATTGCAAAGCTCGCGCCGCTTATTAATGGACGTATTTATTTGGAAACAAATGGTACACTGCCATCTGAGCTATCGATGGTATTACCTTATATTGATATTATTAGCATGGATATCAAGTTGCCTAGTGTTACGGGACAGGATATGTGGCAGCAACATAGGGAGTTTTTGCGTTTAGCGAATACTCGTACTGTTTTTGTTAAAGTAGTTGTTACTAATAAGACAAGTACTAAGGAGTTTCAACAGGCAATAGATCTGATCGCCGCAGTTAATCATGATATTCCTTTAATCATACAGCCCGTTACCCCTATTCATGATTGCGAAGGGGCTACGCCTGATATGGTACTCTCTTGGCAAGAACAGGCACTTACATTGCTTAGTGATGTGCGGGTTATTCCGCAAACCCATAAGTTCATAGGCCAATTATAATGAGTTTGGAGGGATAAAGTTGCGTATTTTAGTGACAAATGATGATGGTATTAGCGCAGCTGGTATTCAGGCGCTATGGCATGAACTTTCCAAGATCGCTGAGGTAATAGTAGTAGCACCTGATGTTGAACGCAGTGCTACTAGTCAGTCGATTACAGTACATAGTCCAATACGGGTAGATAGTTATTGTTTTGATAATCCCCGTATTTGTGGCTGGCGTATTGGTGGTACTCCTGCTGATTGTGTGAAAATTGGCTTGGAAGCATTAATGACGCAACCCCCTGATATAGTAGTTTCTGGGATTAATCACGGACCTAATTTAGGTACAGATGTATTATACTCAGGGACAGTAAGTGCAGCAATTGAAGGAGCATTGCATGGGATACCAGCAATTGCTGTCTCATTGGACGCGGGAGATAAATATGATTTTAAGCCTGCTGCTGAATTTACTAGCAAGCTAGTGCAGAATATGGCCAATCGATCATTACCACCGAATACATTATTAAATGTTAACGTTCCAGCACTGTCCACAACGCAAATTAAGGGAGTAGCAGTTACTAAGTTGGGAGTAAGGCAGTATGAAAATAGTTTTGAAGCTCGGCAAGATCCACGGGGGCGGATGTATTATTGGATGGGTGGCAATGTAATGGATACAGAAAATGATAATGATAGTGATATTGTAGCTGTAAAAATGTCCAAAATTTCAGTGACGCCAATTCATTTTGATCTGACAAATTACAGTATTATGAATTTAGTACAGAGCTGGAATTTATAATATAGGAATATTTATACCTATTATGCATAAAATTACAACATACGAGACTGTTTAAGAATGTTTAGATATTAGGCACTTTGAAACAGACTCTAGCAATTCTTGTAATACCTAATGTAGGGAGGGAATATTGTGTCTAAACGTATTGATCGGACACGTTTTAATACTAAACCGCCTAAGGTATCAGGAACAGCTGTATTAATATTTAAGGGAGTATTGGTAAGTTTAATTGTTGCATTGGTTTGTACCTTATTTTTATCTATGATAAGTTTGGTGACAGAAAATACATATGTAGATGATTATATACAATATATTATGGTTGGCGTGACTATGATCAGTATTTTTATTGGTAGCGTTTATGCTACCCAGAAAGCGTTATCAAAGGGATTGATTATAGGCATGCTTATCGGAATTATTTATGTGTTAATATCTGTGGGACTTGGTATGGAAATTAGCCATGAATCTGTTTCCGTATTAGTGTTGGCAAATAAGTTTGTGGCTGGTATTGCTGCTGGTATATTAGGTGGCTTAGTAGGTGTAAATTTATAAGAATGTATAATGTAGTCTAATGGATATTTTTAAAGAGGCTCGATAGCCTTTTTTTCTTTTAGGGTATACTATAGTAAGTCATACTTTTAGCAGAGTTATTATTAACGAATTGCTGAATATTTGTGGTGTTGAAAAACTTAAAGCTTATCATATTTCCTAATATATAGTAAAATATAGATGTTAATAATAACATGAAGACATCGCTCATGCTATTAATTAAGGGACATGCTAGTGTATTTCTTGTGGAATCAAAACGTATATTATTTTCTCGATTCCAAGTCCTAAGACTAAGGCTTCTGCCTGAGTCTTAGGACTTGGCATAAGCTAAGTCGTGCCTAAAAGGGGACAGTAAAATAGAATTTATAGTGGGTGATAATATGATAAAGATCGGAATTATTGGTGGCACAGGTGTTTATGATCCAAGTATTTTAAAAAATGTCCATCAAGTTGAAACAATGACACCTTATGGTAAGGTAAATTATAAGGTGGGGGATTTTGCAGGAAAAAGTATTGCCTTTATTCCACGGCATGGAAGTAAACATTCGATTGCGCCCCATTTAATTAATTATCGGGCCAATATTTGGGCTATGAAAAAAATTGGAGTTAATAATATTCTAGCTACTGCCGCAGTCGGCTCGTTGCATTTGCCGATGAATTTGGGAGATTTTATTTTAGTGGATCAATTTATTGATTTTACGAAGAATCGGGTAATGACCTTTCATGAAGGTGGAGAAAAAGGGGTGGTGCATGTGGATTTAACGAATCCTTATTGCCCAACCTTGCGAGATAAGCTGCTCGTAGCCGCTCAAAATATTGGTATTGCTGTTCACTCACAAGGCACGTATGTGTGTACAGAAGGTCCGCGATTTGAAACTCCTGCAGAAATCGCTATGTTTTCAAAACTTGGCGCTCATTTGGTCGGCATGACAAATGTACCAGAGGTTGTTTTGGCTCGTGAAGCTGAAATGTGTTACTCGACTATTGCAATGGTGACAAATTATGCAGCAGGCATTTCTTCGACCCCTTTGACATATGGCGAAGTCATTAAAATTATAAAGCAGAATACTGAAAATCTGAAGACTTTACTTATGAATACGATAAAACTAATTGATATAGAGGCTGATTGTAGTTGCCAGCATGCTTTAGACGAATATGGTGGATTTAAAATTTAGAAGGTGGTGACGATTTTGTTGCAGTCAATTCAATGGAAAGAGAATTGCTTATTATTGCTAAATCAAACTTTGCTGCCGAATAAGGTGGAGTATATTGAATGTCGTGACTACCAAGTAGTTGCTGAGGCCATTAGGCGCCTAGAAGTGCGAGGTGCACCAGCTATCGGTGTGGCGGCTGCCTTTGGCATCGTACTTGGCGCCAAGGAATTTTCTAATAGTCAATATTTTTGGACGAGTTTATTAAAAGTAGCTGAAGAATTAGGACAAACTAGGCCAACGGCTGTTAATTTATTTTGGGCAATAGAACGCATGATGTCAGTTGCTAGTCGGTATGATAAAAATAGTGATATAGCAGATGTTATTTTAGCCTTAGAGCATGAAGCTATTGCAATTGCTGCTGAAGACCTAGATATGAATTCTAAAATTGCTCATTTTGGTGCAGAGTTATTTAACATACCTGTTTCGGTGCTGACGCATTGCAACGCTGGGGCGTTAGCGACAGCAGGCCTGGGAACAGCTTTAGGTGTTGTCCGTCAAGCTTTTTCTGAGGGCAACATAACTCGGGTATTTGCTGATGAGACCAGACCTTTATTGCAAGGAGCTCGTTTAACTGCTTGGGAATTAATGCAGGATAATATTCCAGTTACCATTATTACTGATAATATGACTGGCTGGGTTATGAAAAAAAATATGGTACAGGCTGTTATTGTTGGTGCTGACCGCATTACCCTTAACGGGGATGTAGCTAATAAAATCGGTACTTATGGTGTAGCAGTATTGGCTAAGGAGCATAATATTCCATTTTATGTAGCAGCTCCTGTATCAACTTTTGATTTTACTATGGAAAGCGGACTTAATATTCCGATTGAAGAACGTGATGCTACAGAGGTAACCCATTTTGCTGGTATACGCACTGCCCCTGAAGGTATAGAAGTTTTTAATCCGGCTTTTGATGTTACTCCGAGTTCTTTAATTACGGCAATTATTACCGAGTATGGTGTATTAAAAGGGCCTTATAACGAAGCTATTGCAGAGTTGCAACAAAAAATTAAGGGAGTATGATAAAAATGGAATCCATAATTCGAGATATAAGATTGGCACCTCAAGGGTATGATAAAATTAATTGGGTTAAAGAGTTTATGCCAGTACTTAACGTATTAAATGATGAATTATCTCAATCGAAGCCTTTAAGCGGAAAAAACATTGTTGTAACTATGCATTTAGAAGCTAAAACTGCATATTTAGCCTTAGTGTTAAAAAATGCTGGAGCAAACGTTGCTGTAACAGGCAGTAATCCTCTATCGACTCAGGATGATGTAGCAGCAGCTTTGGTTGAGCAAGGTGTTAAGGTTTTTGCTTGGTATAATACGACAGATGAGGAATATGAAAATTTCTTACATAAGGCCCTGGATACGCGACCTGATATTATTGTTGATGATGGTGGAGATCTAGTATCGTTATTGCATGGCGAGCGTAGTGAACTATTACCAAATATTTTAGGCGGATCAGAAGAAACAACAACAGGTGTTATAAGATTACGAGGACTTGCAGCCGAAGGGAAATTAAAGTTTCCGATGATTGCTGTAAATGATGCCTATTGTAAATATCTATTCGATAATCGTTATGGCACCGGGCAGTCAACTTGGGATGGTATTATGCGTACGACCAATCTTACGATAGTAGGTAAAGTAGTGGTAGTAGCTGGTTATGGTTGGTGTGGCAAAGGTGTCGCTATGCGGGCCAAAGGCTTGGGCGCTAATGTTATTATTACTGAAGTTGATCCGATAAAAGCCATTGAGGCAATATTTGATGGTTTTAGGGTTATGACAATGGATGACGCAGCAAAAGAGGGTGATATTTTTGTTACCTTAACTGGTTGTAAGCATGTCATTAATGGTGAACATATTAATCTGATGAAATCAGGGGCTATTCTTGCTAATGCTGGTCATTTTGATCTAGAAATAAATAAAGATCATTTGTCAGAAATGTCAGTTTCAAAACGGATAGTGCGCAAAAATATTGAAGAATTCATTATGACTGATGGACGTAAGATTTATTTATTAGCTGAAGGACGCTTAGTTAATTTGGCTGCTGGTGATGGTCATCCTACTGAAATTATGGATTTATCTTTTGCGATGCAAGCATTAGCAGTATTGCATATTTTAGAGCATCATCAGAATATGGCGAATCAAGTATTTAATTTCCCTGATGAAGTAAGTACTAAGGTAGCACTACTAAAACTTACAGCAATGGGAATTGAGATAGATGCATTAACTGCTGAACAGAAAAAATATCTGATGCAGGCATAACGCTAAGGAGTGAGTGATCATTGAATCAGACTAAAAGAATTAAAGCCGAGATTTTAGCAGTGGGCTGTGCGATGCTTGATAAAGGACTAGTGGCTGGTACGTGGGGTAATATCAGTTCACGTATACCAGGTACAGAATTGATCGCAGTGACACCGTCAGGGAAAGGTTATCGTGAGATAACTACTGCTGATGTTGTAGTTGTTGATGCTGCCGGTATAATCATTGAGGGAATTTTCAAACCATCTTCTGAATTACCTTTGCATATGGCTATTTATAGAGCACGCCCAGATATACAGGCGATTATTCATACACATAGTGTTTTCGCGAGTGCTTGTGCTGTGGCCCATAAAGGCATACCACCTATTATTGAAGATTTAGTTCAATTATCAGGCGGCAGTGTGGATGTGGCGGCATATGCTCTGCCTGGAACTGATGCGCTTGCACAAAATGTTGTGGCAGCTTTGGGTAAAAAAAATGCGGTATTAATGGCTAATCACGGCGTAGTAGGTTGTGGGCAGTCTCTTGCAGAAGGGATGTTGGCCTGTGAATTAGTAGAAAAGGCTGCACAAATTTTCATTTATGCAAATCAAATCGGTGGAGCGCAGGCTTTAAGCGATGAGGATATTGAGGTTATGCATAAATTTTATGTTGAATACTATAGTAAGCGACAGCAGGGGAGGGAAGTATAATGGGGAAAATTTTATTAAAAAATGCAGAAGTATTAGGAGTTGATAGTGAGGTTAAAGTTGCTGATATTGCAATTGATGGATCAATCATTGTTCAAATAGGTGAGATTTCAGCTGATTGGCATGCCGATAAGGTGATTGACTGTACCAATATGTTGGCAGTACCTGGTTTTGTTAATGCTCATACTCATGCTGCAATGACCCTTTTCCGTAGCTATGCCGATGATATGCAATTGATGGACTGGTTACAGAATAAAATCTGGCCAGCCGAGGGTAATTTAGTATCTGAAGATGTATATTGGGGTACATTACTATCGGTTGCTGAAATGATTAAATCAGGCACGACGACTTTTTCTGATATGTATTTTCACATGCCTGAGGTCGCTCGTGCTGTGGCTGAGAGTGGTATACGGGCCGTGCTTGCTAGAGGGATGGCTGGAGTAGCGCCTAATGCTGATCAGGCATTAGCAGAAAGTGAGGATTTTTTTCGTCAGTATCACAATAGTGCTGATGGACGTATTACTGTTATGCTAGGACCTCATGCCCCTTATACCTGTCCTCCAGAATATTTAAAGAAAGTAGTAACACTCGCCCAGAGCTTAGGATCTGAAATTCATATTCATCTAGCTGAGACTATTGGGGAAGTAGACGAATGTAAGAAAAAGTATGGAAAATCGCCAATTGAACTAATGAAAGAGTTAGGTGTGCTTGACTGTGGAGTACTTGCTGCACATTGTGTGCATGTGTCAAGTGCTGATATTGAGATTATGAAAGAAGCGAATGTTAGAGTGGCGCATAATCCAGGCAGTAATATGAAATTAGCAAGTGGTATCGCTCCAGTTCCTGAAATGCTTGCCGCAGGTTTATGTGTCAGCCTAGGCACTGATGGTGCTGCTAGCAATAATAATTTAGATATGCTCGAGGAGATTAGGTTGGCAGCTATACTACATAAAGTACATGCTCTTAATCCATTACTGATACCTGCCAAAACGGCAGTGAGTATGGCAACAAGCTATGGCGCTAAGGCATTAGGATTAGGAGCAGTAACAGGTATAATTGCACCTGGATTTAAAGCAGATATTGTATTATTTAATACGCATGCTCCTCATTGGTATCCCCGGAATGATCGATTATCGCTACTGGCATATTCTGCCAATAGCGGAGACGTGCATACTGTAATAGTTAATGGCAAAATTATACTTGATAATAAACGTTTGACAACAATTGATGAAGAGCAAATCATGTACGAAGCCAATAAACGTGGTCTGCGTCTTATAAAAATATAATAATGAGAGACATTAGATGTAAAAATATAAAATATATAGCGAATTAAGAGGATTTGTGCCGAAAAGGCACGAATAAATAGAGTGTACATATTACGCATTAGAGAAAAATTCTCGGTAGGTGAGAATCTTTAGTGTGTTTTATACAGGTATTTATTGAATCTATATTTATTTTAGAAGGAGTGTTTATAGTTATGTCAGAAACAAAAGTTCCCGTAGGTATTTCAGCTCGCCATGTACATGTATCAAGGGCAGATTTGGATATTTTGTACGGAGAAGGATATCAGCTTACCTTTAAAAAAGCTTTGAAACAAGGAGGACAATTTGCTGCTGAAGAACGTGTCGATCTGGTCACTGAAAAATCCACTTTAAAAAATGTTAGTATTTTAGGACCAATACGTCCGCAAACACAGGTAGAAATATCTCTTAGTGATGCTTTAAAATTTAAACTAAGTATTCCAGTTCGTGATTCAGGTGATTTACACGATTCTCCTGGTATTACTATAGTTGGACCTAAAGGTTCAGTAGAAATTAAAGAAGGTGTTATCGCTGCAGGACGTCATATCCATATGAATCCAGCCGAGGCTGCTGCATTTGATGTTAAAGATAAAGATATCGTTAAAGTACGTTGTGGTGGCGAACGTGGTTTGGTTTTTGAAAATGTATTAATCAGAGTTCATGAAACTTATAATTTAGAATTTCATATTGATACAGATGAAGCAAATGCTTCCAAATGTAGCGGTATCGTGGAAGTAATAAAATAAAAATTATAATTAATTCATTTTGAGATAACAAAACTGATGATATTAACAAAGTTTTAAACTTTATTAATGTCATCAGTTTTTTATATTTTTATATTTTATATATTGACACAACTTTTCCTTGTATATTCATAACATATAGTGATGGAGTTGCGAGGTGATGTTATGTATCTGAAGATTAACGGGCACAAGTTAAACAATAAACGATGTAAAATTGGTGTGGCTTTAAGTGGTGGCGGTGTTAGAGGTACGGCGCATATAGGGGTATTGAAGGTATTAGTTGAGAATAACATTCCTATAGATCTTATAAGCGGAACCAGTGCTGGTGCTATTGTGGCTACAATGTATGCTTGTGGTTATACTCCTCAGCAAATGCAAGCAATGGTACAAAAACTTAAAATGAATGAATTTATTGATTTGAATGTTACTGTGAGTGATCTTTTTAAGCATGGCATGAAATGGTTATACAGTGGTATGTTTAGGTTTTGGTCTGTACTTCCCACTGGACTTATTAAAGGTGATAAAATAGAACAATATTTTCATAGTATATGGCAAGATCGTACAATAAGAGATACTGAGATTCCGTTAGCTATTACTGCAGTTGATTTGAATTCAGCAGATACTATATTTTTTACTAGTCCGGTATTTAATAGTCGTGCTATTTTAAATGCCAGATATTATCATAATACGTCATTAACTGATGCAGTACGTGCTAGTATTTCAATACCTGGAATATTTTTTCCAAAAAAATATCGAAGCATGACCTTAGTAGATGGAGCAGTAAAAAATAATTTGCCTACAGATATTTTACGTCACATGGGAGCTGATGTTGTTATTGGGGTAGATTTGGGCTATGACGGTCAGGCTAATTATGATATTAAGACCGTGGGAGAAATATTAATACAATGCATTGAGATTATGAGCAGAGAAGTAACTTTGCTAAAATCAGAGCAATATGCTGACATTATCATTCGTCCTAACACTTTTGATATTAGCTTAAAAGATATGAAGCAAGTATTATTAGGCATAGGGCGTGGTGAAGAAGCAGCACGAGAAAAATTAGTTGATATAAAAAAAATATTTGAATAAGTTAGAAAAACTATTGCCGCAGTTGTAGCAATAGTTTTTTTTGCAACTCTATTTAGCTAGGGAAAATCATATTATCATAAATAGTACTATCATCTAATTCCTTAGGGATGGCATTGGGTTGACTAGCATAATCACTATCATTATTAACATAGGTGGTATTCGCATTATTCTCAGAAGCGAGCTGCTGGCTTTCATCATTACTAGTTTTTGGGTCGTTTATATCTAACATATTACAAGCGCCTCCTTAAAATATTGACTGTATATAGTATCTGACCAATTAATATTTAATATGCAAAAAAACAGGACATCTGATGGTAAAAAATTCCCATCAGGTGGCCTGTTTTTGCATGTATGGCAGTGGTAGGTGAATTGAATAAAAACAAAACGGAAAGCCGTCTTGTTTTTTTAAAAATATTCTGATGAATCTTATTTGTTGCTGTCTATCAAGGAGAAGATTAATCAAATTGAGCGTCATCATCCTAAATGGATGGGCGATCAATTTGATTAACACTTTCATATTCATATTAGGTTTATTTTTTTAATTACAAATCGACTTTCTTTTGATCTACTGTAGTGTTGCTGGCTAGTAAGGCTTGAGCAATGCGTTCTCGCTCTGTAGCTAGTTGATCCCTTAACCTTACGATTTCATCTTGTAAACTCTCCCGTTTCGCGAGGGATGCTTGTTGTGTCAATAAAATAGCCTTCTGTTTGTCCAGCTCGCTGCGATGTTGTTGACCTTCAAGGGAAAGTTTGAAGTTTTCTCTTTCTTTTTCTAGTTGATTTTTTAGAGCCGCTAATTCTTGCACTGCAGTGTTCAATTCAATGTTTTTTTGATCAAGTTCATTGATGGCCTGCTCGGCTCTTTGACTATTAAAAGCAGCGTTCTCTTTTAATTCGGCGATTTGCTCCTGTGCTTGCCCAAGGGTTTGTTCAGTCAAACTAGCAATCTTTGCAGCTTGTCGTTGGCCTTCTTCGGCCATTTCTTTTTGTTCTTTTAAATCAGCCAATTCTAACATGTTTTTCTTATTTTCTTGGGCTGATTTTTCCGTAAGTTCCTTCATTTGTTTTGTGATGGCTTCAACCTCAGCCTTGGCTGTTGTTTGTGTATCCACCAATTTAGCCTTTATAACCCTTAACTGCTCCTTTAAATCAGCAATGTTATGATCGTGATTTTCTTCTGCGTCCTTCCGACTTTTTGCAAGACCGATATAAATCTCTTCGATTCGTGCTAAATGATTCTTTAATTGATTGAGTTCCCTTATATCGCTTAACGACTCGCGACTTTGCGCTGCTTCATAATTAGCAAGCATAGCTGCAAGAAAACTTCCAGCAGTCATTTCACTCTCTGCAATTTTCTTTTGTAGTAAATCTCTCTGCTCAATATCAATTTTCACCGAATAATTAACGATTTCGCTCATTTGAATCAATACCTCCATGAATTTTATAACTATAAAAATACTTAATAAAGCGTATTTACATATGTATACTTAAGAATACTAGAATACATTAAGTATACATTGCATGAAATTTAAAATCAATAATGTATTTCGTAAAAAAATTATTGATAATATTGGTTTTAAATATTATAATAAAAATAGAATTTCTAACTAACGATAATAGAAAGTTATCGTTAGTTAGAAAATTGTAATTCAGTGGGTGGACTAACATGTTATACTTAAGGAAGATGAAATAACTAATGGTACTTTCTCGCGGCATTATTTTAGAAAGGATACTCTAATGGAGGGATAATCATGAATGAATTAGGCCCTATTGCAAATCGTCAATTA
>JAGFZX010000120.1 GCA_017889585.1 Bacillota bacterium
AACCCGCTTTTTCTGCAACACTTGCAATTAATTCAGTTTTATTCACAAAAATAGCCTCCTTATGAAAAATCGTTACGAATAGCTTATTCGCTATCATTTATTTTATTCCTGTCTGTATTTCAAAAAAATACGAAAAAAATCCCAATTTCTTTATATTTTGTGCTTTTTCGCCTCTTCCCATAACAAATTAAGCTGTTTCGGTGACATATTTTCCCATTTACAATTATTTTCCTTCATTACTTCTTCAATATATAAAAACCTTCGACGAAACTCATTATTGGTACTATTTAGGGCAACTTCCCCATCAATTTTTAGAAATCTTGCCAAATTTATTACAGAAAATAATACATCTCCTAACTCAGCTTCTATGTGAGCAGCTTGTCCTTGGGCACAGGCATCTTTAAGCTCATTTAATTCTTCATATATCTTGTCCCACACCGGCTGAATATTATCCCAGTCAAATCCTACTTTTGCAGCTTTAGCCTGCAACTTATAAGCCCGCATGAGACTTGGCAGTCCTTTAGGTATGCCATCGATCACAGATGGTCTCTCATGCCCGTGCTCCTGCTTTTTAATGGCATCCCAGTTCAATACCACTTCACCAGCATCACGAACGCTTATATCACCAAATACGTGAGGATGACGGCGCACCATTTTTTCCGTAACGCCATCAATTACCTGCTGCATACTAAATACCTTAGCTTCCTCGGCTATACGAGCATGAAAAACAATCTGCAGGAGTAAATCACCCAATTCTTCACACAAGGCTTCCCCTTGCTTTAAATCAATGGCTTCTAAAACCTCATAGACCTCCTCTACGATATATCGTCTAAGAGTAGCATGGGTTTGTTCAATGTCCCATATACACCCTTCTTGGGAGCGAAGTGTAGCCATAACATCTAGGATGGGCTCTAAGGAAAATCGGCTGGCAGCAGCGATCCGGCGGGGCACATACACACTAGTAAGATGGTCAATCCCCTGCACCCTGTCAAGCTCAAATAATGGCACTGTTAGTAATTGTTCATCATATAAGCCTAAGTTCTTCACAACTACTATTTCATAATCATCAGGATAATATTCCATCAATGCCAATTTAGCCTCTGAAGCGACATAATTATTATAAACTTGGGTTACCACCAAAGCCGTCATTAGCTCCGGCGGCAGGGATACTATATCAGCAGCGTCAAGTACTGTAATGCCCTCAATAGGATCTATGGCTAACCGTGTATATAAGACTTCCAAAAAGCTCATTCCTGGTAAAACAGTAACAGGAATACCTTGCTCTCTTGCTAACTCTCTAATCAGCGTGACCGTTTTTTCCGCTACTAGCGGGCTGCCTGGCACAGCATACACCACATTTTTTCCCATTGCTGCCTGCCCTAAACATTCATGGGCTATCGTGGTGTAAACTTCATTAAAAGACGCTTTTTCTTCATAAACATAATCATAGCTAGTAAATGGTATACCACGATCTATGATTTCAGTTACAGTGGGATGCTTTGCCGTACGCAAAAGCAAAATTTCGGCAGTCTTTAACAATTCTAACGTCTCCACTGTAATAAGACCAAATGAACCTGGCCCCAATCCTACAATTGTAAGTTCTCCCATATTATCGCCTCATATTCATCTAAAAGTAAAAAAATATATTATTTCCGTAACATACCTAGTGTTCCCAAGAAATGGGCTAACGGCATACCAATTTTAGGTAATTTCTCAATATCACGCTGCTGTATACCTCCTAAAAATAACAGGACAATACCGTATACTATAGTGCCTACACTAACAGAAACTAACGTTGCTATAGTGTTATCAAAAGTCTTAAGCATAATACTATCATAAGTTAACAGTACTACACCACCCATTATAACAGCAGAAATAACAGTCTTTATTGTATCTTTTATATCAATACTAAATCCTACATAGCGATATACAAAATACATATTCAAAAGAGCAGCTAAACCAAAATCAACATTTGTTGCCCAGGCGGCACCCTTAATGCCCAAAGACGGTATCGCAGTTAATGTCCAGCTCATAACGATTTTCACTACAGCCGAAATCACCATATTGACGAGGGGAATAGCTGTGTGCCCTAAGCCCTGCAATACTCCAGTGGTAACTTGATGGATACCTAGCAATACAACTCCGCCAGATAATATCGCGATTGATACACCAGCATTTGGCGTACCATACAGCATCTGTGATATAGGAATAGCTAGTAGATACATCCCAACAAAACTTGGTATGGTAATCAGATTGGCAAATCGCATCGCCATAGCTACGCGCCGGTAAATTCGCTGATGATTTTTTAGTGTGAAAGCTTCAGAGATAGCAGGCACCAAGCTAGATGCCAATGATCCGGTCAAAATAGTAGGCACATTGATTAAAGCAATAGCCATACCTGTTAGATAACCAAACAATTCTGTAGCCTGACCTACCGTATAACCCGCAACTTCCAGCCGTGCTGGTACAATTAACAAATCAATACTCGACACTACCGGCAGCATAATGTTCGCTAAGGAAACAGGCAATGCTAATTTTACAATACGTGATACAATTCTACTACTTGCCTCTTGTTTTATCGGTGCTTGTGCTGCGATTCTTTGTTTTAATTCAGCACGATGCTGCCAGTAGTAATACATTAATACCAGCAATCCACCTACAGCACCAGGACCTGCGCCAAAACTAGCACCCGCTGCTGCATATTCAAGACCTAGAGGCAGTAAATAATAGGCTAGAAAAATCATGGTCACTACTCGGAATAGTTGCTCAAAAATTTGGGATACAGCGGTAGGTGTCATCATTTGCAATCCCTGGAAATAACCACGATAGCTAGATAAGATCGTAACAAAAAAGATAGCAGGAGCTAACGCCGCAATGGCATAATAAGCACGTGGATCGCGGACAAAGTGATGTTCAATCAGCCATCCAGCACCAAAGTATAATAAAAAAGTAAAAAGTATTCCAGTTATGGTTAAGAGTCCCAACGAAATGCGAAATACTCGGTTTGCACCACGAAAGTCAGCCAAAGCTACCTTTTCAGCAACAATAATGGAAATGGCTACTGGAATACCAGCCGATGAAACACTCAGGGCTAATAGATAAATGGGATAGGCCATCTGATATAAGCCAATTCCTTCCCCCCCCAATAAACGGGAGAGAAGAATACGGTTTACCGAACCAATTATTTTAACAACAATACCAGCCGCTGTTAAAATGAATGCCCCTTTTAAAAACGTATCTTTACTCACTTAGTCTCTTCCCCCCAAACATTTCCCATTGCTATCATACTACATTTATTCGAGAGGTCCGCATTATATTATAGCAAAATATATTAACTCCTAATACTCTTTTCAAAAAACACTAATAAAAAAGTAGCGAACCGGTGTCCGCTACTTTTTACTATTTAATTAAATCTTCATTTATGTGGCCATTTGTTTGGCAAGAAATCCTGCCGCAGTTTCCGCCAATTTAACTTCCATATCATTCATCTGCACGCCTGGCTGCTTAGAGCAAAGAACTACAGCGCCAATGG
>JAGFZX010000080.1 GCA_017889585.1 Bacillota bacterium
GTACGTTTAAATTCATCAGTATAGGTAATTTCTTTCACGCTAACGTTCTTAACATTATGATTATGCGAAAGCATTTCTACTTCTTTTTCCGTAAATAGTATTTTACTCAATTTAACTCCCACCATTCTTGTTTTTTTCATTATACATAAAAACACCCTATCGGGTAGACTTTTTTACATTGTCTATCCGATAGGGTACATTATACTCTACAAAAAACTTGGCAGGAGTTCTTATATTATAGATGATACGGTTCTACGTATCATCTATAATGGCTAAACGCATATATTGGGGAATGCCAAGATGACGATTCACCTCATCTTTATAATAAACAGAATCCCTGTTCCTGTTATTACAAAAAAGTTATTGGGATAACACTTGTATGACTGAGCTAGCCTGGGTCAGATTTCACTTAACAATATAGTGAATACAGAGATCATTGGTTTCTGATAAATCAATAACAGCACCATCATCTTGCTGCACAATAGAATGAGATGGTTTATCTTTATTTACAAAAACGACTCTCCCCTGTTGACTATTAGTGAGAGCTACACGATTACCAGAGAGAAAGTTCATCATATTTTCCGTAAAGGTAATACAGGTTTTAGCATCAACGAGGTACAATTCATTGCGCATTTTATCCAAGCTTAAATAAGGGCTTATCGCACCTGGAGTATCACAATTAATCGTCAAAGATTCATCAAACATGTCAGCCACAGCTATAATTTTAGCATAAGGATGAATGTCATCTGATCGTAATTGTTTAGGATAACCTGATCCATCTTCTCGTTCATGATGGTCTATTATCCCTGCCAATATGCTTTTTGCAATATTGGGTATTTTATTAACTAAGTCATAACCAATTGCAGTATGCGTTTGGTATAGTTCATATTCCTTAGGGGCAAGCATATACGGTTTATTTAATATTTCTGTCGGCAATTGGGATTTACCTACATCATGTAAAAGCCCAGCTAGAGCAATGGCACTGATACTCTCCTGAGGAAACTTGAGCCATGTAGCGATAAGGGCTGCAATGGCACTTACATTAACACTATGGCGAAAAGTATAATCATCACAATTAGGTAAGTTATATATTTGGTCAATAATATTGCTATTATCAGATATATTACCCACGATCTCATCAGCAGTTTGTGTAAAGGCTTCAATAGGAACTTCTTGGCTTTGGCGGATATTATCAAAAGCTTGTTGCACAACTGTCACTGATTGATTATAACTATTGAGGAATTGTTGAATTTTAGGATCTATAATTGGATTATCTGTTATTTCAGCAAATATAGCTACTCTGTCAATGTCCCAATTTTTTAGTTTATTTATAAGAGATTTATTAATAATGGTACTCTCACTTGCCAGTATTGAACCATTATCTGTATAGATATCACGGGCCAACTCCATACCAGGTACTAAATATTCTATTTTTTGTTCGATTATTTTCTTCGTTACCTGTGGTTTAATAGTAATCATTTTATACCACCTATCCATTTCTACACCTTAAAATTGCCAATCGACGTTTCAACTGTTACTAATAGCTGATAAGCGTCCACTGGTTTTCAACGATAGTCATCCACATAGGGAATATTGATATCCATGATGATTAAATGAAGCACTTATTATTCAAAAGTCTCAAAGAGTGACCAATTATCCTCCTCCTGTTTATTTAGTAATTTCGTTATTTGCACAATTTATGTTATTCCTTAATAAACCATAATTTTTATATTAAGATGACCATACTAAAAATATCCATATTCTACTTTAAAATGATTTATAGGCATTTCGACATATTAAGCCATATTTCCTGCATATATTTACTAATTTATCACTATAACTCTAGTCGCTACCTGTTCAGCTGCTTACTAGGCATTTGGCGCCTAGACGATAAAATAATTCACTGGCTGCACCTGCCTCGTTTGCGCCTGTTTAATAAAACTGGCCAGCATCTCAGCATTTTGCTTACTCATTTATTTTGTAGGATGTTTTTATCCTGAGCCTGCTGCTCGGTAAATAATATTGCCTGTTGCAGTTTATTGACAACATCCAAATATTTCGTTTCTACCAGGCAAAATAACAAACTAACATAACAACAATTAAAATTAGCGAGAGGATGATTTTTTTACCCCTCGCTGTTAGATTAATATTCATTATAGCCAAACAATCCGGCAACGTGGCTAACAATCACTAATGCCGTTACAATTATTTCAGTGCGATATTTTCATAGAAACTGACCGCATCAGCTTGAGCCACTATTACCTCAGCCTCTTCCATTAATTTATCCCGCTTAGCTTTCAGGAACTCAATTGCATCAGAATAAAACTCCGCCCATCAGCTTCCAGATCAATAATTTCAGCCTGGATTTTAAAGGTAGCATCAGTAGGTGTTGTGTCGGTAACTGTTACAGCGGCAACCTCCTGGGCTTGTACTTCTTGATTTTGAACATCAGACATTTTTCATTCCTCAGCAATATAATTTTTAGGCGACTCATTCTGAGCCGCCTTTCATATAGTAAATTTTTATTCGTAATACTCATTTCCGTCAAAGTTCCGTCCGCCTATGTCGAGGCTATCTGTAAATTGCCATATTTTTGCGTATAGAATGTCATTATAATTGCCCCATTGTGCATTCCATATGTGGGCATCAGCTAACTGTGAAGTATCAATTATATTAGTCAGCCACGAATATGAAGCATAAATGCCAACATACGAATAACCAGCTTCATTAAGTGTACATATAAAGGTAGAGCACATGTCCGTAATGGTTTGATTACCTGGCATACCATGATGCTCTTTATACCCGTCAGCGTCTTCCATATCAAACCAAATACCAAGTTCAGGATTTATCCCGTGTTCTTGCAAAACTTCATGCACAAACTGCGCTTCGACTTTGGCGGCTTCGACATTAAGTGCGTAACTGTAATAATACACGCCGATTTTAAGTCCGGCAGCCAGAGCCCCATTTACGTTATCCATAAAATTTTCGTCAATGTGACAATTGCCATAACCAAGTCGGATTATAGCAAATTCGCATCTGGTATCAACTATGGATTGCCAATCTACCAGGCCATTGTTCTCGCTTACATCAATACCTTTCACTTATTACCATCTCCCTAATTATTCTAGATTCTCAATATATTCTATTTGATCATTGTTCTTTTTGACTCATAAATCATTTCATGAATATGACCATTCCTTTCGTTTCACTCAAGGCACAAAACGGAATGAAACCGAATAGCCGTAAGTGACATTCTGATAGTTTTCATATAATACAATTGAGAATACAGATACACTACAGAATACGTGGGGTTGATTGTGCAACCTTCTTAAGGCTGACCGCATGAATATGTGTGTCGATTGTCCTATCAAACACAAATAAATGTGACTTTTAGCACGTAGACTTATCTTTTTATAGACAATACTCGTTTATAGCTGGACAATTAGTCAATGTCTGTATCTCTAATGTTTTTATGAGGATATTTGTATGTTGAAAATTGTTTATCCTATTTGCTGTGGAATTGATGTCCACGAAACCTCTATTGTTGCAACAGTTGCATCCACTGATAGCAATCGTGTCACAACTTACAAAGCCAGTCGCTCTTCTACTTTTACCAAAGAATTAAGAGAGCTGTCGGAGTGGTTACATTCCAATTCCTGCAAACAAGTTTGCATGGAATCAACTGACAAGTATTGGATACCGATATATAATATTTGGAAGTCAACCTGTACTATAACCTTAGCTCATCCCAAATATATTAAAGCGATTCGTGGCAAAAAAACCGACAAGAAGGATTCCAAATGGATTGCAGATCTGTTTAAGCATGATTTTGTGAACGGAAGTTTTATTCCACCACTTGCAATCCGCCAACTTCACGCTTTAATACGGTATAGAGTAAAGCTAGCCAACTTTAAATCAAGTGAAAAGAATAGAACCCAAAACGCTCTTACCGTATCTATAAACGTCAATGAAAAAGTGAGCCACTCGCTCATGAAATTTTGAGCCACTTGCGCTCACGAATATTTGAGCCACTTAATCGTTAGCAATAGCATTATGACTTAAAGGTGAGCCGATCCACAAGAGCTGCTACCATTGTTTCACTTTCGAACATCTCTGTCCAACGTGAAAACTCCAGATTTGTGGTAACAATTATGCTGGCTCGTTCGGAACGCTCAGAAACGACCTTAAACAGCAAATCTGACTGGTGGCGATTAAAGTTTAAATAGGATAGTTCATCAAGTATGAGTAAATCTGCTTTTTCAATGGTACTTTCTAATTTAGATAATTTGTAGATATCTTTGGCCTCACAAAGTTCCGTAGATATTGTTGCGGCTGTACGAAACATTACTCTGTAACCAGAGGCGCAAGCTTTCATCCCTAGGGCGATTGCTAGATGGGTTTTACCTGTACCTGGTGGCCCAATCATTATGATATTTCTTCGCTTTTTAATAAAGTCACAGGATGCTAGTTGCTGAATAAATGTAGGCTTTATGTTTTCAAAGCAAGACATATCCAGCTCTTCTAATGTTTTGGTTACAGGAAAACGAGCTGTATGAATCCGTCTTTTTAATTGATTGTCTTGCCTTGAATAGCATTCTTTTTTCATCAATTCCAAGAGCATTTCGTCTAATCCTATGTTGGGCTTTAGCTGCCGAATCACATCTTGGTATTGTGTAAATGTTGGCATTTTCAGTATCTTGGCATAAAGTTTAATGTTCTCGTAAACTGCACTATTCATAATGAGGCCTCTTTTCTTATCATACGATCATACAAAGATAAATCAATTGGTTTCACAGTAATCGTACCAACGATCGTAGTTGATGGCTCTAAAGGCTCTTTTTTAGTGCATATTGCATCAAGCGGTATCCCTTTTCGTTTAGCATCTACTATGGTATTTACACCGAGTTCAGCGCAGAGAGTTAAGGCTTTCATCATCTCTTTTACTGGCAAACTAGCCAACCATTCTAATAGATCTTGTGGCAGAGCATGTCTTACTGGTTTAGCATTTAATATAGAGCGTGGTCTTTTCTCTAGAAGAGGAAGATAATGAACTAATTCATAAATGGTTTGCTTCTTGCCGTAACAGCGGTTATGTTTAGCAATTATCGTATTGCGATAATATACTACAACCTTTGTATCATAGCCTTTTACGGCCACTTCATGACCACAATGAGAAACGGGTACAGAGTAGTTATTCGTATCAAACCGGACCGTACAATAACTATCCACATAAGTATTGATACTGCGGCTTGTGTCAAATACATAGCTTGGCAAATTAATAAGGGCATCTTTTTCAAGCTTAAGAAGTGCTCCTACGCTGGATGCTTTACTCCTAACTGTGTGATTAAGATATTTACTACACCGATCTAAAAGCTGAGCATCTAAATCTTCAAGACTTTCGACTTTTGGAATCGGTACTAAAATGTTGCGTCTAGCCCAGCCAACTAGCCCCTCAACCAAGCCTTTTTCATGCCCCTCAGCTGGATTACAAAAAACAGTTTCGAAGCCATAATGCGCAGAGAGAGCTGCATACCGAGCTTGTTTAATAGCACGTGAGCCAAATCCTTCTTTAACAGCCACTTTCGCATTGTCAAAGAATACACGCCGAGCAACTCCACCAAAATGTTGAAAGGTACGTACTAACGCCTCTAGAAAACTTTCTTCATTTTGCTTTTCAAAAGCGAATACGGTAGGGGCATTACTAGCACAGAGTCTGGCACAAAACAAATTTATATCCATTTTGTGACCATTTAAATATATTTTTGCAATGCCCCAGTCAATTTGGAGTGCTTCGCCAGGCGAAAACTCTAGTGGGATAAACGGCTTTTGTACCTGTACTTTTAACTGATTAACAGTTCGCCGAACAGTACTTTCGCCACCAGTAAAATTACATTCATCAACTAGGCGGTCAAATATTGGCTTAGCAGTATGCTTTTGTTTACGAATACCTTCACGTTCATCCTCTTCTAAGCACTGCTTGATAAAATCCATTACTTCATCGCTAATGATTTTCGACTGACGGTTGTATGCTTTTTTGTTCCAAGGAGCAGTATTTCCCTGACAGTATTTATCTACTGTATTTCTTGAAATGCCGAGTTTTTTAGCGATAGCGCGTTTGCTGGTGCCGGAATTAAATAGTCTGCGTATTTCAGCGTAGTCTTCCAATGTGATTACCACCTTTTATCCCTCCAAAACAGGCTTCATTAAGTCTATTTTAAAGGTTATTTTTATTTAAGGTGGCTCATTTTTTCGTGAGCGTTTTATGCTAAAGTGGCTCACTTATATACTAGCGTTTATAACCTCAAAACGGAACCCGTTACACTAATTCGTACTGTTTTTATAATATAGCCCATCTTCTATATACTTAGTTATTTACCAAGTCTCGTTTTGCTTTTCTTCTCCCCGGTGCTCGGAGCGGAAGAGGTTTTACTTGCTTCTCCTTTGCGCCCTTTGGTTTATCCTCATAGTACAAACCAAGAGTTCTATATAAATTGTTCTCGCAACCTCTCATTCCGGCAAGTAAGGGTAAAGTGGTAAACTAATTCAGTATCAAGTGGTAAAGAAATTCATTGACATTCACAGAGGCGAGGCGCGACCTTGTAAATCCACCTTTTTCTTAATATATTCATCTGAAAAAATTCATGAACTCAATGAACTTTTCTTATGTTGATTAATCCAATCCTTAATATCAACTTCAGCCATACTTCCATCGGCTATAGAAATCCCCATAACGATAAGTTCCTCTTGGCTATATTGCAAAGTATAGCCATTCAACTTTAGCAACAAGAGTATGACAGCAATACCAAATTGAATTAAAATAACACTTTTCTTTTTCAGTTAAAACTTCTCCTGAACGAAATATGACGTTCTTGTTTTTTGCAAATGCACAATCTATTAATACAACTCCATCCTATACGCTATCAGTAATGTTCAATATTGATTTTATTAATAAATCTTTCAAGCGATACTATTTACCCATATTACTGCTTCCCTATAAGCATGAATCACAGCATTTTCACATATTTCCATTTTTTTAGCATAACAGGAATATGTACTCCAATCCCCCCGTTCATAACTTCTAGCCAATTTGTATACCATAGAAAGTTGATTGTTGTCTTTTTCAAGCAAAACATCTTTAAGTTCTTCTTCTAAATGGATTTCATCCAATATGTATTGCATGGGACGTTCCAATAAAACATCAATATAAGAGAACAACCCTATAAGAAAAGCATTTGCCGCTAATTGTTTCGGCATTTTGTGTAATGCCAATTTTTCACAAAATCTAGCTCTTATAAGCGATTCCAACATTATTTCTCTAGGTTTATCACTAGCAATGTCTTTTAACGCAATTAACAAAATCCAATTTTTTAACTCCTTTTCACCCAAAAGCACCAAGGCTTGATGTAACGAATTAATTTTAGTTTTGAAGCCAAATATAGACGAATTAATAAATTTTAATAGTTTATAAGATAAAGCAACGTCTCTTTTTATGATTTTTTCAATTTGCTTAAATTCTAATTCTGGATGAGTAACTTCCCACAAAAGTTGCAGATGATTCACTTTATATTCTGAGATCTCTTTATGAGACACTAGCATTGGCTTACAAAAAAAGTATCCTTGAAAGTAAGAGTATCCCATTTTTACAGCTTCCTCAAATTCTTCATACGTTTCTACTTTTTCGGCTAAGAATTTTATTGAATATTTTTTCAACGCTTGAAGAATTTGCTTTCTCTTGTGTGGCAAAACTGACCGAAAATCAATTTTAATTATATCAATCATTGAAATGATAGGTTCAAACTTACCTAAAAACTCAAAATCATCTAGCACCAATAAGTAACCATTCTTTTTAAGCTCTATGCAGGCATTGATTACTTCTTCATCAAGAATAATATCTTCTAAAATTTCCACTGCAATTAGTTCTTTAGGTAGGCTCCTTGGAATATTCGTTTTTAACGAATTTGCAGTAAAGTTAATGAAGGCTCTTTTTCCATTGGTCAGCGATTTTATACCAATCAGTAAAAAAGAATTCACAATAACACAATTTGTAGCCTTGTCTCCATCTATCCCATCATAGCTATCTACAAATTTATTCCGAAATAGTAGCTCATATCCAAAAACATTAATATTTGTATCAAAAATTGGTTGTCGTGCTACATGCACCTCTGTTCCCAACATAAAAATAGTCTCCTTTCTAAAAAGTTGCTCGTTTTTTGAGTTACTGAAATAAATAAGAACTAAAAACTATACTCTAATGCAACACTACTATTTCAATGTTAGACCTTAATTTTTCCAATAGCCTGTTGTAGCTCTTCTGCCATTTTAGCTAAATGCCGACTTGCTGAAGCAATCACTTCTACAGATGCAGATTAAACTCGGTTGCTAATGCTTTACCTTGTTGATGATATAAGGCATAAGCTTCAGCATTTTCATTTTGCATTGTTAATGCTAACACTTTAGCTCTAACAGCACGATATTTTTGCAAATCATTTTTATAAGTGATATTTTTTATTTCTCTTCACAAATATACATTTTGATATATGTTGTAAAAAAAATACGCCTGCACATAAAAGTACAAGCGTATTAAACAGCTACATTATTAAAAACATACTGTTCAACCTACTAGATAAAAAAAATATATAATACTCGCTTTCAATTGAGATAATCGTCAAGCATTAATTAGCACCATATTTACTAAAAAACATATATTTTCGTAAAATATAGCTCGCAAATCAAGCGGACATTTCTTCTAAAAACCGCATCCATTTATCTTGTGATAAGCTTGATAAAATAATAAGTTTATCATTGTTTTTATCAAAATGAATAAAGGGTTCGTGTGGCTGTGTATTGAAATAAGTTATTAGAATCTGTTCTAAAACAGCCTTCGCCTCTACAACAAACATTCTTTCAACAAAAAGAGCATCGTCTATATTACTATTGACAAACTCTCTTAGAAAAGGCGTTAATAATCCCGAAATCATGATCGCTAGAAATTGGTCATCCAAAATAGCAACTGTAATTTGCTCTGGTCCATACTTATTCTGTTTACGAAAAAAAGCAGAAATATGTGTCATCAATTCTTGTTCTAATAAGCTCTGATTTGAATTAAAATTCTTAAAAATCGGCTTCTCAAAAAAATTAATAAAAAAACTATAAATCATATTCTTATGATAAAGCGGTGGAAAAGCATAGAAGTAATTAATATTACAACAATAATCTTGAACTTTACGTGGTATAGTTACCTTCTTTATCAAATCAACTATTAAAGGATAGTACTCATCATAAATATGTTTTTTTCCATATTCAAAAACAGCTTGACATTCCCAGTCTAATAAAACATTAGATACAAAACCTATCTCAACATTTTTCCGCAACGCAATAAATTGATTGGTGGCAAAATTAGGGAATTCAAAAGTATAGCATATTTCATTTATAAGGATTTTATGATAATCTTTTAAGTTTTTCAGTGTTTCTTCATAAGATAATTGACTTATTATGTGACTTCTCATAGTTCACCCAACTTAATAATCATCCTAATATGAATTAATATTTTTGTAAATAATGATATATGTTTACTTTTGGTTATTTCGCTAACATATATAAAAATCCTCTATTTTTTAATCTAAAAAAACTTTTCGAACACTATTGTCTGCATATTCAGCAATCCTGTCAACGCCATTAGATGAATATTTCTGTATGGCGGACAGGAGTTCCAATTTCTGATCCGCGACCTTGCAAATCCCACCTTCTCCAAATATAAAGAGTCAGAGAACCGTCACCTGACTCATAGATTATTTAATAACGGCTTATCAACAAATCGAATTGCCGCTGCCGCTAATACTGAGGTGGGGTCAAGTGCTGGTCGGTCAATATGAAACTGTTCAAATGCAACTGGAAGTTCTGTACAGCCTAACACCAATATTTCTGCCCCTTTCTCAAAAAGCTCATCGACTGTTCCATAAAACTCATCAAGGTTGATATTCCTATTTGATGCCTTTATCCCATTATAGATAACATCCATTACACTCATCTGTTTCAGTGGCGGAGGAATAACCAAATCTATTCCCGCACCCTCTAAGGCCGTATGATACACTCTTGACTCAATGGTTCCGTCAGTTGCCAGCAGCCCAATTCTTCTTATGTTTCTTTTTTTGATTTCTAGAACCGTTTCTTTCAACATATTTAAAAGCGGAATATCGAAGAAAGGCGTAATTTTATCATAAAAATAATGCGCCGTATTGCACGGCATAACTAATACATCTGCCCCCATGGACTGCAGTCTAACGCCGCTTCTCACCATTTCAGGAATGGGGTTCTCTCCTCCTCCTAATATGGCTTTCGTCCTGTCTGGAATATTGGTATTACAATCTATACAAATATGGATATGTTCTTGGTCTGACTTTGCGTCCGTCATATTTATAATCTTTTTAAACAAATCACATGTAGCTAACGATCCCATGCCGCCAATAATTCCGATTGACTTTTTCATTTTCTCTTCCCCCTGTTTATAACAACGACTTATTTCTTATTTGATTTTATTATAAAATTCAAATACAATAGAATCAAATACATATATCAGTATAAATAATATAACCATTTGGTTATATTATGGAGGCGTCATGTTTAAAGGAAAAGAATATATTTATGAAGTATACAAAGAAAAAAGCTTTTCAAAAGCAGCACAAAACCTCTATATCAGCCAACCAGCTTTAAGCGCTGCAATCAAAAAAATTGAAAGACGCCTTGACTGTTGTATATTTGACCGAAGCAGTAATCCTGTTCAATTGACAGAGGCCGGCACAGAATATGTAAAATCCATAGAAAAAATTATGGATATTGAAAATCGTTTTGAAAACTATCTTAGCAATTTAAACCAACTGAAAACAGGATGCCTTTCTATTGGCGCAAGCAATGTTTTTGCTTCATTTATACTTCCAGCAATAATCACAAATTTCACTAATAAATATCCTTCCATCAAAGTAAATCTAGTTGAAGCTAATAGTTCCCATTTAGAAGATCAGCTATTTTCAGGCACACTTGATTTTGTAATTGATAATTACCCCCTAAATGAATTAATCTATGAAAAACATTTATTCTGCCGCGAATGTCTTATTCTTACCGTCCCTCAAAAATTTTCCTCAAATAGCCTCGCCCAAGAATATCAGTTATCAATAGACGACATCCGCCACGGAATACACTTAAAGCCAGCAACAAAGCCCGTGCCTTTGTCGTTATTTGCCCATGATCCATTCATTTTTTTAAGGGCTGGAAACGATACGCGAATGCGTGCAGATAAGATTTTTCAAGAAAATAGCATAACACCCAAAATTATTTTAGAATTAGATCAGCTGGCTACAGCTTATAATATTGCCTGTTACGGCATGGGAATTACCATCATTAGCGATACCTTAGCCCAAAAAGCAAGCTATGATTCCAATATGCTATATTACAAAATAAATAGTACTCATACATTCCGCAACGTATTTTTCTACAATAAACAAAATAAATATATCACCAAAGCCATGGACGAATTTATAAAAATAGCACAAAAAACAGATGGCAAACAATAAATAAAGCTCTAGTTTTCCAATTCCTTGTATCTTTGTTTGGAAACGAAGTGCTCCAAAACCCTGCCTAATTGTCTAAATAAAACGCCTTCAGCCCTTTTATTTTCTGGGTTGAGGGCGTTTTTGTCATTAGAGATGGTACGGTTCTGCGTGTCGGGTCAAACGGTGCAGTTTTTGCACTCGCCCTCATTGCTCTCAATCTACAGAAAGACATTAGATTTGACTTTTCCATTACTAACCTATCACTTAAGGCATACTTCTTATTTATATAAAAACTTACTAACTTGCTCTCCGTTGATTATATCTCCTCTTCTTGAATATCAATATCTTCCTCATAAATATTGACTCGATTTCGCCCTTCCCCTTTGGCCCGATATAATGCTTGATCTGCCATTGATAATTCCCGTACTGAAGCACGTGTTAATACTTTTATTTCTTTTAATACACTATTTCGTAGCTTCTTATCTTTGCATTTCTTGAAACTTTCTAGATTCAACATATATTTTTCTAATATAATAATAATTTGTTTTTTTAATCCTAAATGACTTAATGCTTCTTCTATTTCTTGGACCTTATTCTCTATATACTCAATAAACTTTTCTTCTGATTTATCATTTGTATAATTTTAAAATAATTCTTTTGCTATATCTTCTATATCGGAAAACATAGAGAGTAAAAAACTTCTTTCAATTAAATTGAATTTATCTTTATTTGCGCTTAGATATTGAGCATAACTACTCCATTTATAGTCTTCCACTCTTTTAACCATTCCAGCTTTTAATGGATTTTTGTGTATGTATCTTGCTACTGACAATAGATATGCATCTTCCTCTACCACCTCACTACGATATCTATCCTGAAATAGGTGTCCTATTCTTTTGTATTTTTTATTAAAATAATAAACATAGCTTACACATATTCGTTTCATTGTTCTTGATATCTCATCTTTTGTATCGCATAGCAATAGGTGCACATGATTATCCATTAAGCAGTAGGCATATATCTCATAATTCCCAGTCTCTTTCATTTTTTCTAATGTATCTAGAAATCGTGTTTTATCTTCATCATCAATAAATATATTTTTTCGCTCATTACCCCTTAAAACAATATGTTAAACACCACTTGCACTGTATTTTCTTGCTACTCTAGACATTTTAATCACCTGATCTTTTTATATCATTATGCCCAAAAAGCAGAAGAATGCGACAGAAATAAACCGTCCATCATTGCACTCTAGAAGAATATTTACGGCGTCTATCATCGTATGCTAGTCGGCTTTATGAGCAAAAAGGGGATATGGACCGCCTTTGGCTGTATGTCATACGATGGACTCGTTACCTATGAGGCGGATTATCAGCAATGGTTTCACATGCACACGGCAATCGTGCAAAATTTGCTAAAGAGTCTGTTTTTGGGGGTTAATCATGTAATATCTTGACAATATTTTTCCCATATTTTCTCTTCTAGCAAAGGTTTGCCGATGAAATAACCTTGCATTCTATCACACTTCAAGTCCTGTAAGAATGACATTTGTTCTATGGTCTCAACCCCCTCTGCGACAACATCAAATCCCATTTCATGTGCCAATTGAATGACCGTTCCTACAATGGCTGCATAATTGCTTTTCTCCAGCAAAGCATCCACAAAGGATTTGTCAATTTTAATAGTATTTACCGGTAATTCGCTGAGATAGGTCAAACTACTATAACCTGTTCCAAAATCATCCAAAGAAATCCTGATTCCCTGTTTCTTTAAATTACAGATTTTATCAGTAACCTTTTGGAAATTTTCGATCAGCACAGTCTCAACAATTTCCAAAATTAAGCATTTCTTAGAGAAATCAGTTTCCTCTAAAATACTTGCAACTTTATAGGTAAAATCATCCTGCAGCCATTCTTTAACCGACACGTTAACAGACATATGTACATTCGTTAAGCCCACATCATGCAGCCTTTTGCCAAATAAACAAGCTGTCTGCAAAACCCACTCACCAATTTCCACAATTAAATTACTTTCTTCGGCAACAGGAATAAACTGTGCGGGAGAAATCAAACCATAGTCCGGGCTTTGCCAGCGAATTAAAGCCTCAAAAGCAACCAACTGTTCATCCGCATTTACAATCGGTTGATAATATAAAACAAATTCACCATTTTTCAAAGCCTTACGCAAACCAGCTTCTAATCGCATTTTATGAATAATATCTGTTTCCATATCAGCTGCAAAGAATTCATAGCGATGTTTTCCTTGCTTTTTGGCGCACTGCATAGCAATATCGGCATTTTTCAATAAGGATTTTGTATCATACCCATCATCAGGATATAATGCAATACCGATACTGAGCGTCACTGCGAAAGGATCATGGGTGGAAATGCATATCTCACTCACCGCTTGAATCAATTTCTGCGCAAATTCGCTTATGGTCTGACGATCAGTTTCGCCGGAAAGGATAATTATAAACTCATCTCCTCCAAGCCGCGCCACAAATTGGCCCTGAGCAACCTTCGTTAAAGCTTTTGCTGTTCGCAGCAGAAACTGATCGCCTACAGCATGCCCCATAGAATCATTGATCATCTTAAAATTATCTAAATCAATAAATAGTAAAGCACCTGACCTACGGTTATCTTGTACGTCTAATTCTGCCGACAGTTTTTCTAAAAATGACAGACGATTAGCCAATCCTGTCAAAATATCGTGGTAAGCCAAATGGTGTATTTTCAGACTTTGCATTTTCTTCTGTGTTATATCCGTCATAGAGCCAGCCATGCGAATAGGTTTACCATCTGCATCAAATAATGCCTTACCACGGCCAAGCACCCATAATGTCTCATTTTCTTGGGCTATAATTCGATATTCGCAAATGTATGCAAGTGTCTTTCCCGCCAAATGTTCTTCCAAATTTCGCCGTCTTTTCTCCAAATCGTCAGGATGTATTTTATTTACAACGCGGGGATCGAAAATATCACAGTCCGTAAACATATGTGATAAATGAAGATTATCTGCCCATTGCCCTAATAAAGCGACTGTTCTTCCTTTTATATTCCAATCCCATATTGCATCTTGCGAACCCGCAGTCACTAAACGATATCGTTCCTCACTTTGAACCAATTCTTGTGTTTTTATATTAAGCTGTTCAAGCTGTTCACGCAGTTCAGCTTCCGTCGCAGCCAATTGCCCATAAGTGTCTATCAACTCCTCATTACTGGACTGCAGCTCCCATTCAGCCTGCTGACGGTTTTTCTGCATAAAGTCGATGGCTTTGGCTACTCCACCAATTTCATCATGGCTGGCAAGTAACTTATCCGGCAAACGTTCTGAAAAATCTCCGCTGGCCATATGGTTGAGGTGCTTGACTAATTCATCCATACGCCGAGTCAGTTGATAGGAAACTGCCGGAATAAGAGACAAGATCATAATAATTAGAACAATCGTACCAACTACTAAAGGAATACCGACTTTTTTCGCCCTGCCAGCAATTTCATCTACAGATACCACCGTAACTAAAGTCCAATTTTTCATGCTCGAAGTCTGTATATTGACCACGCACTTTTGCCCTTCAATCATAGTTTTAAAATATGTATTTGAGCCTTCCAGAAGGCGTTGGTACTCAGGAAAATTCCAACTGATCATACTGTCTTTTGAGATTAATACCCCGCTACTCGCCAATTGGGCAATGTTATGCCCTAAAAATTCTCGATTGGGATGAGCCATAATTGTTCCATCCTTAGCCAGCATAAAAACATATCCCGTTTCACCTATTTTTATTTCCGAAAATTTTCTAGTAAATTGATCCAAGCTTACATCAATACCCAGTACACCGATCGCTGTACCTTCAAAATTTCGTACAAAATGAGATGCGGTCACGGTAAATTTACTGCCGTCGTAGGTCTTATATGGTTCAGATAAAAAAGTTTCTTCCTGATTCTCTATCGCCGGTGTATACCAAGGACGCTTACGCGGATCCAATCCCTTTTGCGCAGCCCTTCGAGGCCATCCGATAAATCCACCTTTTTCTGTTCCCAGATAGGCATAAGCGGTATCCGGATGTTGCTGTCCATATCGTTCAAGCTCCTGGTAAATTTTCTCGTGTACACTGTCATTACTCAGAGATACAAATTCTTGTTGTGTATTATAAAATGTATCCACAGTATCCACCATTTCAACAAGCGGATTTATAGCCAAATACTGACAGTCTTCTTTTATACTATTCAGCATAGTAACAATCGCACGATCCATTTGGATCATTTCTTTACTAGTACCCTCTCTTATTTCCTTTTCCAGAGCTTTTCCCATATCCTGATAGACAAAAAAAGCCATCAGTATTAAGGGGATCGTAGTAACGATAATAAATGCAATGATTATTTTATTGCGCATAGAATTGAACATACTAGTATCACCCTTTCGGCATACAAATCAAAAAAAGCCAGACCTATGCCCAGGTCCAGCCTCATTGCTAGTTTATCAAAATGCACCCGGCAATGCTTACTTATAAAATAATCACGCTTGCATCTGCCGTCTGCTATATTTTACTAATAAATATTCTTAAGTAAGATTATAGTATTTTTTGAGAGATTCGTCCATAAAAACATCACACAATCTCAGGGCATGTTCATGAAAAAAATCCACACATTTTTCACGATTTTCGTAAGAAAAAACACAAAGGATAGTTAATTAAATTGAAAAAATCATAAATTATAAATCTTGATTAAGAACTAAATTCGAAATTGCTATAGGGGTGTCACGGGGACGAGGGGTGTCACGGGGACGGGACTGAATCGTCACCTTAAATTTAACACTTGGCGACTATTCCCCGTGATATCCCTGTCGCTCTCTCAATTTGACGAATAGATAACCCTTCTTTTTCTCTCAGCTGCTTTAGTATTGCATCCCTATCCATCTTAGGCCATGATCCGATTACATGTGGTTCTATACCTTTCGTAGATTGCATGATTTTTTTGCGAATTTCTGCTTCACTAATATTCGTTTTATCAGGTATATCAAAATTTCCTTCTTCTAAGATCTGGTGAAAACTTTTCCATTGATCTTTACCTATAATTTCTAAAGCCATTTTGGTATCTATTAGATTTCCACCATATAGGTATTCTAAATAGCTGCTATACTGATAGACTTCGAGATTTTCTGCCAATCCTGCTTTGACCGGATTTTGGTGAATATATCTTATTAGTGGCACAAAGTATTTATCTACTTCTACCGTTGTACTCTTATAGCGATTAGAAATCAGTGCACCACTTCGGTAATATTTCTGGTTAAAATACATTACATATTTAATCAATAACCTTCGCATAATCTGAGATATGTCTCCAGGGTGATTTTCCCTCATCAGTAAATGTACATGATTACTCATCAAGCAATAAGCATGTATTTCAAATAACATCTCATCCTTTAGCTTCTGAAGACTCTGAAGGAACTCTTTATAATCCCTATCTTCTTCAAATAAATGCTGGTGATTAATCCCCCGAAACATCACATGATAAAATCCTGAACTACTAAGTTTTCTTGCCTGCCTACCCATATCTATCACCTCTAATATGAGTATGGCAGGTTTATCTAATTATTATTTATTAAGTTGTCAAAAAAGTACCGTCCCCACTGCCCCCCTATTAGGAGATGCTCTCTAGAAAATATATAGTTAAAAATTATGATTAATAAAGGTTTTAGAAATCGCATGCACTGCAGCGATATTTGCTCCCATAGCATCCCCAATTAAATCCAAATCCGTATCTAGCAAGCTAGGTTGGTTAACTGGTATTGG
>JAGFZX010000038.1 GCA_017889585.1 Bacillota bacterium
TGGAAATGGCCAGCAAAAATGTTCGAGTCATTGCTCCTGTTACCAAACTTTGACATGCCCCAAAGGACATTGTTTTACCAAACCATATGAAGCTAAATATGGCCATCAGTTTCATTTGCTCCTTACTAAAAAATCACCCTGCAATACTTGCCTGTTGGCAGACCGTTGCTTTGGAGGAAAGAAGAGAAAAACTGTATTTAATGGTTTTTAAGCAGACTCGATTCCGTAAAAAACCTACCAAGTTCTTTATTGAATACTTGATAGTTTTTTTACCTTTATTCCCTTATGATTACTGCTGTTCCTATAGGAACAAGACGCGCCAATTGTAATACATCGGAATTATACATGCGGATACAGCCATGTGAAACCTGCTGGCCAATGGACCCAGGATTATTAGTTCCATGGATTCCATAGTGGGGACGGCTAAGCCCCATCCACATTACGCCAAATGGTCCACCCGGATTTGACACTTTACTAACAATGTAGTATTTACCAGCAGGAGTGGGAGTCAGCATCTTACCAATCCCAATAGGATATGCGTTTATAGTACTTCCATTCCGCAAAAGATAAAGCTGCCTGTCAGATAAATCAACAATAATGGCATAGACCATTAAAATCACCTCTACTACATCATATTAAGGTAGTAGAGAAAGTGCCTCATGGCCAAGCACTGCAATACTAAAAATTTAACTAGAACTATCGCTAACTTCAAATACTACAGACTGTACCTTATTCTGTGTTGTAATATACACACCTGTTATCGTTAAAGACATACCTATAAGATGATAAGCTGAAATTGTTTCTCCATATAATATCGCGGCAATCCACAATGCATTTACAGGCATTAAGTTGATATAAGCCGATGCTTTTGTTGCCCCAATGCGCTGAATACCCCAATTGAATAACAGGTACGCCACTACTGTCGCACATACTGCCAAATATAATAGTTCTAGCATTGTTTGGCTAGATAAACTTAAGGTTTTACTCCATTGACCTTCGCTTATGACTGAAACAATCAACAGCATAACGGCACCTAATGTTGTTGAGGCAGCAGTCACTATACCTACTCCCATTGTACGGGTGATTTTCTTTATAAGCAGTGTATAAGCAACCCAACTAGCGACGGCACCAAATAGATATATTTCACCAACCCCTATAGACATGTCAGTCAGTACGCTTACGTCTCCTTTGTTAATTACTAAAGATACACCAAGTAAAGATAACAGTACTCCAAGCAGAGTGCGCCAATTCCATGGCTCCCCCATAAATAAACTGACAATACAAGTTGTAAATACTGGGTTAACTACGATTACAAGAGCAGCTGTAACTGCAGATGTATACTGTAGACCTGTCGCAAAAAAATAGTTATATAAAAAAACGCCTGTTACACCCAATGCTAGTAAACTTAAGAAGTTCTGTCTAATCGATGTCCAATTTAACTCCTGGCGCCAACCGCTCCATATTAGCATGAGCAGTCCAGCAATGATAAATCTGAGGGCCGATGCTGTCAGTGGCGGTAATTCTGTCAATACATGTTTAGTAGTGCCAAATGCACCGCCCCAAAATAAAGGCACTAACAAAAGAATGATATATGTTGTAGTGAGATTATATTTTTGCATGATTACACTCCCTATTTGCAAAGTTGTATAGTATTTACTTTTATCTTTTTTTATTATGAATTTTCTTGCTATCGTCAGTCACTTACTGATTAGTATCTAATTAAAAATACAATAAGTCAATACATGGAACCCTCTTTTCCCACTAAAATCCATAAAATTCATTAATAATGGCACTATCTCTAAGGAAGACAGTGCCTCACAAGCCGAATATCGTGTTAAATTCATCAGGGAAGAGGTTTATTCGAGAAATATTCCATTAAGGTCGGACTTGCACATTCAATGCCAGTCTCTAAAGATACCGCAGAAAAGCCACGAAGAGTTTCCATAAGTTCATTTGAAGTTTTGCAACAGGCGAGTTTATAAAAGCTCGTTATGATATCCCTAATACAGTTATTGTAAATCTTATCAAGAGATGCTTGGATTACTTTTCCTGAAGCAGGATGGCAGTATTGACTATTGTTTTCAAACAGGCGATAGTACGCGGGATCAATCGACTTAGGATAAAACAATGCACTGCGTTTCCGCATTTCGCTATTTACCATACCTACAAGTTTGCATACATACTTCAGAACCATATTATTGAATAACCCCTGAGCCCTCACATAGCTCTCTATGCAGTTCTGCGTCATGCCAATTCTCTCATTAGCATGACTTCTAAAATATAATAGGGACAAAATCTCTGCGATCATCGGGCTTTGTAATTGGCTAACTATTTTTTTTGCCTTAGTGGGGCCAGTATAGTTAAGCTTATCTAAATAATATAAGTCTAAGTGCGCCTCGAGTTGACGATGCTTAAATACCGCTTTGTTTCTTTTATTGATATCTTCATCGTAATAATTTCCTGTAAAATAATAAATAAACGGATGAAAGTTACTATCAATAATAACATGGGTAATGCACCCAAGTACAAGGGAAAGTATAGGGCCGGAAACACTACTATCTTTCTCTACTGAATAGTATTGGAGTAATTTTATTATAGGTTCCCACACGTTGCATGATGTTACACCGTGGAGTTCATTAGCCTTGTTTCCAAGAATATGAGAAAACTTAGCGCTGGAATAGTAGGGAATATCATAGGCAACTGCTCCAACCAAAAACATGGCATAATTTTCGTCGATTACCCATCTAATCTGCTGATCATGGATGCTTTTTTTTGCTATGGTGGCAATCGCCCAGTGGGTTATATCTTTGGGCATAAGCTGTCCTCCTACCCCCCTTTTCTCTCGCCATGAAAAACCTCTACTGCTGGACCAGACATGTATACATGATTATCTACGCCCCATTCTATGGTAAGATCGCCCCCGTCAAGATGAATGGTAGCCTGCCGACTTGCTTTGCCTTTCAGCACAGCGGCCACTAACGTTGCGCTAGCTCCGGTACCGCAGGCCATTGTAATACCTATACCCCGTTCCCATACCCTCATACGCAGTTCACCTTCGCTCTGAACCTGGACAAATTCCACATTGGTTTTTCGGGGAAATAAAGGATGTGTTTCGATCATTGGGCCAACAACAGCTATATCAATTGCTGAAATATCATCTACAAATATAACACAGTGAGGGACACCCATTAATACACAGGTAGCCTGATAGGTATCTTCCATGATTTGAATAGCTACATTAATAGCCTGCTCATCAGGGTTGCCTGTCATGGGGATTTCACCACGTTTAAACCGGGGTATGCCTATATCTACACGAACGGAACTAATCACTCCATTATCAAATAATAACTTTGATGTAATTAAACCTGCTATTGTTTCCAGCGTAATCTCGGCTTTATTTGTTAATCCGTGTTCATAAACATAGCGTGCCACACAACGGGTAGCATTACCGCACATTTCACCTTCACTACCGTCAGCATTAAATATTCGCATCCTGAAATCGGCCGAATTCGAGGGTAATACTATAACCAAACCATCAGCACCTACGCCAAAACGGCGGTCACAAAGCTTAATCGCCAATTTGTTAGAGTTATCAATTGTTGACCTAAACCCATTAACAAGAATAAAATCATTGCCTACACCATGTACCTTGCTAAAATGCATTTAGCTATTCCTCTCTATCGCTTGCTTTAGGTCGGCAATAATGTCGGCAGAATGCTCAATGCCGACAGATAGGCGAATCAGGCTAGGCGTAATACCCATGCTCCGTTTTTGCTCTACAGGAACTGACCCGTGGGACATGATATCAGACAAATTAACCAAGGTTTCTACTCCGCCCAGGCTATCACCCAACACACACATCTTGACATTTGACAGAATCCTATGGGCAAATTCCACATCGCCAACATCGAAACTTATTACATTTCCCGATGCACTGGCCTGTTCTTTGTGCAATTCATAACCAGGATGGTCAGAAAAGCCTAGAAAATACATTTTTTTGATTTCTGGGCGGGACCTGAGCCAGGCCGCAATTTCACCCGCATTCTGTACCTGCCGGTCCATTCGGAGGCCCAAAGTTTTCAATCCCCGTAAGAGTAACCAACTGTCAAAGGGTCCCAGGACACCGCCTGTAGACATCTGAATAAAATGCAAATCCTCTGCCAGTTTCTCATCCTTCACAACGACGACTCCAGCGGTGACATCACTATGCCCACCGATAAATTTTGTGGCGCTGTGGACCACAATATCAACACCTAAGGTAATCGGCCGTTGTAAATAAGGTGACATGAACGTATTGTCCGCAATGGTAAGCACGCTTCGTGCTTTGGCAAGAGCCACCACCTTGCGTATGTCGGTAACCATAAGGGTAGGATTAGACGGTGTCTCTATATAGATCGCTTTCGTTACTGGCGTGATGGCTTCAGCAATAGCTTCTATGTCACTAAAATCTACAGAACTAACTGTCAGTCCGTACCGGGAAAAAATCCGATCTAGTACGCGGAAGGTGCCACCGTAAAGTTGCCGACTGATTACAATATGGTCCCCGGCACTGAATAGATTAAAAGCGGCGGTAATAGCTGCCATACCGGAACCGAAAGCAAAGCCCCTGCTACCGCCTTCTAAAAGGGCCATTTGCTGTTCTAATGCATGTCGCGTAGGATTACTTACCCGCGAATATTGGTACCCCCCCTTTTGTCCTACCGAGTGATGGCGAAAACTAGAAACCTGATAAATAGGCGTACTAGTAGCACCTGTAGCCTCATCTTCCCCAGCCCCATGAACAAGTAGTGTGTCAATATACATAGGTTATCCCACCTTTGTTTTATTAATCATACTAAACGCCTAAATAAGCTTTCCTGACTAACGGATCATTGAGCAGCTGTTTTCCTGAACCAGCTAAGGTCACCCGACCTGTTTCCAGCACAAAAGCATCGTCCGCCATGTCCAAGGCCTGAAAAGCATTTTGCTCTGCCAGCAAAATAGTGGTCCCCTGTTCCCTAATCTCACGGATTATCTTAAACACATTTGCCACCATTAATGGGGCAAGCCCCAGTGACGGTTCATCCAATAACAATAGCCTGGGCCTGGACATTACTCCCCGGGCGATCGCTAGCATTTGCTGCTCACCACCACTGAGCGTCCCCGCATACTGCTCAAGTCGTTCCTGTAAAATAGGAAACATTTTATACATGCGCTTTAGGTCAGCTTGTATACCCTCCTTATCATTCCGCACAAAAGCTCCCATTAGCAGATTATCCTTTACTGTAAGATTAGCATAAAGGCGTCGTCGCTCAGGTACCAGACAAATGCCATGACCCAAAACTTTGTAAGCTTCTTTAGGCAGCAGCTTACCTTCGTATAAAATCTCTCCCTCAGCCGGTACCAATAACCCGGCTAGAGTCATTAGCAAGGTTGATTTACCAGCACCATTAGCACCGACAACGGCAATAATCTGACCTGCCTGTACCTTAAAGCTTATGTCGCGGAGGGCGTGAATATGGCCATATTTTACATGTAGTTCTTTAACGTATAGCATGTTTATATCCCTCCCCAAGATAGGCTGTAAGGACATCAAGATTGTTCTGAATCTCCTCTGCCATTCCGAACGCCAACTTCACTCCAAAATTCAATACAAAAATTTTTTCACAAAGATCCATCACCACATCCATATGATGATCAATCAACAGAATAGTCAGGCCATAATGCCCATGGATCCGCCGAATCAATTTCGCCAGTTCCAGGGACTCTTCCGGATTCATGCCAGCAGCCGGCTCATCTAGAAGCAGTAGTTTGGGCTTTAGGGCCAAGGCTCTAGCGATCTCCAATTTTCGTTGCAAACCGTAGGATAAAGCATCTGACCGTACGTCGGCCTTATCTGCCAGTCCGACGATAGACAGATATTCCCTGGCTTGCTCCCGTATTTCCCTTTCCTTCTTTGACACCTGTGGCAAGCGTAACAATGTGGCACCAAGGGAATAAGTCTCACGACTGTCTACAGCAATACAAACATTTTCAAGAACGCTTAAATTACGGAATAGCCGAATATTTTGAAAGGTCCGAGCTATGCCACGGTGTACGATTTGATCAGGTCGCAATCCGGAGATTACTTCTTTATTAAAGGAGATCGTGCCTTCCGTTACACCATAAACCCCGGTGATCAGATTGAAGATGGTTGTTTTTCCCGCCCCGTTGGGTCCAATTAACCCCATGATTTGCCCTGAAGCTATGCTCAAACTAACGTCCCTGCAAGCAACAATACCGCCAAATTTTTTGGTCACACTTATTAACTCCAAAACACTCATGTCTTTCCCCCATTTCGCCAGGCTGAAAGTGTAAGCCAATTTAATAAGCTACGACAGCTATTAAAGGACAATTCCCGATAACCATACAAACCTTGGGGACGGAATAACATGATGAGAACCAGCAATAGACCATACCCCACTAACCGCCAGATATTTGCTACCCGTAGCATCTCGGGAAGGGCTACAAAGATAATGGCCGCTATAATAGGGCCAGTAATACTCCCCATCCCACCTGCCACTACACTGGCTGTCAGCTGCGTGGATAAAACGGAAGTGAACATAGACGGCTGAATAAAGGAAACATAATGAGCAAATAATCCGCCAGCAATGCCACCACAGACGGCGCTAAAAACCAGCGAACGCAGACGTACTCGAAAGAGGTTAATGCCCATCATTTCCGCAGCGACAAAGTCTTCCCGCACAGCGATAGCGGCGCGACCATGGCGCGAACAAACGAAATTGCGGGCTATCCACATCACCAGCACGGTAATGCCGACAACCATCGACAAAGTTGTTTCTACAGCAATGCCCGGCAAACCGCGAGCGCCCTGAGTAATCTCTAAATTTTCCAACAATACTCGTACAGTTTCACCAAATCCCAGCGTCGCGATAGCAAAATAATCACTGCGTAATTTTGCTTTCAGCGTCGGATAGCCAATGATAACTCCAACCAAACCACTCATAGCTCCGCCAGCCATTAACGCCAGCCAAAAATTCACATCGTAAAAATATGTCAGAATAGCGGCCGTATAAGCGCCAATGGCAAAAAAAGCAGCATGCCCCAGGGAAAACAGACCGGTGAAACCTGTAAATATTGCTAAACCAACGGTGGCAATCACATAAATCAGACTTAATGCAACAACTCCGCTAATATATTCTGCCATAGCCCACTATACCTTTTCCTCAAGAAATTTGCCAAACAATCCTGTCGGCAAAACCATCAGCAAAACGACAAGCAACGTAAAACTAAAGGCATCACGAACAACAGAAGAAACGTATGCTGAAACAAAAGTCTCCAATACCCCTAAAATCAAACCGCCGGTTACAGCACCCGGCAGGCTCCCCAGTCCGCCGATCACTGCGGCGATATAGGCCTTATTCGTGATCCACCCCATTGTCGGGTAAACCATGTATTTCATACCCAGAAACATACCAGAAATACCAGCCAAGGCACCTGCCAAAATAAATACCCAGCCAATCAACTTGGTGATATTGACTCCATTAAGCTCACATACCTGCATATCATATGAGGCCGCACGAATGGCGATGCCGATTTTACTCGTTTGCAGGAAATAGTGAAGGGTCAAAATTGCTAGAAAGGAGAACAAAATGGCAAAAACGTCCAGTACCCCGATGGATATATCCATGAACTCAAGATTTAACTGGGTCAGCACCTGAGGAAATGCATAAAATCTAGAACCGATAGTAGCGTACACCAAGTTTTCCAGAAAGATGGCCGTGCCCATAGCACTGATCATAAAATAAAGAGAGGATGCCTTCCGTTTGCGCAGGGTACTATAAGCTAGCTTCTCATTCAAAAAACATAGGGCAGCAGAGCCGACAATTGATAAAACAATAGCTACCCCAATAGGCATCCCGATCTCCGTCATAGCGAAATATCCCATATATGCTCCTAACATAATGATAGATCCATATGCAAAATTACTGAAATTTAAAATACTGAAGACCAACGAGTACCCCACAGCCATAAGGGCGTAAATACCACCAATCGCCAAACCTGTGACGAGTGTCTGAATAAACATAAGCCCCTCCTAAAAATAAGTAAGGGTGGTGCTAACTGTGCCACCACCCATCACTCTTACTGGATTACAAACTTAGCCTTAAAGATAAACTTTCCATCCTTAACCTCCTGAATCACCGCCGGCTTATTCAGAGGGTTATGGGTAGCAGGATCAATGGTCAGTTTACCGCTCAGTACCTGGAGGTCCTTAATCTTTTCTAATTGTTCGGCAATTTTAACCGAATCCGTACTATTGACTGTCTTTATGGCATCGATTATTGCATATAAGCCATCGATAGCCATGATCGGATTAGGCATAACAGGATCCTCTTTAAACTTAGCTTTGTAATCTTTAACAAACGTTTGAATGTCCGGATCATCAGCACTAGCCAGGTTGACAAAATAAGAACCTTCTACCGCTGAACCTCCTAAGGTAATCAAATCCGGGCTTCCCCAACCATCGCCGCCCAAGAACTTAGCTTTAATGCCTAGATCAGCCGATTGCTTCATAACCAAAGCAGCTTCCTTTTGCATAGTCGGAACAAACAGAATATCAGGATTAGCGCCCTTAATTTTACCCAAAACAGCGCGAAAATCTAACTCACCTGATCGGAAAGCTTCATTTCCGACTATCTTACCACCCTGCTTTTCAAACTCGGCAATGAAATATTTTCCCAACCAAGCCGAATAATCGGAACCAACATCATATACAACAGCCGCTGTTTGCGCTTTTAAATCCCGAGTGGCAAACTGGGCTGCTACAGTGCCTTGGAAAGGGTCAATGAAGCACGTACGAAAAGCATACTTGCGCACCTGGCTGGTTTTATCATCTACTGTTACCTTGGGATTAGTCGCTGTTGTGGCCACAAGTGGTACTTTACTAACTTCGGTAACTGCAGCCATCGCAATTGCCACACCGCTTTGTGCCGGTCCAATAATAGCCACGACTTTGTCGCTAATCAAACGCTTAGTCACATTGACTGCTTCAGTAGCATCTGCGCGATTATCATATGGCACAAGTTTGATCTTTTTACCAAGAACGCCACCTTTAGCGTTAATTTTTTCGACTTCCATATCCAGAGCATTCTTTTCTGACTGGCCCCACATAGAACTATCCCCTGTCAAAGATACTGCATGACCAATTTTGATTACATTGTCATCACCTGCTGCTACACCGCAACCAGCTACGACAACAGTAAACATAGCCACTAAAGCCAAGACCAACCACTTTGCTTTCATTTAAGTACCTCCTTTTTTGCTTCACCGTCGACCTGAACACTCTATTCTTATCCCTCCTCCACCCAATTCGTTATACATTTCTTTACTTGTCCCGTTGCGGCTAACTCATTAGCTTAAATAATTACTATATATGCCGAAAGATTATGCAATAGACTCCTTTTTCAGTCTTACTAATACACTAATTTGGCCAGATACTTCAACATTAAAAAGGCTCCGACGGAAAATCCGCGAAGCCTTGAGGTTACCTATCCAACCTTTTGAATCATGACTAATTTATATAATTCATTTATTGCTTCATCCAGTCTCTGACTAGCCATTAAAACATCTGGATGTGATATTCCTTTTTCCAGGGCCGCTACATGCATTTCTTGCCGTAAGCGCTCTATCTTACACCATAAACTTTCCACGACAAATCCCCTTTTATTTTTCCTTTCATTTTACACATCACCCATTATATGTATAAATCAATGCAAATTCTGTCGAACTAGAGTTCTAAAAAATTTTTTTCCATATATAAACACAAAATATCCTATGCCAATAAAAGGACCGCCTGCCCGAAGGTAGACGGATAAATAGAAAATTCATTCTTTTTTTGTGCAGCAGGTGCTAAGTGAAACATCATAATAATATCTCCAATACAATGATTTTATTTTTGCATAAAATCAAAAAATTGCCTCACTCATAAGAACAAAGTAGCTTTTATATAGCTAATCGTCAACGACCTCTAATATCTTAGTGTTATCATCGGAATCCATAGCACAAATAACATATTTATCTTTATACTTATTAATATCTTGATGAGGCAGCACTACAGTCGTTTTAAGATCATCTATAAAAACTATCTCTATTATTGTTTTATCACCTTCATTTACGACATTAGTCACTTTACCTGTATTGATCATTGAAAACGCCTCCTTTTAGCTAATAGTATCTCCATTAAAATATTTTCAATTTGATATATCATAAAAAAAGACATCGTTGGAAGTTCAGCACTTAGGGTAACGTCCGATTAATGGTGCTTTCAGTACTATAATATAAGAGAAGATGCTTTAAATATTTAATTACGAAGGTAAACCACGAATTTAATCGAATATAGATTTGTGAGCTAAAAATTAGTCTCCAAAATAGATTATAGAAGACGCAGGTGTTTCATGGAAATTTGGAAGAAAAATTTATATGTTTGTTGGTTTGCTGTATTTATTGTATCCTCGGGGATGAGTCAAATGGCTCCGTCGCTGCCTCTTTATATTGAACATCTTGGTGTTCATGATATAGCATCGATTGCGAAATGGTCGGGAATTGTTTTCGGGAGTAATTTTATAAGTTTGGCAATTTTTGCTCCCATTTGGGGTAAATATGCAGATAAGTATGGACGAAAGTCCATGATTTTAAGGGCTAGTCTCTGGCTATCCATTATCGTGACCTGTATGGGTTTTGTGGACAATGTTTATCAACTAACAGGTCTACGAATATTACAAGGAGCTCTTTCTGGTTTTCAACCAGCAGTCATTACATTAGTTGCTACGCAAACACCAAACGAACGAGTCGGATGGTCACTAGGTATTCTCTTTAGTGGACAAGTCGGGGGTACCTTACTCGGCCCTTTGTTTGGAGGATATCTATCAGAAATAATAGGATTTCGAGAGACCTTTATCTCAATTGGATTTATGTGCTTCGTTGCGTTTATTGCATCCTTCTTGTTCATTAAAGAAAGCAAGGTTATTACTACTAACCAAATTTCTCTTAACTTTCATGAAGTTTGGGAACGTCTTCCCAATCATAAAATGATGATGTGTTTGTTCATTACCACCTTGGTCATGCAACTGGCTCTCATGTCCATACAGCCGATTATTACCGTCTATATTACCCACTTATCTACAGACACAAATCATATTGCTCTCATTTCAGGTGCTGTTTTTGCTGCTTCAGGACTTGCTAGTATACTCTCTGCCCCTAGGCTTGGAAAAATTTCTGACCAGATTGGACCGCAAAAGGTGTTATTGGTAGCATTAATTGTAGCGGGAGTGCTCTTCTTTCCCCAAGCATTTGTAGAACATTCTTGGGAACTGGGAATTCTGCGCTTTTTGCTGGGACTAGCTACGGCTGGGTTATTACCTTCCGTTAATAGTCTTATTAAACAATGTACACCAGATTTAATCACAGGGCGGGCTTATGGTTATAATCAATCCGCACAGTTTTTAGGTGTATTTTTGGGTTCAGTACTAGGTGGACAAATGGCAGGCACTTTTGGTATTCATTATGTATTTTTCTTTACGGGGACATTATTACTGATGAATGCATTTTTAGTTTATCATACGATATACAAAGAGAAGTTTATCGTATGAAATTAGATGGTAAACGCAAGAGGCAGACTACCAGTCTATGGTAATCTGCCTTTATTTCTTATTCTAGCAATGTAAATATACTAATTTCCGGTGGGCAACCAAAACGGAAGGGAAACCACTGGCCTGCACCGCTACTCACATAACCATAAACACCGTTTTGCTGATAAAGACCACGCATGTAGGTATACGAGGACTGCAGAGATTTACCCATGATAACAACTTGTCCGCCATGGGTGTGACCAGCCAGAGTTAAAGGAATTTTGGCAGTAAATCCATCTATAAGAAAATCTGGATGATGGGCAATCAGTACTTTAAAAGCATCGGGCGGGATACCTTGACTTGCTGCCGCAAAACATTGCTGACGTTTACTGTCGCTTATATTTATACCACCATGGGAAACATTGGCCCATGGATAGTCAACGCCCATAAGATAGAATGGTTGTTGCCCTGGTATAATCAAAGTACTTTTATTGTCAAGAACCATGAGCCGACTCTTATGCAGCTCGGCTCGAACTAACTCAATGTTGCGAAAGTATTCATGATTTCCATAGCAGAAATAAATGCCATGGGGAATCAAAGAATGAAACTCATTGAGCCGATCAATAGCAGGTTTCAGCAACTTAAGATCGTCAACAAAGTCCCCAGTAATAACGACCATATCCGGCTTTTCTTTGATCATCAATTTTAAGACTGTATCTAATTTTGTTAAATCAAAATACGGACCTAAATGTGTATCACTAATCTGACCAATTTTAAACCCCTTAAGGTTAGATGGTAATGTAGGAATAATAATGGAGTGGCGCTCCACAATCATCTCAGTCTGCGCCTCATAAATTCCGCTTGAACTGAGGCCAAAAGCAACTAGAGGAGTAAGGGCTAGGGTATTATGGAGAAAATCCCGGCGCGTCATTGTTAGAGCCATAGAGCCGGTTTCCTGCATATACGTCTGCTTATTTTCTGTAATCAGCCTATGTGCTACATATATAAATGGTTGAAAAACGAGAAGTATAATCTGCCCTAATAACCAAGCTAAAATACCATAAACTAAGAAAAGATAAACTTCCTGATCGGGAACTGCAAATAGCGGCCGTGTTGACCAGCCATATCCAATTACTACAATTGTGATTACACTAAGAATCAGGTAAGCAAACCTTACAACCTGAATACGATATGAACGAAACAATCGCGATAACAGCCGATAATTCAGCCAGCTGATAAAGGCTATCAAAGTCAATATGACTAAAGCAGGGTAAATGTATCCCATGAATACCTCCAGAAAATGGGGAATATAAATCATCTTTTATGATTTTTTTCCCTTTATTCAAAAAACAGCTTTAACATCTGCTACACATGACATAGCATATCCATTTCTCATTCATTAGAGCCTCTGGTAAATCCCGCCATCATTAAACAAGGACTGAACCTCATTTTAAGAGTCAGCCCTTCCAAACTACTTGTACTGCCAGTAACACATTTTTCTTTCCAGATAATCAATCGTTCCAAATAAAATTAAACCGATAGAGCTTAAAACCATAATACCCGAATACATTTCTAAATAATTTACCCGCATCCATGCATCCATGATAAAATACCCCATTCCATACTGGGTTCCGAAGGTTTCCGTGAAAAACAGTACCGATATCGCTGTTGCCATGGCAACTCGCAAGGAAGTTAAGAAATTAGGCAAAGAAGCAGGAATCAGAATTTCCCGAAAAATATCGATTACGCCTGCGCCTAGAGAATATAACGGATAATAGGTTTCCTTCGGAATACTTTTTACACCATCCCTTACCGCAATAATGACCTGAAAAACAATAATCAGAAAGATCATCAGAATTTTTGACAATTCCCCCAGGCCGAATAGTAGCATAATAACAGGTAATAACGCAATTTTAGGAATAGGATAGGTTAAATAAACAATCGGGGACAAGATCGTATCACATTTTTCAAAGTAGCCCATACAGTAACCGATGGGAATACCGACAACCACTGCTAGCAAAACCCCTGCAAGAATGCGCCACAGACTATAAAAACTGTGTATCGCAATTTCAGAAGCAAAAATATTACATAAATTCACGATTACTAACCAAGGAGACTGAACAATGGGTAAATTTACCCAAATCGAAGTAACATGCCATAACACTAAAACAATTAATATGCCGGCAGCATGCCAAACTCTCGTTGTTTTTTTTCCCATTTTGACCAATCCTCTTTTATCATTTTTCGTAATGTAAGACATAGCTCGAAAAAATCCCGATGGTTTCGAATATCTTCTACACCGAACAGAGGATTATCAATTACGGTATTGACCGTCCCTGGAAAAGCGGACATAATCACAATCTTACGGCCTAAATATACAGCCTCCTCCACATGATGGGTGACAAGAATCATTGAAACAGAATGCTTGCGCCACACATCTAAAAATACATTTTGTATTTCCTCTCTTGTCATAGCATCCAAAGCAGAAAAAGGTTCATCCATCAACAGCAAATCTGGCTTTAACAAAAAGGCACGTGCCAAGGCAACTCGTTGCTGCTGCCCACCGCTTAATTCCCTCGGATATCTACTTTCCAATCCCCTAAGACCAAGCTGCTGAAGAAGAGCAGCCAAAGCTTCCTTATCCTCAGCATATTTTTTGTTCTTTATTTTTACACCAAGGCGAATGTTCTCAGATACATTTTTCCACGGTAAGAGTCCATAGTTTTGTGGAATGAAGCCAATCTTTTGTTTGTGAGGCATAACTGGTTCTCCATTGATTTCAACAGAACCTTCAAAGTCTTTAATAATTCCAGCTAGTACTTTCAAAAGGGTTGACTTGCCACAACCAGAGGGGCCTATGATGGCGCAGGTTTCTCCTATTGACAGTTCTAAATTCATATTACGCAAGGCATCACAGCTATCGCCCAAAGACTTATAAGTAACGCTTAGCTCTTTAATTCGAATCATAATAAATTACCGTACAAACCGGTCATCGACCAGTTCTTTATAAGAATACCCCTTTTGAATTAACTGTCTTGTCTGAAGCCATGCAATAACAGCCTCAATATCTTTAGCGTCAGGTGCTACAGGTTTTTTATATTGTGGCAAAATAAGAGTTCCTTTCACAGCAGCAGGAAAGCCGCCCTTTTCGATTAATAGATCGATATAGTTTTCCATAGGTTCCTTAGCTAAATAATCGATGGCTTTATTATAGGCCCGGTACATCCCTTGAATTTCTTTTTCCTTTTCGTTGACTGCTTTACTCGTAAATATCATAACCCCAGGATTTATACTGAGTTTATCAGAGCTATTGAGTATCCTTCCACCGTTTTTTACAGCGATGGTTGCCATCGGCTCTGGTAATGTGGCAGCAGCAATTTTACCATTTTGCAGCATTTCAAGTCGCGTAGGAATCTGTGGAATCACAATTTTATTAATGTCTGCTGGAGCTAGTCCACCCTCTACCATTACCTTGTCTGTAACATATTCAATAATCGTATTTTTAGAGATGGCTACATCCTTACCCTTTAGCTCCTTAATAGACGTCACTGTTTCATCTTTATTAACAACTAACTTATAACTACCAGTCGTTAATGAGGTAATCACTGTGTCAAAGCCTCCTGCCTTGGCAAAAGCTTCTGCCAGCATATCTGAAATTTCTCCATCAAGATTACCACTTTGCAGTGCACTATCTCGATCCATGGCACTTTTAAACGACTTCAGAGTTATGTTTATACCCTCTTCTTTAAAATAACCTTTTTCCTGAGCAATAATAAACGGGATGGAATCTACATCTGGCATAAGGCCAATGGTCATATTCTGCAGTTGTCCAACTTTGGGAGCAGTATCTTCTTTTTTATTACTGGTGCAACCTCCTAGCGCAACCATTATAATACCAATACACATTACAGCGATAATTTTTCTCATACTACGATCCTCCGCACTTTAGGATATATTAAAAAAAACTACTATTTTAGGTTCTAGTTCAGAAATTAGAACCATGCTATAATCTTACCGCAAATTTGAAACTTGAGGTAAAGAGAAAGGCCATAATCACCTTATTCATGAACTACCTCTACATAGGAATTTGGAGTTTCCCATAATTTGATTTTTTCAACAATAACACCACGTGATTGTAATTTATCAGTCAAGACATCAAAAATATGAACAGACATATTTTCTGCGGTTGTCCTAAAGGGAAATACTTCATTTAAAATTTTATGATCTATTTTGTCTATCACTTCAGTCGTCACAATAGCCTTCAGATCAGAAAAATCCATGACCATCCCCTCATCTGACCCGCCACTAATCAATTTCCCATTATCACGAGTAACGGTTACCTCCAACTTGTATGTATGTCCATGCATGGTAGCACACTTTCCTGCATGGTTGGGTAGAAAATGGGCGGAATCAAAAGTAAAAATTTTTGTTGTTTTTATTACTAGACTAGTCATTGAGTAGCCTCTTTCTTTTCTAAATACTTTTTAAGTCCGGCACTTCGAAGCTTGCAGGCTGGACATTCGCCACAACCCGCCCCAATAATACCGTTATAACAAGTTAAAGTATGCTGTTGTACATACTCCAATCTGCCTAATTGATCAGCCAACTCCCAAGTATCGGCTTTATCTATCCACATTAGCGGAGTATCAATGATAAACCGGTAATCCATGGCTAGATTTAGAGTAACATTCAAGGATTTAACAAAGACATCACGACAATCAGGATAACCACTAAAGTCTGTCTCGCAAACCCCAGTAACGATATGGCTAATCCCCTTTTGTTTGGCTACCACTGCCGCAAATGATAAAAACAGCAAATTACGTCCATCCACAAATGTTGTGGGCAGTTGTCCATTTTCACCAGTTTTTATTTCAATGTCACTTCGAGTCAGCGCATTAGGAGCCAACTGATTCAGTAGACTCATATCTATAACCATATGAGGTATATTCCACTCTTGGGCGATATTGGTAGCGCACTCAATTTCCTGTTTATGTCTTTGATTATAGTTGAATGTGATTGCCTCAACTTTATCGAAGTTTTTCATCGCCCAAAATAAGCAAGTAGTACTATCCTGTCCACCGCTAAAAACGACCAAGGCTGCCTTAGACATTACATTGACCTCCCTAAAATTGAAATTTTTCACCGTTTTCAATATGATATGCATAGACACTATGTAGATTTTCATCCATATTAATTCAATTCAATAGTAGTTATACTGTTATTATATCAGATTTAGTTTTTATAACCACAAAATCCTCAAATCCATTCTGGTCATCATGCAAATCGTAAACTTTCTATTAAAAGATAATAGTTCCTAAACATCACTTTAAATCGCGGACTACTTCCCCCTTCAAACTACCAATAAAATAAACAGACTCCTACCAGCATACTTATCGGTAGAAGTCATTATCTACTATTCAAGATTAGAGTTAACCCCATCGTTCACTATGATTAGTTAAATTATATCGATACCCAATCTGATTGTCGACATCTAATTACATTCTGCCCTAGAAGAATGGGTTGTTCTATTTCGTGACTTGATGGGCTGGACAGCGTTCTCCACCAATACGATCTAGAAAGGTAAGTTCATTATAATTTGGAGACTCCTTAGGATCGATCTTTAAAATTTGTTCAAAGCATTTTTTACATATTTTTTTACCAACCGCGTTAATTAGGGCAGAAGACATCCCAAGTCGTTTTAAACGGACACTTCGATCTTCAACAGTAATAACCTGCCTCTCTACTGCTTCGTCACTGATCACCAATAAACCAGTTGCCCCCTTAAACTCTGGGTCACTACGCACTATATAAGGCTTATTCATCTTTGTAGCTAATTTTTTATATTTTTCAATATAGCGGCTACTCATGCTGCCATCAATAATCATCTTAGTAGCTCTTTTATCTTTTAAAGCTCGAATGACTTCTGGATAAATAGCTGCCTGAGCCACTTGCTTTTGGGAAAGCTGTATAATCATGTTTTCCTTAAACTCACCTAAATAATACACTTTTTCATCATGTTTAAATTCGGTCACTCCATGTATTCCAACCATTAAAGCCTTTTCAATGTCCCCCTTTTGCCCCCAAGCACTTATCGCCTCCGACTGCATGTCTTTATCCATAGGACTCCCCCATCTTTAACAATCTATTTATCAAGATTATACTTCATAGCTTTTACAATAAATATTTTTTAATGCCCCCTACTTCCTCTAGATTTGAATCGGACTGTAAATTCGGTCCCATCTTTACTTGTGGTAAAATCAATCTTTGCATTGTGTCGTGCAGCTATGCTGTAACAAACGGATAATCCTAGCCCTGTACCATTTTCTTTTGTTGTCACGAAGGGAGTTCCAATTTTATCAATAGCACTCTCTGGAATCCCTGGTCCATTATCCCGGACCAACAACATAACATTAAGATTATCTTTTATTGTTTTGATAATTAGTTTTCCATTACCCATCATGGCTTCTAAACCATTGCGCACTAAGTTAATAATGAGCTGTCTAATTTCGTTTTCATCTAAGCAAATCTGTGGAATATTAACATCAAGTTCAAGACATATACTTTTGTTGCCAGCTTTAGCTTCTACCTCTAATAATGGATATATTGTCGTAATAATGTTATTCAAATTCTTTAATTCTAAATTGACTAATTTATCTTTTGAAAGAGCGAGAAATTCAGTAATGATACTGTTTGACCTATCTAATTCAGTAATCATAACACCAAACATCTCTAGATAGCCTTTGAACTGCTCTTTTAATGAAAGAAATTGAAGATATCCACGGACTGTAGTTAAGGGATTCCTCACTTCATGACCAATATTAGCAGCCATTTCACCGATTAAGTTCAGGCGATCTAATCGCAGAAACTCTCTTCGTGCTCTATAAATTTCAGTTTGATCTTGAATAATAACAAGTACCTCGTTTTTGTTAATTATTGCTATCCGAATTTCGCAAGAACATAACCCACCATTTATTTGTCCAGAATACTTATTTATTTGGGTTTCACCTAACGTTACTGATGATCTGATTGTTTCTTTTATCTCCCGTGCTAATGATATCGGCAACATATCGTCAATAGTGTTGTACTTATCAGCCAGATTTACCAAATAATAACAATATCGATCTGGTACTCGATAATCTAACAGTTCTCCTGCTATGTTAATGCGTAGCAGCATATCCGGCAGGGCATTTAACGTTGCATTATTGCGCTCCTCACTTTCTCTCAACGCATTTTCTGCCAGTATCCGCTCGGTAATGTCTTGATTCGCCCCGTAATTTTTTACGATCTTGCCAGCAGCATCTCTGATGACATGTAGCCGGACAGTTATAGTGCGTACTTGACCATCCCGGCGAATGATTCGGTGTTCCAATTGATCTGAATAGAAACGTCCCTTAAACAAACGTACCATGTCTATTGTCTCTTGTACCACCCAGGCGTCATCCGGGTGTACAAACTCCCTAGCATATACATCGGCAGTCATAAAACGGCCTTCCCGCGCCACACTCGTGCCATAAATGGCATAAAACTCGTCGCTAAACTCAAAAATATTAGTGTCAAGATCATGTTTCCATGGCCCTAGGTGTGCCAATTGCGCCGCCATAGAGAGATTTTCCCTACTAGTCTGCAGGGCTTCCTCCATGACCTTTTGCTCGGTAATGTCCTGGTTCGCCCCGTAATACTTTACGATATTGTCGGATTCATTCCTAATGATATGCATCCAGACATTAATAGTGCGTATTTGACCATCCCGGCGGATGATACGGTGCTCAATCATATCTGAAAAGAAGCCCTTGGATGAAAGGGCCTTGTTCGTCTCAGACTCAATGATACTAATGTCATCTGGATGTACGAAGTCCCTAATATAAACATCTGGAGCCATGAATCGCCCTTCCTGTGCCACATCTGTTCCATAGATAGCATAAAACTCATCGTTGAACTCGAAAAGATTTGTAGCAAGATCATATTTCCATGGTCCCAAGTGTGCCAATTGCGCAGCCAGAGAGAGATTTCCCCTACTAGTCTGCAGATCATCTTCCATAGCTTTCTTATCGGTAATGTCCTGATTCGCCCCGTAATACTTTACGATATTGTCAGAATCATCCCTGATGACATGTTCCCAGACATTAATAGTGCGTACTTGACCATCCCGGCGGATGATACGGTGCTCAAACATATTCGAGTAATGTCCCTTTGACGAAAGGAACTTGTCAATCTCCTCTTTTACAATACTGATGTCATCCGGGTACACGAACTCCCTAATATACACATCTGGCGCCATACAAGGACCTTCCCGTGCCACATCTGTACCGTAGATGGCATAGAACTCGTCACCGAATTCAAATACGCTTGTCTTAGTATTATAATTCCATGGCCCTAAGTGTGCCAACCTCAACGCCTGGGAGAGATGTTCCCTGTTCGTATGGAGAGCTTTTTCCATAGGCTTATACAAGATAGTATCCTGCACCGCCCCTGCCAACGTCTTTATATTTGCAGTATCAAACCCTTTCCAGTCGTGAGCACATATGGAATCTTGATATTCCATGTGTTGACCTTCATTCTGCGACAGTTGACCGACGCCTTCGTCTTGGAATTGCTTTAGTTGTTCTCTGAATTCTCTTAGTTTCTCTTCCGTCTGTTTTTCCTTTATTCGTTGTTCAGCCATCCCACTAAGTACATCACAAAACTTTTTAAAAATTTCTATTTCCCATTGCAATTCTTCTGAGAGAACGAGGATATTGTTGATTACTGTTAAGTTTGCTTGTGTATTCAAACAATGTTTTGAGGCCAACATCTCATAACAATGAGTATTTGGTTGTTCGCGAAAGAACTGGCTTATTATAAAATTTGCTATACAGTTTCCATTGACCTTGATGGGTAAAACAATAGCAGTCACCCCATGAGGACATTGATATGCCACACCTGCTTGTCCATTCCCGATGGGTTCAAAAAACCTGGAATAAATATGTACGTACTTTTCATTGGAATCAGTATTCCTTGGATGAAACTGTGAACATGCTTTTCGCCCTCCCATAGTTGCAACGACAGTGGCATCTTTATCAACAATAGCTATTGAGGTTTTGATAACACCATAGAAACATTGTAAAAGTTCCTGAATTGTGGTCACATCAATAATGTCTTGCAGTCTATAAGCCATACAATTCCTCCTTCGCTACTGAATAGCAAAATAATTCAAAGGTAAATGATCCTATTAGAATAGTCTCCTGGAAACAGAACACAAGTGTCAAGAGTTGATCGAAAGACTATTGACTCTGAAGATTGTAAAAAATTTTCTTATACTTAGATAAGAAATTACTCTCCTTAGTATATAAGATAAATGTTGCATAAAATGTAAAACTATGTAAATTTTTTTAATGATTTAAGTTTTCTGGTTATTTTTTGTCATGCTTATTTTCTGCACATTTTTATCTTCCCGCTACTTACCATAAAAGCCCTAAAAACAGAAAAACGCCAGCAGGCGGAAGATAAATTCCGTGCTGGCATCATGTAATGCTACTGCCTTAATGATGGGCCATACTGCCGACATCATGGAGAAACACTATTGAAAAAGGAATTCTCTTGAGGCTCCCTGCTATTTCATACAAAGAGCCTCAAGTAGCAGTATTTTTATTATCAGCAATCCAACATTACTGCCTAACTCCCCCTTAAGATTATCTCGATCTTGGCAAAACTTTTTTCTATCCAATGACTCACAATCCAATCTACTATTACCTCTTTTTCCCAAAAAGAAAAACCTCGGTAGTGCTACTTCCATCTAACTCTAAATAACCTTGCCGTACACTGCGAAAGCAATCAATCCCATTCCCTTTAAGAAGGTCTTCGATTTCACTTTCTTGAAAATAATTAAAATATATCGGCTGTGAAGAAAAACTGGTTATCTCAAAACCAGGCTGCTTCCCTTCCATAAAACTTAAATAAAGATAACCACCACTTCTCAACCATTTTACCGCATTAGTTAATACCTCTTTCATCTCATCATCATTCAAATGAACAATACTAAAAGAAAGCACTACTGCATCAAAATATTCTAGTGAGAAGCTTGCTTTGCGAGAGTCTTTAAGGTAAAAAACTCCATCTGGTACATTGACTCTAGCTATTTCCAACATTTCAGAAGAAAGGTCGATTCCCGTAATCTCTAATCTCTTTAATGCACATAATTGTTTAGCCACGTTTCCAGGCCCACATCCAATATCTAAGACTTTATAATCATTTTCTAATAAACCCCCAAAATCAATAACATGCATAACGTAAGGACTATAATTCATAAATTTATCGGTATAGCGAGAAATATTCTTGTTATATGCATCAATTGTCAACATTGTTTTATCTTGCAATTTTCTCACCTCTACTCAAAAATATCATCCTCAGCATATACTTCTATTCTTATACAACATTCACCAAAAGGTAATTTTATCCTCTAAAATTAAATAATCATATACAGTATCAAATATATAATTTTGTTATATGCTAACTTTAAAAGGAGTTTTGTTATGATTAATGCAAGTAGCAATTTTAAATATGCGAAATGTAATTTCTGCGGTCAAGAAAAGGAATGCTTTGTACAATATAAATATGGCAAAGAACAAGCAGTCTGTCCACATTGTTTATCAATTGCATATTGCTATTAACCACTCCTGGCTTGTACTAAATCTTAGTTGCAATTACTTGGAATCAGAAAATATTATACTTTTTGATTCCGTAAAAAAAGAAGCTGGCCACCAGACCAGTTTCTTTTTTATCACTTTTTATGCTCATGACCTTTGCCATTATTATACTTGACATTACCCTTGTTATCTTTCTTTTGGTCATTTTTGTAGTCTCGACCGTCGTCTCGGCCCTGATCATCATTAATTTCTATGTAAGTAACATCAACACCGCGCCCTCGGGCAGCATTAACAACATCATCATTACCTTTTTTGAGATCTTTTACCTTAACGCCATACAACTTGGCTATCTCGCCCCAACCCATGTTTTCATAACGATGACGGCTAATTTCATCTACAGGACGACCAGAATAAACAGCTGTAGCATAGACAAGTGATATATCGCCAAAACCGAAATCAAAATCAGCTCTTAACCGAATTATTTCCGATGTGGAAACTGTGCGATTGTAGCTAGATGATAAAACTTGCGCAAATGCTATGTTATCGCTAGACAACATGGTTTTTGAAGATGATATACTGACATCGCCAGCCGAAGCGGTAACAGTTGAGGTAGTAACTGTGGCGGCGTCAACCCCCCCTGGGGTAATAAATGCTAGCGCCGTTGATAGGAACATGGCTGCAGTATAGCGTCGTAATGTCATACAAAATTCCTCCCTATATTTCATTACCTTCATTTTATCATCATGACTGACTGGTCAGCCAGGGCCAAAAGTCCTTTCTTTTACTAAAATAGCATCTTATCACCACAAAAATTGAAGCTTAGGATTGCCAATTGGCAATCCTAAGCTTCAATTAACACGATTAGCCATCATTGGGGTATCTTAAAACCTTTATCGTAATCCAACTCGTTTTGTATATAGCTAGTCATCCCATACGAGGGGGTCTTGAATTTGAGTCACAAATACATATTTGTGATAGTGCTTATCCTCTACAGTGGTTTTTCCATATACGAAATGAATATGTTTATGTGAACCTACTATGATCGCGGGACCAGTCCGAATCCCTACTTCATGACTGTGATCCGTACAAAAATCTGTAGTTATTAATATTTCGTGTACATGGCTATCATCTCCATATGGTATCACTTCACTTGTTACTCCAGAAAAACGGTGATTATGTGGTTCTTGCTCTGCGATGAAGGTGCTCCCGTCAATCTCATGAACATGAGTCTGATTTCGGTTGGTATCTTGCTCCATGATTTCGCCTCCTCCCTATTATGTTATATTGTATGTAACATAATAGTTTATTGTTACAAGTTCATTAATTGATATAGGCCAATACTCTGGGGGCAAGAGAAAAACGAAACCTAGGGAACCCGGGCTCTGAAGTTAGATCTGTTACTATTTATCATCCCACTTATCATCATCGCGATCACAGCTAATATTGATGATATGCTTATTATCATGCTTGTTATCATGTTTTTTTTCATGGCACTTGTCACACCATTTGTCATCGTTGCACTTCTTGCCTGGAATTACAACTAGAATTTGCTCTATATTTATCGCCACAAACGTGCCTTCGGGAATTTCAGGTCCGCCCCTCTCGCAGAAGGGACATGTTAATTGAATCAAAATAAATTCATGAAAGTCATCGAATCTCTTGTGATGATGCTTTTCTTCTGTTTCACCCAGAAATGTTCCAGTCAAGGTTACGAGCTCATTATGAACTACCGTATTAAGAACTACTGTTACGACGGCGCCACATGCAAGATCAAATCCTTTGCCTTTGGGGAACTTCATATTTTTTCCTCCTTTATATATTTTTTTGATTAATACATAATATTCATCAAAGTAACGTAAGGTGATATGTTAGATAAAGAGTACCAAATAAGAAAAGACTCGACCTCTGCCAAGTCCCTAGCCACTTGTAACACTATGCGTTTATGTTACATAGAATAAATCAAAATATAAAGGAGGTTTATTTATGACAGAAGCTACTAGAGGAAACCAGAATAATGATTGTGATGACAAGAATAATAATAACAATTGTATCATCAATATTTTCTGCAATGACAAAAAACATGATAGTATGGACGAGGACAAAAAAGACGATGGTCACTGCATCATAAATATTTTCTGCAACGACATCAAACATGAGAGCATGTGCGATAGCAAAAAAAATGATGGCCACTGCATCATCAACATTTTCTGCAACGATAAGAAGAACGATGACAAATGTAATCATGAAAAAGACTGGTAACCTTTTCTTTCATTTCTAAAACCCTGGTTTTCCAGGGTTTTTTCTTTGTTGAATTATTAATGACTATATACTCCCTATTAAAAATACCTCATATAAAAGAACATTAATTTTAAAAAGTCAGTGGCAAAATTACACCGCTATCATAAGCTAAAGTAATTATAACTCTTACTATTTCATCCATAAAAGGAGGTATTCAAATGGGTTGTGGTTGTAGTGGTGGACATCGAGGTAATAGTTGGTCTGTGATTATTGTGATTATTATCCTACTATTTCTATTTTTTGGAGATGAAAACTCCTCAAGTTGCTACTAATTTTAAAAATACTATTTATTGTTTCCCTTTGTTACATAGCTAATGACGAGACTGCTTTTGCAGAGAATAAAATCTTCATAGCTTTAAGCTCAACCTAAAAAATGAGATAGTGAAACAAAAGACCTCCTATTGTAGGATAAAATCACTACTAATAGGAGGTCTCTATTGTGTCTGGGAAAAACCCACACTGTATTACTTGACTAATCTTTTAAAAACATGGAACGGTTTTAGTGAGATAAGTTCTGTAAAGTATCAATTCTTTCTTAATTGACCCCAGTGAGGTTGAAAAATCCCCTCCGGCATCAGCCTTAAATCCGGCGAAATGATCGGTTTAAAGCCCATATGGGCTAGAATATCTTTTTCCAAATCGATACCTGGTGCAATTTCGATTAATGTCATTCCCTCTTTTTCAAGTTTAAAAACAGCCCGTTCTGTAATATAGATAGCAGGTTTATTAATGCTTTGAGCATACTTGCCGCTAAAAGCAATTTGCTCAACTTGATCTAGGAATTTCTTATTCTTGCCCTCGTGTATAATGACTAATTTACCGCCATCTACCTTGACTTTAAGCCCACCTGCAGTAAAGGTACCGCAGAACACCACCTTTTTTGCACTTTGAGCTACGTTAATAAAGCCGCCTACGCCAACCACCCTTCCTCCAAATTTGCTAGAGTTAACATTACCTTCCTTATCAGTTTGCGCTAATCCAAAAAAGGCCATATTGAGACCACCACCATCGAACCAGTTAAAATGCGCATGATGATCAATTGTAGCTTCTGTATTGTAATGATGCCCAAAATCACCACCGACGCCCGGTATGCCGCCGATATTTCCTAGCTCGGAAATGGGTAGCATCGTATCACTTACCCCTTCTTCATAGGCTACATTAGCAATGCCTTGGGGAATACCAATGCCTAAATTAACTGGACCAGGCACCAATTCCATCGCTGCACGGCGACAGATTACTTTTCGCTCATCCAAGGGAAGGGGGGGAACGTTGCCTAGTGGTACTTTTACATCGCCTGTGAAAGCTCTGTTAAATTGGGTGGCCATCGTTTGCCATTGTGGCTTTTTGGCAACCACAACATAGTCTACACATACACCTGGAACTTTAATATGCTTAGGATGTAAGGTACCAGCTTTCACCAAAGACTCGACCTGTGCGATGACAATGCCGCCTGATGCCTTTGCTGCCTGCGCCACTGGCAACAATTCCAAGGCTTTACCTTCATGCTCAATTGTGATATTGCCATTTTCGTCTGCTGTGGTACCCCTGATTAGAGATACATGGATAGGGAAAGACTTATAGAACATCCATTCTTCCCCTTCAATCTCCATTATTTTTACGAGATCTTCTTTCGTTAGAGCATTTACCTTGCCGCCATCAATACGTGGATCAATGAAGGTCCCCAAACCGATTTTGCTAAAAAGGCCGGGACTTCTTCTGCCAATTTCACTATATAGCTGAATCAAAACTCCCTGGGGAAAAAAATAGCACTCAATTTTATTTTCATCTACTAATTTAGCGGTTCGAGGTGACGCGCCAACATAGGCTGTAATCATTCTCTTAATCAGACCTTCATCAGAGATAGTGGAACTACCGCCTCCGTCTTTAAAGTTACCTGCACCAGCGGCATGCACCAAAGTAATATCTTTGGGATGCCCCGTACTCTTGAATCTTTCTGCGATAGCCGAGTATATTTCTTCTGGCCATCCAGCAAAACCAGACACTGGAGTTGCAACTGTCTTTCCGTCCAAAATCAGCTCAGCAGCTTGTTCTGCCGTAATCACTTTACTATTCTCCATCTTATCATGCTCCTTTCTATATAAGGACATTTCGAGAAAAATACATTTTTACCTTTTTTCTCCATTATGAAAATGATAGAAACTTAATTTTAGCAAAAGATAGGATAAATTTGATGTTGTGAATTTTACCCTATCTTTCACCATAATCAAGTTTAGATAGTAAGTTGCCGCTTATAAGAAAAAAAGACTAGTGCCATCACTAGTCTTTTTTACACACATAGCAAAGACGTTATTTATGATTTATTTTTTTAATTATTTGTTTCAATGATTTGTTTCAATTTTCCCCATGTAGGTTGGAAAATTTCTGCTGGCATCAGTTTTAAATTTGGTGAAATGATTGGCTTAAATTCCATTTGAGCTAATACATCTTTCTCAAGATCAATGCCTGGGGCAATTTCGGTCAATACCAATCCAGCTGGAGTCAATTCTAAAACGGCCCGATCGGTAATAAACATGACCGTCTGACCGACTTCGTTTGCATATTTTCCACTAAAAGTCGTTTGTACAATCTTATTCAAGAACTTCCTAAACTTGCCCTCTTGCTCAATGACAAGCTTACCGTCTTCAACCTTAACTTTTAGTTTGCCGGCAGTAAAGTTGCCAGTAAAAATTACCTTTTTAGCATTCTGAGTTACGTTAATAAAGCCGCCAACGCCATACACCTTGCCATTAAATTTGCTGGCATTGATATTGCCTTCTATATCACATTCGCCCAAGCCGATAAAGGCTGTTTCCAGTCCGCCGCCGTCATAATAGTTAAAGTGGGCATGTTGATCAACAGATGCCTCTGCATTGAAATGATGCCCAAAATCCCCTCCTACGCCGGGTATGCCGCCAATACTGCCTGACTCGGAAATAGGAGTGATTAAATGATCAGCCTTTTCTTCTGACAGTACATTCGCTATGGCTTGCGGAATGCCGATACCTAAAGCGATTGCTCCAGGCTTTAGTTCCATTGCTGAGCGGCGGCACATAACTTTTTCCCCGTCTAAAGGAATAGGGGGAATACTACCTGTTGGTACCTTTATATCCCCGGCAAAGGCGGCATTAAAGAAGGTTTTTGCCGTTTGTTGCTGATATTCGGGTTTTGATGCTACAACGATATAGTCCACATAAATGCCTGGAACTTTAACAAGCTTAGGATGCATGGTTCCGGATTTTACAATTCTCTCTACCTGCACAATTGTGATACCGCCACAAGCCTTAGCAGCCTGAGCTACTGGCAGCCATTCCAAGGAGACTCCTTCTTTTTCAAAAGTAATATTGCCTTTTTCATCTGCTGAGGTTCCCCGAATGATTGTCACATTGACTGGGAATTTTTTATAAAACAGCCATTCTTCCCCCGCGAAGTTTACTAATTCCACTAAGTCTTCTTGAGCTTTAGTGTTTAGCTTGCCGCCGTCAAAACGAGGGTCGATAAAAGTTCCCATACCTACTTTTGTCAATAGGCCAGGTCCTCTTCTGGCAATTTCATTGTATAATTGGAGAATAACTCCTAGTGGCAAATTATACGCTTCGACTTTATTCTGTTCGATTAAATCCATTGTTTTTTGTTGAAAATCGGTATGGGATAAAATTAATCTCTTAATTAAACCCTCATGTGCCGTCCAGGCAGATTCCCCTCTTTCTAATCGGTTACCTACACCTGCAGCATGAACATGAGTAAGGTCTCTAGGATGTCCGGTTTCTAAAAAACGTTTCTCAATGGCCAGCGCTACTTCTTCAGGCCAGCCAGCAAGGGCGAACGGGGCGGACGCAATCGTCGCTCCATCCTCAATTAGTGCAGCAGCTTCAGCAGCAGTAATTACTTTAGCAATTCCCATTTTGTAAAATACCCCTCTCATTTTTGCATTTATTGTTATCATTACATTATTCGTCATTTTACAATAATATCCTCTTTTTTTACATTTTTTTCTGCATCAACTTTCTAAATTATACATTATATTCAGTTATTAACAATAACTTGTAAACCGCTGGAATAGTTCACAAAAATAATGTGGAATATTAATATTATGATTGGAAATAAACAGCCCCCCTTGTATTGGACATTTTAGAGAACATCCAATACAAGGGGGGCTGTTCATTTCCACCTCACCTGAAAGGTGACGGTTAAATGGAAAATTTATTGTTTCTTATACGCAGGAACCGGTATGCGGAATATCTGTATAACCCATAGAAGTATAATGGCTCCCATGGTGCTTGAAATTACCGATCCTATTGTACCATATGCAGAGATACCTATAAAATCAAATAAAAAACCGCCAATAAAAGAACCTATAACACCTATTGCCAAATTACCCCAGATACCAAAACCTCCACCGTGTGAAATCATGACAGCTAACCCGCCAGAAATTAATCCGATTAACAAAAACCAAAGCATTTCATATCACCTCCTATAATATAATAGTATTCCCATTTAAATAATTTTAATTTGGCGTAAAATTAGAAAAGTCATCCACCCACAGGTAGACAACTTTTCTGTTAGTATGTCTAATAACGATATTCCCCACCTCCACACATAAACAAAAACAATTCATATTATCATACAATGTGCGGAAATACTAAAAAAGAGAAACGAGGACTCCTAACTTCCACAACACATCAAATTTAGAATAATAGTTATCGATGATATCGATTCTGCCAGGGAGAGTTACTATGCAGTTTCTTTTTGATATTGTATTAGCCAGGATAAATTTTGTAATAGTTATCCTCTTAAGTGTTATTTATATCTTACGAAAAATCCTTCAAAAGAAATTCAACAAAACCGAAGGTTCTATCAGTACACTGAATAGATTATTGCGGCAGTACCATAAAGCTATGGGTGTATTTGCAATCATCCTGGGGTTAGTTCACGGTCTTTTATCTTCTGATGACATATTCACTTTTAATCTCGGCACTTACAGTTGGCTTTTTTTGGTCCTCCTTGGAGCTAGCTGGTATTATAAGTCGAAGCTTCAAAGAAAAGGTTGGATGTATTATCATCGATTACTAGCTGTTTTATTCATAAGTGCTCTTGTCTTTCATATTATTGAAGTTGATGGATTTACTCCAGATCTGAGTATATCTCTAGATAAAAATCCAAGCCAAGATATTTCTAATACTGATACATTACATGCCAATAAGGATCCTAGCACTAGGAATTCCACCAATACAAAGTATAAAGATGGAAAATATACAGGTAACGCCACAGGATATCGCCCCGGTTTAGTTGTTCAAGTAACCATATCTAATGGAGCAATTGCAAATATTACGATTATTGCTCATAACGAAAGAGATCCTAGGCATTACGGCTTAGCTATAAAACAAGTGCCAGAAGAAATTATCAAAAACCAATCTACTATTGTAGATGGAGTTTCTGGTGCTACTAGAACATCTAATGGCATAAAAAATGCAGTAAATGATGCTTTAACAAAAGCGGTTAATCAGTAATTGAAGATGTCCTTTTGTCCACATTTTCCATTAAATTCCTTGATAATCTAATACAATTGTGAAACCTTTATAAGGAGTGTTAAAACATGATATGTCCACTGTGTGGTGCAAGTTCTCAATTTGATTTTTTATATTGTCCCAATTGCAAGTATAAAATGATCCTAGAAGCTGAGCAACCATTACCGAATTGGAGGCAACTACCAGGTTTTCGTTCTAAGACTTCATGGAAGATGCTCCTTGCTGTGATTCTTTACATATGGATATTTCTCGCAATTGTTGCTTCCTTGTTTAGTGGTTTTTGATAGTTCCATTACCTTCAGGCTTCTTACCTTCTGCAATCTGCAAATATCTAACTATTCATCACATATTCTTTACGTCTAAAGATCATTCCAATTATTATAAATACAGCACTTACCCCAATACCAACAAATAAAGGATTGATTTCTAAATGCAATATTGTTTTGGCAACAATAGCAGCTATCGTGCTTAAAACCATAGAAGCAACCGCCCATCCTGGCGCTAATATGCCTGGGGCAAATACAGCAAGGGTCAACGGTATGAATATACCTCCGCCGCGCAAAGCCATAGACATGTAATTCCAGTCTAATACATTGGATTTTAAGTTTAAAATAGCGATAAGGCAGGCAATAAACGTCACAATCACTACGGTACTACGATTGACCAACAAAACCCTTTCGGTTTTCCTAATATCCAATAACTCATAGCAAATGTCCTTTGAAACCATGGTGCCAATCCCTAGTGCCAGTCCGGAAATAGAACCAATTAGAGACAGCATGATTCCAGCAATACCGATTCCGCCTAACCAGGCTGGCTGATATTGCAGTAAATACATGGGTAAAGCCAAAATTGGCAAAATATGTGGATGTGTAGCATGCATAAACATTGCAATTGCTATTGAAGGCAAACCAACTGGAATGACAACCAGTGCTGCTGCAAAAGATCCAACAGCTGCTGTACGTGAATCGGAAGCTGAAAAAATAGTTTGAATATAGGTTTGTGTACAAATAATACCTACGATGAGTGAAAATAAGTTACCCACTGTTTCCCAAGGGCTCTTACCCAAAAAACTAAACCAAGGATCACTTGGAAACATTAACCAAAAATTCCGCATGCCATACAAAGAGAAACAAGCTGTCCCTCCTGCAGTAAACAATGTAATCCAAATAATAATAAGCTTCATCATACCTGATACGCCAGCACCTTTCATGCCGGAAAAAAAAATATAACCAATTACAAGCATAATCAAGAGAACTGCTGCTGACCACGGGGTAAGATCGAATATTGCGGCTATTATCTGAATTCCCGGTAAACAACTTGCTACGGCGCTGAATAAAATACCAATTGATGCAATCACACTAGCCAGTGAACCCGCCATTTTTCCATAATTGAGAACAAGATACTGAGGAATTGTTTCCAATCCTGTTTTTCTGAGCGGACGTGCATAAAAGATTCCCAATAATATAAAGCCTATTCCCGATCCCAAGGTAAACCACCAAGCCGACAGTCCCAACGAGTATGCTAGCTGCGCAGTTCCCACTGTGGCACCTCCCCCAACGACCGTTCCAGCGATGCTTCCCGAGATAAGTATTGCTCCGGACGAACGTCCGCCCAAACTATATCCTTCAGCTGATTTCACATTTGGTGCTGAATATATACCGCTCCCGATCACAATGATGACCGACTTCCTTTTAATCACTCCTCTGCACTAAATTCACCAAACTAAATATAAAGTACTATATTGCGGTTGATCAGTATGTGGCGAATCTTTTAAGGGAGTTACGAACACATGCCTTGGAGCAACACATGATAAATAAAGGAATAGTAATTGAAATAGGCATCTGCGAATCAGTAATTTCACTGACCCGTCAGATGCCTACTCTCTGAATTACGCCATAATTCTTGACGTTTGGGAGGAGCAAAAGCCTTGGTCATTGACGACTCTTCCCAATAAGGTCTACCCATATCTTCAAGCACCCAGTTGGCAAAATTAACAGCCACTTTGTTTACATCTTCATGACTATTTAAACCAGCCATCTCAGCATATTTCAAGAGTTTTTCTTTATCACGTATTTTTAGGCCGCTCTTTGGACTCTCAGCAGACGCCTTTAAGGTACGAGCCGCATACTGAGTATGGAAAATATTATAAGACGTCCCAATAGTTACATGACGATAAACAAAGTTTCTCGCTACCATAACATCTGCATCAACACCGCAGTTACCCCGAGGCATTTTTGCATTAATACGGCAAGGACCGTTGGCACATAATTGATAAGATAAACCTTGATCGCAGAAATTACAGCGAATCTTTTCCTTTATTTCACCTATTTACATTATACAATTTATTACTTTGCAAAATACTCAATAAGTTTATTAATATATTGTCAAATTTTGAGGCAATAAAACAAATAAGCCGGCATACTTCAATTAAGAGTAAGTCGGCTATAGTTGAAAAAGCAATCGCTGCTATTCAATTTGCTTACCAGTAGATTGGGATTTCATTATATTTTCCAAAACACTTAGGAATGAAGTTAATTTCTTCTTGTTTGATCTATCCTTGAAATTCCGAAGATCGTGCTTATAGTGATCACCAACAGATTGTACAAATGCTACTTTAAAAATCATATTAATCACCCTCCTTGGCTATCAATAGGACTTATTACCTATATTATCGATATATATTTTAAAAAACTTAATTACAAAATGGTAAACTTCGTAAAATAAAAAAAACAACGCCTATGAGTTGGGTGTTCCTCACCATAAAAATTCCTAGTCTATTTTCCCACCCCATGTTAAACCTGCATTAATTTAAAAACCTATTACAAAGCACCCCTTTTTTTACTTCCGAGACATGTAAGTTACTGCCTATATCTACTTCCTTAAGAACATGCTAATCATTCCCACCTTTAATGCATAAAATAGCTTCCGTACTTTATCATCATCGTATAGTCCTGATTGAACTCTTCTAATACGATCTTTTCATCAATATTTAATTGTTTTTCTATCACTGCATCAAGTTATCTCCACCGCAACAAAAAGCTGGGCAAACAGATTTTTCAATCTATTTGTCCAGCTTTTATAGTTTTAATTTTTCCAGGCATAGCTTTCAAATCTTGATCTAGTGCTGTCATTGACTGCACCTACTTCCTGTGATATAAGTCATAGCCAATAGTTTACATCATTGTTATAATCCTTTTTATATACATTTGAGAGGAAAGAAAACATTTATGCATACTTCCCATCGTAAATTACATCTTGATCATATTAGTTGGTCATCTTTAGGGAGTTTTATAGTTATTGGACTGATAGCATATTTATCAGTCCTCACAGGATATACTTTTCTAATTCCGCCTTTTGGCGCAACGTGTTATATTGTATTTGCTATTCCAGATAGTGCTTTTGCTCAGCCACGACATATTATTGGCGGGCATTTTCTTGCTGTTGTGGTAGGGTTATTATGTTTTTCTATATTTGATGCTACTTGGTGGTCCCAGGCTATTGCTATCAGCATCATTGTCGCCAGTATGCAATTGACACGAACTACCCATCCACCGGCAGCTGCTACCACTATATTAGTGATATTACAAGAGCATCGTGACTGAATAATTATATTTACAGTATTGATTGGCAGCATCCTACTCTCTATAATAGCGGTAGTGTTTAATAAGTATATTTTAAAGCACAACTATCCTCATTATTGGTGGTAAACTAAATAGCAACCTCCCCCGTATCTAGCTCTTCAGAATTTGATTGACGACAATTCGTATACTCTTTAATATGAATTTAGCCCTCGATAATACTTCCGTCAGTACCAATGATTACAACATTCCAGGGAATCATATTCCCGCTGTTAACTAAAGCTTCTTTGACAGCATTAACAATACCGCCGCAACAAGGTTTTTCCATTCGTAATATAGTAATACTTTTAAGCTGATGAGCTTTTAGTATTTCGGTCAACTTCTCAGCGTAGTTAACATTATCTAACTTAGGACAGCCAATAATTGTAATTTTATTACGCATAAAATCATTGTGAATATTCGCGTAGGCAAAAGCCGTACAATCAGCTGCTATTAATAAATGAGCATTGTCGAAATAAGGAGCGTCTATAGGGACAAGTTTAATCTGACAGGGCCATTGCCCTAATTGAGATTCGGCAGTTTGGTTACTTTCCTGTACCTGACTACTTACTTTTTTTCTTTCAATCATCGCAGCACGACTGCCAGGACAACCGCCTCCAGAGTTAACAGACCTCGATAATTCAGGTTTCCCCGCAAGATGCTTCGGTGTAACTTCTTTGTTAAAAGCAACTGCTGTACGCTTTTCAATTGTAATAGCCCCTACAGGACAGTTAGGCAGGCAATTCCCAAGACCATCACAGTATGCATCAGATAGCAATTTTGCTTTTCCATCAACGAGTTGCAAGGCTCCCTCTTGACAAGCTGAGGTACAGAGCCCGCAACCGACACACTTTTCTTCATCTATTTTCACAATTTCTCGTAACATAATGATTCCTCCAATGCGATATATATTGTATTTCTATCTCATTATAATACAATATAATTAAAAAGACGGTAGCCTTGGCTACCAAAAACGAGGCGGAGATCAATTTGTGTAATAATCTATCCAAAATCCTGATGGGATCACCATTATTTGATGGTATTTCAGCTAATGAATTGGACAGTATGATTCATTGCCTTCAACCTAAAGTATGTACTTATAAAAAAAATAGTTATATTACTATTGGCGGTGAGCCTTTTACAGGATTAGGCATTTTACTTTCCGGGGAAGCCACTGTCATAAAAGAAAATGTAGTTGGCAACCGAAATGTTATGGCCGTATTAAAGGCTGGTAATATCTTTGGCGAAATGATTGCATTTTCAGGCAAGCACAATTGGCCTGCTAGCGTATTTGCTCAGACCCCTTGTTCTGTTATATTTTTGCCACCTGATAAAATTACGGGCAACTGTGCCAATGCATGTACAAGTCACACTCAACTTATAAAAAATATGTTATCAATCTTATCTGAGAAGGCTCTTCTGCTGAATCAAAAAGTCGAATACCTTACAATCAGCAGTTTGCGCGGAAAGATAAGTACCTATCTTCTTGAACAGTACAAATTGACAGAGAAAAAAGCTTTTAATCTCTCGCTGAGTCGTAATAATCTGGCGGATTTTCTAAACGTCTCTAGAACGGCCTTATCAAGAGAAATGGGACGTATGAGAGATGAAGGTCTTATTGATTTTTATCGTGCATCAATAAAAATTCATAATCTTGAAACCCTAAAGAAGATTGCCATGTCATAAGATGGCGTCAAGTAGATACGTGATTTCAGTTCATTATCATTGGGTTAGCTTTATACTAGTAGGTGGTGAGGTAAACATAATAGTAAAGGTTGTCCCCTCAGAACCTGTGCTTACTTCTATAATAGCATCATGTCTGTCCGCAATTCGATAGCATATAGACAAGCCTAATCCCGTTCCATTATCCTTTGTTGTTACAAAGGGGGTGCCCAGTTTGTCCAAAACTTCTGCTGGTATGCCCGAACCAGTGTCTTGGATGGCCAGCTTAATGTTGCCATTCTCAGAATAGGTTTTGATGGTCACTACCCCGCTACTCTCCATGGCATCAAGACCATTACGTACCATGTTTAAAATTAGCTGCCGTATTTCCTTCTCGTCAAATATGCTATCTGGAATCTCACCAATCTCAGCTTGCAGTTGGTGTCCTTTCTGAAACGTCTCCGCCTGTAGCAGTGGGAATAGGGCTTGTATCACATTGTTTAAATTACCATGCTTCTTTTCCACCGACTTGTTTTTTGCAAGGGACAAGAATTCTGTGATAATGGAGTTAGCTCGATCCAGTTCCTCAATCATCGTGCTAAATTGATCATGATACTTAGCAAAGTCTGCTTTATTCTGGAATAGCTGCAAATAGCCTCGCACCGTTGTCATAGGATTCCGTACCTCATGACCAATGCCAGCGGCTACCTCCCCAACAGCATTTAAGCGATCCATCTGCGCCATTTTAGATTCAATTAATTTATGTTCTGTAATATCATTCATATAGCCATGATAGTGCGTTACTTCACCTGATAAGTTGCGTTTAACGACTGTAAAAATTAAAAACCAACACGTTTCACCACTGGCAGTAATGATTCGAGATACCTGTTCAAAGAAATCTGTTCGGCTGTTTGTGTGCCTAAGCCCTTCTGCTACCACTTGTTCACGATCGTCTGGATGAACAATTGACGCATAGTTAACTTTACCGGAAAGAAAGTCTTCCACCGCATATCCCAAAATTTGATATACATTAGGAGATACATATTCAACAGGATAGCCTTCAGCATTTTTACAGAGACATACAATGGTAGGCCCCCCCATAAAAAGGCTCCGTTCTGCCCGCAAGGCTTCCTCTACATATTTGCGCTCAGAGATTTCCTTATATAACGCTTGATTGGCCTTCTCCAAGGCAGTCGTTCGTTCTTGCACCCGTATTTCCAGCTGGTCGTAAGCCTTACGAAGCCCCTCTTCCGCTTGTTTCCGTTTGGTAAAATCCTCTATACTGCCGTCATAGTACAAAATTCTGTTTTCATTTCCACAAACCGCCCGGCATCTAATTCGCACCCAAATGATAGTTCCGTCGTATCGCCGTATCTGTATTTCGAAATACTCTGCTCTTTCCTGCTCCAAGGCGACTTGCCACTCTTCGCGATGCTCGGGCAACAAAAAGATGGTGAACACATTTACTTTCATAAAAGTTTCACGGTCCGGGAATCTCAACATACGTATACACGACGAATTAGCATCCACTACCAATCCGTCCGCTGTAATACGGAAAAGTCCTGTAGGCACCCGTTCAAACAAGCTGCGGTATCGCTCCTCACTTTCTCGCAATAGGATTTGACGTGCCTCAAGAGTGCTGCTCATGCTCTGAAAGTCATTAGCCAGCCTATTCAGTTCCACAAAAGCAGTAGGTACGGAAGCCAGTATACTGACCTCGCTATAATCACCAATTGCCAAGGCATGAGTACTTTGACTCAGTTGTACCAACGGGGCAACAACATTTCGCTGAAGCTGCTTGCGCAAATTCCATACTAGAGTTAGCCATATACCAAGCGTTATTATAATTGTCATCCCAAAAGCTATAACATATGGACCGACCAGTGCTAGTAATGAAATCTGATTAACAATAACCCATCCAACTCGGTTGATCCGAGTTGCAGTACCCATAAATTTTGTACCCATATACTCATAAATAAGAGTAGCATCCTCATTAAGCCCCCGACGAAATATTTCCAGATAGCCCATATTGGTTTGCTGTTTAACTAAATCTGATTCATGATGAGCTAACAACGTTCCTGATTGATCCAAAATATAGAAATAATCCTCTCCAGTTGCGCCTCTCCTAATTGCAATCTCATATTGAACGGCTCCCAGATTCAATTCGCCTATCACACACCTGTTATGGGAGAGTGGTCTAACCAAATATACAGTTGGAGCGCCTGTACGCAATGAAATAAAGGGCCGTGAAATAGCAACACAGTTACTGTCGGTATACTGAAAGTCCGGCAAATTAGACATGTCCAAATCCAAATACATGGGGTCAGAAGGCACCATTAGCACAACCCTGCGATTTTCATCTAAATAGTAAATGGTGTCAAAATGTTTGTAAGCCTCCCATGTACTTTGCATGAACACTGCTATATCTTCTGGTGCTGTAGTCTCAGCCACTCGCGCTACAGCATCCAATATTCGAGAACTTTGATCCAAGTGTCGATCAACCATTTGAGTCATCGACTTCACAATTTGCTGTTGCTGATAAACAAGAGTATGCATCAAAAAATAGCTTGCCCCGCCAATCGCTGCAATCCATACAATTAACAGCGGCAGAAACAAACGTCTATGCACCAATTGTAATAACATATGATCAAGAGTAGGTAATTTTGCCTGTCTCATTATTATATCCCTCAAAATGATTAGTTTAAGGTTCTCTATATTGGTAAACTTTACAGCAGGTATATCTACCTCAGCTATTTATAACTTTATCATTCTAAATACATTTCCTTTTAAATCTAAAAATCCCTTCTTTTGGTTGTTAAAATTCCTTATTTTACTCCCTTTGTCTTTGACTAATAGTATTTTTCATAGCACCTTTATTAATATTCGTTATTTCTTTGTCAGTTAAATTCCCCGGATGCAAAAATAGCAAAAAAAGGATTTTTATATAAAAGGAATGAATTATAACATCAAGCTAATATCTGATTTTTTAAAAACCAGTAAATAATCAAGATAAGGAGTGATAACAATAAAAAGCTATTACCAAATATTCAGTTCCTTCTGGGGATTTGGACTTGTGGTTTTACTTGTTAGCATATTCGGTTTGTTCTTTGCAGGATCTATAAAAAAGGAACCCATCCGCATTGGTTTTGTGGCTACTTTAACTGGAAAACAGGCTGAACTCGGGTTACAGCAGCGCAATGGTGTACAATTAGCGGTCGAGAATATTAATATTTCTGGCGGTGTGGCGGGACGATCTGTGGAGCTTATCATCCGCGATGACCTTGGCTCCCCTGAGGATGCCAAAAATGTTGATCTTGAATTAATTGACATGGGTGTAGTAGCCATCATCGGACATGCAACAAGCGGACAAACGATAGCTGGCCTCCAAGTAACCAACCCAGCCCATGTCATATTGCTTGGTCCAACTATCTCTACACCGCTTCTAACCGGCAAATATGAATACTTTTTTAGAGTGCATCCCACTTTCTTAAATGCTGCACAAGGATTTGCCAACCACATTTATCAAAATCGTAAATTAACTAAAATGGCTGTTTTGTACGATACTGATAATGCTGCGTACGCCGAAACCTACCGGACCGCTTTTGCTGACAAGTATCAGGCTATGGGCGGTGCTCTGGTTGGCGAAGTAAGCTTCTCTTCGTCAGCTAAGCCAGATTTTGCCTTGATATTGTCAAAACTACACGAAAGTAATGCAGAAGGATTACTTATCATCAGTGCTGATATCGATGCAGCAATGATTGCCCAGCGGGCCCGTCTGATGGGCTGGCAGGCACCGCTCTTTGCTGCAGCCTGGGCACAAACAGCAACCCTGATTTACCGCGGCGGGCATGCTGTAGAAGGAATGGAAATTGAGCAGGCCTATGCGCTAAACAGCCAAGCACCAGACTTCCTGAGTTTCACAAAACACTATAGTGATCGTTTCGGACAGATTCCTGCTTTCGGTGCAGCGTACGGCTATGAAGCCGCTATGGTGTTGGCTGCCGCCTTGCAAAAAAACAGTGGTAAGGCCGAGGGACTACGACAGACATTATTAGAAATCCGTGATTTTAAAGGGCTAGCTGACAATTTCTCCTTTAATCAATATGGCGATGTGCTGCGACCTACCTACTTGAATGTTATTCGTGGCGGCAAATTTGTAGTTTTAAAAAGCTTGGCTCCAACAGAACCGTGATCTTATGTATGAAAAACAGGGGACAGGCCTGCATTTTTTTACAATGTGCCTGCCCCCCTATTTTATGGTCCTGTCAACAATCTTGAAATCGAAGACGAAATTGAGATCATGCATATGACTATGAAGGGGCAGGTTGAGGACACCCATTGTACCCTTTCACGCATCCATTTTCAGAACACGTACGCAGGATCATCTCCATCCAAAAAAAATACTCAAACCGAAGTCTGAGCGAATATAACACACATATAATATTACCTGCAAGCCCACCACCCTTTGAAATCAGGCTATCCCTTGACCATTAATGCCACACTCCAAAGAAACAACGAGAACAGGCACTTTTTTTACTTTGGAAAATTACGCTACGTGCTACAAAATACTAATATCAAAAACTCAAGACACTAGATATTTGTAAAGTATAAAAAGCCTAAAAGTGTTTGATTTCGAATTTTATTGCTTTAAAAAGTTAACACTTCCCCATCCATTGGAATAAACACTCGATTCATTACCCCTTCCTGTTTAAGATGGATGCATAAATCAGCCCTTGATTCCAAACAATGATTAATAGCCTCCATATGCACAGCAATTATTTGGGCTTTTGGTGCTTTTCTGCAAACCTTTACAACATCTTCTGCTGTCATTGTAATAGGATCACCTACATTAAAACGTGCTCCTCCAGCATTAACTATAATTAAACTAGGCTGATATATAGATAGCACACTAGATACTTCCTCACAATAAATGCTATCACCGGCAATATATAGTGAAGGTTCCCCCTCTACTTGTAGAACGTAACCAGAAACCGGGGCCATTTGCACCGCAATCTCACCTGTACCATGTCGTCCGCCAGTACGCTGTATGATAATTCCTTCCCAACATAACTTATCACTAATTGGGTATACTTTCAAAAATCCTAAGTTTTTTAATTTCTCTTCGTCTTCTGGCTGACATAGAATAGGTTTATTCGGAGGAAGTTGATCCACTGCCGCATCATCAAAGTGATCACGGTGAGTGTGAGTAAGTAATATCCCATCGATATCCTGCTGAAAATCTAACTGAATACTAAGTTCGACAAGAGGATTCCGATAACTGTTTGGAGAATTGCCAATAGGTGGCATGACTCCAGCTGAACCTAGCATTGGATCGACTAGTATTTTTTTCCCGTTTATTGTTACAAGTAATGTAGCATGACGTAGGAGTTGAACTTTCATTCACAACCACTTCCTTATGATTTTTCTTAGTCATATCTTACGGAATCAGAAAGCATATCACTTTCTCGATTCCAAGTAAGAACGACTAAAACTTCTGCCTGCGTCTGAGGACTTGACGGCCGCTAAGTCTTATCTTATCATTTTATGATTTAAAAACCCATTGAGGCATGTAAGAAGATCTATCATATTTATTACATGATGAAAGGAATTAACAACATGATTGACCATACTGATCAGCAAATTTTACAATGCCTGCAAAAAGATTCCCGTATGCAGTGGCAGGAAATTGGGAAAATCGTTCATTTAACTGGTCAAGCTGTAGCGACTCGCATTCGCCGTATGCAAGATGATGGAATTATTAATGCCTTTACCGTCAATCTTAATTATGAAAAATTGTGTAAACCAATATCGGCGTTTATTACAGTCTTTATGAACTCATCCAATCATGCTAAATTTCATAGTTTTTTATCAGCTCATAGTGCTATTCTGGAAGCTTACCGCATCAGTGGTGAGGGCTGTTATTGGCTAAAAGCTAATTTTGCTAGCCAAAAAGAGCTTACCGAATTACTTGATTCCATCTTGCTGTACGGAAATTATAAAGTCAACCTATCACTCGATAAGATCAAGTAATAAACTTTACAGCATCTGGATCTACGGACGCCTTGAATACTATTCAATATATGTAGGAATCTCCAATCATTAATCTAACTAACCAGGGATCTTGAAACATGACTTATTATATTAAAGTTCCAGTGAATAACAACAATATAGTCGAGTTATGGTCTTAAAACCATGATCTTTGAACCTAAAGACTGGCTTTGGAATATGCATGCTTTACAGTAAACTAAACCTCAACCTTCACAAGGGTTGAGGTCATTTTTTACCGCTGCAAATGATACTATTCTGCGTATCGAGCATAACGGTGAATTTCATTTTATACCAAATAAGTCAATCCTGATCCCCATATTTTTTTGAATTGTTATCTATTAGTTAAATCATTTATTACTCAAAAGGATATTTTATTCCCCTTTGCTTTCTAACTTCATCCATTATATTCATTACATCAATAGATAAATTCAGTTTATTTACATTACTTTTACTTATAATATAGCTATTCATATCTTCTATCTCATAAAGTAATTATTTTGAGGTTTCACCAACTTCTATAACTTCTATTTTTCCATCTAAATAGTTTATGGTATCTTTAGATGCTCTTGGAAAATCGTCTACAGTGACAAATCTTAATTTTCCTGCGTTTTTTCTACACTAACCCTAAATAATTTATATTCTTGTAACTCCATTAATTATATACTAATATTAAATTCAGATAATAACATAATTATGAAACTTTAAATGACACATTGATGGTAATTTATTACAAATGATATATTGAGAGATTATCTTGTACAAGCTGTCCCCTTATTTCTGTCTATTGGTAAGGAGGTAGTAGAATGACTATGCTTGAAAAATATAAAATAAGAGCAAGCAAAAGAGTATTGTTATTTTTGGCAGGAACTTTATGGAGCTTTGCTGGGGAACGGGTATTGACGCTAGGCTATAAAGATTTAATATTAAATAACAACAGTCCATGGGGATATTTATTAATCTCCGTTATAATATTTTATATATTCTTCAGATTTGTTTTCTGTAAGATGGTTGAAAAGCATACAACTCGTATTATGTCGAGCAGCTTATCAGATCACTGTATTTTCTCTTTCTTTGATTTAAAAGGGTATATAATTATGATTTTTATGATCACTGGTGGGATAACCCTTAGAAATGCCCAGATAATAAATCCAATTTATTTAGGTACTTTCTACCTAGGACTTGGATCTGCCCTATTATCAGCGGCAATCATGTTTTTAACATCATTTTTCAATTTTGAAAAGATTAAATTAAAATATATAAAGTAAATTATTAGACGCACAGACTAAACATATTGAAAAGCAAACAAATACCCCTATTATGACAGGAGGCCGTTAAATGTTCGAAGAAATACTACCCACCATATTCAGGATAACGATTCCTTTGCCTGGACATCCACTCAAAACCATGAACAGCTATGTTATCCTTTCTAGGGAACGCAGTCTCGTAATTGATACTGGATGGAATCGGTATGAATGCGTGGAGGCACTACTCGATGGGCTTGAGCTAATTGGCGTTAATCTTGCCCGTACCGACTTATTTTTAACCCATATTCATGCTGATCACGCTGGACTTATTGGTCTGTTTCAAAAAAACCACGCTAAAATTTTCTGTGGACGTAGCGACATGGAATTTATGGATTATTATATCAATACCAGTAAGCCTAAAGACTGGCAAAGCTTAAGAAAATTAGCTAAACCCCATGGATTTTCAGATACAGAAATTGATGCAGCTATTGATACTCTTACAGGAAATAGATATGCTCCGGATTATAATGATAATATTATACCAGTGGAAGATAATGACATTATCCTTGTTGGAAATTATAAATTACGCTGTATAGCAACGCCTGGACATACGCTAGGGCATATGTGTTTGTACGAACCAGAAAGCAAAACTTTATTTTCTGGAGATCATCTTCTAGGTGAAATTTCACCCACTATCTCGCAATGGAACCTAAGTGATAGCAATTTAGCCAATTACCTTGCTAGTTTGGATAAAGTTGCTGCATATGCCGTGGATAAAGTTCTACCAGGGCATTGGGACGCATTCACAAACTGCCGCACCCGAATCAATGAAACTAAAGCTTATCACCAATGTCGCAATGCTGAAATTTTAGAGTTGTTTGACGATGAGAAAACTATGACCGCTTATCAAATAGCATCGTGTCTAAGCTGGAATAAAAAACATCACGAGTGGACATTTTTTCCTATATCCCGAAAATGGGGTGCCGTTGCGGACACACTATCTCAACTTTGTTATTTACGGGATCAAGGTGTACTTAAGATGAATATTAATCAGCATCATGTAACATGGAGTAAAAAGAATAGGTTTTAAATCGAACTCAATTGATTACTTTCTAAGCATTAAGAGTCCGTACAACATCCACCTTTATAATCCTTATAAATTCCCATTTCTCTTTTACGGGAAGCTCCGCCACTAATATATGAACCCTCTACAACGTTTGTAAAACCCTTTTTTGCAAGAATTCTCTTTATGAAATCCACATGAGGGCACCTGTCATAATGAGCGTTGTCTGTTACCATGCATGAAGCTAAATGAATAATTACTTCATCCTTTAAAATATCGGTTTTTAATGTTAATTTTCGAGTAAAATGTTCAATTTTGGCTGCAACACTCTTGCCACAACATCCACCGCATGTAAAGGAGATATATTTAATATTCTCCCCATACTTTTCAAATGCCCCACTTCTCTCGTAAAAACTATTGGTACAAGCAAACCCACTGCATCGATTGTGGGCGATATCACACTGAATGATTAAGATGTATTTTTCCATTTTCCCCCTCCATCTTGAAGATTTATAAATCTTTGACTTCTTACTATAAAAATAATACAATCAAATTGAATCTAACAAAAGCGCCAATTTACGATTTTTTATAGGATACAGTTTGCAAAGAGAGTGAATAATATATGATTTTTTTGGATAGTCAATTATGTGAGCCCCTATATTTACAGATTTATAAACAAATAAAAAAAAAATAATATCTGGACAACTTATAGAAAATAGTAAACTTCCATCAACAAGAACCCTATCTAAAACTTTAAATGTTAGCAGAAATACAGTAGAATATGCCTATTTACAGCTTTGCTCTGAAGGATATATTACAAGCAAAGCTTGTAGTGGATTTGTTGTTGAAAAATTGGATAACATCCTGTCCTCTGAGAAAGAAACTCCAATGATGAATAAAAACCGTACACATCCACAAACTTCATCAGATGTTAATCTTAAAAACACTTTCAAATACAATTTCCAATATGGAAAACTAAATGCTAAGAGTTTTCCCCTTCGTTTATGGCGCAAAATTTCAAATCAGTGTTTATCATCTTTAAACGTTAATAACATGATGTCTTACAATGAGTCTCAAGGTGAACTGGGCTTGAGAGTAGAAATTATGAAATACTTAAATATATCTAGAGGCGTTTCTTGCCAACCAGAGCAAATCATCATTTGCTCTGGCACTCAGTCATGTTTAACTCTACTATGTCAATTATTCAGATCACATTCAACAAATGTAGCTATTGAAGATCCCGGGTACGACGGAGCACGAGATGTATTTATTAATAGCGGGTATAATGTTATTCCCATTAGCTTAGAGAATGGGAGCATTGATGTTGGGGAATTGGAAAACAGTCTTGCAAAAATTATCTATATAACACCGTCTCATCAATTTCCTACAGGAGCAGTTATGCCTATTCACAAAAGGCTAAAAGTCTTAAATTGGGCGATAAAAAACAAGGCCATTATCATTGAAGATGATTATGATAGCGAATTAAGATATAATACAAAACCTATCCCCTCAATACACTGTATTGAATCACAAGAAAATGTTTTATACATTGGTACATTTTCAAAATCCCTAGCACCTGCTTTACGTTTGAGTTACATGGTTTTGCCTCAATCCTGGCTAGAAAAATATCGCAATCTTTTTGCAAAATACAATTCAACAGTGCCTTTCCACCAACAAAAAATACTTCAACAGTTTATGTCCTTAGGTTATTGGGATAGCCATTTAAGAAAATCTTGCCTATCTTACAAGAAGAAACATGATACACTAGTAGGAACTATTAATCAAGTAATGGGAGATAAAGTTACTATTCACGGCAAAAACGCAGGCTTGCATATCCTATTGGAATTTAATAACGGACTATATGAAAAAGAATTAATAGAAAAAGCAAATAACCACGGAGTTCTCGTATATCCTGTATCACGCTACTGGATGCGTTTAGAACGGTATTCAAATAATATGATTCTCCTTGGATTTAGCGAATTAAATGAAAATGAGATTGTGGAAGGTATCAATATACTCAATCATGCATGGTTTGGTAATTAATACTGGTAGCAATGGAATCTGGCATGCAGTATTGTATTAATTAAAAACGGCTTGGATAAATATTGACGGATGTGCTTTCCAGACCTTTCTTCGCAAGTATAGTTGAGATACAGATAAGTGACGTTTGAGATGGATTGTAATCGCTAGAAGTATCGCCATCGTTTTCGCCGATATTCACATGGTAAACTGCTGATAATTATGAGAGACTTTTTTCAAATTCTTTTATATTGCTATTACTATATTCCTTCACTAAAAGATTCACCTGAGCTTTTGCTACAGCGACGTTTTCATTGTTCAAATACATAAATACATTTTTAGGATATATTTTGACTAATAAAATTAGGGGGGAAGATTGTCTTAAAAAGTGTACTTTTATAAACACATGACAAAAAAAAGAAGTCTTAGCATTTTAAAGCCAAAACTTACTTATCTTTTTTGCATGTATAATGAGATTATAAAGCATATGTTCCACTAATAATTATGACCCTTCAAGTCCCAAACAAGCAAAGTACCTCAAAACTGTTATAACCCTATAATGCTATTTATCAATAATAAAAATTTTGCAAAACTGTTAAAAACGTACTAAGGTATTACCTTTATTATTCCCAAATTGAAACATTTTATACAAAGTTCTAAAAAAAGTCCATTTATTTATTTTCTCCACGTAATTCTTTATATCACCCTTTAATGTTCCAGTATATTTTCAAAAATGTTTTATAAAAGGCTATTATTCGCAAAAAAATTGGTATTGTTCCCAGATTTCTTGCAAATAATACCATCTCATAATAGACGTACATATGTTCCAAGTAGAAGGAATGACGTTAATGGGAATAGCCAAAGAATTCTTTACAACAGTCTTTTCTTGTATACCTAGCAGTGAACGGGAAGGATCAGATCAAAAAGCTCGGAACTAGCAAAGATCGTAAGCGTAGCGCGTATCAAAATTCCGTGGCATTAGCCGAAAACAAGTATACGTTTTTTTGTTGCTGACATCAAATCCATGTTCATTATCTTTTTTGTTGATCCATACTTCTTTTTCTTCTGGTGTTTTTAATAGAATTCGTTTGCCGCTGTTTTTAAAACCTCTTTACTATTCTGCCGTGTACACCTCATTTAATGGACAGGATAAACTCATAGTATTGCGCATTTTATGTATCTACTTAATGGGGATCTCCGCAAACGTCTCAACAGTAGTTATCACCCCCCACAAACAAAACTGATAAACCGATACCAACGTAAAAATCTCTCATATTATGGTATATATTTATCAGTTTGGTGGGTGATAAATTATTTTAAGACAAAAAAATAAAACCATGTCATAGGATAATATTCCCAGACATAGTTTGGAGTGTTATTGTTGTATATTGACATACTCATTTTATGCATAGTACCCTACTTTTTGTATCAATTGTCGTTGTCTTGCCATTTCCGCTACAATAAATGAGCCTATTTTTCTTAACAGTATCATATTTGCGCTCCTTTAATTTTTTGCAAAAAGTTAGATTAGAAATGCTGGGTCTATATATATCCCTGTAAAAACTCCATGCAATACTATAGCTGTTAAAGCTATCACGAATAAAACATAGCCACCAATTGCAGCTTTTTCGCTAATATCCGTATTAGGATTTCCTCCACACATGGATTTACAATATCCATTATGATAATATACATTTGGCATTAATATCAACTCCTTTAAAATTCACCAATTATTGGTTTTGATATTACTATATCTCAATTTTAAATTTTTATAAATTTAAAAGTTTATTCGCTCAAAATAAACGATTTAGTATATTCTAACTATTTAACATTAGCAGAATTATTTTAAATATTATATATTTTATCTCTTTACTATTATTAAAAGGAAGTATTATTGTGAAAGCAAAAAATTTAAGTTTACTTATTATAAGTATATTTCTTGTTAGTTTTTCAAATATACAACCTGTATTGGCAGAACCTCTGTCGAACGCCTATTATGATGCTAATAAATCGATTCAAGCAACTGAAAAGAGAACCCCCATCTTTAGTTTTGATTCCCAAGTTAAAAAGGGTGATGGTCTATGGTATTTGGAATCTCTTGCATATAACTCTGATGCATCTGAAATCATTGCAGCTTTTAAATGTCACGGTGCCGCCAAAGAGCATTATGGTCGTATAGTCGTGTACGACGAATTAACACATCAGATCAAAAGACAATATCCTCACGAGGAAATATGGCATGCTAATGACATGACATATAATATGAGCAATAAAACTATTGTTCTTGTGCCGATGAATGATCCTCGCGCTAGAAACTACTTATACATTCTCGACGCCAGCAGCATGGAAAAAATAAGTGAAGTAAAAGTAGAAGGTATCGAACGCATAACAGGAGTTGCCTACAATCCAATTACTGATAGTTATGTTATTAATTCTGCCAAAGATAAGACTTTCTATATCACCGATGATAACTTTAACGTGCAAAGTCAATTTAAATATGACAAAGATGCTACAATGCAAAGCATAGAGGTCTATAACAATAAAATCTACTATTATTGCAACGATATAATTAAAGTATTTACGATGGATGGTAAAGTAGATGGACGATATAAATTAACTAGCCACGGCGAGAGCGAAGGGATTACGAGTCTAGGTGATGGTAAGTTTTTAATCGGGTTTATTCATCAGGGAAACACAGGCAAATATTATACGGTCAGCAATTTGAGTCCATCATTAAAGGTTAAAAACTAATCTTTAAAACACTCAGGAAGAAAATGTCTGGATTTGATATCCCTTTTATGAGTGCTATTTCGTTCATTCTTTGACGTAAGCCCTCTATCTTGCACCGTAAATTTTCCAGTTGTAGACAAAATAATAATAAATACCCACCCATCTTCTCACTTGACTGATAGTGTTCGGACTTTGCCATCTATGTAATGCTCGGATATAACTTACACGACCACTTTACTCTACTCAAAAAACATTCTTTTCCCTTAAAATTTCAACAATATACAATAATTCCCACGTATTATTTCCCATGGTGGAAATATAACAAAAATAGCCGCCTCACTCAAATTATGAGCAAGGCGGCTACTTAGATACTTATAAATTAAATAGTGCAATAATCGCTTTACTAGCAGTATATAGTATTAATATCCCAGTAAAAATTACAATTGGGTGATAGCACCATCTATTTTCTTTTATTGTAGCCATAAGTCATCTCTTCGCATTTTCCACTAATCAAGTATATGTATTACTATCAATAGTATACAGGATAACTGTTACAAAGTTACATTAATACTTTCTAAAAACCTCCCTACCAATAAAGATCAGACGAGGCTTTTTGCCGTATCCAGTATGATCAGTATCGTCATTAAGTATGGAGTAGTCTGCTATTGTCCAAACGTTAAATATTGAATTGAATTATATTATTTATATGATATAGTGACATACTCCTTCACCTAATAGGACGGGAGAATTCTTGTCGACGTGGTTAAACTTTAATATTGACACATAAAGGAAATTAATATACGATAAATCTGGGAGTAATGAATGTCATTCTTTAATTGGACACTTGGAATGACAGGAGCTAATAGTGTAACCGACCACTTATATTGGGAGGTTGATTACATTGAATAATCCTAATACTATTATAGAAGACTTAAAAAATCAATTACTTACTTTGGGTTATCATCCTTCTCAATTGAATCAGATTACCGAAGATGAGATAGGCATGAAAGATTTGACAAATATCAATTCTATGCAAGCTGATTGTTTAATTGCATCGCTGGAAAACTACATTCGCTTTGCGTTAAAATGTAAAAATTCAAAGTTGCGATAAATAAAACCAACTACAAATTGGCACTCCCACTAGTTCATCTGTAGGAGTGTCAATTTTGTTCGCCCTGCAATAAATCATAAGCATCATGACATTCTGTCATCACCCTATACGACCTCTTGTGCTCCCCTTATTCCATACATCAGATCCACGTATATAATAGATGTCAGGACTCAGCAAATACTATTCAATGACCGTTACATAAGCTTGTTAAGCCTGTAGTAATACGATAGGGCTATCCTTACTTGCCATCGGTATTAAAATCGTATTTGGCCGCTGTAAGGTTATCAAATTTTACTCTGATAGGATCTTATTATCAGATCTCCACTGAATCGTCGATTGTATTATCCATGCACCATTGTTAAACTGGTACGCTCCGTAAATCATACCACCATAATCATCGTCATGTTTATTTATTACGCCAGAATTACCGCTTGATTCGTATGATTCTGAGAGTATTCCTAATTCCACATAGTTCTCCTTTCATAAATAGGCCGCCTTACTCAATTAAGAGCAAGGCGGCTTACTTAGGTAATTATAAGTTAAATAGTGCAATAATTGATTTACTAGCAGTGTATAGCATTAGTATTCCAGTAAAAATTACAACTGGGTGATAACACCATCTATTTTCTTTTATTATAGCCATAAGTCACCTCTTCGCATTTTCCAATAATCAAGCATTTGTCTTACAATTAATAGTATACAGGATAATTGATACAAAGTTACATTAATAAATTTAAAAAACTCCACTACCAAATTAAGATAGGCGGGGCTTTTGTGATTTATCCATGTTTAACTCGGTCTTTGAGTTCAGCATATTTTGCATTATTCCAACTATCAGTACTGCCTGTTAAATATCCAGTTATTCTACGAATGCGATTAAAGGGTATTGATTCTGTCTGATAATTGATATCCACATACTCACCATCCACTTTAATGTCAGCTTTGATGATCTTAAACTTATTTTTGGCCTGTAGTTGTGTAAGGTAAGTTGATATCTCATCCTCGCTAATCTGACCTGCGACTGTTATCTCTATATTATTGATACTTTTAACGTTCATCATTAACACTATCCTTATTATTAAAATTTTTATCGATCATTTAATTTGCTACTTATATTATCGCAATAAACTCAGTCTTTTAAAATGTACCAAAGGCATAATTTGCTAGGTCTTTTGCCCTGTTTTTCCATTCCTTTGGCGTCCAACCGAATAGCAGAAATAGCTCTTCAAATTTATTCGTAGTTTTATCTGGACAGTCATCTTCAGACATAGAGTTCTTTTGTGACATAGCTTCATTGCTTAACTTGAATTTTTTTATTTTAAGGCAAATAAAAAAATACCGTCCTACCAATTAATGTAAGACGGTGCTGTGTGCTATATACGATCTTCAGCTGCCTAGATTGATTTAGAATTTATATGTGATGCCAGTTCCAATACCTTTACTTTCAATGTTGTTTGTTTGAGCATAATAAATAAAGTCTTTGTGATCAATTTTAATATCTCTATCGTAAATATTCCATTCAATATTTTTGCCTAAATTATGACCTATACCAACTTATATATATATAAATTATGTCCTATAAATGGGAATATCTGCTTAGCAGCTTGATATAATAGATTAATATTTTGATTTGCCAAATGATAATTGCGATTACTATAAGTTATACAATCAGCATTAACTTTGTAATTATCATATTGTATAGCAAATTTATTGTCTAAGCCAGTAGTGATTCTATAAGACCATAAATAGTCTGCATCATATGATGGATAGTTTGAATACGTTCCAACCCAATCATCCTTAAAATCAGGTCATTGCGACTTGGCAGAGAATTTCTTGTGGATAAGCCTGTTAACAATGTGTTAATCGTTGTTGATAACTTTATTGTGTTTATATCGGCCGTCCCTGAGACGTTTTAAATTGGCAATCCCTTGCCGATTTGATTAATCTTCATTTAAGAGCAAGACGGCTTTTATTTCAATTTATTTGTATGGAATTTATAACCACACCTGTCACAAGTAAAATCTCCAGTCTCAGTGTAATCATGACAATCAGTATGGCATCGTGGGCACTCTGCAACCCAATCACCCATAGGAATCATATGATGCTGATTAAGACCATTGGCCATGCATAACCCTGAACTAAGCACTACAATTATTATCGTGCTTAAAACAATAATTTTTTTCATCGTATCTCCCCCCTTAGAGTCATACTATGTCATTACTGGATTTATATTCCTAAAAACCAGCAATACTAGACTGCAGGGCAAATACTAAAATAATAAAAACAGCTTACCCGTTTTCCTAGTATACTTAATCTCAAATCCATTTTCACGACCGCCAACATGATATTCCGCTGATACTGTAGCATCCTTACTAATAAGCCCCTGCGCCGTATTTAATGATCGGCATCGCATAGGTCTTAAAAGATGTCACAGCACTTGCAATTTAAATCACCCCTTCATAATGGTCAAGGAACTAAGAACACCACCAAGACAAATATAGCCATCTGCAACACAGTTATAGATCACTGCTTTCTCTGATAGAACATGTTCATGCTCCCAACCTCCCTCTACACTTATACCTCCTGTAATATCTATATTCTCTATCATCCCTGCAAGCCAATACCAACTTATCTTCGAACTTCACAACCCACTGGCCATAATTTATATAAATGGGCCACATAGGGTGCATAACATTTAATTCACCTCCTCCGGATCAATATGCATATACTATACTGTGGAGTTTACAGATTAAGTCTACCATTCGTCGAAATCTCACCTCGAAGGGAGGTGATAATATGATTATTGATTTTGATGAGCAAAAATTTAAAAATGAAATTAAAAGTATAGTTAAACAATATGGAGCATCGTCTAGTGACGCTAAAATGGTAGTATCACTAGCTTTATCGGCAGTCCGTAAGGCAAGTAAGCCTGTAAATCTATAGAGTCTGCTTTAATTCCAGCAAGTAAAATTTTGCTTGCTGGTTTTTTTATTTAATGGTTATAATTCAATAAGAATGGACATAAAAATATGAAAATTTATTCTAGGTCAAATAAATATGTCAATCTTAATCTCATGTCTTCTCAAATATACAGCCCTCATTTTTACCCCTAGGACAATCGATCTATCCCTATTATCCCTTCAAAAAAAATCGGCACTAACTGTGCCATCATTGCCTACTAACTGCAGCTAGCATTGAAATCTGCTTACTAAAATACAGACATTTATAAAGTACGTTTGCTATAAGTAATTGGCATCCCTGGGATTTACTATTTGCAGCTATCACATTCAATATCATATGTTTTAAAAAATTCCTAGAGCATTACAAACGTTATTTATGCTTCTACACTAGAGTTCAAGAAGCTTACTACTACTACATTTCATGGTTATCCACTAAATCTGCCGATTGCGGAAAACGAGTTATACACATCGTACTTTCCTCACTTCTTACGAATTCAATTGTAGCCCGATGGCGATGTACAATGCTATAACACACCGCGAGCCCAAGTCCCGTTCCCATTTCTTTCGTTGTAAAGAATGGTGTTCCAAGATTGTGAAGTATGTCAGGGTCAATTCCCATACCCTGGTCAATAATTAATAGCCTGGTATCATTCTCTTCTACATCTGTTTTAATAAACAAGCAGCCTCCAGAAGTCATTGCTTCTAAGCCATTTTGAGTAATATTCATTATTAACTGCTGTATTTCTTTCTCGTCAATATAGATCTCCGGGATGTCCTTTAAATCAAACTGTACTGATAATCCACGAAGGAGAGCATTCGACTGAATCAATGGCTTCAATTTTTCGATAAGACTATTCAGGTTGCACTTCTTCTTTTTTACGATCTTGTTATGGGCCAATGAAAGAAATTCAGTAATAATGCTATTTGCTCGGTCCAACTCATCAATCAATAATTGAAATTGAGATGCAAGAGGCAAAAACTCCTTTTTTCGAGAAAAAAACTGCAAATAGCCTCTAACAGTGGTCATCGGGTTCCGAATCTCATGGCCAATAGAGGCTGCCATTTGTCCTACAATTTTTAGTCGGTCTAGTCTAGCTACATTTAAATCAGCTTCCCTTTTAGATTGTTCTGCATGATACCAAACATCTCTCTCTGCAAGTCTTACAATACTAACAGAATGCCTATATAACCCTATTCCTATGAATACACCAAGAATCGCAAAGAAAATAGCCAGCCGAGCCGTCTCTACAACTAGTTTTTCTATGCTTTCCTGAATCTCAATAAATCCGTAAACTTCATTGTTATACTTAATGGGATTACGAAATGAATGAATCATGTCAATTTCATCATTTAGGATTTCCTCAAATAAAAGGTTTTCATTTTTATCAACTACTTTAATAGACTTTATCCCTTTACGAAATTTAGAATCATCAGCTATTTTCATATATTTAGATATATTATAATACCATAAGTCAGGATTTTCCTTAACAGCTGACTTTGCATTGTATGTAATCTCCATACTTCGTAATTCCGCTTGAGAGTAAAATTCCTTCCAGTTAATTATAAAATAGGAAATCGGCATAGTGAGGCTGATCACCAATCCAATTAACATTGATAATATCTTCATCCGTTTTGCAAATTTGTCAGAAAAGTATAGTCTAGTTGATATAGCAATACCTCCCTAAGGGGACGGCCCCCCATTTCGTTAGCATCTGTTTACCTTCAGGTGAAAACACAAAATTAAGAAAGTTCTCACTTCGAATACTAAGCTGATCTTTATAAACGAACGTAAGATCTTTGATTAGATTATAGTCACCGCTAAGGACATTCTCTTGGGTAGGCGATATGCCATTAACGTCCAATGCCTTAATAGAATTGACTGTTGCTATATCTGTAGTATTTACCACACCAAAAGAATTTTTGGTGTTTTGTAACGTACCAGTCATCCCACCATCACTATACAAAACTTCCCACCGGCGATCTGCATAGGACTCAAATAAAACTTTTTTATAGCCAGGTATTTGTTCATATAATACAATATTTGAACTATCCTTAGGTTCTCGGACAAAAACATATATCTTCGCGCCATTAGACCAAGTCGTCTTCAAGCCTTTAAGTATCTCTATTATCTCGGAAGTAGAAATTCTCGTATCAGGAACATCTCGGTGGACTCCAAATACAACTGCAACACGTGCATAGGGCAATTCCTTCAAGCCAAATTCACGTTCTTCGGCAGTTAAAGGTCTCGAAGCGAGACCTAATTCTAAACGTCCCGACTTAATAGCGTTAATAGCTCCGTCGGTTCCAATACTTTCTAAAACTTCAACGTTTTCGCCTGTTTTAATACGATATCCCTCGACTAATTTCGAAGTAATTGGAATATTGCTTCCTGAACCCGCAAGTATCAATTTATCTTCTACAATAGAACTTGGTGATGACTTAATGACTGCATTACTAGGTGCTTTTTCACTACATCCTGAAATAAGCAAAATTATTAAAAACAACAAAACGATATTCAGATAGCCTCGAATCAAGATATCCCTCCTTACTTAATACGCATTTTACTGCAATACAAATGTGAGTGTACTACACGTTAGCAATGCTTCTCGGAACACTTCTCAAGTTAAGAAATTCTACATATGTCTCGATACTTATATTCTTCTAAAACTACAAAATTCCTGCTTTTTTTCCAAATTTTGTTCTTTTTTCGTGAACATTGTTATTAACAGTTCCCTCAATATCCATGCCAGTTGCAAACTCTAACTATAGGCAGCTATTTCTCCCATAGACACTGACCGTTCTTTGTTGACTACAATACAGATTAATCCTCGCCAGTATCCTCAATACATTATTATTTTGAATTCGAAAAATAACATATATTTTGTAGAGAATGAGGGCAGTTACTCCCACGCCATGGAATTAAACAAAAAAGAAGCCCCAAGCCGCAAAGGGCTGAGGCCATTTTGCACCGTTAGAGATGGTGGCATCGTTTAATATCCAGTATGCCTAGACTCTTGATATTGCCATTTCACCTAGTAGTGGTATATTTCCCCCTTTAAATTGGCAAAATAATACTCTTAGGCAAATAGATACAATACTCGTAGTGATATTTTATAAGACTGTCCGATATTAGCTCGACGCCTCTGCTGGCCCGGGCAGCTCAAAGCCTATTCTTATACCTATTCTATACCGTCAGTCTAATATATCACCGAAACCCTTGGGTGATTAGTGATCGACAACGCAAGAATCATAGTTACTGATTCAAGTTTTACCACGGTCAAGTATTGGTTTCTCATCGCCTTTATTGCAGTAACCTATATGGTGCGGTATAAACTGACTGACAAAGTCCCTTGGTGGCCCTGCTCTTAATTGACTCCTTTCTTGTCTCAATGAGAATCATTATCGTTTTAGCAGGGGTAACGGCAGGACTTCGGTTTTACAAAATCCACGCTTTACCGTTAGGTCCAAGTACCTTTCTCTGCAACCTAACAATTACCTCATTAACCTATATGCTGGTTCAGCAGTATAGTCCTAATTGGAGGCAATTTTTCATCTGGAATACGGTTGGAAGTGGATTTATCTACTTTATGATATGAAAATATACAACTAGGAGCTGCTAACATGCCGAATGGTATCCCCCAGTCCCCAACACAACGTCGGCCTAAAGCTGTTGCATCATCAATAGCTACTAACTTTTTGCATCTGCGAAACCCCTTTACGGTTGCCTGGTGGTCAGCCGCGTTTCCAGGGTTTGGACATATCAGTCTAGGAAATTATGTGATCGGCTTTTTAATGTTTTCATGGGAAATGTTAGTCAATACACAAGCAAATCTCAATACTGCTATTGTATATAGTTTTACAGGTCACTTCGAAATGGCAAAAGAAATCGTGAATATACGATGGCTACTCTTATATGCTCCAGTTTGGTGTTTTTGTATTTGGTCAAGTTATCGCTTGACGGTGGATTTAAATAAAAATTCTCTCTTGGCTGATCGACATCATTCTCCCATCGATGCTACGAGCATGTCTTTTTTTGAAACGAACTCATTAGAAAAACGCATCCCTTGGATTAGCGTAGCGTGGACTATTTGTACCCCAGGTCTTGGCCATCTCTACTGCCACCGGATACCCACAGCTTTTTTTATATTAATTTGGTGGGTAGGGATATCCTATATGTCCCATTTGCTTCAGGCGATTCAGTATACGGCTTTAGGTGATTTTGAGCAGACAAAAACAGTCTTAAACCTGGAATGGTTTCTTTATATGCCTTCAATACTGGGATTTGCGATATATGATGCTTACGCTAACACTGTTGAGTATAATCGACTATTTGAAATGGAACAGGCTGCTTATTTAGCCAGGGAGTTTCAAGCCCCAGACTTTATAATGCCTGTATAGGAGGTGAATATAACTATGCATGTCGTTGCGTCGTTTGAACATTCAAATTTCCTTGAGCTTGCGATCACTGATCTGATGCAAAAAGGCATAGAAGCGAATCGAATATGCGCAATACCCTTGAATAAGATGAAAAAGGAAAGAAGACTCTTTGACACCCTCCACCGGGCTGATGGCCAAAGTATGTTTGACTTGCCCACCATTTTGGCAACGATTTTTATGACCCTTGGCGTTATGTGGGGCTTTATGTGGGAGTGGGGTCCGATTATATGGGGGCTGTTGAGCTTCATTGGTGGAATAGTATTGGGACTGATCATAAAATACCTACTTTATAAAAAAGAGTTACAGAAAAATTTTCATTATAATACAGAGGTAGTGCTTATCGTACATTGTAAACCGAATGAAGTAGAGGTTGTGGAAACTGTTCTATTTAACCATTTGGCTATTGGTATTGGCAGGAAGAACTGACCAGTAACTGAAATTCTCAGAAATTAGGAGTTGATACAACTTATGTTACCCTTTCCCGAGTCAGCTTTCAAAATAGTTCAAGCACAGTCTGTTTTCACTGATATGAGAATGGAGCAATGGCTTCAGGACACCGTATTTACCTGGCAATGGTGGCTTCTTCTTGCATTGCTCATTGGACCTTGGATAGTGTGGGGAATTCTTGTCGATAAGAAACACTTTACAGCTATTATCTTGCTAGGTATGTTTGTTCTTGCGACCGCCTCTTGGATGGATGACCTAGGGAGCGATTTGATTCTGTGGTATTATCCATATAAGTTACTGCCCGTTTACCCCCAATTAGTTCCTATAAACTATGCAGTATTGCCAGTAATCTATATGCTAGTCTACCAATACTTTCCCCTGTGGCCTTCCTATATAAAGGCAATAGTTATCATGACAGCAATCTTTGCTTTTGTTGCTGAACCAGCCCTAGATTATTTAGGCATGTATAAAATGCTAAAGTGGCAATATTACTACTCGGTTCCGATTTACCTGTTAATGGGTTTCAGTTTTAAGTGGCTAGTTGAAACAATTTTGGCAATAAATAAGAAATATAGCCAGTAATAATTGCCTATTCACTCTCTTGTTCCGGGACTTCGATCAAAGTAGTTCTGGCTAATTTTATCCAAATAACTCACGGGCGTGAACTCACGGGGACAGTTCCGTTGAGTCATGACTGTATTATTATGTGAACTTCATTATATGTGATTGACAATACTTTTTTAATAGTTAACATTCTTCACGCTTCCATTTAAAATTACAGTAATATCAGGTAGTACCTTTCACTCACCTGGACTAGAATCAAGTTCACCTACATTCCCATTAACATGTAAATATACGACCCAATTTGTATCTAGCAAGAACTCTAAGTGCATGACAACTACGATGCCAAAATCATCACATATCCACCATCACAAAGATCTACATCCTTATTTTCTACATACTCTGTATCCAATATATTTACTGCATCCTAATCATATTGAAAACTTCAATAGGGGGTCTCACCAGCAAAACGTACGCTAAGGAATTTTGAGATTGGAAGAGAGCCATATTCCTATACATTCAGTATTGGAATATGGCTCTTTCAATCTACCCTTTTAAATAGTTAGGGCTTTATATTGATTCGTTGTATTGTTGAACTATTGTTCGGATAATACAACGAAAACAGTAATAGCTGGTCGTTTGTCTATTTTTGATACATAGTCTAAGGGGGCTGCTTAATCGCTGTTATTTATTATTGAGTAAGTCTGTACCATATGAGTTATCAATTGCGCAAAGCCAGCCATTATGTGAATCTTTCTTGAATACATATGTTGCCCTTCTCTCCATAGAATATTCCGAATCCTTTATATCGGCTTCAAGGAACGTCTGAGAGATAACTAACGCGGTGTCTCCGGCTTCTAAAATAATCATTTCTCCCTGTGTTGGTACAATACTATTATTAAAAAATTTCGCAATTGCGATAAATGCTTTTTTGATTTCAGCTTTACCTCGTGCAATCATTCCCGGCTTTACAACTAGAATTGCATCATCAGTATAGTATTTCATCAGTGTATCAAAATCTTCTTGCTTTATTGCAAGGTCGCACTTTTTGATAAGCTCTTTTAATTCATGTTCCATAATAAATTCCTCCCCAAATAATAAATACTCCTTGTTTGATTCCCAATATGACACCGTTATGCCTATTCCGGCGGTATCCCTAACACTTTCCACCCCTAAAAAGCCTGGTTGATGAAATATTTTTTCAACCATTTCGTTAGCCATCTTTTCGTACCCATTATCACCTTCGGTTCTTACAGAAGTAAATATTACCGCATAGTAAGGCGGCTGAGGGGTTTTAGCTATTGCACTCATAGAATCACTCCTGTCATTTTATTTTATACTTTGTTACAAAAAAACTCACTCAATAAATCCTTTTTCACGCATTATACTTTCATTATTAAATTTCGCCATTCCCGTAAGCATTCTATAGTAACCTATTTTACCATAAAATGGTTCTTTTCCTGGGCTTGCATACAAGATAATGTTAATTTTCTGCAAATCTTTGTGAATTTCATCGACAATCAGTCTGCCAACTTTTTTTCCCTGATATGCAGGCAAAACAGCAATATCGTAGATTGCCGCCTGATATGCACCATCAGAAATCGCCCGGCCTACCCCAATCAATAAGTCATTGTCAAATACAAACACCTTACAGTAGCTATTTTCAAAAGCTTTTCTCGTTAACTCTACAGGATGTATTGCTAGTCCTGCTTCCTGTAATACCCTACAAACCACCTGCCAATCAATATGTTCAACGTTTCTTTGAATTCGATATTGCATTTTTACCTCCTCTTAGTGCATCTGCAAATGATATTTGCCAGCTAATTAGTGATCAGATTTAAGACCAGCACCACACATAGGAATCAAACAATCCGATGTCTTGCCATTTAATTCACAATACTTTAAATAGGCT
>JAGFZX010000121.1 GCA_017889585.1 Bacillota bacterium
AAAAGTTTGATTAAAAGTAAATTAACTGTTTGGTGAAAAGGAGATCCTCCAGCAAGAACGTTCGGCATTAGTAGATGTCACCGACCAGTATAAACATATTGTATGGCTTATTAGCAAATAGGTAAAATTGATGCTGGCGCAATAAATTGAAAACCCTTGAGATAGAAACTGGATTCGCAATTTTTCATTAGATAAGGAGTGACTTTATGGCAGAGAATAAAAAAGTAAAAAGCCTCTTGTTACCGCCACGGATTGACGCTAATGCTGCTATTGTCCTAAAATCTACATTGATGAAATTCATCAATGATGGTGCTAGAAAAATTATCTGTAATTTTTCCGCTACTGATTTTCTCTCCGAAGCTGGAGGAGAAGAATTGGCTAATGTAGCTCGTTTTCTTGCTAAAATTGATGGTGAGTTGGGCATTTGCTGGATAAAACCTGAAGTGAAAGCTACCATATTGCAGTCACATTTATTTAAATTTTATAGCATGGAAGAATCGGTTGCTGTAATCGTGCTTAAGAATTTAGTTACTTATTTTGAACTCTTTGAGGATGTATTTGACATTAAGGTTCGTATGGAAAACGTTATGATTCATGTCGAGATATATCTCGGTGTTGGTGCTGACCAGTCAATGCGTCAGGTACAGCAGACTGTTGATCTTATTCGTTATAGCGTGGAAAGAGATATCAAAGATGTGCAGGTAGTCATTATACCAAGTACCAAAATTGAGGAAAACACCTCTTCCCATCCTGTGAAAAAACAGAAACAAATTGTTTTTTCAAGTCAGACCGAGACTGTTCGCGAACTTGCTCAAGCTGTTCAACAAACAATACCAGAGGATTTCTCAGGTATTTCTATAAAGAATTTCTGCTACCGATAGTTTTGTGCAACGAAAGACTCAACAAGCAGTACTGCAAGTTGGGTCTTTGCTAATCTACATGCAAAAATCTTTGATCAAGACAATATAACACTAAAAGATAGAACTACCTGTTATTTGCCTATCTCTGCAAAAAGATATATAGGAGGAACAGTTATATGGAAAAAAAGAGTATTCGAAAAAATCCGACAGATTTAGAGTATAGATTAGAAGATATTCCCCCTGCAAAGGTCATGTTTCCACTTGTATTACAGCAATTGGCATTTTTATCAAGCAACTTGGTTTATCCCGTAATAATTGTAGGTTATATTAACGGAACAGAAGAACTTGCCAGAAATACTGTTGCCATAACGTTTATTACTATTGGAATCGGATGTATCCTGCAAGCAATGAGAAAAGGATCATTTGGCTCAGGGTTTCTTTGTGTGGAAAACCCCGGTTCTATGTTTTTTCCTATTTCTATGATGGCTGTAAAAGCAGGGGGGCTTTCTTTGCTGTTCGGAATGACAGTGATAGCAGGTTTACTTGAAATAGTCCTTTCAAAAGTGATTCATCGACTACGTTTCCTTTTTCCGCCAGAAGTAACAGGCTTAGTTGTAGTTACTGTCGGCATCTCAATTATCAGGTCTGGTATTTCAACATTCTTTGGCGTAGCAGAAGATGGTAGACCAGCAACATATGATGGGATATCCGCGATAATTGGGTTTATATCACTTACGGTAGCTGTAGGCGTAAATATTTGGGGTAAAAAGACAATGCGCCAATATTCATTCTTAGCTGGTATGTTGGCAGGTTATATTGCCGCGTATTATTTGGGGGTTTTGACAGATGCACAGATAGCAAAGATTTCACAAACACCCTTTTTTGCATTTCCGGAAGTGAATTATAGTGGGTTTTCTTTTAGTAACGAAATGGTTATCCCATTTGTTATTACTGCAATTTGTGCTTCTATAAAGATGATAGGTAATATTACTACCTGTCAGAAAAGTAATGATGCCAATTGGAAGCGGTTAGATATGGATACTACACAGGGGGGACTTATGGCGGAGGGGGTTAGCAACGTAATTAGTGGAATGCTAGGTGGAATGGCGCTGAATGGTAGCTCGGGAAGTATTGCCCTTTCCATTGCGACGAAAGCAACAAGCCGGAGGATTGCTTTCGTTATGGGCGGGGCGTGTATTCTTTTGGCATTATTCCCGAAATTGAGTGCGGTTTTTACAATCATGCCGAAACCAGTAATGGGAGCAATATTAATTATTAATATGTGTTTTATTATTCTTTCAGGACTTCAAATTCTTACCTCCCGCATGATGGATGCCAGAAAAACCTTTGTTATAGGAATATCGCTAATATTCGGACTGGGTGCTGATGTTATACCAGAAATATATCGCAGTTTTCCAGAATGGCTTCAGCCGATAGTAAACTCTTCATTAAGCATAACTGCTATTTCCGCTATTTTGCTAAATTGGTTGTTCCGGATAGGTATTTCCGACAAGAAAACAATTGATTTAGAACTTGGCAAGGACGATTCAGAATCAATATTTGGTTTTATGGAAGCACAAGGTCGTCTCTGGGGTGTTCGTCCAGAAGTGATTCACAAAGCAGCTTCCTCAATATGTGAATTTGTTGATTCCGCGGATGCATTAGAAGTTACAGCACCCAAAATAACTGTAACCGTTAAGTTTGATGAATTTAACTTAGATGTATTTATTGATTATGAAGGTCCCATCATGGATTTCAACTGTGATAGACCCAGCACGGCAGAACTATTGGAAGATGATGATGCCCAAAAGAGATTATCTTGTTTTCTTATTAGATCGTATTGCGACAATATAAAATCAGGAGAACGAGATGGACGTTGTTTCGTTCATTTTCACTATGATCACTAAATCATTCATAACCGATGTAGACAAAAGACTCAACAAGCAGTCAGCGTACTGCAAGTTGAGTTTTTGCTATATCTACATGCAAAAAATGCTTTAAGTAATCTTAAATTTTATAACTGGATAAATATGATATAATTTGCAGACGCAAGGGGACGGTTCTTGTGTCTCCTTAAATAATAATGTGAAATAGTATTGAGGTGAGTGAAGATGCCACGGCAAGCACGAAAAAAGAGTAAAAGTGGGATGTACCATATAATGCTTCGAAGAATTAACCACAAAATCCTATTTGAAGACGATGAAGACAAAGAAAAATTCTTAGATACAATAAAGCAATATAAACAAAAGAGTGAGTATGAAATTTTTGGATATTATTTGATGAATAATCATGTTCACCTGGTTATGAAAGAAGGCACTGAATTACTAGAAAATACTATGAAACGAATCGGAGTAAGTTATGTATTTTGGTACAACTGGAAGTACAAACGATCAGGGCATCTATTTCAGGATCGATTTAAAAGTGAACCCATTGAAGATGACAAGTATCTACTGACGGTTTTAAAATATATCCATCAAAACCCAATAAAAGCTGGTATTGTAGAAGAGTTGTCAAAATATCGATGGAGTAGTTATATTGAATATGTCTCTACGCCTAGAATTGTTGACAGATCTTTCGTGCTGGGGATTTTTTCAAAT
>JAGFZX010000122.1 GCA_017889585.1 Bacillota bacterium
CATTACCACCCATCGTCAAGGCAGCGGGGAAGGCTCAATTTCCAATAGTTACCGCTGCCTTGACGATGGGTGGTAATGCACGGGTTGGATTGGAAGATAATGTTTATTTAAAGCCAGGAGTTTTAGCTAAATCAAGTGCTGAACAAGTGATTCAGATTAAAGAAATCGCAGAAAGACTTGGATTGGAAATTGCCAACGCTGATGAGGCTCGACAAATCCTTAATCTCAAGGGGATAGCAAAAGTTAATTATTAATTAAAATTGGAGGGGTATTAATATGAGAACCGCTATTTTAGGAGCAGGGGCGCTGGGTATTATCATTGGTGCTTTAATGACCAAGAACGGTAAGCAAGTTGAGTTGATTGATTCTTTTAAAGAAAACGTTGATGCACTGAATGTGAATGGAGCAACGGTTACTGGTAATTTAGAACTTCATCAGCCGGTAAAGGCAATCACGCCTGAGGAAATGACAGGAACTTATGATCTTATCCTTTTGTTGACCAAACAAACAGCCAACGAGACAGCGTTACCGAAACTGCTGCCTTATTTGCATAAGGATAGTATTGTATGTACGTTACAAAACGGAGTTCCTGAAGATTCTGTAGCTTCGTACGTTGGAAAAGAAAGAACCATTGGTGGCGCAGTAGGATTTGGAGCTACTTGGCTTAAGCCTGGTGTGTCCGAACTTACTTCAACCATGGAAGCGGTGGAGAAATTTGCTTTTGAGATCGGCGAAATTGATGGAGTGCTGCGTCCGCGCTTAGAAAAAGTGAAAGAAACCCTTAGTGCAGCTGGCGGGACAACAATCTTGACTAACCTGATGGGGATTCGCTATACCAAATTGCTGATGAATTCTACGTTTAGCGGTATGTCTGCTGCTCTTAATGGTAATTTCAGTGATGTTCTAGCCAATCCTAAGGCCATGGTCTGCGTTGCTCATATTGCGGACGAGGTTATCAAGGTATGTCACGTTCTGGGATACCGTATGGTGGAAATGCAGGGTGCTGACATGGAGTTCTTGGAACTAAATAGTAAGGCTGATATCCCATCAAAAATGGATTTCTACAAAAAAGTGTGGGGCCGACATAATAACAAGGCCAGCATGCTCCAAGATCTGGAAAAAGGTAGGAAGACTGAGATTGATTTTATCAATGGTGTTATAAGTCAGGCAGGTCGAAAATGTGGGGTACCAACCCCTTTTAATGACATGGTCGTCAAGTTGGTTAAAGAAGCAGAAGCCAAAGGCGGCGTAAATGATTTCAGCTACCTTGATCGGTTCAATGATATTATTGATAATGCAAAATAAGTTGTCTAGTAAAAAGGGGAAATTATAGGGAGGTAATCTGTTGTGGAAGTATTTGGGATAGTACTCAGTCTGTTCATGCTGATGTTCTTTGCGTATAGAGGTTTTTCCGTCATTCTATTTGCTCCGATTTTTGCACTCTTAGCAGCTGCAAGCCAAGGCTTTTCGGTGATGCCCTCATATACTGAATTGTTTATGGCAAAGGCCGTAGTTTATGTCAAGTCCTTTTTCCCTATTTTTATGCTGGGGGCTGTTTTTGGAAAACTCATGGAGGGAACGGGTTTCGCCAAGGCGATAGCCAGTAAGATACTGCAAATCGTAGGCAAGGATCGCGCTATCTTAGCGGTCACAATTGCGGGTGGTGTATTGGCCTATGGCGGGATCAGTCTCTTCGTTATTGTGTTTGTAATTTATCCCTTTGCCGCGGTATTGTTTAAGGAAGCTGGTGTTCCCAAACGATTAATACCGGGAATTATTGTACTAGGTGGATGTACTTATACTATGGATGCTTTGCCAGGTACGCCGCAAATACAAAATATTATCCCGGCGAGTTATTTCGGAACTAATGTTTATGCTGCACCTGTGTTAGGCATTATTGGGTCGGTACTGATTTTTGGTTTTGGATTGTATTATTTTCAATGGCGCCTTAAAAAAGCCAATGAAGCAGGAGAATTTTACGGCGAAGGTCATATCCTAGAACCAGACGAAGCCGTCGATAGTACTCTCCCTGATTGGAGATTGGCGATATTACCTTTAATTGCCGTATTGTCTATAAACTATATTATGACTAACGTCTATCAATGGGATCCAAATATTCTAGCTCCGTTCCTCAGTATGAAATTACCGCTGGTAGCTCCTGCTGTTAAGAATGTTATAGCAATCTGGTCGCTGATTATCGGTGTTGTCATTGGTATTGGCCTGGCAATCGCTTTAGGTTTCCGCAACTTGCCCAAGAATGGTTTAGCAACTGCTTTAAATACAGGGGCTATCGGATCACTTTTGGCAATTATGAACACCGCTTCTGAAGTCGGTTATGGTAATGTTATTGCCTCGTTGCCTGGTTTTAAATCCATCGCCGATGCACTTTTAGGTATCCACATCGGTACATCACCTCTGTTTTCAGAAGCCATAACTATAACCACGCTGGCTGGTATTACTGGTTCTGCATCCGGGGGGATGTCCATCGCTCTTGATCTGATGGCCAAAGATTGGCTGGCCTGGGCAAATGCCATAGGCATGTCTCCTGAGGTTCTTCATCGTGTTGCAGCTATGGCTTCAGGCGGGATGGACAGCATGCCGCATAATGGCGCAGTGATTACTATTATCGCAGTATGTGGTTTGACGCATAGATCGTCCTATGGAGATATCGGTGCAATAGTTGGTATTAAAACAATAGTTGCTTTTGTTGTTATCGGTATTCATTTGATGACAGGAATTATATAAAAGGACATCCAACGATGCGTATAGCCGAATTGGTGAACGAAGTTCAAACTGGTTGAGGAGTAAATGGTTTCAGCTATTTGTCAAAGCAATATGCGCAAGGTGTGACGGTTACATTGTAACAAATATCGGGAAACTGTTATTAGAAGAAAACCGGATCGCTCCGGTTTTTCTTCTAATAACATAAAATTGGAGGCAAGGTATGTCCAAAATTACGACGATAGAACAAGCAATTGAATTTGTGCAGGATAATATGACTGTTATGATTGGTGGTTTCCTCGGAGTGGGGACGCCCGAATGCCTGATAGATGCACTGGTTAACAAAGAAATAAAAAATCTGACTTGCATTGCAAATGATACGGCCATGCCCGATAAAGGTATCGGCAAACTTGTGGTTAGTCGACAACTAAAGAAGGCAGTGGTTTCTCATATAGGAACTAATCCCGAAACAGGGAGGCAGATGAATACTGGAGAACTTGAGGTGGAACTGACTCCCCAGGGCACCCTAGCTGAGCAGATTCGTGCTGGTGGAGCCGGATTAGGTGGCATACTCACGCCAACCGGCCTTGGAACGATTGTCGCCGAGGGCAAGGAAGTTATAACAGTAGACGGGAGAGAATTTCTACTGGAAAAACCATTGAAAGCTGATGTGGCACTGATTAAGGCACATACTGCCGATACAGCCGGGAATCTGAAATTTTACAGCTCTGCCC
>JAGFZX010000081.1 GCA_017889585.1 Bacillota bacterium
ACTGACATCATGAATGCTAGTACCGTCCCCATACTCATACCTTTTTCCATCAACACATATACGATTGGAATAATACCAGCTGCATTCGAATACAAGGGAACTCCGAGGAGTACAGCAATCGGCACGGCAAAAAAGTTATCTTTCCCCGCATAAGCCACCAAAAAATCTTCTGGAGCATATCCATGAATAACACCACCGATACCAATGGCAACAACAACATACAGCCACACTTTACCCAAAATTTCTTTCGTATAGTCAGCAGCATAGTATATTTTTTGCGAGATGTTCATTTCAACAATCTCGCTTTGCCCTACTTTCATCTGATAGACATATTCTTCAACGAGATGTTCAAGCTTAAGCTTACCGATCACGTATCCCGAGGCAATCGCGACAACTAGGCCTGTCGTAATATAGATAGTTGCAACTTTCCAACCAAACATCCCCCAGAGTAGCACCAGTGCCACTTCATTCACCATCGGCGAAGAAATTAAAAAGGAAAATGTCACTCCTAGCGGCACACCCGCTTCCACAAAAATATAATCACGGTCAGCATAAAAAATATTTTTAAGGAATCATAAATAAAAAAATCTACCGCACCAGCCAACTGCGTTCCAGGCTCAATCTTAAACACTTCGTAGGTCATGTAATCCGCAAATGTTTGAAACATATCCACCACCGCCTAAAAATAATTACCATATTATAATATTATAATATGGTAATTATTTGGAAATGTCAATATTAACTACGATCAACTTCTAGTTTACACTATTTCAAGAATTTCAAGATGCTCTGACTATTGCTAATTTGCTCACTCAATGTTTTTTCAGCTGCCCCAACCACGTCCATAACTGATTGATACACTATGCGGTAAATAACTTTCTGACCATCTTTTCTAGAGTCGATAATCCCCTGTTTTTTCATCACACCTAGGTGTTGAGACAAATTAGACTGTTCAATATCGAGTTCCTCAATAATATCACACACACACAGTTCACCTTTCTCCAAACAATGGAGAATTTTAATCCGGACCGGATGGGATAATGTCTTAAAAAACTCAGACGTTAATTTTACAACGATATCCTCTGCCATGCTAACAACCTCCACAATAGAATAATAAACACTGATAATGAAAATAAACTACCTTTCGCCAGTAACAACCAATATCTTGATAAAAAATAACTTTTCTATTTTTATTGTAATACATGCAAATACTTGAGACAAACTCTGGCTGTAATATACATGAATATCATCAATCTTTAATTTTTCATACAATTGAAGATTCGCTGGAGTACCCCCTCTCACGGACGGTTGGCGCTTTGACGTACCGCAGCCATTACTTCATGAACCTCGTAGCCGTTCAGCAATATCAAGCGTGACAGTCTTTTCGGCCTTATCCATAATATAATCCCGAGCCTCTTATTTCAATATAAATTTCATCATTCACATCCCTTTTATATAGCATATTTAAATCAACGCCACAAGTCAAGCTCCTTCGTATAGGACCATCCCCCCCAACTGCTGCCACCCCATAAAAATTCCACTAGATTGCATCTCAATCCGTATCTAATTTTAGTGTTTCACAGGGAAAGTATAAACCTCGCCCTGACATTCCCAGCCACTCATATCAGTATCTTCTTCCATCACTTGTATCGTCATATATCTGATACCAAATTTTTACTCCATCAATGGTATGGCCTTAGCTAATACTTGGGATGAACTGAAACCTTCCATCTCTGTAGATTGGTACAGATTGCCTGTTATAGCATTGGTAATGTTTTGCTTATCTACGCATTTAACTTAAATTGGTCTTTTATAGTTTTTAGTTTTTCAATAATATAATTACCTTGTGCTTGAGCATTTGTCGCAAGGTCTTTTGCGATTACCTCCTGCACAACTGCCATACCGACAGCCATGGAGAGGGCTTGACTGGATGTGGATATCGGGAAATATGTATTTGTTGCACCAAATTTCTTTTTGATGTTAATCCGTCCCTTTTTATTTTTAAAATTAAACAACATTCGATGTTGTTTAATTCTTGACCCAGATATTGTGAGCTTTCAATAATCTGTTCACGCTTATCATCAGGTATGGCGGCAGTATTCTAGTTGGTTTATACATCCATTGTACTAGTAGCAATCAATAGGATAGGAGCACTCCTTGTTAGTGCCACCTCCTCCTAAAAGAAGAACGAGCAATCAACGAAACCGCAGCAGCATATCAAATACAGGTTCTGGTGCAATTACTCAACAGACTCAAAATGCTTACCTTTAAATAAACTTCTGCGACACTCTCACAAGATTGACCTATTTTTGCGTAAAATAAAAAACACTACAGAGCTTATAAAGCCTTATAGTGTATGTATTCGTAAATGGTGTGGTTAGGCAGACTCAATCGTTAACATAGAATAAATATTTTCCATTAATTTAATCACTTTTTTCAAATACATATACTTTTCCACATTTGGCTCTCTTGAAGTTATTACCAGAAAATCCTCGATCAATCAATTGCTCTTGAATTTGCACCATCAGAAATCCATGTGTCACTATTAATAAATTATCTTCTTTAAGAATTCCTGAAATAAATCGTCTTACCCTATCCTTTGTCTGGTTTATAGTCTCAGGCTGAGAGTGATGCGAACAAAACCATGCCAACCTCCCTGCCATTAGCCAAAATATATATGGCAATTTTACATTAGATTCAAAAACTGGTGCAATCGGTACTTCACGAATTAATTCTGATTGAGTAATAGTTCCTTTATAAATACAATTTGCTGTTTCTACTGCCCGATACAAATCACTGCAATAACACTTAGTCCAAGTATTGCTCATCAATAAATCTACCTTCTTAGTGGATGAACAATCGTATAGACGGTCCCACTTCCTAAAATCTTCTGCCGTCATCACAAATTTATGTGAACAATCAACTTCAAAATGCCGTACCAAACCGATTCTCATAAATTTCTCCGTTTCTATCAATAATTCAGCTATTTCCCTTCCTGGTAGCTTAACTTTACTATTGATTGGGTCTAGAATAAAATTGAAATCAATTACTACTTATACACCAATTCGCATTTATCCTTTATTTTCCTTATGAGTTTTATGCTAAAATATACTCTACCTATATTTTTCACTGTATTAACAACAAAAAAGCCTCCAACATATTACCAGAAGCCTTGGGGAAAAAATTTCTCCATTGCACCTTATATTGATTGGATTTTATGTATATCTTATGTTTGATTACTCTCATTTCTCTCCAAGATATGAAAAAAGCAACTCCGGTAAGACATACATTAGTGGGATTTATACCCAATAAAAGTAGCGACCTTGCCCGGCCGCATGACACAAAATAAATTGCAATCCGTTGTGCAAAATTGGCCAAACTGAATATAAGAATGCATACCATTATAACATCTGACTCAAAATGCTTTCATTGTATAGCCTATACCAATAACATCATCTAGATTCTGTGAATTTTAATTAAGTGCTTTATCACAATCAATAAGAGCTAATCTATATTTGCCTTCATGATAATAGGTACGTTCACGATTTTCATAAGCTTCTGCATATGTTGGATTTAATTCAATCACTTTGGTATACGCAAAGATAGCATCAGCATAATCTTTTTTATTCACATGATAATCATGTGCCTTCACAAACAATTATGTAGCAATAAGTGGGCAAAGTTCCTCTATCACTTTCACTATATTGTCAGCCGTTCTACGAATTTGTTGCTTTCGGTTGCGATCGTTATTGCATACACTATCCCATATGTCTTCTACATATTTCGATAATTGTCGGCAAAATTTATCTTTGTTAGTCGTTTTATAAAGTTCTACAATGTGCCAGGCATATCTTGAATATTCGTCCACTATACTAGGATATGCACAGCCAAGAGGATCACTTTTATTTAATTGGTGTTCAACATATAAGAAAATCACAAATTTTTCAGGATCCTCTTTTAAAAATCTGTCTGCACGGTGTCTCACTATTTCTATTTCTTCATCGATACAACTAGCTAAAGACAAATCCTCTGCCCGTTCTTTTTTCAATGTGTTCTCAATAAATTTGTCGACCTGTTTTTGCCAATACATTGTTTCGTTCATAGAAATACCTTCCCTTCTAACACTCTTAATCCTTTAAATATCTTTGGTTTAGCAATAACGCTTCCCCATCCTGAACGATTCGAACATTATCAAATTCATTAATAAAGTGCTCAGGATATTCTGTATGTATCGGAATTATCTTACAAGGTGTACAAGCTTGAACGATTTTGTGCAGTTTTTTACTATCGGCATGACCACTGGTATGTAAATGAGTAATATTCATATGCTGATCCTCAGCATACTGTATGAATTTTTGTACTCGCTTAGTTTGTAAATACCCTCCCCATAACGAATAAATAAGCCCAGTTCCTGCAATATTATTGATATGTTGTAAATCAGCTAGCAGGCTATCACGAATAATTATACAATAATGATGATGCGCATACATTATTCCCTTCCTAAAGGATGATTGATAAAGTCTGTCTCGCTGCAACACCTAACTGTAACTACACATACATTTTTAGCTTCACATCCTTCACACCCTTTTTCCCCGTCCTTATTCCATGTTTTATCTTTTGCATGCTTTTCTAGTTTCTGAACAGCATCATTAGACTCCCCAATCACTAATACGATAGGATTCATCACATCAGATAAAATCTCGATTTCACTGGTTCCATTAAAAATGCCTAAATCACATTTATGGTTATATATTATTTTGTAACTTTCTTTAAATTTATCTATATTCTTTTTAACCGTTTTACAAAATTCACAAGCTTGTCCAACTGCATTTCTTTTATTACCACCACGTTTCCGTTCCGTCCCTGCATCACTAGACAATTTGAGTTCTATTGGCACAAAATTATACGTACCATCTTGAGCCCTTTGCAAAGCAAGCATGTCATCTTTCTGTACTTGTCCTGAGATTCTAATTTCGGTATCAATCACGAAGAAGTCTGAACGCCCCTCCAGTTTTGCTGCCAGTCTTTGCTCTACTTCTTTTTCCTGATCTTCCCGCTCTTCTTCTCCCCTTTGCGATTCCTTGTTTTGTTTTTTATAGTTATCGTCAATGACTTTTTCCATGATTTCTAACCAGTTTTCCTGTATCAATAATTTAAATAGCTCTTCCATCGCAATTCCAATCCTCTTATCAGTAGCTTCTTTAACTAATGAACTCTGAAAAATTTCTGGAGCCTTCTCTTTCAAAGTATTATTGGTACTACAAACATTAAACGCATTACTCTTTTTATAGATAGTAAGAACAAGAGCATTCCCGCGATAGTAAAGAAATATTTTGTTTTCTGGCCTAAATTGTATATTCCACTTAGGATTCCATCCCCGAAGTTCTTTTCCGCTCATAATATGTATATAGACCTGACGAAGCTGTGCTGCGAGTTCTGGCGAGAAATTTTCTATGACCCTATTAATTGGTGTATCTTGCTTTTCCGATTGCGTAGTATGCATGCAATAACCTCCAATATATTTTATGTTCTTTGTTACAACTTGTTTCCATTTCAATCAGGCGCATGTAAGTACTATTCTTTTTTATTTTTCCATAATCCTTTAGTATTCTTATTAAATTCATTATTTCCCCCAATCAGATTACGTGCATCTTATCAGCTTTTATATCTTAGCTTTCAATGCTCTTAAATTCCTGCAATAGCATCAATCGCAATTTTCCCTGGTTAGTGAAAATATCACTGTTGATCATCAAATCTGGCCTCTTTTCGCATGGAATATTGCAATTGATTATATCACCTTCTCTGTTTGCGATTTAACCAGAGCCTATCGGAACGGCCATGTCAGCAATCACCAGTCCTAATACAACCAGTGCTTCTGAACCTGCTATGACAAGTATAATCCGGAGCAAAATCAACGAATCCCATCTGTCTCTGCTGTATTTATTCATACTAACTTATTGCGGATTTTTTCACATGCCATTAGACAGTCAATCACCCATACTCCATATAACCAGCGACTCGTAGACCGCATCCAAAACAGGTTTTGACATATTTCGTTGGAGCTTTCTTCTTGTGCTACAATCCCACACTACCTTAAAAACAAGGGCCAATGATACCGCAGAAATAGCATCCTGAAACTGACTAACTCCAGACTCTCGCTCAAAAGGTATTGTTATCGTCTGAAACAGATCAGCCAGCACGGTTCCCTCCGTTGCCGCTATCGTTTTTTCAAACTGCAATACTTCCGCACAATAAGCTCTTTCTTTATCACTATGCCTACAGCGCTGATCATCCGTACAGACAGCACAAGCTTTCCACTTTCGTCGCCTATCCTGCTCAATTTTGTTGGCACCTTCCGTAAATATCGCGCCAATCTCATCATAAAACTCCATACCCAACAAAGATGCCATCATTTCTTTTTCATAATTTGTATAATCCCCTGACCGAACCCACACTGCCGTCTGCAAAGCGACCAAAGCTTCGAATAACTTCTTGCCAGTAATACCGCTGCTAATCATATAGCGTAGCATTATTTCTCGGAGGGTTGGCGTATCCAGACTTTCAAATGCGAGTAAATAGGACCTGTGTTCAAAAAAACTGAACTCAAATGGAGGCCCTGTTTTCTCTACCTCAATCCCTTCTGTTTCCCCAACAGGCTTAGGTAAATAATTATCCAATGATAAGATTCCCTCTTCTCTTGCTAGAAAGGACAACGCTAACCCCTTTCGAACGATGGGCAAGCACTCTTTCTTTTCCTCAATACTGCAGGCGGCTCGTTCTAAAAGTCGGAACTCAACCATCTTCCAAGGGTCTGATTGATCACAAACAGTATTTATTTTCCTTTTTCTCTTTGCCATATCATATTCCCCCTCATCCAACTTTAATAGATAGGATCACTCTTTCTGCCATCCTTATCAATAAGCCACGCTATCGGAATATCTGGAGGCGGATTATAACACCATTTGCCTAAACCGTCCCGCACTGCGTCAGGAAATGTTTTCCAGAACAAATCTGCCGTTGGTTCACCATAAAGCAATCCAAAGCTTCGTTTAATACAAGATACCACTTTGTCATGATAGAACCGTTCTTCTTGTGCCGTTCCCTTCTGGTGCAAAGCACAGCGCAAGAAGCTCAGGATGAGTATGCCACCGGACATTTACTCGAGTTTCTGTCACTACTACCGTTTCTGTTCCCAACCATTTGGCATCCCCTTCCACTGAATCACATAATGCCATTTTACTTGTCCCCCCTTCCCCGTCAGCATTTTATAACACTCAAGTCTGACAAATAGCTCTACACTCCTACCATACCTGCTTCAGTGGACACCTTTACTCCTGGATTTATTAATTTTTCAAAGAACACAGTAAATACGTAGTATTATTTTCCGTCTATATTATTAAGTCTAGCACAACATATCTGAACTGGGGTTGCCGTAAGCATTTGGAAGCGATGCAACCTCCTGCCTTATCATACTAACAAATATAGATGGACAATCAATGTCCATCTACTTAATTTCATTTATAAAAAAAACCGACCTAGCCGGTGGTTTTTCCTTAACGGGCGTAGCCCTGTAATACTAGCCACGCATAAAAGGCGTTAATACGGTCTGCCACATGCGATAAGATACTACTTACTACCCGTAAACGGTTCTTGCATATCTAACGTTAATTGCTCACCTAACTGATCTTCTTTTAGTTGCTTTTGAATATATTCTTTAATCTTTTTTGCATCTTTACCTGCTGTATCTACGTAATATCCTCTGCACCAAAACTCTCTATTACGATACTTATACTTCATATTCCCCCATTTCTCATAGATCATTAAACTACTTTTCCCTTTGAGAAATCCCATAAAACTAGATACGCTCATTTTAGGCGGTATTTCTAGTAACATATGCACATGGTCAAGGCATACCTCCGCTTCAATTATGTCTACTCCCTTCCATTTGCACAATTCTCTCAATATTGCTCCTACTTCCAATCTCTTATCACCATAAAGTACTTTTCTTCTATACTTTGGAGCAAAAACTACATGATATTTACAATTCCATTTTGTGTGTGATAAACTGTGGGTGTCGTTCATACCCGAATGACCTCCTTTTGATAACTTTGTTGCAGTTGGCAGACCGCAACTTTATTTTATCAAAAGGAGTTTTAATGTCATCCTCACCGCTGAAAGCTCTTTGGAACCCCACGTCTACGCGGGGTTTTCTTTATACAAAAAAAGGGGGTGTCTGCCCCCCTAATATTTATTATAATTGTTGAGAATGTAAGCCTATTTTTTGTAATAAGCGATAACATTGAAATTCATTAAGGGCTTTCTCTAAATCCATAAATAATTGCTCTTTCTTTTCTGGATTTTCTTCTATTTTTAGTAACTGACACAGCTTATCAATTTGATTGGCAAATTCGTTTTCTACTATTGCACTTTTAAACAAAATATTGCCTCCCCTTTATTATAATCTAATAAAAATTTAATAATTAAATTATAAATTAATCGACACAATATGTCACTACTCTTTATAAGTAATTATTACTTATTTAATATTATTACAAATTACAATAGGACATAATAATATTATTGATAGTAATCTACCGACTAGTGGTATGATTGATGTAATAATGCTCGGCTGTAACTTGCACGAAAACTTTACTCATATTACCACCCTTCAAGGAAGCATATGTTCGTTTTGGTTATAGGGCTTTATAGAATAGAAAGGAAGTTGCAGATGCTCAAAAATAAAATACTGCTTCACCCTGAAAGGTAAGGCAGTATAATTAATATTATAGATGCTCTCAGTTGAGACGTAATAGGTATATTGTTGTCAGTTTGGCAGGTGATTAATGCCATCGGGAAAGATTACCTAAATTTGAAATCTACTAACAGCTTCACGAAGATCCATTGCTAAATGAGCTAGCGCTTGGCTGGATGAGACGATTTCTTCCATGGATGCCGATTGTTCTTCTGTAGCCGCCGACACCGACTGGGCTTGTCCAACCGCCGTTTTACTGTGTCCGTCGATTTCCTTCACCGATGCTACAATCTGTTGACTGCCACTGGCCATCTGTTGCATAGCAACGGAAATCTCCTTAACTTGTTCAGATGCACGTGCTACCGTTGCCGCAATTTCCTTAAATGCCTGGCCTGCCGTAGTAACAACCTCTGTCCCCACCTTAACTTCACGTATTCCTTCACTCATAGCCACAACGGCTTTATTGGTGTCTCCCTGAATTTCACTGATTAGAGTGGCGATTTTCTTTGCCGCCTCTTGGGATTGCTCTGCCAATTTTCGAACTTCTTCTGCCACGACGGCGAATCCTCTGCCCTGCTCGCCTGCCCTGGCGGCTTCAATGGCGGCGTTGAGCGCCAGTAAGTTTGTCTGCCCGGCGATCCCAGATATTGTATCGATAATCTGTCCGATGTCTTTCGATCTTTCGCCCAACTTAGCAACGACTTGCGCTGAATTATTGACGGTCTCTTCAATGTAAGTCATTTGGCTGACAGCCTTTTCCACAGACTTATCGCCTTCTTTTGCTGCTTCAACTGCTCGAGATGAATTACCAGCGACCTGATTAGCACTAGCAGCTACTTGCTGAATACCGGCTGACATCTGCTCTACCACGGCAGATGCTTCATCTACTGCTTGTAATTGTTTTTCTGCGCCATATGCAACATCGCTAATTGATTCGGCAACTTGGTTCGATACCTGAGCCGATTGATCAGCGCTAGCAGTCAGTTCCTCCGAAGAGGCTGCCAACTGCTCAGCCGATTGATTAATATGTTTCATCAGTTTACGAAGAGCAGATCGCATGTCTGCTAACGCATCAGCCACTTGACCAATTTCATCTTTTCTAACTACTTTCCGCGGTTTATCACGAAAATCACCTGCCGCCAATTCTTTACAAAACAATACCATTGCATTTAGGGGTCTTGTTATCATCCTGGTAATATAGAATCCACTAAGTCCTAAGATCACGAAGGATACAAAAATAATACTAAGCATAATCTGTGCTGATTTTGTAACCTCAGCCTGATTGTTAGCATCCATTTTCTTGGATATTTGAGCGTAGTAATCGGAAAGGTCACGAAAATTATCAAGAGTTTCAGTGGCGAGGGGATCTACACTTTTAACATATAGTGTATAGGCTTCCGCATTTTTGTTTTCTAGTGCTAAATTAATAACTTCAGTCCTAATCTCACGATATTTTTGTAGAGAAGCTTTCGCTTTAGCCAGTAATTCTTTCGCTTTGAAATCTAAATGAGACTTTTCAACTTCTGCGAGATTAACATTATATCTTTTAACTTGATCATCGATAAGTCTTTTTAAATCTTGATTTTTTTTCTCATCAGTAGTAAGCATCAATTCCAGTATTGCTGCATTTATTCTATTACTAATTGAACGGTTTTCATTTATTAGCTGAACTGGAATCAACCGATCCGCATACATCGTAGTCATTTCGATACTTGACATTTGAAGATAATAATATCCTGTATACCCTATAATACCCGTTGATAACAAGGATATAATAATTAAAACACTTAATTTAAGGCTTACTTTCATATTGCTGAATAAATTCATTTAAATCCCCTCCATATTTTTATGTGATTTATGAAGCAAAATTCCCTTCTTGTTAATTTCTTCATTGTAAAATGAAATTTATATAATCATAAATTCTCCCATTACATCACCCCTCAGTCAACACTATAAACCTGGGACTGTTAGCCCAACGCTCAACTAATCCCCGTATTCAAATGCTCATGAACCGTCGCACTATTCTTAAGCCAGCCCTACACCTGCAGCAATCTCTCGAACTGTCGGTACTGGTGCGGATAGTCGCAAATGAAATCAAGGATCGCTTTTTTCTTGGGTGCATGTTATCGCCTCCGAACTTTTATTTATCTAGCCTTTGAATCAAATCAACATTATAAAATTCATTTATCGCTTCATTCAACCTCTGACCAAGTCTTAAGACGGCTGGATGTGATATTCCTTTTCAGAACACGTTTACGTGCATTTTTTCACGTAAATACCCTACCTTTACAATACCGACAACAACATTCATGAAAGACACAATAGATGCCGTTTTATGATAGTCTCTTCTTTTTTCTATGGATAGGTCCTCAATATTCGTTATGATAATATATTCTGACCGTCATACTGATCTCCTTAAATGCTCATTTCAGAGTTAATAGATAATAAGTATCTAATAAAACTATAGATTTACCAATTCGATACTGATTGTGCAGGATTGAGTTGTATACTCTAATTAAAATCCAGTACTTGCTAACTATCACGAATAGGACTTTTTTCCCATATTTCCTATATTATCGATATATAACGTGGAAATCTTAACCATAAAATCAACACATTAGGATAAATAATTCATATATTACAATTGCTAACCTTATAAAAAGATAAAAAGCCACTACCAATGATAGTGATATGCTCCCCTTGTAATAGACAGTTTAAATAAAAAACTGTCTATTACAAGGAGGAGCATATTTTTATGGGTCAAAAATTTCTAGTTTCTTATGAG
>JAGFZX010000123.1 GCA_017889585.1 Bacillota bacterium
ATCCTTGGTAGAAGAAGGAGTCATGCATGAAGGTGCAGTTTCGGCTATGTTAGGAATGAAAGGTCGACCTGCTGTTGCCGAAGACATTGCAGTAGCCCGCGATATAATGCTTGCCGAGTATACCAACTCCTTGCTTCATATTGCTCATGTCAGCAGCAAAGGTGCAGTAGAGTTAATTCGCCAAGCTAAGAAACGGGGTGTTAAGGTCACTGCTGAAGTAACACCACATCATCTTACTCTAACAGATGAGGCGGTAAAAACTTTTGATACAGCCACTAAGGTAAACCCGCCACTCCGCTCCTCTGATCATGTTGCCGCCTTGTTAGAAGGGTTAAAGGATGGTACATTAGACGCCATTGCGACAGATCATGCTCCTCATGCTTTTGAAGAAAAAGATCGAGAGTATAAACAAGCTCCTTCGGGTTTTGCAGGGCTAGAAACAGCCATAGGGGTTGTTTTGACGGATCTATATCATACAGGAAAGTTTACATTGGTTGAGATTGTCGAGAGGATGTCAACAGCTCCTTCTCGTATATTAGGAATTAAGGCAGGGGGCCTAGCAATAGGTGCCCCGGCAGACATAACGATCATAGATGCAGATTTGGAATGGGTGGTAGACAGTAGTACCTTTTATACAAAAGGGAAACACACTCCATATGAGAAAAAAATATTAAAGGGCAAAGCGGTTGCTACACTAGTGAATGGCAACTTCGTAATGCAAAAAGGCGAGGTATGTATATGAAAGGGAAACTTATATTGGAAGACGGTTCTGTGTTTTACGGAAATCTGGTAGCAGATAGTAGTGCCGTTGGAGAAGTAGTATTTAATACAGGGATGACAGGATACCAAGAAATACTAACTGACCCGTCTTATTGCGGTCAGATCGTAACCTTGACCTATCCTCTCATTGGAAACTATGGCGTGGCAGATCTGTTTGAACAGTCAAGAAAATCATTTGTTCGCGGCTTTATTATTAGCGAACTTTGTGAGGAACCAAGTAATTATCAGTGTGAAAACACATTGACAAAATATTTAACGGATCATAATATCCCGTGTATATATGGAGTAGATACTCGCGCAATCACGCGGCGTATTCGTGCTAATGGAACGATGAAAGGTGTAATTGTTCCAGCAGAAACAAGTGAAGAAGAAATCAAAAAATATTTCGCAGTACTTCCTGAAATGAAAGAAGTGCAGGAAGTTACCACTCCTGAAATATATAAGATTGAAAATAAAGGACCTCATGTAGTAGTAATGGATTTTGGTATTAAAAATAACATCTTACGTTCTCTTCATCATTTAGGTTGTAATTTAACGGTTGTACCAGCAGATACTACAGCTGAGAACATTATGAACTTAAAACCTGATGGCGTCTTTTTGTCAAACGGACCAGGGGATCCTAAAGATGTACCCTATGCCATTGAGGCGATTAAAAAATTAATAGACAAAAAACCGATTTTTGGTATTTGCTTAGGTCACCAATTATTAGCGTTAGCGTTAGGTGCAGATACCTATAAATTGAAATTTGGTCATAGAGGTTCCAATCAACCTGTAAAGAATTTGTTAACAGGCAGAGTGCATATAACCTCTCAAAATCATGGATATGCAGTTGAGGAATCTTCCTTTGAAAATTTGGATGTATGTATTAGCCATAGGGCTGTAAATGATAATACAGTAGAAGGTATGCGCCATAAAAACTTGCCAGTCTTCTCTGTACAATATCATCCTGAAGCATCGCCAGGGCCAGATGATAGCACGTATTTATTTGAAGAATTTATGGCGCTGTTGCCGAAGGGAGTTTAATTATGCCGAAGAAGGAATATCTAAAAAAAGTCATGGTAATCGGTTCAGGGCCCATCGTTATTGGGCAGGCTGCAGAATTTGATTATGCAGGTACCCAAGCGTGCCGCGCACTAAAAGAAGAGGGATTGGAGGTAATATTGGTTAACAGTAATCCAGCAACGATTATGACAGATACTAATATTGCTGACCGTGTATATATAGAGCCTCTAACTCCAGATTTTTTGGAAGCAATTATCGCAAAAGAACGCCCAGACGGTCTCTTAGCTACATTAGGAGGGCAGGCAGGATTAAATTTAGCTGTTAACTTATATGAAAATGGAGTACTGTCAAATTTTAATGTAGAATTACTAGGAACCTCACTGGAAGCAATCAAAAAGGCAGAAGACCGTGAATTGTTTAAGGCAACGATGCAATCCATTGGCCAGCCCGTTCCAGAAAGTATTACTGTAGAAGATGTAGAAAGTGCCTGCGATTTTGCAAGGAAAATCGGTTACCCTATTATTGTGCGTCCTGCTTATACCATGGGGGGAGCTGGCGGCGGTATTGTGGATAACGAAAGCGACCTAGTTGATGTCGTAATTCGTGGATTGAAATATAGTATGATTGGTCAGGTATTAATTGAACGAAGCGTAGCTGGTTGGAAAGAAATAGAATATGAAGTTATGCGTGACGCAGCAGACAACTGCATTGTTGTGTGTAATATGGAAAACTTTGATCCAGTCGGCATTCATACAGGAGATAGTATTGTAGTAGCTCCTTCTCAAACTCTGAGTGATCATGAATATCAAATGCTTAGAACCGCTTCTTTAAAAATCATTCGTGAGCTCGGAATTGAAGGCGGTTGTAATGCTCAATATGCCCTTGATCCTCATAGCAGTCAATATTATGTTATTGAAGTAAATCCTCGGGTTAGTCGTTCTAGTGCGTTAGCTTCTAAAGCCACAGGTTATCCTATTGCAAAAGTTGCTAGTAAGATTGCGATTGGTTATAACCTTGATGAAATACAAAATGCAGTCACGAAAAAAACCATGGCATGTTTTGAGCCTACATTAGATTATTTGGTAGTAAAATTCCCGCGTTGGCCTTTCGATAAATTCATGTTTGCTGATAGAATACTTGGCACACAAATGAAAGCTACAGGGGAAGTCATGTCCATTGACCGTTCCTTTGAAGGCGCCCTGTTGAAAGCAGTACGTTCACTCGAAATTGGACTCAATCATTTGCAGATACCTGAAATGGCGAAATTATCAACAGAAGAAGTACACAAAAAGCTAACCGTTGCCAATGATGAACGGATATTTATGATAGCAGAGGCATTGCGTAGGGGTATTTCAGTTGATGAAATCCATCGCATTACTAGTGTTAACACCTTTTTCTTAAATAAGATTAAAAATATTATAGCTATGGAAGTGCTGCTTAAAACAGAGGAGATACCTTCCGAACGTATGTTGAAAGCCAAAAAGATGGGCTTTACCGACAGGACCATTGCTGCATTGTCTTCTAGTTCAATAGAAGATATTAGAACCTCCCGTAAACAGCAAGGTATTGTACCTTCCTACAAAATGGTAGATACTTGTGCTGCTGAGTTTGAAGCGGATACACCTTATTATTACTCTACCTATGCCCAAG
>JAGFZX010000124.1 GCA_017889585.1 Bacillota bacterium
TAGTAAAGAAAATGGTTAAAGTAAATCGAAGAATTTTCTATGACAAACAAGCAGAGTCGAGAAATTTATCTCGACTCTGCTAAATTATCTATAAAACGTGTACGTTGGTATTTAAGATTTAATAAAATCTTGCACTACGTAAACATTACCAGTTTTGTCATAAGCGACACCAATTCCTACAGTGTTATAACTTGAATTTAAAATATTAGCGCGATGCCCAGAACTGTTCATAAAGGCTACTTCAGCAGCTTGAACACTTTGATTTTTTGCAATGTTCTCACCAGCGGCGCTATAAGAAATTCCAGCCTTCTTCATTCGGTCAAAAGGAGTTTGTCCATCCGGATTGTTATGAGAGAAAAAATTACGATTAATCATATCTTGTGCGTGATTTAAGGCAACAGCGGTCAAACGAGCATCTACCTGTAAATTAGATAGACCATTAGCACGACGGTCCGCATTTAGCAAATCAACAGCTTGTTGTTCGGCGCTTGCCGTATTACTTGAACCCGCGCTAGTGCTAGTAGTAGATCCTGCAGAGGAACTTCCAGTACTTACAGTGCCAGAATCTTTGATTGGAGCGGTATTGCTTGTCTCACTAAATTTCTTAACTGAAGTAATAACCCACTGACTATGATCTTGCCGTGAGTTTCTTAGGGTAACGTTATAATTAGTCTTATTATGAATAACTTTAACAACAGCGGATGTTTCCGTTTTACTTACTAAGCTAAAACTATCGAGCTTTGCATCGAATCCTACTTTATCAGCTGATGCCTTAACTGCTGTTACTGGGTCTTGTATTTCGTTGTTAATTTTTGTGTTAGGGGTGATCTGGTTTAACAGGCTTTGAAGATCATTTTTTCCAGTACTGTTATACGTAAAAGGTACTTGTTGCTCACTTGCATAAGCGGTTGTAAGTGGTACAACCATCATATACATTCCCATGGATGTGCCTAGTATTCCTAGTAGAGCGTTATGAATCGATTTCTTCATATTCCATTTCCTCCTTTAATTTAAAAAACAACAATGTGAATTAAATCTTGTTTACATAATTACTGATTTTTATACTACACTACAATTTTTTGAGTTTTTTTTGTACTTGCTATGCAATTAATGGAATTGCCTGAATGGGTAGGATTGATAGTTAAATTATGTAGGATATTATGTGAAAAAGTAAGCAATATAAGAAAGAAATTCATTTTCTTGTTAAATAAGGAGAATCAAGATGAAAATTCTTGTCATTGAAGACGATAATATTTTAAGGGAAGCCGTTGTCGCTCTATTATTAGAGGAAAACTATGTTGTTGATGAGGCATCTACGGGTGACCATGGGTTGTATGCGGCACAACAGTGTATACATGACTTATTAGTGCTAGATATCATGCTGCCGGAAGTAAGCGGGCTTGAAATAGTTAGAACGTTAAGGGCAAAAGGCTGTCCTGTGCCAATATTGCTTCTGACGGCACGAGATAGTGTAGATGATCGTGTCATTGGCTTAGATGCGGGAGCGGACGATTACTTAGTGAAGCCTTTTGCGATAAGGGAACTACTGGCGAGGATAAAGGCCCTTATACGGCGTAAGGGAAACCTAGTAACAGAAGGTGATTTAAGTTATGGGGGTATTTCATTAAGTAGCAAAGTTCGTGATGGTTTTGCCGGGAATCAACCTTTCGGACTAGGGAGCAAAGAATATGATATTTTGGAGTTTCTCATTTTAAACAAAGAACAAATCCTTACCAGAGACCAAATTTTTGATCGCATTTGGGGATATGATTCTGAAGCTGCTATCAGCGTTGTTGATTTATATGTCCATTATTTAAGGAAAAAACTTGCTCCCTACGGCTTGGATATGCTTATACAGACAGTTCGCGGTACTGGTTTTATTCTAAGGGAGAAATAGTAATGTTTAAAAGTACATCTCGCAGATTGACAACTTTGAATTCCCTTGTGTTTCTTTTGATTTTTATAGCATTTACCTCAATACTATATGGATATTTAGCTCTCCGCTTATTTGACAAAGTTGACAATGCTATGCAGTCACAGGCGAACTCATTTAACTTACCTCAAGGGCGTTTTGCGCTAGCTGCTCCACCTCCCCTTTTTGATCCGCGTATATTCTTGTTGTTACGGAGTTCTGATGGAAGGATTGTCAATCCAGCCCCCTTTAGAATTGATGAGACTGACGACATCGCAAAAATCGCCGCCTTGGCAACGACAGGAGAGATTCAGACTAAAGAATATCAAAACCATGTTTATCGCATGATTGTCGTACCGTATCAATATGAAAACAATTTTTATAATGGAGATAGTGGATTTCTAGTTCAAGAAGTAATTGCTGTAAGTATTGTGGATTCTGAAGTTGAATTACTTAACAACCTACTATGGATTACTATAGGTGGTGGGATAATAAGCGTGATCAGTATAATTCTAGCTGGATATCTTCTTGCGAAACGTGCTATGGTTCCGATTCGAGCAGCATGGGAAAAACAACAGCAGTTTGTTTCCGAGGCTTCCCATGAACTTCGTTCGCCCATCACGGGAATATATAATAATGCAGAATTAATGTTAAGACATCCTAAACATACCATTGAGGAAGAAGGTCACAGAATTAATGCAATAATGAAAGAATCAAAGAGAATGACCAAACTCATTTCCAGTCTTCTTACCTTAGCTAGATCTGATGCCAATAAGGCGGAACTACAATTGGCACCAGTGAACATAAGCGAGGTTATTCAGACTGTGGTTCAAGGGTTCGAGGTAATGGAAGAAATATATAGGGTTAATCTAACATGGAATATTCAACCTAACGTAGAACTGCTAGCTGACAAAGAACGTCTGCATCAACTGATGGTTATCTTAATTGATAATGCATTTAAATACACCAAAGCAGGGGGACAGGTTCACATTTGCAGCTTTCAGGCTGATAAGAATGTGGTAATTACAGTAGAAGATACAGGCTGTGGTATATCTTCTGAGAATTTGCCGCATATCTTTGATCGATTTTTCCGTGAAGATAAAGCACGCTCTCGTGAAAGCGGAGGGATAGGGCTAGGTTTAGCAATCGCTAAATGGATTATAGAAAAGCACGGGGGACAAATAAAAGTTGAAAGCAAATTAGGGAAGGGGACAAAATTCATAGTTTCTATCCCTGTTATCAAGAGTAAAGAGAGCTAAATAGTAGTATCAGAGCACTTGTATAGGTTCAACGGCCAGCCAAATTAAAGTCAATAAACGCCTCCCCCAGCAAAGAGCTTAACTTTGCAGGGGGAGGCGTTTTAAAGAATCTCGGAAATGAACTGGAAAATGATATCAACATTTGCTAAAAGTGATGGAGAGCAATATCTATGGAAAAACATGTCAGGGTATTTAGTCCTAATGTAGGACTTTTGTCTCTAGTTGGCTAATTAGTCGTGGTATAATAAAAATGATTAAAT